>NZ_DASWXC010000058.1:0-157924 GCF_036405735.1 Nocardioides sp.
GTCGTCGGCGTTGCCGGCCTGCTGCCGCAGGCTGGCCCAGTCGTCCGCGGGCCGGACGGGGTGGGTGATGGTGCGGGCGCCCTGCAGGATCGGACTGTCCGCGTCGAGGGTCGCGCCCAGGCGCAGCGCGAGGTCGGCGTCCTCCCGGAACGCCCGCGGGAACCGCTCGTCGAAGCCGCCCACGGCGGCGACGGCGTCGCGCCGGTAGCTGAGGTCGGCGGTGATCCAGCGGCTGGTCTCCAGGCCGTGGGTGCCGCGCTCCCAGTCGGTGGGCCGGCGGTCGCGCGGCAGCGGGACGCGTACGTGGGCGGAGGTCCCGACGGCTCCCTGCGCGCTCGCGACGGCGAGGTCGTCGAGCAGCGCGGCGTACCAGTCCTCGGCCGGCAGCACGTCGTCGTCGACGAACGAGACCCACTCGGTGCGGGCGTGCCGCCAGCCGATGTTGCGGGCCCGGGCGGGGCCGCCGCCACCGGAGCGGACGACCCGCACGTCGAGCCCCTTGAGCCCATCGGCGCCCCCGGGGGCGAGGTCGGGGACGTCGCCGGGCCGGTCGTCGACGAGGATGATCGGCGCGTCGACGCGCACGACCTGCTCGGCCAGCGACTCCAGCAGCAGGTCCAGGCTCGGACGCCCCATCGTGGGGATGACCAGCGTCGTGGCGATGCTCATCGCGCGGTCCAGCCGGCGCGTCGCACCACGAACGGGCCGATGGCCAGCAGGTCCACCGGCGCGGACCCGAAGCACTCCAGCGCGTCCCGCGGGTCGTCGACCATGGGGCGGCCGGCGGTGTTGAGGCTGGTGTTGATGACGACCGGGAGACCGGTGCGCCGCTCGAAGCCCGCCAGCATCCGCGCGACGAGCGGCTCGGTGTCCGGGTCCACGGTCTGCACGCGGGCGGTGCCGTCGACATGGACGACGGCCGGGATCCGGTCGCGCCACTGGGCGGCGACGTCGTGGACGAAGAGCATGTACGGCGACGGGATCGGACCCCGGGAGAAGATCTGCGGCGCCCGCTCCAGCAGCACCATCGGGGCGACCGGGCGGAACTGCTCGCGGCCCTTGACGTCGTTGAGCCGCTCCAGGTTCTGCGGGCGCCCCGGGTGGGCGAGCAGGGAGCGGTGTCCGAGCGCCCGCGGGCCGTACTCGCTGCGACCCTGGAACCAGGCGACGACACCGTCGTCGGCCAGGCACTCCGCGACCGCCTCGGCCACGTCCACCGGGCGCTCGTAGGGCACCTGCGCGGTGCGCAGCCACTGCTCGATCTCGTCGTCGGACCAGCCGCGGCCCAGGTCGGCACCCGGCATCGGCTGCAGCCGCTCACCCGACGCGGCCGCGTGGTGGAGCGCGCCGCCGAGTGCCGTGCCGGCGTCGCCCGCCGCGGGCTGCACCCAGATGTCGTCGTACCCGCTGCGCTCGTAGAGGACGGTGTTGGCCACGCAGTTCAGGGCGACGCCGCCGGCCAGGGTCAGGCGGCGGCTGCCGGTGCGCTCGCGCAGCCAGCCGGCCAGCTCGAGCAGCACCTCCTCGAGCCGCTGCTGCACCGTGGCGGCCAGGTCGGCGTGGTCCTGGGTCCACTCCTCGCCCGGCTCCAGCCGCTTCGCGAAGGACTGCCAGTCCACCTTGTCGGTGGCGAAGCCGCCGTCGCCCGTGGTCCGGACCCGCTGCCGGATCTCGTCGAGGAAGCGCGGCGTGCCGTAGGACGCCATCGCCATCACCTTGTACTCGTCGCTGGAGCGCAGGAAGCCGAGGTGCTCGGTCAGCTCCTCGTAGAGCAGCCCGAGCGAGTGCGGCAGCTCCTGGGTCCGGTGCACCTGGAGCCGGCCGGCCGTGTAGGTGCCGGCGAGGTGGCTGGCGCACTCACCGCGGCCGTCGAGCACCAGCACGTCGGTCGGCTCGTCCCAGCCGTCGGCGACGTACGGGGCGGCCAGCGCGCTCGAGGCGCCGTGCGCGACGTGGTGCGGCACGGTGCGCACCTGGTCCGGGTCCAGCCCGGGCAGCGCCGTGGCCAGGAAGCCGGCGGCCTGGCCGGCGTAGGTCTGGCGCAGGTGGTCCCACGGGTCGTGCAGCCCCATCTCGTCGGCCGGCCGGGCCAGCGAGACGTCGTAGGAGTAGGTGACGGCGTCGAGGTCCTCGACCCGCAGTCCGGCCTCCTTCAGGCACCAGCGGGCGGCCAGCTCGGGCAGCTCCCAGGCGGCGAACGGCACCGGCCGCTTGCCGTGCTTGCGTCGGGAGAAGCGCTCCTCCTCGGCGGCCGCCACGGTGACGCCATCGACGACGAGGGCGGCCGCGGGGTCGTGGAAGAGGGCGTTGATCCCGAGAACCTTCATGTGGTCGCGGTTCCCCCGCCCTGTGAAGACAAACGGTTCTCCTTCGGCCGGGCATGAGCGCCACCCGGTGCGGGCACCCCTGCGGGGTGAGGATCCTGCTCTGGCACGTGCACGGCTCGTGGACGACTTCGTTCGTGCAGGGTGCCCACGACTACGTCGTGCCGGTGCTCCCCGACCGGGGGCCCGACGGCGTCGGCCGCGCCCGCACCTGGGACTGGCCGGCCAGCGTGCGCGAGGTGCCGCCCGAGGAGCTGGCCGGGCTGGACGTCAACGTCGTGGTGCTGCAGCGCCCGCACGAGATCGACCTGGCCGAGCAGTGGCTGGGACGGCGGCCGGGCCGCGACGTGCCGGCGGTCTACCTGGAGCACAACACCCCGCTCGACGGTCATCCGCAGGTGCCGGACACCCGGCACCCGATGGCCGGGCAGACGGCGATCCCGGTCGTCCACGTCACCGGCTTCAACGAGCTGTTCTGGGACTGCTCCGGCGCGCGCACGCTCGTCATCGACCACGGCATCGTCGACCCCGGCTACCGCTACACCGGCGAGCTGGCCCGCTCGGCCGTCGTCGTCAACGACCCGGTCCGTCGCGGGCGGTCGGTGGGAACCGACCTCATCCCCGACATCGCCTCGGCGGGTCCGGTCGACGTGTTCGGCATGCGGGCGGCCCTGCTGCCCGACGAGCTGGGACTGGGCGCGGACCGGCTGGCCGTGCACGAGGACGTGCCGCAGGAGCGGATGCACACCGAGCTGGCGAAGCGGCGGGTGTACGTCCACACCAGCAGGTGGACCTCCCTCGGGCTCTCGCTGCTGGAGGCGATGCACCTCGGCATGCCGGTCGTCGTCCTCGGCGTGACGGAGGCCCCGATGGCGGTGCCCCCCGACGCCGGCGTGGTGACGACCCGGCGGGAGGAGCTGGTCGAGGCCACCCGCCACTTCCTGGAGTCCCGCGACGACGCCGTCGCAGCCGGACAGGCGGGGCGGCGTCACGCGCTGGAGAACTACGGCCTCAAGCGCTTCCTCGACGACTGGGACGCGCTGCTGTCCGAGTTGACTGGGCTGACCGGGTTGCCGGGGCTGGCCGGGTGAGCGTCACCACGGTCGTCGCCACCCGGGACCGGTGGTCCGACCTGGAGCGGACGCTGCCGCGCCACACCGGGCCGGTCGTGCTCGTCGACAACGGCTCCTCCGACGGCACCCCCGAGCGGGTGCGGGAGCGCTTCCCCGAGGTCACCGTGATCGAGCTGGGCCGCAACCACGGCGCCGTCGCGCGCAACGTCGGCGTGCAGGCCGCGACCACGCCGTACGTCGCCTTCGCCGACGACGACTCGTGGTGGGCGCCCGGTGCGCTGGCCCGCGCCGCGGAGCTGCTGGAGCGCCACCCCCGGATGGCCGTGCTCGCCGCCAGGGTGCTCGTCGGCGAGGGCGAGCGGCTCGACCCGGTCTGCGCCGAGATGTCCTCCTCGCCCCTGCCCCGACCGCTCGACCTCCCCGGTCCGGCGATCCTGGGGTTCGTCGCGTGCGGCGCCGTCGTACGCCGCGACGCCTTCCTGCACGCCGGCGGCTTCGACACCGTCGTGGAGTTCTTCGGCGAGGAGGAGCGGCTGGCCCTCGACCTCGCGGCGGCCGGCTGGGGCCTGGCGTACGTCGACAGCGTGGTCGCTCACCACCACCCGTCGTCCTCCCGGCCCCCGTCGACGTCGCGCCGGGCGCTCGGCGTCCGCAACGCCCTGCTCACCGCCGTGATGCGGCGACCCTGGCCCGCGGTCGCCGCGATCACGGCCGAGCAGCTGCGCACCGGCCGGGCCGGCGTACTCGGCGCCGCACGCGCGGTGCCGCGGCTGCACCGGGCCGTCGCGTCCCGCCGCACCCTGCCGGGCGACGTGGAGGCCCAGCTCCGCCTGCTCGCCCGCTGACGACCCGACCGCCCTCCGGCCACACCAAAGGGTCACCGTGACCGTTCGCGGGTCGAGTGACCGTTGCAAGAGGTCACCCGCGGCGACAAGGGTCACGGTGACCTTTTGGCGGGGTCCGGGCGGCTCAGTCCTCGGGGCCGAGGAAGCGCCGGTGGTTCTGGATGACCTCGCTGATGACGAGGTTGAGGAACTTCTCGGCGAACCGCGGGTCGAGACCCGAGCTGGCCGCAAGGTCGCGGAGGCGAGCGATCTGCACGGCCTCGCGACCGGGGTCGGCCGGCGGCATGCCGGCGCGTGCCTTGAGGCGGCCGACCGCCTCGGTGCACTTGAACCGCTCGGCGAGCAGGTGCACGAGGGCGGCATCGAGGTTGTCGATGCTGGAGCGCAGACGGAGCAGTTCCTCGCGGGCCGACTCTGGAGTGGTCACAGGAGGAATCCAACCAACTCTGGCCCCTCTGCGTGGCCGCGACGCCGCATGCCGGACATCGAGCGGGTCCCGAGGGGGCCCAGAGGGGGGCCAGAGGGGGCTCCCGGTCGCGCGCCGGAGATCTCGGAGAGAACCGTTGACCCGGTCCGGTTAACGGCGTTACGTTATCGCCGTTAACCACGCTCTGGGAGGAGCCCACCATGCTCGACCGTCTCGCCTCTCTCGCCCTGCGGGCGCCACGCCGCCTGCTGGCGCTCGCCGGCGTGCTGCTCGTCCTGGGCGCCGTCTTCGGCTCCGGTGTCGCCAGCCACCTTTCGGCGGGCGGGTTCACGGTGGAGGACGCCGAGTCGACCCGGGCCACCGAGCTGCTCGACGAGCAGTTCGGCGGCGGACCCGCCAACCTCGTCTTCGTCGTCGAGGCGCCGGGCGGCGCCGACTCCCCCGCGGCCGCCGCGGCGGCCGAGCGGGTGGTCGCCCAGCTCACCGAGGAGCCCGGCTGGGTCGTCAACGTGTCGTCGTACTGGACCCTGCCGCCGGACCAGGCCGAGGCGCTGCGCAGCAGCGACGGCAGCCGCGGCCTGGTGCTCGCCCACCTGCGCGGGGACGACGACGTCGCCACGGAGCGCGCCGGCGTCCTCGACGAGCGCATCAGCGGCACCCGGGACGGCGTGGAGGTCAGCGCCGGCGGCGCGGCGATGACCTACAGCCAGGTCAACCGCGAGACCGAGCACGACCTGCTGATCGCCGAGGCGATCGCCATCCCGCTGACCGCCGTGGCGCTGGTGTTCGTCTTCGGCAGCCTGGTCGCCTCCCTGGTCCCGCTGGCGGTCGGCATCTTCGCGATCCTGATGACGCTGGCCGTGCTGCGCCTCTTCGCGGCGTTCACCGACGTCAGCGTCTACGCGATGAACATGACCACGGCGCTCGGCCTGGCGCTCGCCATCGACTACAGCCTCTTCCTCGTCAGCCGCTACCGCGAGGAGCTGCGCCACGGCCGCGACGTGCCCGACGCGATCCGCACCACGGTCCGCACCGCGGGCCGCACGGTGCTCTTCTCGGCCCTCACGGTGGCGCTGTCGCTGGCGGCGCTGATGGTCTTCCCGATGTACTTCCTGCGCTCCTTCGCGTACGCCGGCCTGGCGGTCGTCGCGCTCGCGGCGCTCGCGTCGCTGCTGGTCCTGCCGGCGATCCTCGCGCTGGTCGGCACGCGCATCAACGCGCTCGACCTGCGCGTGCTGACGCGACGGCTGCTGCGCCGCCCGCCGCGGCCGGCGGACCGCCGCGAGGACGAGGACGGGCTCTGGTACCGCCTCGCCATGCGGGTGATGAAGCGGCCGACCGCCTTCGGCCTCGCCGTGGTGGCCCTCCTGCTGCTCCTCGGGTCCCCCTTCCTGCGGGCCGAGTTCGGCTACCCCGATGACCGCGTGCTCACCACCGAGCAGAGCGCCCGCTCCGTAGGCGACCAGCTGCGCGGCGACTTCCCGCTCAACGCCGCCGGCTCCCTCAACGGCGTGGCGGCCGACGTATCGGCCGATCCGGACGCCGTGGCGGCGTACTCCGCCGACGTCAGCAGCCTCGACGGCGTCGACCAGGTGACCTCGTCGGCCGGCGTCTTCGTGGACGGCCGGCAGGTGGCCGATGCACCGGCGGGCTACGCCGCGGACGACGCCGTCCGCTTCGACCTCTCCTCGACGGTCGATCCCTTCTCCGACCAGGGCCGCACGCTGGTCGAGGAGGTACGCGCCCTCGACGCGCCGTGGGACGTGCTGTGGGCCGGCTGGGCGGCGTTCAACGCCGACGCGATGAGCGGGCTGGCCGACACCCTTCCGCTGGCACTGCTCCTCATCGCCGTGGCGACCTTCGTCGTGCTCTTCCTGTTCACCGGCAGCGTGGTGATCCCGGCCAAGGCGCTCGTGCTGAACCTGCTGTCCCTGTCGGCGACCTTCGGCGCGATGGTGTGGGTCTTCCAGGACGGCCACCTCTCGGGCCTGCTGGGCTTCACCAGCGCCGGCTACCTGGTGGCCAACATGGTGGTGTTGATGTTCTGCCTCGCCTTCGGGATGTCGATGGACTACGAGGTCTTCCTGCTGTCGCGGATCCGGGAGGAGTGGGAGGCGTCCGACGGCAGCCACGACGCCAACACCCGGGCCGTCGCCCTCGGCTTGGCCCGTACCGGCCGGATCGTGACGGCCGCGGCGGCGCTGATGGCGATCGTCTTCGCCGCGATGGTGACGTCCAGCGTGCAGTTCATGCAGCTGTTCGGGCTCGGTCTCACCATCGCCGTCCTCGCCGACGCGACGCTGGTGCGCGGCATCCTGGTGCCCTCGTTCATGCGGCTGATGGGCCGCGGCAACTGGTGGGCGCCGCGCCCACTGGCCCGGCTGCACCGGCGCTGGGGCCTGAGCGAGAATGACCAGGTCCCGACACCGGTCCGCCAGGAGGTGGGATGACCCTGCGCCGTACCCGCTCCCCGCGCGGCAGCGGTGAGCAGCTGCGTGAGGAGATCGTGGCGGCGGCCAAGCGGCTGATGGCCGCGGCCCCGACCGCGGAGTCGGTCTCGATCCGCGCCGTGGCCGACGCGGTCGGGGTCACCCCGCCCTCGATCTACCGCCACTTCGAGGACAAGCAGCAGCTCGTCACCGCAGTCGTGGTCGACGTCTTCGCCGACCTGGACCGCGCCATGGTCGCGGCCGGCGCCGGCTTCGACACCCCGCTCGAGCGGCTGCACGCGTTCGGGCGGGCCTACGTCCGCTTCGCGCTGGACCATCCGGACCACTACCGGCTCGCGACGATGGACGCCTGTCCCCGGCCGGCCGTCGACGACATGCTGGCCGAGGGCGCCTGGGTCCACTTCCACAGCGTCGTGGCGGAGTGCGTGGCGGCGGGGCTCTTCCCCGGCCACGATCCGCTGGCCGCCACGTTGGACCTGTGGGCGGCGGCGCACGGCATCGCCTCGCTGATGATCGTCAAGCCCGACCTGCCGTGGGGCGAGCCCGACGAGGCCATCGACCGGGTGCTGGTGGCCGCGGCGTACGGCCACACCGTCGCGCCGGGGGCCTGGCCGCCCGATCCGACACCGCCGGATGCGGCCGATTCGTGACCACCCCACTGCGTCGGGTAGTCTCTCCCCTCGCTTGGCCAGGTAGCTCAGTTGGTACGAGCGACCGACTGAAAATCGGTAGGTCGGCGGTTCGACCCCGCCCCTGGCCACAGGCACCACAGCACCCCCGCCGGATCTTGGCGGGGGTGCTGTGCTTCTCGGCTCAGGACGCTGCCGCGCCCAGGTCGCGCAGGATCGCCCGGGTGATCCGGCGCGAGGCGCCGACCGACTCCGTCAGCCAGCTGACCATGTCGGGGTCCTGCAGCACGTCGACGGTCGCGAGCGCGTCGGCGTGCTCGTCGTCGAGCGTGATCAGCAGCAGCATGAGCCAGGCGCCCAGCTCGAGCTTGCGGGCGGTGGTGATGACCGCGGTCATCAGCTCCGGATCCAGCGTCACCGGCAGGTTGACCAGCGCCGGGAGCACGTCGGCGGGCAGCAGCGCCAGGCCGGTCAGCACGGTCTCCCACGCGCCGAGCCGGTGCACGGTGCGCACGAACAGGTCCCGCACCGCCGGGTCCTGCTCGACGACGTGGCCGATGATGCGGGCGATCGCCTGCGGCGAGAGCGCGTCGATGAGCATGACCGCCTCGTCGAGCTCGGCCGCCAGGGCGGCCGACTCGATCACGGCCCGCAGCTTCTCATCGGGCAGCACGTCGACGATCCGCTCGAGGTCGGCGGGGTTGTCGACGTAGAGCGCGACCTGCAGGATCTCGTAGCCGCCGACGAGCTCGATGACGGCGAGCATCGGCTCCATCGCCACGATCGGCACGAGCCGGCCGACCGTGACGTACTCCTTGCGGCGCAGCAGCCTCCGACCGACGTCGACGATCAGGTCGTCGGGCATCCGCGCGACGATCGGCGCCATCCGGCCCGGGTCCAGCGAGGCCGCGAGCTCGGCGACGAAGTCCGGCTCGAGCGCACGCGCCAGGCGTACGGCGTCATCGGGCTCGAGCATCGCCGCGACCCGGGCGCTGAGCATCGGGCCGAGCGACTTCTCCGCGATCGTGGCCGACACGCCGGTCGGAACCATCCGGGTCAGGCTGGCGATCCGCTGGAACCGGACGTTGTTGCGGGCGTAGAGCGCGGTGGTGAGCCGCTGCCGCAGGTCGCGGATCGCATGCGCCGGCACAGTTGCGAGGTAGCTCAGCTCGGCCGGCTGGCGACCGAGCGCCTGCGCGAGCTTGGCGATCTCCAGGCGCGACCCCAGCTGGGGCGTGCTGCTCATCAGGAGTCCCCCATCAAGATGGCGCGGGCCGCTGACCGGACCGGCCACGGCACCGCCTCGATGGCCTCCTCGACCGCCCGCCGAACCGCCTCGTCCTCGGCGACGAGCGCCGCCTCGACGATCGAGTCGAGCGCCCGCAGCTGGGCGCTGTCGAGCGCCGTCGTGAACGGAGCGAGCGCTTCCTCGTCCATCTCGAGCCGCGTGGCGAGACTCTCCTCCACTGTCAGTTCCATCCCATACTCCCCTTCCTCCGTACCGGACGGTAATCACCGACGTGGCGGACGTCACGTCAAGGCCCGCAAGCGTCCCGTTCGGTCTGGACCAGGGAGGGCAGTTGCCGTCGATCGGCTCAGACCGGGTCCCCGTCGGCCGATGAGCCGGTGAGGTGCGGGAGGCCCCAGGAAGCCGGGAGCGGGTAGGTTCGGCCGGTGCTCCCCCGCTTCGAGGTCGCCCGGCGGCTGCGTCCGCTGGACCTGCTGGCTCCCGGCATGGTCGACCTCGACCTCGACCTCGAAGCCGCCGGCGCGCGGCCGGTCTCCGACTCACATGCACTGCCGCAACCGGCGCCGTACGTCGCGCTGGTCGCCGACGTCACCGGCCCCGCCACCGTCGCGCTGGAGGCCGGCGGGGTGCGCATGTCCGGCAGCCTCGGTCCGGACCGCCGTACCGGCCTCGTGGTGTCCGGTGCCGCCACGACGCGGCACAGGAGCCGCCGGTTCGGCCGGGTCGGACGCGGCGCCCACGTCGACGCCGTCGCGCTGATCCTGACCGGTCCGCAGCTGACGCTGCTCACCCACGACCGGGACGGCTGGACGGGTCGCGCGCGCGTGGACCTGCTCGACCTGCTCGACGGGGAGATCGACCCGCACGACCCGGACTGGCTGGCGTCGCTGCGGGTGAGCGCGTCGGGCGCCGTCCGCCGGCTCCGAGCGGGAGGCTTCGGCCAGCTCGGCCTGCGCGACCTGCGCCTGGTCAGCCACGCCGACGGTACGCCGTACCTGCGCGACGGGCGCCCGTTCCTGACCGCGACCAGTGCCGGCGCCGGCTTCTTCGCGACCGGGCACGCCAGCGTCTGGGAGCTGGACCCGGACACCCTCGACCTCACCCACCGCGCCGACCTCTTCGCCCGCCGCGGCGGCAAGGTGTACGGCGACCAGGCGATGCACCTGGTGCGCGACGGCGACTCCTGGCTGGTGGCGACCAGCAGCTGGGGCTCGTTCCGGGATCCTGCCGTCGACGAGGTCCACGTGGAGATCGCCCGCAGCGACGCCGACCTGCTCGACGGGCGGCACGTGCTGGACACCCGCCCGCTGCCACTGCCGACGACCGGACTGCACTCGGTCGGCGTGTGGGACCCGCACCTGGTCCGGGTGCCGGCCACCGACACCGGGGCCGAGGGGAACCACTGGCTCGTCGGCTACGTCAGCGCTAGCCGGTTCTTCGTCTTCCACCCGGTGGTCGCGACCGGAGCCGACCTGGACCGGCTGACGCTACGGGCGGCCGCGACCGAGCGGCGCGCCACGGAGGGCACCACGCTGGTGCCGCCATCGGTGGCTGGCGGCGCGTGGCGGGTGCTCGCCAGCGACGGCCGCGACGGTCGCCGGGGCGAGCGCGCGGCGTACCCCGTCTTCGACCTCGACCTGCGACAGCAGGGCGTGATCGACGCGGAGTACCACTCCAACCTGCCGTGGCCGACGCTCGTCCCGGTCGGGGAGGAGCTGCTGCTGGTCGGCTTCGACGGCACACCGGCCGGCGGCCGACTGCTCGGCTACGGGACCCACGGCGACGTGGTCGTCGCCCGCTCGGTCACCGGTCAGTCGCGCGAGGGTCCCGCGTAGTCAGCCCACTTGTCGTACTCGTCGGGCTGCCCCGCCTCAGCGGCATCGTCGGTGTCACCACCATGCAGCTCCTTCGCGAGCGCACCGAAGTCCGTCTCGTGAGTGCGGTACTTCAGGTCGCGGGCGACCTTCGTCTGCTTGGCTTTCGCTCGGCCGCGCCCCATAGGGTCAGCCCCCTCGCACTTGGCCGGGGCACCGTGGCTCCCGGGCTGTCTGAAAGGTGTCTCGTGGGGGCAACGGTACCTGCTGGCTCCGCTTCCCGCACACCGAGGGTCCCGTTTTGCGTTCGCCCGCGGCGAACGTCACCACCCGGGGTGCTGGCCGACCAGTCGGACCTTGCCCTCCAGGCCCTCCTCGGCGGCCGTGACGGCCCCCGCGACCCACGCCGCGATGCCCTGCTCCTCGAGCAGCGCGATGACCTGGTCGGCGGCCGAGGCGGCGGTCAGCGCGACCATGCCGACACCCATGTTGAGGGTGGCCTCCAGGTCCGGCTGCGGCACGTCGCCGACGCGGCGGACCAGGTCGAAGACGGGCGCGGGCGTCCACGTGCCGCGCTCGACGGTGGCGGTGAGCTCGGGCGGCATCACCCGCTCCAGGTTGGCCGCCAGGCCGCCACCGGTGACGTGCGACATCGCGTGGGTGCCGGCCAGGCCGGTCTCGCGGGCGACCTTGAGGCAGGCCTTGGCGTAGATCCTCGTCGGCGTGAGCAGCTCCTCGCCGAGGGTCCGCCCGAACTCCTCGACGTGCTCCTCCAGGCCCATCCGGCCGGGGCCGTCCTGGTTGAGCAGCACGTGCCGGACCAGGGAGTAGCCGTTGGAGTGCAGGCCGCTGGAGGCCATCGCGACCACCACGTCGCCGGGCCGCACCAGGTGCGCACCCAGGAGCTGGTCGGCCTCGACGACCCCGGTCGTGGCGCCGGCGACGTCGTACTCGTCGGGAGCCAGCAGGCCGGGGTGCTCGGCGGTCTCGCCGCCGACCAGCGCGGTACCGGCCTCCACGCACGCCTCCGCGATGCCCTTGACGATGGCGGCGATCCGCTCCGGCACGACCTTGCCGGTCGCGATGTAGTCGGTCATGAACAGCGGCTCCGCGCCGCAGACCACGAGGTCGTCGACGACCATGCCGACCAGGTCGAACCCGATCGTGTCGTGGACGTCCATCCGCTGGGCGATGGCGACCTTGGTGCCGACGCCGTCGGTGGAGGTGGCCAGCAGCGGCCGCCGGTACGCCGTCAGGGCACTGGCGTCGAAGAGGCCGGCGAAGCCGCCGAGACCGCCCATCATCTCCGGACGGCGGGCCTTCTCGACCCACTCCTTCATCAGGTCGATGGCCCGGTCGGCGGCCTCGATGTCGACACCGGCGGCGGCGTAGGCGTTCGTCACGTCAGATCCTCAGGGGTTGTTCAGGACGGGCAGTGCCTTGCCCATCGTCGGGGCCTGGAGGCTCACCTCGAGCAGGTGCTTCCCGAGCAGGCTCTCGTCCGGCAGCTCCACGGGGTAGGTGCCGGTGAAGCAGGCGGTGCACAGCTGGTCCTGCGGCTGGCCGGTCGCCTCGATCATGCCGTCGAGGGAGATGTAGCCGAGGCTGTCGGCGCCGATCGAGGACGCGATCTCGTCGACGTCGAGACCGTTGGCGATCAGCTCGGCGCGGGTCGCGAAGTCGATGCCGTAGAAGCAGGGCCATTTCACCGGGGGGCTGGAGATCCGCACGTGAACCTCGGTCGCACCGGCCTCACGCAGCATCCGGACCTGCGCCCGCTGGGTGTTGCCACGCACGATCGAGTCGTCCACGACCACGATGCGCTTGCCGCGGATCATGTGCTCGAGCGCGTTGAGCTTGAGCCGGATGCCGAGCTGGCGCAGCGTCTGCGAGGGCTGGATGAAGGTGCGGCCGACGTAGGAGTTCTTCACGAACCCCTGACCGAACGGGATGCCGGACTCCTCGGCGTACCCGGTCGCCGCCGGGGTGCCGGACTCCGGCACCGGCATCACCAGGTCGGCCTCGACCGGGAACTCCCGGGCCAGCTGGCGCCCCATCGCGACCCGGGCCTCGTGCACGCCGCGGCCGGCGATGGTCGCGTCGGGTCGGGCGAGGTAGACGTACTCGAAGACGCAGCCCTTGCGGGCCGGCTCGGCGAACTTCCGCGAGCGCAGCCCGTCGGCGTCGATCGCGATCAGCTCGCCCGGCTCGACCTCGCGCACGATGCTCGCGCCGACGGTGGCGAGCGCGGCGTCCTCCGAGGCGACGACCCAGCCGCGGTCGAGCCGGCCGAGCACGAGCGGCCGGATGCCCTGCGGGTCGCGGGCGGCGTACAGCGTGGTCTCGTCCATCCAGACCAGGCAGAAGGCGCCGCGGACCTGGGGCAGCAGCTCGACCGCCCGATCCTCGAGGCTCTGGTCGGGGTGGTGGGCGAGCAGCTCGGTGAGCAGGCTGGTGTCATTGGTGGACGCCGGCGCGTGGCCGCGGTGCTTGAGCTCGAGCTCGTCGACGGGACCGGGCAGCCGGTCGACCATCTCGCGCAGCTCGTGGGTGTTGATCAGGTTGCCGTTGTGCCCCAGTGCCAGGGAGCCGCCCGCGGTGGGGCGGAAGGTCGGCTGGGCGTTCTGCCAGGTGCTCGCTCCGGTCGTGGAGTAGCGGGCATGCCCGATGGCCATGTGGCCCTGCAGGGAGTCCAGGGTGGTCTCGTCGAAGACCTGCGAGACCAGGCCCATGTCCTTGTAGACGAGGATCTGGCGGCCGTTGCTCACCGCGATGCCGGCGGACTCCTGGCCGCGGTGCTGCAGCGAGTAGAGGCCGAAGTAGGTCAGCTTCGCGACCTCCTCGCCCGGCGCCCACACGCCGAACACGCCGCACTGGTCCTGAGGACCCTGGTCCTGGGGGTCGAGTGCCGTGGTGAGCCGGCCGTCGCCGGCGGGCGGTCCGGTGTGCACGACTCCACGACTGCTCACGTAGGGCACCGGGCTATCCTACGGGCGGAGATCGTCGTACGCCGATTCCGCGGGCCGCGTCGGCCGTGGGAGCCCGTGTGTCGCGGCGCACCCCATGCACTGTCTCAGCCGAGGCACTCGGGACGTCACAGCACCTATCCGCATCCCAGAAGACGCGACGCCATGACCATCCCACCGCTTCCGCCCGCCGGCGCCTGGCACGACGAGTTCACGCGTGCCACGCTCCAGCTGCTCGCCGACGGGATCACCCGGCTGGTGGGCTTCGGCGCGGCCGCGATCCGGCTGATCGGGGACGACGGCCGGCTCCACACCGCGGTCGTCTCGGGCAGTGACGCGGCCCGCGCGGAGCTGGAGGGCACCGCGACGCCGGTGCAGCGGCTCTACGACGAGCTGGCGAAGGCCGACGACTGGGGGCTGTTCAAGTTCGTCCCCCACGAGCGGATCGACCCCGACGTCTACACCTGGGGCTGGGTGCCCGACATCGCGCCCACGCAGGAGACCGACGGCTGGCACCCGCTCGACCTGCTGATCGCGCCGTTCTACGACGAGCGCGGAGCCCTGTGCGCGACCCTCTCGGTCGACCTGCCCGGGACGGGTCGGCGACCCGACGCCCAGCAGCGCGCGGTGCTCGAGGGGTACGCCGAACTGACCGGCCGCGCGATCGTGACCGCCATCGAGCGCGGACGACTGGAGCGGCGGGCCCAGCTCGCCGAGGCGACCCGGGAGGTGATCCGGACCGCCTCCCGCGAGCTCTCGCTGGAGGCGCTGCTCAACCGGATCGGCGACGACCTGCTCGGCTGCTTCGGCCTGACCGCGCTGTGGGCGCGCGTCTTCGAGTGCAACGCGAGCGAGCCGGCCCCGGTGCTGGCGAGCGCGGGCGCCGACGTGCCCCGCCGGCCGGTGATGGGCGCGATCGCCGAGCGGCAGGCGCGCCGGCTGTGGGCCGACCGGCAGATGGGCGTCATCTACGCCGACGAGCTGGTCAACCTGCCCGGCGACGCCGACGACGCCGACGTACGCGCCTGGGCAGCGCAGCACGACCTGAGCTCGGTCGCACTGGTCCCCCTCGGCGCCGGCGACGACTGCCTGGGCGCGCTGACGCTCGTGCGGGCAGCGGGCGCGCCACGGTGGACGGCCGCCGAGATGAGCGCCGCCGCCGACATCGGCCGTGACCTGGGCCAGCTGATGCTCAACGCGAAGGCCTTCCAGCGCGAGCGGGACACCGTGCGCGAGCTGCGCACCGTGGACAGCTACAAGAGCCAGCTGATCGCGATGGTCTCCCACGAGCTGAAGAACCCGCTCACGGCGCTGCTGGGCAACCTGGAGATCGTGGAGGAGGTCGGGCAGGCCGACGACGTCACCCTCACCCGGGCACTGCGCAACGTCGACCGCGCCGCCCAGCGGATGGTCCGCATCGTCGACGACCTGCTGCTGCTCTCCCGCGTCGGCGACCCCAGCACGCCGTTCCGCTCCCAGGTGGTCGACCTGGTCCCGCTCGTCCGGGAGGTCTGCGAGCTGACCGAGGCGGCCGCCGCGCAGCGCGACGTCGCGATTCAGGTCAAGGCGTCCCCCTGGGAGCCGATGACGGTACTGGGGGATCCCACCGAGCTGGACCGGGTGGTGGTCAACCTCGTCAGCAACGCGCTCAAGTACACGCCGGAGGGACGGGCCATCCAGATCGGCCTGCGCCGGGTCGGCGAGGACATCGAGCTGGTCGTCTCGGATCAGGGCATCGGGATCGCGAAGGAGGATCAGGAGCTGCTGTTCAACGAGTTCTTCCGCTCCAGCGATCCCCAGGTGCTCGCACAGCCGGGGACCGGACTGGGGCTGGCCATCGTCGACCGGATCGTGCGGCGCCACGCCGGCCGGATCGACGTACGCTCGGAGCTCGGGCACGGGAGCACCTTCCGGGTCCTCCTTCCGGCGACGCAGCCGGACCAGGCCTAGCGGAGCAGTGATGGACCCGACCTCCTCCCCGACCTCGTGGAGCGCGAGCGACTGGTCCGACGCCACGATGGGGCACTCCCTGCGCCTGGCCGCGGAGAGCATGTGCGTCTTCGGCGGCTTCCTCGCCGCCTCGATCAACGTGGTGCGCGGCGACCATCTCGTCACGGTCGCCGTCGCCGGCATCGAGCGGGTCATCACGGCGTCCGGCGAGATCCTGGGAGTCGACGAGATCCTGGGCCGGACCATTCCGGTCAGCGTGCTGGAAGAGCTGGTCCTCGCCCAGGCCGACGACTGGGGCGTCCTGAAGTACGTCCCGCACACCCGCTCCGGGCTGGAGCAGGTCGGCTGGCGCGTGGACATGCCGTACGACGGCAGCGAGTGGCATCCCGACGACATGCTGCTGGTGCCGGTGCGCGACGACGACGGCCGGCTGCGCGGCCTGATGGCGCTGGACGGCCCGACCGACGGCCTCATCCCCACCCCGGAGCGCCGACCGCTGCTGCAGCAGTACGCCGCCCAGGCGGCCCGGGTGCTGCTCACCGCGATCGAGCGCTCCGACCTCAACGAGCGGGTGCGGCTGGCCGAGGCCGCCCGCGAGGTGCTGGGCCGGGCCGCGCAGAGCAAGTCCCCGGAGGCGGCCCTGCGCGACATCGCCGACGACCTGCTCTCCGCCTTCGGCCTGACGGCGCTGCGCGGCACGGTCTTCGAGTCGACCGACCGGCACCTGCTCCTCGACGCCGGCAGCGCGTCCGGGCTCCAGCACAGCCCGAGCCTCACCCGGATCGGCCGGATCGCCGCCGAGCGACTGTGGCGCCAGCAGCAGGTCGCGGTGCTGGGCCGGACCCAGACGGTGAACTCCGACGGCGCCGACGCCGACCGCGCGCTGGTCCGCGCCTACATCGAGGAGAGCGGGCTGGAGTCCATCCTCATCGCGCCGCTCGGGGCCGGCGACCAGTGTCTCGGCGCGCTCGCGATGTACCGCGTCGCCGGCGCGCCCCCGTGGACCGAGATCGAGTGCTCGGTGGTCCAGGAGATCGGACGCGACCTCGGCCGCATCCTCAGCATCAGCCGGGCGCTCGGGCTGGAGCGCCAGGCGACCGAGGAGCTGCGCGAGGTCGACGCCTACAAGAGCCGGCTGATCGCCACGGTCGCGCACGAGCTGAAGAACCCCATCGCCGCCGTACGGGCCAACCTCGACGAGGCCACCCAGCTGTCCTCGGAGCTGACCGGGCCCACGGACCCCGCGGCGGACGCCGGCCTACGCCGCTCGCTGGCGGCGATGGACCGCGGCGTCCACCGGCTCAGCACGCTGGTGGAGGAGCTGCTGCTCCTGGCGAGCACGGCCGATCCCAACGCCTACCCGGTCGAGCCGATCGAGGTCACCGACCTGGTCGAGACCGCCGTCGGCCACGCCTTGGAGGGTGCCGGCGCCGGGCGCTCCCGGGTCCGGCTCGAGCTGCCGGAGGAGCCGGTGCCGGTCATCGGCAACGCGCACGGCATCGAGATCGTCGTGGTGAACCTGGTCAGCAACGCGCTGAAGTACAGCCCGGCCGACTCGCCCGTGACCGTCCGGCTGCGCCACGGGGAGCCCCACGAGGTCGAGCTGAGCGTCATCGACGAGGGCATCGGCATCTCCGAGGCCGACCAGGCCGAGCTGTTCACCGAGTTCTTCCGCTCCACGAACCCCGCCGCGCTCGAGCAGCCCGGCACCGGCCTGGGGCTCACGATCGTGGACCGGATCGTGCGCCGCCACCGCGGCCGGGTGACCGTCGAGTCGGAGCTCGGATGCGGCAGCGCGTTCCGGGTGCTGCTGCCCGCGCGCTGACCCGGCGTCAGGCGTCAGGCGTCAGGCGCGAGATTGCGCAGCAGCAGCGTCTCGGCGAGAACGACCTTGGCGAACTCCGCCAGGTGCAGGCCCTCGTTGGCGCCGTGGGCACGGGTGTCGGGGTCCTCCACTCCGGTGACCAGCACGCTGGCGGCCGGGAAGGCCTCGAGGAACTCCGCGATGAACGGGATCGAGCCGCCGACGCCCATGTCGATCGGCGCGGTCCCGTCCCAGGCCTCGGTGAAGGCGGCCCGCGCGGCGTCGTACGCCGGCCCGCTGGCCTCGATCCGGGTGGCCTCGCCGGTGTCGACGACCGTGCAGGTCAGGGTCGCCCCCCACGGGACGTGCTTCTCCAGGTGCGCCTGCAGGCACGCGAGCGCGTTCGCGGTCGTGTCGCCCGGCGCGATCCGCATCGAGATGCGGGCGCGGGCGGCCGGGACCAGCGTGTTCGACGCGCCCGCGACCTTGGGGGCGTCGAGGCCGGTGATGGAGATCGCCGGCTGCGTCCACAGCCGCTCGACGGTCGACCCGGTGCCGATCCACTCGATGCCGGGCGCCGCGCCCGACTCGGCGCGCAGCCGCTCCTCGGGGTACTCAACGTCAGCGGCCGGCCCGCCGTGCAGCCCGGCCACCGCCACGCTGCCGCGGTCGTCGTGCAGGGTGCTGAGCAGGCGTGCCAGCGTCATCACGGCGTCGGGGACGAGGCCACCCCACATGCCCGAGTGGACGGCGTGGGTGAGGGTGCGGACCTCGACGTCGAGGCGGACCAGGCCGCGCAGGCTGGTGGTCAGCGCCGGGACGCCGATGTCCCAGTTGCCGGAGTCGGCGATCACGATGACGTCGGCGGCCAGCCGGTCGGCGTACTGCGTGAGCAGCGCCGGGAGGGTGTCGGAGCCGACCTCCTCCTCGCCCTCGATGAAGAGCCGGACGGTGACCGGCAGGTCGTCGCCGAACGCGCGCAGCGCCGCCACGTGGCTGAGGATGCCGGCCTTGTCGTCGGCCGCGCCGCGGGCGTAGAGGCGGAGGTCACCGCACCCGTCGGCGCGGACGGTCGGCTCCCACGGCGGGGAGTCCCAATCGGCGTGGTCGTTCTCGGGCTGCACGTCGTGGTGCGCGTAGAGCAGGACCGTCGGGGCGCCTTCGGGACCCGGCTTCTCGCCGATCACCGCCGGCGGAGCGCCGTCGAAGGCCCGCACGATCTCGACGTCGACGCCCTCGGCCGCGAAGAGCTCGGCCGTCCGCTGAGCACTCCGCTCGACCTCGCCCAGCCGCTCGGGGTCGGCGCTGACGGACTGGATGCGGACCAGGTCCTCCAGGTCCTGGCGGACACCGGGCAGGACGGCGTCGACACGGCTGCGGATCTCGGAGGAGCTGAGCGTCATGGCTCCACCCTAAGCGGCGCTCCCGGAGCCTCCGACGGGGCCCGGGACCGACCTCGTCAGGTCACCCCAGCGGGAGGTACGGCGCCAGGTCGGCCCGCTCGCCGCTGGCGCTGATCCGGCCCTGGCCGACCGCGTCCTGCCAGTCGAGCGTCCCCGTGGCGAGCGCGAGCCAGGTGGTCGCGTCGGTCTCGACGACGGCCGGCGGGGTGCCCCGGGTGTGGCGCACGCCGGGGACGCACTGCACCGCGGCGTACGGCGGCACCCGGACCTCCACCGACCGCCCCGGCGCCTTGGCCTCGAGCAGCGCCAGGAAGTGCTTGGTCAGCAGTCGGAGGTCGGCCTTCTCCGCGGCGCCGTCGGCCACCCTCGCGAGCGCCGCCCGCACCTCGGCGGGATCGGCTGGCTTGAGTCGCGCGGGCACACGAAAACGATAGAGGGGCCCGGCGCGGCCCCCTAGGCTCACCCCCATGCAGAGTGACCTCTTCGGCCAGGCCAACCTCGAGGTGGAGGGCGGCCGGTTCGCCCTCCAGAACCCGCAGCTGCTGCGGGTCGCGCTGGGGCCCGACGTGCTGTCGGTCAAGGGCGCGATGGTGGCCTACCAGGGCCAGGTGCGGTTCGACCACGAGAAGGCCGGCAGCGTCGGCAAGCTGCTGAAGAAGGTCCTCACCAGCGAGGACGTCCCGCTGATGCGGGTCTCCGGGCAGGGCGAGGTCTTCTTCGCCAACGAGGCCGGCTACGTCTACGTCGTCGAGCTCACCGGCGACGGCATCAGCGTCAACGGCCGCAACCTGCTCGCCTTCGACGCGGCGCTGTCGTGGGACATCAACCGCGTCCAGGGCGCCGGGATGATGGCCGGCGGGCTGTTCAACACGACCGTCTCCGGCACCGGCCCGGTCGCGCTGTGCACCGTCGGCGCACCGGTCGTCCTCGACTGCAGCCAGCAGCCGACGTACGTCGACGTGCAGGCCTGCGTCGCCTGGTCGGCCAACCTGGTCCCGCAGGTCGTGTCCAGCATGAACATGAAGTCGCTGCTGCGCGGCGGCACCGGCGAGGCGTTCCAGTACGCCTTCCACGGCCCCGGCTTCGTCGTCGTGCAGCCCTCGGAGTGGGCCCCGGTCACCCAGGGTCAGTCCAAGGGCGGCTCCGGCGGGATCATCGGCGACCTGTTCAGCTGACCGGGTCCGCCGCGGGCACCTGACTTCTCCAACCGCGACACGCCGGAGACCGGTTGGAACGGTCAGGTGCCTGAGTCCTCGGGCACCTCGGGATAGGGCTGCAGGACGGCGAACAGGGAGTACGTCGTGCGGCCGCCTCCGTCGCCCTGGGTGCGGTCCCGCCACGACTGCACCAGCCGGTCGAGCTCGCCGCTGAGCTCGTCAACCTCCTCCCGCGTCAGCCGCAGCGACCAGTCGGAGATCGTGCGGTTCTGGTCCTCGGGGAGCGGCTCCTCGGCGTACGCGCTCTCGACCAGCCGGTGACCCCAGGCGCGTGCCTGGCGCCGGAAGACGCCGACCGCCGCCTTGCCACCCGGCTGCGTCTCGACGTCCTTGGTCCGGAACGAGATGCCGCTGGGGTCCGCCAGGCGCCACACCCGGTCGCGACGGTCGCGAGCCTCCTCGGGGGCCTCCTCGACCAGGCCGTACTTCGCGAGCTGGCGCAGGTGGAAGCTCGCCTGGTTGGCCGGGACGTCGAGCTCGCGGGCGATGTCGGCGGCACGTAGCGACCCGACGGCGTAGAGCTCGGACAGGATCCGGTTGCGCACCGGGTGGGCGATCGCGCGGAGGATCCGCGGGTCGTCGTACCTCGCCATGGCCGCACCCTAGCAAGTTGCGCACGTCCTATTGCGCAACTGTTGTTGCGCAACATACGGTGCGGATATGACGACCGTCGTCGACCACCCGGACACCGGCTTCCGCGCGCTGGCACGCAACCACGACTTCACCGTGCTGTGGATCGGCCAGACGATCTCCGAGCTCGGCAGCCGAGTCAGCACCTTCGTCTTCCCGCTGGTCGCCTTCGCGATGACGGGATCGGCCCTGTGGGCGGCCGCCGCGGAAGCGGCCTACCTGCTCGGCATGGCGGGTGCGCTCCTGCCCGCGGGCGTGCTCGCCGACCGGCTGCACCGCGGCCGCGTCATGCGCACCTCGAGCGCGGTGGGCGTGGTCGTCTACGCGTCGCTCGCGCTGACCGCGGCGGTCGGCGCGCTGACCCTGCCGCACCTGCTCGCCGCGGCGCTGCTCACCGGGATCGGCGCGGGACTCTTCTCCCCCTCCGAGATGTCGGCGATCCGCACCGTCGTCGCCGACGAGCAGCTCCCCACCGCGCTGAGCCAGAACCAGGCGCGTCAGCACGTCGCCGCACTGGTCGGAGCGCCGCTCGGCGGCGCGCTATACGGCGTGACCCGCTGGCTGCCGTTCGCCGCCGACGCCGTCTCGTACGCCGTCGCGTGGGTGCTGCTCGGCCGGATCCGAGCCGACCTCTCCCCCATGCCTGCCACCGTGTCCACCACCGAGCCGCGACGTCGGCTCACCGCCGACCTGCGCACCGGGCTGCGGTTCACCTGGGCCCGGCCGTTCTTCCGAGTGCTGCTCATCTGGTCACCGCTGACGAACCTGGCCGTCAACGCGCTGTTCTTCGTCGCCGTGCTGCGCCTGATCGAGGGTGGCACCGACCCGCTCCACATCGGACTCGTCGAGACGGCGGCCGGCGTCTTCGGCATCCTCGGCGCCCTGGTCGCGCCGCGCCTGATCGAGGCCCTCCCGACGGGCCGGCTCACGGTGCTCATCGCGTGGAGCTTCGTGCCGCTGGCCGTTCCGATGGCGCTGTGGAACACGCCCGTGGTGATCGCGGCGGCGCTCGCCTTCGGACTGTTCCTCAACCCGGCCGGCAACGCCGGCGTCAGCTCCTACCGGATGGCCGTGACGCCGCCGGAGCTGATCGGCCGGGTGCAGTCGGCCATGCAGTTCGTGTCGATGGCATCCATGCCGCTGGCACCGCTGCTGGCCGGCGTACTCCTCGACGTGCTCGGCGGTCGCGACGCCATGCTCGTCCTCGGCGGCCTCTCCGCCGCCGTCGCCCTCATCCCGACCTTGTCCCGCTCGGTCCGCTCCGTCCCCAAGCCCGCCACCTGGCGCGTCGAAACCCGCCTCATGGCCCGTTGAGTCCCGCCCCGTGGCCCGTTGAGTCCCGCCTCGTGGCCCGTCGAGTTGCGGGTCGTGGCCCGTCGAGTCTCGCGGAGTTCAAGGGGGCCACGACCCCCGACTCGCGGGGCCAGAACCCGGGATTCGCGGGGCCAGGACCCGGGATTCGCGGGGCCAGGACCCGGGATTCGACGTCTCAGGCGAGGGCGTTGGGGAGGGTGGCGGTCCAGGCCTCGGTGAGCTCGGACAGCGGGAGCTCGATGGCGGAGCCGGGCTGGGACTCGACCTTGAGGACGTCACCGCCGGTCACGCCGATCTCGGTGACGACGATGCCGTGCTTCGAGGCCAGCCGCAGCAGCGCGTCGCCGTCGTGCAGGTGCGTCGTCACGAGCACCCGGCCGGCCGTCTCGGAGAAGAGCGCCACGAACGGGTCCTCGAAGGCGGGCGCGAGCGCGACCTCGGCGCCGATGCCGGCGACCATCGCCGACTCGGCCAGCGCCTGGGCCAGACCGCCGTCGGAGAGGTCGTGAGCGGACGTCAGCAGGCCGACACCCTCACGGAGCAGCTCGGCCAACGCCTTCTCGTGCGCCAGGTCGACCGCGGGCGGGCGGCCGCCGAGGTGGCCGTGGACGACGTGCGCCCACTCCGAGCCGGACAGCTCCTCGCGGGTCTCGCCGAGTACGAAGATGCGCTCGCCGGCGGCCTGGAACGCCGAGGGGGTACGCCGGGTGACGTCGTCGATCACGCCGAGGACCGCGACCACCGGCGTCGGCAGGATCGCCGTCTCGCCGGTCTGGTTGTAGAGCGAGACGTTGCCGCCGGTGACCGGGATGCCGAGCTCGACGCAGGCGTCCTTGAGCCCGCGGCAGGCCTCGGCGAACTGCCACATGACCGCCGGGTCCTCCGGCGAGCCGAAGTTGAGGCAGTCGGAGATCGCCAGCGGGGTGGCGCCGCCGGTCGCGACGTTGCGGTAGGACTCGGCGAGCGCCAGCTGCGCGCCGGCGTACGGGTCGAGCTTGGCGAACCGGCCGTTGCAGTCGGTGGAGACCGACACGCCCAGGTTGGTCGACTCGTCGACGCGGATCATGCCGCTGTCGGCCGGCTGCGCCAGGACGGTGTTGCCGCGGACGTAGTGGTCGTACTGCCGCGTGATCCACGACTTGTCGCACAGGTTCGGCGAGGCGACCAGCCGCAGCCACGTCTCCCGCAGCTCCGCCGGCGACGAGGGCCGCGGCAGCGCCTCGGCGGCGTCGGCCTGGAGCCCGTCCTGCCAGTCGGGGCGCGCGTAGGGCCGCTCGTAGACCGGGCCGTCGTGGGCGACGGTCCGCGGCGGCACGTCGACGACGGTCTCGCCGTGCCAGTCGATGACGAGGCGGCCGGTGTCGGTGACCTCGCCGATGATCGCGGCGTCGACCTCCCACTTGGCGCAGATGTCGAGGAACGCCGCGACGTCACCCGGCTCGACGACGGCCATCATCCGCTCCTGCGACTCGCTCATGAGGATCTCCTCCGGAGCCAGCGTGGAGTCGCGCAGCGGCACCCGGTCGAGCTCGACGTGCATGCCGCCGTCACCGGCCGAGGCGAGCTCGGAGGTCGCGCAGGACAGGCCGGCGCCGCCGAGGTCCTGGATGCCGGCGACCACGCCGGCGGCGAAGAGCTCGAGGGTGCACTCGATGAGCAGCTTCTCCATGAACGGGTCGCCGACCTGGACACTCGGGCGCTTCGCGGGACCATCGGCGTCGAAGGTCTCCGAGGCCAGCACGGAGACGCCGCCGATGCCGTCGCCGCCGGTCTTGGCGCCGTACAGGATCACCTTGTTGCCCGCGCCCGACGCCTTGGCCAGGTGCAGGTCCTCGTGGCGCAGCACGCCGACGCAGAGCGCGTTCACGAGCGGGTTGCCGAGGTAGGTCTCGTCAAAGACGGCCTCGCCGCCGATGTTGGGAAGGCCGAGGCAGTTGCCGTAGCCGCCGACGCCGGCCACGATCCCCGGCAGCACCCGGTGGGTGTCCTCGGCGTCGAGCGGGCCGAACCGCAGCGGGTCCATGACGGCGACCGGGCGCGCACCCATGGCGAGGATGTCGCGGACGATGCCGCCGATGCCGGTCGCGGCGCCCTGGTAGGGCTCGACGTACGACGGGTGGTTGTGCGACTCGACCTTGAACGTGACGGCGTAGCCCTGCCCGATGTCGATGACGCCGGCGTTCTCGCCGATGCCGGCGAGCATCTCACCGGCCGGCGTGTGCTGCGGGATGTCGCCGAACTGGCGCAGGTGCACCTTGGAGGACTTGTAGGAGCAGTGCTCCGACCACATCACGGAGTACATCGCCAGCTCCGACGACGTGGGGCGACGGCCCAGGATCTCCCGGATCCGGTCGTACTCGTCGGCCTTGAGACCGAGGTCGGCCCACGGCTGCTCGCGGTCGGGATCGACGGCGGCCACGGCCACGGTGTCGAGCTTGGCTGCCTGCGGCTGCTGCGTCGCGGTCACGGAGGTCGATCCTACCGTCGCCCACCGCTCGGCTCCGAGTCGGCGAGGCCACGTGGACGGGGCGTACGGCGGCCGCCGTACGCCCCGGTCCGGTCAGGCCGGCTCACCCACCCACTCGACGAGCTGCCAGACGATCCCGTTGTCGTCGGCGAACTGGCAGTAGCGCTCACCCCAGGGCTCGGTCTCGGGCGGCGTCACCACGGTCGCCCCGGCGGCGGAGATCTGGGCGAAGTGGTCGTCGATGCCGTCGACGACGAACGCCAGCAGCATCCCCTGCCCTGCCGAGCCGGCGATCTCCGGCGGCCGGAAGGACTCCAGCCCGGTCCGCAGGAACACCAGGTTGAGCCCGGCCGAGGAGTGCTCCAGCGAGACGAAGCCCTCGGCGGCCATCGCCTGGGTGAAGCCGAAGTGGTCCCGGGCGAAGCGTGCCGACGCCTCGACGTCGGGAACGTTGAGGGACAGCGCGGTCCGGTTGATGTGCATGTGGCTCCTTACTCCAATTAACCTTGTACGCCGTACAACGTACACTGTTATGAAATGATTCCGCCCGCACCGACGAGACCGAGGGAGGACCGATGCCGCGCGACCTCATCGACCTGCTCTGGCGCGACCATCCGGCCGCGCCGGCTCGCGGGCAGCGCGGGCCGCGCGCCCGGGTGACGACGGGTTCGGTGGTCGAGGCGGCCGTCGCGCTGGCCGACCGCGACGGACTGGCGACCCTCACGATCCGGCGTCTCGCCGAGGAGCTGGGCGTGTCGACCATGTCGGTCTACACGCACGTCAACAGTCGCGACGACCTGCTCGTGCTCATGGTCGACGCGGTCCACGCCGGCATGGAGCGACCCTCCTACGGCCAGGGGGGCTGGCGTCGTCGCGTCCGGAGCGTGGCGGAGGCCAACCTCGCCCACCTCGGCGCCCATCCGTGGCTGCTCGACGTGACCGACCAGCGCAGCGCACTGGGGCCGGGCACGATCGCGAAGTACGACGCCGAGCTGGCCGCGCTCTACCCGCTCGGACTCGACGACGTCACCCGGGACGCCGCGTTGACGTTCGTCCTCGACTTCGTGCGGGCCAGCGCCCGCGCGCTCCGCCCGGACCCGCGGGCGGGCGAGCTGGCGGAGCACTGGCCGACGTGGAGCGTCCGGCTGGCGGCGTACCTCGGCGGCGACTTCCCCCTCGCGCGCCGTGTCGGTGCCGCCGCGGGGGCCGCGATGGACGCCGCGCACGACGCCGGCATGGCGTGGGAGTTCGGACTGGCGCGGGTGCTCGACGCGCTCTCCGCCCTCGCTCCGCAGCAGCCGGGCGGAATTACAGACGGGTAGTTCGCTGTGGCACCTGTGACTGGTGTGACCTGCGAGGTTAAAGTGCCAGCGGCGCCCGCTCACAGCGCCCCACGTCGCCACTTCCCCAGGAGCACCCATGACCCGCCGTCCGTCCTCGCTGCGCTCGCGGCTCGCCCTGGCCGTCGCGACGGCGGTCGCCGGCGTCGTCGCGGCCACCGCCCTCCTCGTGCCGCGCGACGCCGCCGGCCCTGAGCAGGCCGTCGTCACCGGCGCGAACCCCGTGACGCCCGGCGTCTTCACCGGCCTCGGGTTCGACCAGTGCCAGGCGCCGAGCCAGAAGGCGATGGACGCCTGGCTGAAGGCCTCGCCGTTCCGGGCGGTCGGCATCTACATCTCCGGCGACTCGCGCGCGTGCCGCTACCAGACCCACCTCAACGCGACCTGGGTCGCCACCCAGCTCGCCCGCGGCTGGCACCTGCTGCCGATCGCGCTCGGCCCGCAGGCCTCCTGCCAGCCGCGCTTCCCTCGCTACAGCGACGACTTCCGCATCGCGGCCAACGCCACCGGCGACTACGCCAAGGCCCGCCAGCAGGGTGCGGCCGAGGCGGTCAAGAACGCCACCGACGCAGGCCGGCTCGGCCTGACCAAGGGCTCGACGATCTTCTACGACCTCGAAGGCTTCGACTACGGGAAGGTGCACTGCCGCGAGTCGGCGCTGCGCTTCCTCTCCGCCTGGACGGTCAAGACCCGGCAGCTCGGCTACCGCGCCGGCGTCTACTCCTCGGCCGGCTCCGGGATGAAGCTGCTCGAGCGCCAGCGCGTCAGCCCGCTGCCCAACATCGCCCTGCCGGACCAGATCTGGCTGGCCCGCTACGACGGCAAGGCCAACACCTCGGCTCCGCAGTACCTCTCCGACGCCGGCTGGGTCGGCAACCGCATCAAGCAGTTTCAGGGCGGCCACAACGAGACCTGGGGCGGCGTGACGATCAACATCGACCGCAACTACCTCGACCTGCGCTCCGCCCCGAACCCACCGGTCGCACCGGCACCGGCACCGGGCGCTCCGACGCCCGCCGTCGCCCCGCCGGAGCGGCACTGCGGCGGCGTCAACGTCGACCTGCCGGCGTACGTCGCCATCAAGCCGCGCTCGGGCTCCTACCGTCCGGCCCAGGACCAGGTCGTCGCCCTGAAGTGCCTGCTCAAGGAGCGCGCCGGCTACCGCGGCAAGGTCGCGCCGGGCTTCGGGCCCGCGCTCCAGCGCGCGGTGAAGTCGTGGCGCCGTGCCCGCCACTTGCGGGTCAACGCCGTGTGGACGCGCTCCCTGTGGATGCAGCTGCTGACCACCGGTCAGCGTCCGTTCCTGCGGCCCGGCAGCGCGTCCGCCCACGTCCGCGACCTGCAGCGCGCGCTCAACGCGGCGGTGCCGTCCGGTCGGCTGCCCGTGCACGGCACGCTGGACGAGCGCACGCAGGCAGTGCTGCGCGAGTGGAAGAGCCGGGTCGGCCTCAAGCCGGGCAACATGGTCGCCCAGTCCGCCTGGGCCCGGCTGCGGGCCGGGCAGTTCTAGGCGACGAGGAGACTAGGCCCCGGCGCGCTCGCGCCACTGGTCGGCGATCCAGCCGCGGCGCTCGGCGTACCAGTCGAACCACACGGTCATCAGCGGCGGGACCGCGGAGACGAGCGCCAGCGCCGTACGCCGGGGGCCCCACTTCTGGTCACCCGACACCACGAGCGTGACGATGCCGTAGGCGACGAAGAGGGCGCCGTGGATGGGGCCGAAGACCTGCACGCCCAGCTCGGTCGTCTCGGTGACCCGCTTGAGGTACATGCCGACGAGCAGGCCGACCCAGGAGCAGCCTTCGGCCACCGCCACGAGGCGGAACAGCGCGAGCGGGTTCATCAGGCGAACACCCGCGCCGCGAGACTGGTGAAGAAGCCCAGCCCGTCCGTGCCGGACCCGGTGAGCTCCTCGACGGCGTGCTCGGGGTGCGGCATCAGGCCGACCACGTTGCCCGCCTCGTTGGCGATGCCGGCGATGTCGTTGACCGAGCCGTTGGGGTTGACCTCGAGGTAGCGCGCCACGACGCGGCCCTCGCCCTCGAGCCGGGCGACGGTCTCGGCGTCGGCGACGAACTGGCCCTCGCCGTTCTTGAGCGGCACCACGATCTCCTGGCCCTGCTCGAAGGCGGTGGTCCAGGCGGTGTCGGCGTTCTCGATGCGCAGCCGCTGGTCGCGGCAGATGAAGCGGCGGTGGTCGTTGCGGATCAGCGCGCCCGGCAGCAGGTGCGACTCGCACAGCACCTGGAAGCCGTTGCAGATGCCGAGCACGGGCAGGCCCTTGCCGGCCGCCTCGATCACCTCGGTCATCACCGGGGAGAAGCGGGAGATCGCGCCGCAGCGCAGGTAGTCGCCGTACGAGAAGCCGCCCGGGAGGATGACGGCGTCCACGCCCTTGAGGTCGTGGTCGCCGTGCCACAGCGCGACCGCCTCGTTGCCGCCGATGCGGACCGCGCGCTGCGCGTCGACGTCGTCCAGCGTGCCCGGGAAGGTGACGACGCCGATCCTCACGACTCCACCCGGACGGTGTAGTTCTCGATGACCGTGTTGGCCAGGAACGTGTCGGCGAGCTTCTCGATGTCGGCGAGCACGCCGTCGTTGATCTCGGCGACCTCGAGCTCGAACCGCTTGCCCTGGCGGACCTCGGTCACCCCGGTGAAGCCGAGCCGCGGCAGGGCGCCGAGCACCGCCTTGCCCTGCGGGTCGAGGATCTCGGGCTTGGGCATGACGTCGACGACGACTCGAGGCATGGCCCGCAGTCTATTGGGTAGGGCGGCGCCGGGCCGCATCCGGGCGACCGCGAGGCAGACTGGGGACATGAGCACTCCGACCCCTTTCGGCTCGCCGCGTCAGCCCGGCAACCCGCTCACGCTGGAGTTCCCGCAGTCCCTGGCGGTCTACGACGACTACGCCCAGGCCCAGCGGACCGTCGACTACCTCTCCGACCAGGGCTTCCCGGTGGAGAACTGCATGATCGTCGGCACGGACCTCAAGCGGGTCGAGCGGATCACCGGCCGCCTCACCACCGGCCGGGTGGCGCTCGGCGGCGCGCTGACCGGCATCTGGTTCGGACTGTTCATCGGGCTGCTCTTCACGCTCTTCACCGAGGAGGGCGCGCTCGGGATCATCGTCTCGACGGTGCTGTTCGGCGCCTTGTTCGGGTTGATCTGGGGACTCGTCGGCTACGCCTTCACCCGCGGCCGGCGCGACTTCTCCTCCATCACCCAGGTGGTCGCCACGAAGTACGAGGTGCTCGTCGAGCACAAGGTGGCCACCCAGGCGCGCGAGCTGCTGGCCGGCCTGCCGGGGGCGCTCCCGAACCCGTTCGCCTGAGCGCCCCCGGCCGACCGGATCAACTCACTTGAGCTCGCGCTTGAGGATCTTGCCGGTGGCGGTCATGGGGAGGGAGTCCACGATCTCGACGATGCGGGGGTACTTGTAGGCCGCCATGGTCTCCTTGCTCCATGCCACGATCTCCTCGGAGGTGGCCGTGGCGCCGGGCTTGAGGATGACGACGGCCTTGATCTCCTCGCCGTGGCTGTCGTGCGGGACGCCGATGACGGCGGCCAGTGAGATCGCCGGGTGGGTGAGCAGGACCTCCTCGATCTCGCGCGGGTAGACGTTGAAGCCGCCGCGGATGATCATCTCCTTGGCGCGGTCGACGATGTAGTACCAGCCGTCCTCGTCGCGCTTGGCCAGGTCGCCGGAGCGGAACCAGCCGTCGGCGTTGATCGCCTCGGCGGTGGCGTCGGGGCGCTTGTAGTAGCCCTTCATGACGTTGTGGCCCTTGATCGCGATCTCGCCGATCGCGTCGGGGGTCCACTCGATCGGGTCCCAGCCGGCGGGGTCGATGAGCTCCATCTCGACGCCGGGGATCGGCTTGCCGATCGACCCGGCCCGCGCCGGCTCGCCGAACGGCATGAAGCTGGCCACCGGGGAGGTCTCGGAGAGGCCGTAGCCCTCGGCGATCACGACGCCGAACTTCTTCTCGAACTCGTGGTGCACCTCGACCGGCAGGGCCGAGCCACCCGCCGCCGCGACCCGGAGGTTGCGCGCGAGCTCGGCGACGTCGACGGTGTCGTCGAGCGCGCCCAGCAGCCCCCAGTACATCGTCGGGACGCCGGCGAAGAAGGTGATCTTCTCCTTCTGCATCAGCTGCAGCGCCGGCCCGGGCTCGAAGCGCGGCAGCATGACGACCGTGCCGCCGAACGCCGCGCCGCCGTTCTGGATGACGGTCTGGCCGAAGGAGTGGAACAACGGCAGCACGCACAGGTAGGTGTCCGGGTTGGCCGGGTCGGCTCCGAACAGCTCCTTGCCCGCCAGCGCGTTGTCGCGCATGTTGCGGTGCCGCAGCTCGGCGCCCTTGGGCTGGCCGGTGGTGCCGGAGGTGTAGAGGATGACCGCGGTGTCGTCCTCGTCGGTGGCGACGGTCTCGAAGGCCGGCGACTGGCCCGCCAGGCCCTGGCCGAGCGTGCTGGTGCCCTCGATCGGGGACGGCGCGGTCGGGTCGGCGGTGATCATGAAGAAGTCCCGGCAGCCCTCGACCTGGCTGAAGCCGTCGTGGGCCTCGGCGCCGATCGCCAGCTCGGGGGTGCCCTGGAAGGCGAAGAGCGCGACGGCGTCGGAGTCGTTGAGGTGGTAGGCCACCTCGCGGCCCTTGAGCAGGACGTTGAGCGGCACCACGGTCGCACCGGCCTTGAGGATGCCCCAGTAGATCAGCGAGAAGTAGGGCAGGTTGGGGCACATCAGCGCCACCTTGTCGCCCGGCTTCACGCCGCGGGACACCAGCAGGTTGGCGACCTGGTTGGCCGCGCCGTTGACCTGGGCGTAGTTCAGCCGCGTGTCACCGAAGACGATCGCGGTGCGCTCGGGGTACGCCGCAGCGCTGCCCTCGAGCAGGGACGACAGGTTGTAGGTGTTGCTCACGGGACGTGGCCTCCATCACGTTCTCGGGGATTGCTGCACAACCTACTGGCCAGTTCCAGCGGCCGCGAGCGTGGCACCCGCTTTCCGAGACAGATGTCCCAGATACCGCTCAGAAGGTGTGGCCGGTCAGCCGCTCGTAGGCCTCGACGTACCGCGCCCGCGTGCGCTCGACGATCTCCGCCGGCAGCGGCGGCGGCGCGGCGCCGGACGCCTTGTCCCACCCCGACTCCGGCGAGAGCAGCCAGTTGCGCACGATCTGCTTGTCGTACGACGGCTGCGACTGTCCCGGCGCCCAGTCCGCCAGCGACCAGAACCGGCTGGAGTCCGGCGTGAGCACCTCGTCGGCGAGCACCGTGGCGTTGACGCCCAGGTCGTCGCGGCGCACCCCGAACTCGAGCTTCGTGTCGGCGAGGATGAGACCTGCGCCGCGGGCGATCTCGTCGGCGCGGTGGTAGACGGCGAGGGTGAGCCGGCGCAGCTCCGCGGCCGCGTCGTCGCCGATCTGGTGGGCGACGTCCTGGTAGGAGACGTTCTCGTCGTGGTCACCCAGCTCGGCCTTGGTGGCGGGCGTGAAGATCGCCTCGGGCAGCCGGCTGCCGTCGACCAGGCCGGCGGGCAGGTGGACACCGCACACGGCGTGGTGCGGGGCGCTGGCCTGGTAGTCGAGCAGCCCGGAGCCGGTCAGGTAGCCGCGCGCGACGCACTCGACCGGGAACATCGCCAGCCGGCGGCAGACGACCGCCCGCCCCTTGACCTGCTCGGGCACGTCGGTGGAGATCACGTGGTGGGAGACGATGTCCTCGAGCTGCTCGAACCACCACAGCGACATCCGGGTGAGGATCTCGCCCTTGTCCGGGATCGTGGTGTCGAGCACGAAGTCGAACGCCGAGATCCGGTCGCTGGCGACCATCAGCAGCTCGCCGGCGTACGGCCCGGCCTCCAGCTCGTACAGATCGCGGACCTTGCCGGAGTGCAGGTGGCGGGCGCCGTCGATCGCGGGGGCCGGGGGGATGTTCAGCTCGGGCACGTCGGTAAGCCTAGGGCGTCAGAGGATGGCGCCCGGCGCGTACGCCGCGGCGGCCGGGTGCTGCGCGACGACGGCCTCGACCTGCCGGACGACCTCCTGCACCTGCGCCACGGCGGCGCCCGTGAACGCGATGGGCTCGGCCACGAGCGTGTCGAGCTGGGCGGCGGTCAGGCCCAGGCGCGGATCGGCGGCGAGCTTCGCGAAGACGTCGTTCTCGGCCTGACCGCGGCGCATCGCGAGCGCGGTGCCGACCGACGCCTCCTTGATCGCCTCGTGCGCGGCCTCCCGGCCGACGCCGTTGCGCACCGCCGCCATCAGCACCTTGGTCGTGGCCAGGAACGGCAGGTAGCGGTCGAGCTCGCGCTGGATCACGGCCGGGAACGCACCGAACTCGTCGAGCACGGTGAGGAAGGTCTGGAAGAGCCCGTCCACGGCGAAGAACGCGTCGGGCAGCGCCACCCGGCGTACGACGGAGTCGGAGACGTCGCCCTCGTTCCACTGGTCGCCCGCGAGCTCGCCGACCATCGAGAGGTGGCCGCGCAGCACGACGGCGAGGCCGTTGACCCGCTCGGCGGAGCGTGAGTTCATCTTGTGCGGCATCGCCGAGGAGCCGACCTGACCCTCCTTGAAGCCCTCGGTCACCAGCTCGTTGCCGGCCATCAGCCGGATCGTGGTGGCCAGGTTGGACGGCCCGGCCACGAGCTGGACCAGCGCCGAGACGACGTCGAAGTCGAGCGAGCGCGGGTAGACCTGGCCGACGCTTGTCAGCACCCGATCGAAGCCGAGGTGCTCGGCGACCTTCTGCTCGAGCGCGGCGAGCTTGTCCATCGCCGCGGCGTCGCCGCCCAACAGGTCGTGCATGTCCTGAGCGGTACCGACCGGTCCCTTGATGCCGCGCAGCGGGTAGCGCGCGATCAGCTCCTCGAGGCGGCGGAAGGCGACCAGCATCTCGTCGGCGACGGTGGCGAACCGCTTCCCGAGCGTGGTGGCCTGGGCGGCCACGTTGTGCGACCGGCCGGCGATCACGGTGGTCTCGTGCTCGGCGGCGAGCCGCCCCAGCCGGGCCAGGGTGGCGACCGCACGGTCGCGCACCAGGCGCAGGCTGGAGAGCACCTGCAGCTGCTCGACGTTCTCGGTCAGGTCGCGGCTGGTCATCCCCTTGTGGATGTGCTCGTGCCCGGCCAGGGCAGAGAACTCCTCGATGCGGGCCTTGACGTCGTGGCGGGTGACCCGCTCGCGGGCCGCGATCGAGGCCAGGTCGACCTGATCCACGACCTTCTCGTAGGCCTCGACGACGCCGTCGGGCACGTCGATGCCGAGGTCGCGCTGGGCCTTGAGCACGGCGATCCACAGCTGCCGCTCGAGCACGATCTTGTGCTCCGGCGACCAGATCTCGGCCAGCTCGGCCGACGCGTAGCGGGTGGCCAGGACGTTCGGGACGCTCACAGTGGGCACGGTCAGCGATTCTCCCACGTCACGGGGCCTGCCTGCTCATCAAGGTATGCAGGTGAACAGGCACTTCCCGTGCGGAGTTCCGCACGGGAAGTGCGCATTCGGCTGCATACCTCGATGAACAGTCACCCCTGGAGCGCGCTGGCGCCCTCGACCACACCCAGCGGCTCGGCGGCGATGTCGGAGCGGCGCTGCATCCCGTCGAAGGTGATCAGCCCGGCCGCGGCGTACGCACGAGAGCGGGCGTCGTCGATGTCGTAGCCGCGGGCCCGGACGGCCAGCACGCGCCCGCCCGCGGTGACCAGGTGCCGGTGGTCGGGGTCGCCGGGCTCGGGCGCGTCGAGGATCGCGGTGCCGGCGTGGATGACGTCGACGTCGTTGACCCCGTCCGCCGCCCCGACGCCCCGGATGACGTCGCCCGTGGAGGAGCCCTCCGGGTAGCCGGCCGAGGCGAGCACGACGGTGACGGAGGCGCCGTCGGAGAAGACGGGCGCCGGCACGCTGGCGAGGTCGCCGGTGGCGGCCGCGTGGAGCAGCTCGCCCAGCGAGGAGTCGAGCAGCGCCAGCACCGGCTGGATGTCGGGGTCACCGAAGCGGCAGTTGAACTCGATGACCTTCGGGCCCTGGGCGGTCAGCGCCAGGCCGACGTAGAGGCAGCCGACGAACGGCGTGCCGCGTCGCGCCATCTCGTCGAGGGTGGGCTGCACGACGCTGGCCATGACGGTCGCCGCCAGGTCCGGCGGAGCCCACGGGAGCGGGCTGTAGGACCCCATGCCGCCGGTGTTGGGGCCACGGCCGCCGTCGAAGATCCGCTTGAAGTCCTGCGCCGGCTGCAGCGGGTGCGCGGTGCTGCCGTCGCAGACGGCGAACAGCGACACCTCCGGACCGGCGAGGAACTCCTCGATCACGACGCGCTCGCACGCCGCCGCGTGCGCGAGCGCCTCGTCGCGGTCGCGGGTCACCACCACGCCCTTGCCGGCGGCGAGGGCATCGTCCTTGACGACGTACGGCGCCCCGAACTCCTCCAGGGCGGCGGCCGCCTCCTCGGGGCTCGTGCACACCCGCGAGCCGGCGGTCGGCACGCCCGCCGCGGCCATCACCGACTTGGAGAACGCCTTGGAGCCCTCCAGCTGCGCGGCCTCGCGCGAGGGCCCGAACACCGCGACCCCACGGGCGCGCACCGCGTCGGCGACCCCCGCGACCAGCGGTGCCTCCGGGCCCACGACGACGAGGTCGGCGCCGATCCGCTCGGCCAGGTCCGCGACAGCCGCGCCGTCCATGACGTCGACCTCGTGGAGCGTGGCGACCTGGCCGATGCCGGGGTTGCCCGGCGCGGCGTGCACCTGTGCGCCCGGGTCCTGCGCGAGCTTGAGGACGAGCGCGTGCTCGCGGCCTCCGGAGCCGATCACCAGCGTCTTCACGTGCGGAGACTCTAGGCGAGCGTGGCCGACCCGGGCGAGCCCCGGTGACCCGTCGGCCTCAGGAGGCGACGACGACCGTCTGCTCGCGGCCCGGACCGACGCCGACCGCCCAGAACGGCGCGCCGCTGAGCTCCTCGAGCGCCCGGACGTAGTTCTGGGCGTTCTTCGGCAGCTCGGCGAAGCTGCGGCAGCCGGAGATGTCGCTCTGCCAGCCGTCGAAGAACTCGTAGACAGGCGTGGCGTGGTGGAACTCGGTCTGCGTCATCGGCATCTCGTCGTGGCGCACGCCGTCGATCTCGTAGCCCACGCACACCGGGATCCGCTCCCAGGTGTCGAGCACGTCGAGCTTGGTGAGGAAGAACTCGGTCAGCCCGTTGACGCGGGCGGCGTAGCGGGCGACCACCGCGTCGTACCAGCCGCAGCGGCGGGTGCGGCCGGTCGAGACGCCGATCTCGCCGCCGATGCGCTGCAGCGCGGCGCCGTCCTCGTCGAACAGCTCGGTCGGGAACGGGCCGGAGCCCACGCGGGTGGTGTAGGCCTTGATGACGCCGATGACCCGGTCGATGCGCGTCGGACCCACGCCGGCGCCCACGCACACGCCGCCGGCCACCGGGTTCGACGAGGTCACGAACGGGTAGGTGCCGTGGTCGACGTCGAGCATCGTGGCCTGGGCGCCCTCGAAGAGCACGGTCTTCCCGGCGTCCAGCGCCTGGTTGAGCAGCAGCGAGGTGTCCCGGACCATCGGGCGCAGCCGCTCGCTGTAGGACAGCAGCTCCTCGACGACGGCGTCGACCTCGATCGCGCGACGGTTGTAGACCTTCGCGAGCACGTGGTTCTTCATGTCCAGGGCCGCCTCGACCTTGGCCCGCAGGATGCCCTCGTCGAACAGGTCGGCGATGCGGATGCCGGTGCGGTTCACCTTGTCGGCGTACGCCGGGCCGATGCCGCGACCGGTGGTGCCGATCTGGTTCTTGCCGAGGAACCGCTCAGTGACCTTGTCGATGGTGGAGTGGTAGCTGGCGATGACGTGGGCGTTGGCGGAGACCACCAGGTCGGCGACCTCGACACCACGCGCGACCAGGCCGTCCAGCTCCCGGAAGAGCGCCTCGGGCGAGACGACCACGCCGTTGGCGATGACGCTGGTCGCGCCCGGCGTCAGGATGCCGCTGGGCAGCAGGTGGGTGGCGTACTTCTCGCCGTTGACCACGATGGTGTGGCCCGCGTTGTGGCCGCCGCTGGTGCGGACCACGAAGTCGATGGGGTCGGTGGTGGCGAGCAGGTCCGTCGCCTTGCCCTTGCCCTCGTCGCCCCACTGGGCGCCCAGAACCACGATCGCTGGCATGTCGTGCTGCTCCTTGCTGCTCGGACGGAGTCCCTCCGGCGCCTCCCATGGCGGGAGTGGCCGGCTGCTCGACGCACTGGTTGTAGCGGAAATTCCTCGTCCAGAAACGCAAGCAGCCCCGGCAAGGACCGGGGCTCTTGCGACGACACGCTAGCGGCTGCGCACCCGCCACCACCAGTTCGCGCCCCTAGATCCACCCCCGCCGGGTGGCCTCGACGCCGGCCTGGAAGCGGGATCCGGCGCCGAGCTCCTGCATCAGCTCGGCCACCCGGCGACGCACGGTCCGCAGGCTGACGCCCAGGCGGCGCGCCATCTGCTCGTCCTGCGCGCCGGCGGCCAGCTGCTCGAGCAGGAACCGTCGACCGTCGTCGGGCGCCAGCGTCACGTCCCCGACCGGGGCGGCGCGCGCCCACATCTCCTCGAACCACAGCCCGAGCGCCTCGACGACCCCGCGCTGGCGGACGACCGTGCTCGGCGTGCTGGCCAGTCCGAGCGGCTCGGGCATCGCCGCGAGCGAGGTACCGACCACGAGCAGCCGCGTCGGCAGCTCCGGGAGCACCCGGACCTCCTCACCCACCCGGACCCGGTGCGCGAGGACGGTCGGCGCCTCCTGCATCGCGCGCAGCGCGTAGATGCCCCGCACCCGGCGACCGGCCGCCACCGCGTTGCGGATCCACGCCGCCATCTCGTCCTCGAACTCGATGACGAACTGGTCGGGGCGCAGCCACATCACGTCGCCCACGGTCTGCTCCAGCACCGCGGTGATCGTCCCGGGCTCGGCGCTGCCGGTGACCACCTCGCCGTCCAGCGGCTGGCGCTGGGCGAAGGCGCCGCCGGCGGGTGCCGCGGCACGGCCGGCCAGGTAGGGCATCGCGGCGGCGATCTCCTGCAGCCGGGTGTGGGCCTGCGCGGCGCCGGCCGCGGTCTGCGTGATCATCTGCGCGACCGCGTCGGCGGGCGAGAGCACGCAGACGGTCACGTCACCCGCGTCGCCGTCGAGGCGGACGACCTGCTGGTCCACGAGGGGCACGAGCTGCCGCACCAGCTCGCCGGCGCTGACGCCCAGGCCCTCGGCCACGGTGGCCAGCGGCTCGCCGGAGTGCAGCAGGACCCGCTCGTAGAGCCGCCCCGCCTCCGGGCTGAACCCCAGCGCCGTCATCAGGCTCTCGCTGCCCAGGAACGTCACTCATGGCACCTTAGTGCCAACTTCGTCGCGGGGGGACCCGCCCGATAGCGTTGGTCGCATGCCTGCTGAGCCTGTGGACTGGGTGACCCGCGCCGCCGACGACGCCGTCCGGCACTGGCAGCAGGGCGACACCGGCACGCCGGTGACGGTCGCGTCGGGGATCAGCCCGTCCGGCCCCATCCACCTCGGCAACCTGCGCGAGTTCCTCACCGCCCACTTCGTGGCCGAGGAGCTGCGCCGCCGCGGCCACGAGGTGCGCCACCTCCACTCCTGGGACGACTACGACCGCTACCGCAAGGTGCCGGCCGGCGCGCCCCCGGAGTGGAAGGAGCACATCGGCAAGCCGCTGACCGCCGTCCCGGACCCCTGGGAGTGCCACTCCTCGTGGGCCGAGCACTTCAAGGAGCCGCTGCGCGAGGCGCTGGCCGCCATGGGCTGCGTGATGGAGGAGATCGACCAGACCGAGCGGTACACCGCCGGCGCCTACACCGAGCAGGTGCTGCACGCCATCCGGCACCGCGACGCCATCGAGACCGTCCTCGCGCGCTACCGCACCAAGCCGGTCGAGGCGGAGTCGGAGCAGGAGGCGGCGGCGCTGGCCGACTCGGTCATCGCCGACGAGCAGGAGTCCGGCGACGGCGCCTTCCAGCGGTTCCCCTACAAGCCCTACTGCCGCAGCTGCCGGCGCGACACGACCGCCATCACGGCGTACGACGACGCGACGACCGATCTGACCTACACCTGCGAGGCGTGCGGGTTCTCGGGTGTCACGAACGTCGCGACGCAGCCCGAGGGCAAGCTGGTGTGGAAGGTCGACTGGCCCATGCGCTGGGCGTATGAGTCGGTCAACTTCGAGCCGGGCGGCCTCGACCACTCGACCCCGGGGTCGTCCTACACGGTCGGCAAGGAGCTTGTCGCGGAGGTCTTCGGCGGTCGCGCGCCGTCGTACGTCGCCTATGCGTTCGTCGGCTTCGCCGGGATGCAGAAGATGTCGTCCTCCGCCGGTGGCGTGCCGATCCCGGCCGACGCACTGAAGATCCTCGAGGCGCCGATGCTGCGCTGGCTCTACGTCCGGCGCCAGCCCAAGCAGGCGTTCAACATCGACTTCGGCCCCGAGGTCGTGCGGCTCTACGACGAGTGGGACTCCCTCGGGCGCAAGGCGGCCGACCCGGAGAAGCGCGATGCGCAGGTGCTGGCGTTCGAGCGGGCCTCGGCCACGGCGGCGGCCGGCCGGCTGCCCACCCCGCCGGTCGTGGTGCCGTTCCGGCTGCTGTCGTCGGTCGCCGACGTGACGGCCGGGTCCGCGGAGCTGATCTCGCGGATCGTCGGCGACGCCGGCCACCCGCACGACTCCGTCGATGACCTGCAGCCCCGGCTGGGCAAGGCGATGGCGTGGACGGCCGAGTACGTCGCCGCCGAGGACCGCACCACCGTCCGCACCGCGCCCGACACCGACCGGCTGGCGGCGCTCGGCGAGCTCGAGCAGCGCTGGCTCGCCGAGCTGCTCGACCGGCTGCCCGACCACCTCGAGCTCGACGAGACCACCACGCTGATCTACGGCGTCCCCAAGCTCGCCCGCGGCCTGGCGCTCGAGGACGCGCCGACCGACGAGGTGAAGGCCGATCAGAAGGCGTTCTTCCAGCTGCTCTACAACCTGCTGGTCGACGCCGACCGCGGCCCGCGGCTGCCGACGCTCTTCCTGGCGCTGGGCTCGGAGAAGGTCCGCCGGCTGCTGACCCACTGACGCAGGTCCAGGGGTCAGAGCAGGACGTCCGCCGCGGTCGGGCTGGAGTCGCGCAGGAACGTGGCGCACCGCTCGGCCTCGTCGAGCTCGCCGATCGCCCCGGCGGCCTCCGACAGCAGCGCCAGGCAGGTGAGGAAGCCGCGGTTGGGCTCGTGCTCCCACGGGACCGGGCCATGGCCCTTCCACCCGTTGCGGCGCAGCAGGTCGAGGGCCCGGTGGTAGCCGACGCGGGCGTAGGCGTAGACCGTGACGGGGTCGTCCCCTCGCGAGGCGGCCTGGGCGGCGAGCACGCTCCAGGCGAGCGGGGAGGCCGGGTGCCGGCGGGCGATCTCGAGCGGCTCCACGGCCGCGGCCACGTCGGCCGCGGCCGGGTCCTCGGGCAGGTGGGTCGGCGGCGGTCCCGCCATCAGGTCCTGATGGATGGTCATGGGAAGCATTGTCCCCTCCGCCGTGTTCACTGGGTTCGTGACCTCTTCCGCCCCACCGGCCGCCTCCCCCGACGTCCGGCCGTGGCCGGCGCTGTGCGCCCTGGTGGTCGGCTTCTTCATGATCCTGGTCGACCTCACCATCGTCACGGTCGCGACGCCGACGCTGATCGAGGACCTCGACGCCAGCGTCAACGACGCGGTCTGGGTCACGAGCGCCTACATGCTGGCGTACGCCGTCCCGGTGCTCATCACCGGTCGGCTCGGTGACCGGTTCGGCCCCCGCAGGATCTACCTGACCGGTCTCGTGGTCTTCACGCTCGCCTCGCTGTGGTGCGGGCTGACCACGACCGTCGGCGCGCTGATCCTCGCGCGCGTCGCCCAGGGCATCGGCGCCTCGATGATGACCCCGCAGACCATGGCGATCATCACCCGCATCTTCGCCCCCGCCGAGCGCGGGAAGGCGATGGCGCTGTGGGGCGCCACCGCGGGCGTCGCCATGGTGGTGGGCCCGGTCCTCGGCGGGGTCCTCACCGACAGCCTGGGCTGGGAGTGGATCTTCTTCGTCAACATCCCGTTCGGCGTGCTGGCGTTCGTGCTCGCCCTGCGGCTGGTGCCGGTCCTGCCGACCCACGCCCACTCCTTCGACTGGCTGGGCGTGGCGCTCTCCGGCGTCGGCATGTTCCTGCTCGCCTTCGGCATCCAGGAGGGCCACCAGGCCGACTGGTCGGGGCGGATCATCGCGATGATCGGCGGCGGCCTGCTGGTGCTGGCGCTCTTCGTCGCCTGGCAGGCCCGCAACCGGCGCGAGCCGCTGGTGCCGCTCAGCCTGTTCCGGGACCGGAACTTCTCGGTCTCCAACGTCGCGATCTCGACGATGGGCGCGATCGCCGCGGCGTTCGGCTTCCCGATCATGCTCTACGCCCAGGCGGTCCGCGGCGACTCCCCCACCGAGGCCGCGCGGCTGCTGGTGCCGATGGCGGTCATGTCGATCCTGCTCGCCACATTCGTCGGCCGCCTGACCGACCAGGTCCATCCGCGATTGGTGGTGGGCTTCGGCTTCGCCGCCAGCGTCGTGGGCTACTTCGCGCTCTCCTGGCGGCTCGAGCCCGGTGTCGCGGTCTGGGAGATCGCGGTCCCCATGGCGGTCATCGGAGTCGGCAACGCCTTCGTCTGGTCCCCGACCGCCGCAACGGCCAACCGGAACCTCCCTCTGCACCTGGCCGGTGCCGGCTCGGGCGTCTACAACGCCACCCGGCAGGTCGGATCGGTCCTCGGCGCTGCCGCGATCGCCGTGCTCATGGACGCCCGGCTCGCGCACTACCTCCCCGGCGCCGCGGCGCACGGCGACGCCGGCGCCGCCCAGATCGCCGACCCGCGTGCCGCGGAGCTCTTCAGCCAGGCCATGCAGGAGGCCTCGCTGCTGCCGGCGTTCGCCTGCCTGCTCGGTCTGCTCGCCGTGATGTTCTACGAGGCTCCGAAGCACCACGGCTTCGCTGGTCGCTGAGCCAACGTCATACGCCCCGGTCGCAGTCGCGACCGGGGCGTATGACGTTGCTGGGGAGAGAGGTCAGCCGATGGTCTTGCCGGCCGACGCCAGGTGCTGACATGCCTCGACGATGCGGGCGGCCATGCCGGCCTCGGCCGCCTTGCCCCACGAGCGCGGGTCGTAGAGCTTCTTGTTGCCGACCTCGTCGTCGACCTTCAAGACGCCGTCGTAGTTGCGGAACATGTGGTCGGCGACCGGACGGGTGAAGGCGTACTGGGTGTCGGTGTCGATGTTCATCTTCACGACGCCGTACGACACCGCCGCCGCGATCTCCTCGGCCGAGGAGCCCGAGCCGCCGTGGAAGACCAGGTCGAACGGCTTGGAGCCGTCGGCCAGGCCGAGCTTGGCGGAGACGGCGTCCTGCGCGGCCTTGAGGATCTCGGGACGCAGCTTGACGTTGCCCGGCTTGTAGACGCCGTGCACGTTGCCGAAGGTCAGCGCGGTCAGGTAGTGACCGTTCTCGCCGGTGCCGAGCGCCTCGGCGGTCGCGATCGCGTCCTCCGGGGTGGAGTAGAGCTTCTCGTCGATGGCGCCGACGATGCCGTCCTCCTCGCCACCCACGACGCCGACCTCGATCTCGAGGATGATGTGGGCGGCCTTCGCCTTGGCGAGCAGCTCCGCGGCGATCTCGAGGTTCTCCTCCAGCGGCACCGCGGAGCCGTCCCACATGTGACTCTGGAACAGCGGCGCCTCGCCGCGTCCGACACGCTCGACGGAGAGGTCGAGCAGCGGGCGCACGAAGGCGTCGAGCTTGTCCTTGGGGCAGTGGTCGGTGTGGAGCGCGATGTTGACGGGGTAGTTCTTGGCGACCTCGGCGGCGTACGCCGCGAACGCGACCGAGCCGGCGACCATGTTCTTCACCGACGGACCGGAGAGGTACTCCGCACCGCCGGTCGAGATCTGCACGATGCCGTCGGAGCCGGCCTCCGCGAAGCCCTGCAGGGCGGCGTTCAGGGTCTGCGAGGAGGTCACGTTGATCGCCGGGAACGCGAACTGTCCGGCCTTGGCCGCCGCGATCATCTCGGCGTACTTCTCAGGGGTGGCGATGGGCATGCTGGTCAGACTCCTCGGCGCAGGGATGGGCTCTCGCGAACTAGTGCCCGATTCTGGCCGGGGACCGGCCGGAAATCTCTTGGCACGATCCAAGACCAGTGAGAGGCGACACGTGGGACCGAAGTCCCGGGTCGGGACCGCTGTGTCCGGTACGTCGGACAAGACCCTCTCCGGTCGGGCAGACTCCGGCTCACCGGAGACCAGGAGGACCCCATGCAGACTCGGCTGCGCGCCGTCGTCGCCCTCAGCATGCTCGCGCTCGGCGCGTCCCTCACGCTCGTGCCGAGCGGCGCGCAAGCCGCGCCCGCCAAGCCGAAGATGGGTACGTGCCACCAGTTGACGGTGGCGCAGGCCGAGGCAGCTCACGAGACCAAGCCGGCCATCGCCTGCACGAAGCGTCACAACACGTGGACCTTCGCGGTGGTCCAGGGACCTGCCGACCTGGCCGCGTGGAACGGCGACGCGTACGGCCGGCTCGGCGTCCTGTGCCAGAAGCCCTTCGAGCGGACTCTCGGCGGCACGGCGCTCAAGCGCGCACAGACGGCGTACGCGCTGCTGTGGTTCACGCCGACAGCCGAGCAACTGGCTGCCGGCCAGCGCTGGATCCGCTGCGACCTGGCCCTCTTCACCACGAAGAGCCTCCCCTCGCTCCCGAAGCTCACGCGCCCCGTCCTGTCCGACGGCATCGCCGAGAGCGAGCGGCTCTGCCTCACGGCGCGAGGGTTCGCGACGACCTGCACCACGAAGCACGCGTACCGGTCCTTCAGCGCCTTCAAGGTCGCCCGCGTCTCCTACCCGACGGAGCAGGAGTTCCTCGCGCTTGCCCGCGCCCGTTGCCGCAAGGGATGGGACTACGTCACCTGGCCCGGGCCGATCACCTGGTCGTCCGGTCACCGTGTGCTGACCTGCTACGACAAGACCCGCCGCTGACGCACGCCTGAGAGACACTGCTTCTGGCTACGGTCTCTCCATGCGCCTGCTCGTCCTGACCTCCCCGGCCGCCGGCAACACCGACGCCGACAGCCTGGACCGCGCCACCGAGGTGCTGCGCGAGCACGGCGAGGTCGAGGTGGCCAGCAGCGGCTCGCCCGACGAGCTGGACGCGGTGCTCGACGACGCGGCCGACCGGCGACTGGTGGTCGCCGGCGGCGACGGCAGCCTGCATGCGGTCGTCGCCGCGCTGCACCGTCGCGGCACCCTCGCCCGGCAGCCGATCGCGCTGGTGCCGCTCGGGACCGGCAACGACTTCGCGCGGGCCGTCGACCTGCCGGAGGACCCGGGCGAGGCGGCCCTCATCGCGGTCACGGGCAGGCCGCGACCGCTCGACCTGCTGGCCGACGACGACGGCGGCGTCGTGGTCAACAGCGTGCACACCGGCGCCGGCGCAGCCGCCGCGCAGGCGGGCAAGGGCTGGAAGGAGCGGCTGGGCAAGGTGGGATACGCCGTCGGCGCGGTGCAGGCGATCGTGCGGCCACCGACGGTCCACCTGCGGGTCACCGTCGACGGGACGGTGCTGGCCAGCGAGCGCGAGCCGGTGCTGCAGGTGGTGGTCGGCAACGGCGTGTACGTCGGCGGCGGGGCCGCCCTGACACCCGACGCCGACCCCGGCGACGGCGTCGCCGACGTCCTGGTGTCGACGGCCGTGGGGCCGCTCGCGCGGCTCGGGTACGCCGCCGGCGTACTCGTGCGCCGGCATCCGCGCCGGGCCGATGTCCACACCGCGACCGGGACGGTGGTCTCGGTGAGCGGCCGGAAGTTCTGGTGCAGCGCCGACGGCGAGCTCACCGGACCGCACCGGCAGAAGACCTGGCGGGTGCTGCCGGCGGCGTACGAGCTGATGGTGCCGTAGACGGCCTCAGCCACGCCAGGCGGACTCGTCGGACAGGTCGGCGTGCTCGCGGACCCAGGTGTGCATCGCGATCGCGGCCGCCGAGGAGGCGTTGATCGACCGGGTGGAGCCGAACTGCGCGATCGAGAACGTCCCGTCGCACGCCTCGCGCGCGGCCTCGGAGAGCCCCGGTCCCTCCTGACCGAACAGGAAGCAGACCTCGCGCGGCACCGTGGTCGTCTCCAGGTGCAGCGAGCCGGGCAGGTTGTCGATGCCGAGCAGCCGCACCGGACCACCCGGAAGGGCGTGGAGGTAGTCGGCCAGCTCCGGCACGGAGGCGTGGTGGCGCACGTGCTGGTAGCGGTCGGTCACCATCGCGCCGCGCCGGTTCCAGCGCCGGTTGCCGACGATGTGGACCTCGGCGGCCAAGAACGCGTTCGCCGTGCGCACGATCGTCCCGATGTTGAAGTCGTGCTGCCAGTTCTCGATCGCGACGTGGAAGCCGTGCCGGCGGGTGTCGAGGTCGGCCACGATCGCCTCGACGCTCCAGTAGCGGTAGCGGTCCACGACGTTGCGGCGATCCCCGGCGGCGAGCAGCTCGGGGTCGTAGCGCGGGTCGTCGGGCCACTGGCCCGGCCACGGGCCGACACCCACCTCGGGCGGCCCGTGCGGCATCGGGTCGTACGGCGCGCGCTCCTCCTCCACGGGCAGAGCGTAAAAGACCTGGCACGCGGACCCGCGCAACGGGTTACGCTGACGACGTGCCACTCGTCGCGAGCCTGTTCCTGGGCATCGAATGGCTCGATCCCGAGTGGCTCCTGCACCGGTTCGGGCCGGAGTTCTTGTGGATCAGTCTGCTGATCCTCTTCATCGAGTGCGGACTCTTCTTCCCGTTCCTGCCGGGCGACGCCCTGCTCTTCGCCTTCGGCATCTTCGTCGCGACCGAGCGGCTCGACGTCTTCCCCGGCTCGCCGCTGGTCGAGCTGCTGGTCGGGATGACGCTGCTCGTCCTCGCCGGCTTCGCCGGCAACGTAGCCGGCTACGAGATCGGCCGCAGGATCGGGCCGCCGCTGTACGCCCGCGACGGTCGGGTCCTGAAGAAGAGGTACTTCGAGGAGACCGAGGCCTTCTTCGACACCCACGGGAACAAGGCCCTGGTGATCGGCCGGTTCATCGCCTTCGTGCGCACCTACATCACCGTCGTCGCCGGGGTGACCGGCATGGACCGGCGCCGGTTCTACGTGTGGAGCTTCATCGGCGCCCTGCTGTGGGTGCTGTCGATCTCGCTGCTCGGCTACTTCCTCGGCAAGCGGGTCCCGTGGCTCGGCGACAACATCGACTTCGTCATTCTCGCCATCATCGGCTTCGGCGGGGTGCTGACGCTCGGCGAGGCGATCCGGCGCCGGCGTACGAACGCCCCCGAGGCCGGCGACCTCGACCACGACGGCCGGCCCGACCGCGACATCGCCGGCTTCCCGGTGCCGCCCGTGGCGCCGCCGGAGCGCGACGCGGTCTAGGTCTCGATACGCTCGCTGGCGCTCGCTACTCGACCAGCGAAGGCCGGCGGGGTCAGGCGCGGCGCTCGCGCAGTGCGGTGCGGACCCGGACCGCCAGGTAGGCGCACACGCCCACCACGACCGCGACGACGACCACCCACTGCGCGACGCCGACGATCGGCTCGACCTTGTCCCAGTTCTCGCCCAGGTAGTAGCCGGCCAGCACGAAGACCGTGTTCCAGATCGCCGACCCGGCCAGGGTCAGCGCCAAGAACAGCGCCACCGGCATCCGCGTGACGCCGGCCGGGATCGAGATCAGGCTGCGGAAGATCGGCACGAACCGGCCGAAGAACACCGCCTTGCGCCCGTGCCGTCCGAACCACTCCTCGGTGCGCACCAGGTCGTCGTGCTTGACCAGCGGCAGCCGGTCCCACACCCAGTAGACCCGGTCGCGGCCGAACACCGCGCCGACGACGTAGAGCACGAGCGCGCCGAAGACGGAGCCGGCGGTCGTCCACAGCAGCGCCTCGGCGAGCGTGAAGCTGCCGCGGCTGGCGGTGAAGCCGGCCAGCGGCAGGATCAGCTCGCTCGGCACCGGCGGGAACAGGTTCTCCAGGGCGATCGCGAGACCGGCCCCGAAGGCGCCCAGCTTCTCCATCAGGTCCACGGCGAAGCCTGCGACGCCCCCGACCTTGTCGGGATCGGTGGTCAGCGGCAGGGCGAGCGGGCTCACGCCTGGGCCCGGGCGGCGTCGAGCTCGGCCTTGGTCAGCACCGGCCGGACCTCCAGGGCGACGTCCTCGAGCGGGTTGACGCCCTCGGGGCTGCGGTCGATCGCGCACACGACGGTCTCGACGATCGCACCGGCCGCACGCAGCGCGTTGGTGGCGTCGCGCACCGCGCCACCGGTGGTGATGACGTCCTCGATGAGGGTCACCCGCCTGCCGGCGTACGACGGGCCCTCGGCGAGCTTGGCGGTGCCGTACTCCTTGGCCTTCTTGCGGATGAAGAGTGCCGGGATGCCGGTCTTGGCGCTCACCATGGTGGCGATCGGGACGCCGCCGAGCTCGAGGCCGCCGAGCAGCTCGGTGCCCTCGGGCAGCAGGTCGACCATCTGCGCCGCCACCCGCTCCAGCAGTGCCGGCTGGGCCTCGAAGAGGTACTTGTCGAAGTACTCGCTCGCGACCTGGCCGGACCGGAGCGTGAAGGTCCCGGTGAGGCGGCAGGTCGCGTCGATGTCGGCGGCGAGGGTCTCGTCAGTCACGGGCACCATCATCGCGCACCTCCTACGGTGGGCCCATGACGGTCTCCCGGCTGCAGGGCATCGCGCCCACCATCTTCGGCGTGATGTCCACGCTCGCCGCGCGGACCGGCGCGGTGAACCTCGGCCAGGGCTTCCCCGACGTCGACGGTCCGCCCGAGGTCGTCGCGGCGGCGGTCGGCGCCCTGCACGGCGGCCATAACCAGTACGCACCGGGTCCCGGCGTGCCCGCGCTGCGGGAGGCGGTCGCCGCCCACCAGGAGCGCCACTACGGGCTGCGCCTGGACCCGGCGACCGACGTCGTCGTCACGACCGGCGCGACCGAGGCCATCGCCGCGGCGCTGCTCGGGCTGGTCGAGCCGGGCGACCCGGTCGTCGTGCTCGAGCCGTACTACGACTCCTACGTCGCGATGATCCAGATGGCCGGAGGCGTACGCCGGCCCGTCACGCTGCGGGCGCCGGACTTCCGGCTGGATCTCGCGGCGCTGCGAGCGGCCGCCGGCGGTGCCCGCTTCCTGCTGCTCAACAGCCCTCACAACCCGACCGGCACGGTGCTCACCGGCGAGGAGCTGGCCGCCGTCGCGCAGGTGGCGGTCGAGCACGACCTGACGGTCATCACCGACGAGGTCTACGAGCACCTCACCTACGACGTGCCGCACCTCCCGCTGGCCACCCTGCCCGGGATGCACGAGCGCACGCTCACGCTCTCGAGCATCGGCAAGTCGTTCTCGTTCACGGGCTGGAAGGTCGGCTGGGCGACCGGCCCCGCGGACCTGGTCGCCGCCGTGCTGGCCGCCAAGCAGTGGCTCACCTACACCTCCGGCGCCCCGCTGCAGCCGGCGGCGGCGTACGCCCTGTCGGAGGCCGACGCCTACCCGCGCCGGCTGGCGGCGTCGCTGCGCGAGCGGCGCGACCTGCTGTGCGCCGGTCTCAACGCCGCCGGGCTGCCGACGCGGGCGCCTCAGGGCACCTACTTCGCGGTGAGCGACATCCGCGGGCTGGGATGGCCCGACGGGCTGTCGTTCTGCCGGGCGCTGCCAGAGCGAGCAGGGGTGGTCGGGATCCCGTTGCAGGGCTTCTACGACTCCGACGAGGGGCGTCACCTGGTGCGGTGGGCGTTCTGCAAGCGACCCGAGGTGCTCGAGGCGGGGCTGGAGCGGCTCGCCGCCGCCGACCTCACCTACGGTCGCTGAACCACGCCTTGACGTCGCGGCGCAGCAGCAGGCCCACGGTCGCGGCGCAGGCGAACGCCGGCAGCGCCAGGTAGGGGCCGGCGATGGCGGCGAGGAGGAGCAGGCCGCCCGAGAGGGCGGCGGAGACCACGAGCAGGATCCGGGCCCAGCTCCGGCCCAGCACCGTGAAGATCGCGAGCACGCAGGCGGCCAGCGCCCAGCCGCCCACCACGACGCCGAGCACCGCCAGCGTGGCGCGCACCATGTCGGCGTTCAGCCCGGCCTCCCGGACCAGCTCCGGGTCCTGCTCGTTGAGCTGGTCGAGGATCTGACCGGGATCGCGGGCGAGCAGCGCGACGCCGGCGAGGAAGACGCCGGCCACGAGCAGCGAGCAGGTCCAGGTGAGCACGGCCGCGCCCAGCACCGCCCGGGGACGGCGGGCAGGCGCCGGCCCGGAAGCGCCGGGAGGGACCGGCGCGGACGCACCGGGGAACGACGCTGGCGGTGGCTGCGCCGGCCAGCCGGGGTACGGCGGCGGGGTGGTCCCCGCCGGAGGGGCGGCCGGAGGAGCGGCCGGTGCCGTGGGCTGCTGGCGGCGGTCCGGCTCGGCGGACTGCTGGCGCCGGTCCGGCTCGGTGGGCTGCCACACCCCGTCGAACCACTCCCGAGCGGGCGAGAGCCACAGCCAGACGATGGCGGCGGCGACTGCGGTCGACAGCACGACACCGCTGCCGAAGCCGGTCACGAAGAGCGGCACCGCCAGCACCGTGGCGGCCAGCCGGGCCGACTTGGAGCGCTGCAGCACCTGCCAGCCCAGGATCGCGGTCGCCGTCGCACAGGCGGCCGACACCATCCCGAGCACGCGGATCCAGCCCAGCACCCGGTCCACGTCGAGCCCGAGGCTCTCCAGCGGCGGCTCGTTGAGCGCCCGCGCGACGGCCTCCCGCGTGTCGATCGTGTGGAGCCCCGAGATCTGCTGCCACACCGTGAGCACCAGGAAGACCGAGCCGATCATGATCAGCCAGCCCGCGAGGGTGACCTGACGGGGACGTGGTGCCGCTTGCTCCATGGCGTCATTGTGCCGGGTGGGACCGCAGGCGAGTGCCGCGGTACGCGCCCTCACACAGCCAGCGTCAGCCCGTCCTCGCCCCGATCGACCGTGACGGCGGCACCGTCGGTCACCTCGCCACTGATGAGCAGCCGCGCGAGCGGGTCGCCGATGGCGGTCTGGATCAGCCGGCGCAGCGGGCGGGCGCCGTACGCCGGGTCGTAGCCGGTGTCGGCGAGCCACTGCTTCGCGGCGTCGGTGACGGTGACCGAGATGCGCCGGGCGGCGAGCCGTCTCTCCAGCGAGCCCAGCTGGATGTCGACGATCCGGGTGAGCTCCTCCTTGGTCAGGGCGTCGAAGACGACGATCTCGTCGAGCCGGTTGAGGAACTCCGGCTTGAAGGACTGCCGCACCAGTGCCATCACCGAGTCGTGGCGCGCCTCGGCGTCCAGCAGCGGGTCGACGAGATACTGCGAGCCCAGGTTGGAGGTCAGGATCAGCAGCGTGTTGCGGAAGTCGACCGTGCGGCCCTGACCATCGGTGAGCCGGCCGTCGTCGAGCACCTGCAGCAGGATGTCGAAGACCTCCGGGTGGGCCTTCTCGACCTCGTCGAGCAGCACGACCGAGTAGGGCCGGCGCCGGACCGCCTCGGTGAGCTGACCGCCCTCGTCGTAGCCGACGTAGCCCGGGGGCGCGCCCACGAGGCGGGCGACGGAGTGCTTCTCGGAGTACTCCGACATGTCGATGCGCACGATCGCGCGCTCGTCGTCGAAGAGGAAGTCCGCCAGCGACTTGGCGAGCTCGGTCTTGCCGGTGCCGGTCGGACCGAGGAACAGGAACGAGCCGGTCGGCCGGTTCGGGTCGGACAGGCCGGCCCGCGAGCGGCGTACGGCGTCGGAGACGGCCGTCACGGCCGACCTCTGGCCGATCAGCCGCTGGCCGATGACGTCCTCCATCGTCAGCAGCTTGGCGGTCTCGCCCTGGAGCATCCGGCCGGTCGGGATCCCGGTCCATGCCTCGACGACCTCGGCGACCTGCTCCGCGCCGACCTCCTCGCCGACGAGCTTGTCGCCGCTGCCGGTGGCGCCGGCCGCCGCCGCGTGTGCGGCCTCCTCGATGCGCTTCTCGAGCTCCTTGATCCGGGTCTCGGTCTGGTACCGCATCTCGAGCAGCCGGTAGCGCTCCGGGCCCTCCTGGGCGATGAGCGACTCACGGGTGAGCCGGTCGAGCTCGATGCGCAGCGCGTCGACCTCGCGACGCCACTCGCCCTCCCCCTCCAGCTCGGCCTTCTCCCGCTCCCAGCGGGCCTCGAGCGCGCGCAGCTCCTCGGACCTGTCGGCGAGCTGCTTGCGAAGATCCTCCAGGCGGGCCGCCGAGGCCTCGTCATGCTCGCGCTCGAGCGCGAACTCCTCCATCTTGAGCCGGTCGACCTGGCGGCGCAGCTGGTCGATCTCCTCCGGGGAGGACTCGATCTCCATGCGCAGCCGCGAGGCGGCCTCGTCGATGAGGTCGATCGCCTTGTCCGGCAGCTGCCGGCCCGTGATGTAGCGGTCCGACAGCGTCGCGGCGGCCACGAGGGCGGCGTCGGTGATGCGGACGCCGTGGTGCGCCTCGTACTTCTCCTGGATGCCGCGCAGGATCTGGATGGTGTCCTCGACGCTCGGCTCGCCGACGAAGACCTGCTGGAAGCGGCGCTCCAGCGCCGGGTCCTTCTCGATCCGCTCGCGGTACTCGTCGAGCGTCGTCGCGCCCACCATGTGCAGCTCGCCGCGGGCGAGCATCGGCTTGAGCATGTTGCCGGCGTCCATCGCGCCCTCGCCCCCGGCGCCCGCGCCGACGACGGTGTGCAGCTCGTCGATGAAGGTGATGACCTGGCCCTCGGCGCGCTTGATCTCCTCGAGCACGGCCTTGAGCCGCTCCTCGAACTCGCCGCGGTACTTCGCCCCGGCGACCATCGCCGCTAGGTCGAGGCTCAGCAGCCGGCGGCCCTTGAGGGAGTCGGGGACGTCGCCGGCGACGATGCGCTGGGCGAGGCCCTCCACCACCGCGGTCTTGCCCACGCCGGGCTCGCCGATGAGGACGGGGTTGTTCTTGGTACGCCGGGAGAGCACCTGCACCACCCGGCGGATCTCGGCGTCGCGGCCGATGACCGGGTCGAGCCGGCCCTCCTCGGCGGCCTGGGTCAGGTCGACGGAGAACTTCTCGAGCGACTCGTAGGTGTCCTCGGCGTCCTGGCTGGTCACGCGGCGGTCGCCGCGCGTCGCGGTGACGGCCTCGCGCAGCGCGTCGGCGGTCAAGCCGGCCTGCGTCAGCACGTCGCGAGCGCTGCTCTCGACGGTGGCCAGGCTGATCAGCAGGTGCTCGCTGGCGACGTAGTCGTCCTTCATGGACTGGGCGAGCTCCAGCGCGCCCGCAAGGACGCGGGTCAGCGCCGGCGAGGCTCCGGGCTGCTTGACCGTCGCCCCGGTGACCTTCGGAAGTCGGTCGCGCTCGGCGGAGGCGGCGCGGACCAGCGCCGGGGCGTCCACGCCGGCTTTGGCGGCCAGGTTGGCAGCGGTCCCCCCGTGCTCCTGGGGCTGCAGCAGCAGCGCGACGAGGAGGTGGATCGGCTCGGTGGAGGTGTTGCCCGCGGTCGTGGCGGAGAGCTGGGCAGCCTCGATCGCCTCGCGGCTGCGGTTGGTGAACTTGTCGACCCCGAACTGACTCATCTGTGGTGTCGTCTCCTGGTGTGGCCCTGATGATGCTGTGGTGATGCGGGCACCGGAAGTGTGCTCGCTTATCGTCTCAACACGCTAGAAGTTGAGTCCATTCCACTCAACTTTGACCGCTCGTTCGTCCCCGGCGGACAGCCCTCGTCAGTTGGTGGGCGGCGTGGCCGCGTCGGCCTCTCCCGGCGGGTCATGCTCGGGGAACTCCTCGGCCGCGGCCGTCTCGTCCACCAGTACGGTGCGACAGAAGTCCTCTCCGAACGGCGTGAGGTGGATCGACCGGCGTACGACCTTGGCGAACTTGACCGAGTGCACAGCCGCGAGCACGTCGGGCTGCGCCTCGACGACCTGGTACTCCTCCGGGTCGCGGATCGGCTCCTTGGCGAACCACACCAGTCCCAGGCGGAACAGGTTGTTGAGGTACGCCGGCACCGACTGCGGGAACCGGACCCCGGCGCGCATGCCGATCATCGAGAGCCCCGGCGCGATCAGCTGGCTGTTCACCATGCCGACCGGGCCGCCGGTGCGCACGTCGACGCTCGGCTGCGGTCCGCCCTGCAGCAGGAGCAGCAGGATCCGCGCCTCGTCGGGCGCGAGCTCCTCGAGGATGCGCGCGTAGGCCGGGTGGCCGTTCGCGGTGTCCCAGACGTCCCGGGAGCGCTCCAGCAGCTGGGCGCCACGCTCCCGCAGGCTCTGCGGGGTGATCTCGCCGACCACCGGTGCCGCACGGCCCGGCTCGAACACCTCACCGAGCGACTCCCCGGCCGTGACGAGCGCGGTGCCGACCGGCACCCCGGAGGCGACCGCCCGCGCCAGCTCCCCCACGACCGTCACCGCAGCGGTGGCGTCGCGTACCAGCTCGGCGGCGGCGTCGGGGTCGCGCACGGCCCGAGCGACGCGGAAGCCCGCCCGGACCGACGTGCGCAGCCCCCACTCGGCGGCGTTGAGGTACGCCGCGCCGGCCACGCGGGTCAGCCCGGGCAGGGCGCCGACCGCGGGAGCCAGTCGGCCGCCGCGTCGGGGTCGTACGGGAACGGGTGCACTCATGCGAAGGTCCTGAAGAGAAGGTGGTGGAGGAAGCCGCCGGCCGCTCCCATGATCGCCCCGTGGGCGTAGAGCATCCACTCGTCCTCCTTGATGGCGGCGCGCATCATGTCGACGAAGTCGGCCGGAGCCAGCTCCTTGGTGCGGGTGGCGACCAGCTCACGGATGCGGTCGGCCTGCTGGGCGCTGAACGCCGCGTCCTTGAACGGCGTGAGGGTGCGGCCGACCGCGTCGCGCGTGACCGACTCGCGGATCGCGTCGAAGCGGTCGGCGCCGACGGCCACGCGGACCGCGCCCCGGGCCGGTCCGGCCGCCCGGTCGATCGCCGGCCGCAGCGCCGTCGCGAGCAGCGTCCGGGTGGCGTCGCCACGGGGCCCGTCGAGCAGGTGGTCGCCGATCCGCTCGAGCGTGATGACGTCCTCGGCGATGATCCGCGCGTAGACCTCGGCGGCCTCGGGCTGGCGTCGCGGGAAGAGACCCTGCACCCGCACTCCGAGGATCCGCCGCGGCTCGGGCGGCTCGAAGATCAGCCACATGCCGAGCGCGTTGGTCACCCACCCGACGACCACGCCGAGCGCGGCGAGCGACCACCAGGTGTGCCAGAGCGTGTGGACCACCGCCACGGGGATGCCGAGCAGGAAGCCGAAGATGAACCCGAAGGCCACCATCAGGTTGAGTTCGCGCTGACCGAAGTCGCGGAAGATCCTGACCACCAGCGCCGGGTTCCTCCGGAAGTGCTCGATCACCATCAGCTTCGGGTCGAGCAGCTGGTCGATGTGGACGCCGATCTCGTTCGTCACCCGGCTCACGGTCGCCGGCAGCTGCGCCTGGACCCGCTCGACCACACTCCGCCGCACCGCCGGCGGCAGGTCGCGCCACAGCTTGGGATGCTCCTCGAGCATGACCTGCTCGACGAGCTCCGGCACCTCGGGACCGAAGACCGTGACGATGTGCTCGGCGATGCGGTCCGGCTCCAGCTGCTGGTAGAAGTCGGCCGGCGTACCGAGCTTGGCGATCGCCTTGTCGACGGCGATCGAGCCCATCTTGGCCGCGCGTGCCGGGATGATGCCCTGCCAGCCGATGCCGCCCTGCATCAGCCCCGGCACCTCCTGCACCTTGCGGGGCAGCACGCCGGCGAGCTCACGCATGCCGGGCACCCGCAGGCCGCGGAAGTACGTCGGCTTGAACAGCATCCACAGGCCGGACCAGTTGATCAGCCAGCCGATCACGCCCGTGAACACCGGGACGGTCGCGAACTCGACCCAGTGGACGCCCGCCGCCCACTCGGTGACCCAGTCGCGCAGCCAGTCCAAGCTCTCGACCCTTTCGTCGTCAGCCCTCCCCGGCGTGGAACGAGGCTAGCGGACCACTACATTGCCGACGTGCCACAGCCTGCCGTGACGATCAGGGGGACGACGTACCCTGTGCTGCTGCCGTCGTGGCGGGACCCACGCCTGCACGTCACCGCGACGATCATGGCGCTCCACGTCATCGGCCAGGTCTGGCTGGGCTTCGAGCTGTCGATCGCGCAGATCCTGGTCGCGCTGGCCACCTGCGCCGCGATCGAGCTGGTGCTGGTCGCCTGGGAGCGCAAGGTCATCGCGTGGCCGGCCAGCGCCCTGCTGACCGGCAACGGGGTGGCGTTCGTGCTGCGCGTCAACGGCACCGAGCACGGCGACTGGTGGTCGATGCAGGGGTGGTACATCTTCGCGGCGACGTCCGCGCTGGGCCTGCTCACGAAGTACGTCGTCCAGGTGGCCGGCCGGCAGGTGTTCAACCCCTCCAACGTCGCGCTCGTCGTGTGCTTCCTCATCCTCGGCACCGACCGCGTGAACCCTCTCGACTTCTGGTGGGGACCCTGGTCCCCGGCAATGGCGCTGGTCTACGTCGTGCTGGGTGCCGGGGCCGTCCTCATCACCCACCGGCTGCGGCTGCTCGGGATCGCGGCGGCGTTCTGGCTCTGCTTCGCCGCCGGCCTGGGCGTGGTGTCGGCGCTCGGCCACTGCATCTGGGCCCGTTGGAGCCTGACACCCGTCTGCGGTACCGACTTCTGGTGGACGGTGGTGGCCTCGCCGGAGGTGCTCGTCTTCGTGCTCTTCATGATCACCGACCCGAAGTCGATTCCCACGGCCCGCGGCAGCCGGCTGCTCTTCGGCGCGGCTGTCGGCATCACCGCCGTCGTGCTGGTGGCACCGGCGCGGACGGAGTTCTGGGCGAAGGTGGCGGTGCTCGCCTCGCTCGTCGTCGTCCACGTCGGCCGGGCCGCGCTGAGCGCCCGGCCTGCGCTGTCGCTGACACTGCGGCGGCCGGCGCTGCTAGCCGTGTCACTGCCGGCCCTGCTGCTGGTGGCCGTCATGGTCGGGCTGCACGCGCGCGAGCCGCTCCCGCAGGCGACGACCCCGGCCGCCAGTGCCGGCGCGCTCGCCGCGCGACCTGCCGTCGAGATCGGCACGCTGCCGCCGGTGAGGGTCGACGACGCGGTCGAGACCATCACTGGCTCCCTGACACAGACCGAGGCCGACGCGATGGGACGTCAGCTCGCGGAGAGCCTGCTCATCGAGGCCAAAGCCCTCGAGGAGGGCGACGATGCGATGTTGCAGTCGGCCGTCGTCGGGAAGCGGCTCGAGGCCGACCGGGCCGGCGCACCGAACGGCGTGGACCGGAGGTTCTCCGAGCTCACCGCCGTCGTCGTACGCGATCCGACCAACCCCCAGGCGATCCCCCGGCTCGGCATCCATGCCCGCGGCACCACCGCAGATGACCCCTTCGATGCGGTGTTCGTGCTGGCGCGCGCCGGCTCGACGTACCTCGTGGCCGACGAGCTGACGCCCCAGGCGGCAGGGCTGCGCTGAGACCGGGTATCACCAACCCCGAGGCCCTTTACAACCGTCCACATCTTGTCCAGACTGCTGTGGTGTCCTCCTGGGAGGCGAGGGCACAACGACGGCCTGGGAGGGACCGTGTCGGTGCGTCGACGTGCGCTCTGGACTGCGCTGCTGTGTGTGACCGCGATGGCTGCCTTGATCGCCCTGCAACCGATCGCGACGTCCTAGTCGCTGGGTAGCCTGACGGCACGACGAGAGGGAGAGCATTGCCGCACATCGCACTGACCACGAACCTGCCCGGCATCACCGGGCTGCTCGCCCAGCGCCCCGACACCGGTGGACCTCTGTCGGCGCTCGCCGATCAGCTGCTGGTCGCGCCGAGCACGCTCTCCCGCCCCGAGCGCGAGCTGATCGCCACCTACGTGTCGCGGCTCAACGACTGCGACTTCTGCGCCACCTCGCACGGCGCCTTCGCGGCGATCCAGCTCGACGGCGGCTGGGAGGCGGGTTGGGATGTGGTCGACGCGGTCTGCGGCGACCCCGCCACCGCTCCCGTCTCCGCGAAGCTGCGGGCCCTGCTCGCCATCGCCGGGCGAGTGCAGCAGGGTGGCAAGCACGTCGACGACGAGGTCGTCGCGGCGGCCCGAGCCCACGGCGCCACGGACGACGAGATCCACGACACCGTCCTCATCGCCGCCGCGTTCTGCATGTTCAACCGCTACGTCGACGGCCTCGCGACCTTCGCCCCACCGTCGCGCGAGGACTACCGGCCCAGCGCCGAGCGCATCGCGGCGCAGGGGTACGCCGACCGCTCCGGGGTCTGAGTGATCCTCCGGTCATGCGCGCTCGGCTTAGTGCTGGTGACGCTGGCCGCATGCTCGCCCGACCTGCCGACTGACTCTGCTCCTGCCCAGCGGCCCGCGCTGCCGGCCAGCAGCGCCCCACCCGCCTATGCTCCGCCCGCGCCGAGCCCTGTCTGCTCGGTCCATCGGCGTGGGGTTGTCACCCCACTGGACCGGGAATGCCTGAGGAAGGCCGCCCATCGTGGTGCCCGCTACCTCAAGAGCCGGTTGCTGCGACCGAGTGCCCGCCTCACTTTGGAGCAGCTCAACGCGCTGGTCATCGTCGACTACATCCATCGGCGGTGGGATGTGCACGCCATGGCGGGGGCGCGAGCGCGCGCCATGGCCGTGCCGGAGTTGAGCGGTGGCCGGAACCCGGAGGTCGGCTTCTGGAACCGCGACATCGCGCCGGCGCCGTCCGTCGTCGCCGACGGCGGTGGACAGCTCGGTCGGCTCGAGGCCCACTTCCTCTACTGCGACACCCGGCCGCTCACAGCAGGCATCGTGCCGGCGTTCGAGGCGGCGCTGCAGAGGCCGTACGGCGCCACCCATCTGCTCTGGTGGCTGGCCTGGGCACGGGAGCTGGGATGTGACGTGCCGGCCGCGATCACCCTCGAGCGGATCGCCGACGAGGTCGTCGCCGACTTCGCCGAAGCTAGGGCGGTGGTCGATGACACCGCGGTGGTCAATGATCTGACGATCGAGCAACGAGCGCTGCTCGCCGCCGCGGGCCTGGCGGACCGACTGCCCCCCGACTGGCCGGCCAGGGTCGTGTCGGCTCAGCTGCCCGACGGGTCGTGGTACGAGCACGTTCCGAACGGCAGCCCAGAGTTCAGCTGGCACCCCACGATGCTGGCGGTCTGGTACTTACTTGCGATCGGAGACCCCGACCGACCTGACCCCGGCTTCCTCGCCGGGAGGCCGTGACTCACGGCTCATCGTCGCCGCAGCGTCACGCGCCGGTCGACCGGCACCCCGGCGTAGGTCTGAGCTGTCTGCTCGCCAGGCCACCAGACCTCCACCCGGACCGGACCGGCGTCGCCACCGAGGCCGACATGGCATTCGCCGGGCCAGGAGGTCTCGTACGACGTGCTGGACGTCACCCAGCAATTGGTGACCGATCCCCCGGTCGACGTGACGCGAACCCGCGCACCCCAGGCGAGGCGGTTCGTCGGACTCGACGGATCGTCCAGGGCGACCCGCACCCAGTGCCGGCCCGCCCGAGGAGTGGTGTTTCGGTACAGACGCAAGCCGGTGTCGGCGTTGTTGACGAGGATGTCGAGGCGACCGTCATCGTCGTAGTCGAACGCGAGAAGCGCGTGCCCCAAGCCGGTGTCCGCCAGGCCGACCGACGGCGCCACGTCGACGTATCTGCCCCGGTGTCGCACGAAGAACGACATCGGGTCATCGTTGAAGTGCTCGTAGTACGCCCCAGCGCCGCCGTACCCGTTCGTGATCGCAACCTGGCGCCGGCCGCTGTTCGCGAAGTCCTCGGCCGCAATGCCCCACCCCCAACCGGAATGTCGCAGCCCGGACCGCTCGGTGACGTCGACGAAGGTGGCGTCGCCCTTCCCGGTGAACACGCGATTGCCGCTGCAGCCGTCCATCACGTACAGGTCGGGACAGGCACCACTCGCCGTGGGGTAGGAGATTCCCGTGACGATCCAGTCAGGTGCCTCGTCGCCGTCGAGATCGGCGATTGAGGACCCCATGCCAAAGGGCGTCTGGGTCGCCTTGGTCCGGCGGGTGACGTCGACGAACCGCCGACCGCCGTCGTTGCGCAACACCCGGGAGGAACACATGTCGCCGGCGATGAGCAGGTCGAGCCAGCCGTCGGTGTCCAGGTCCACGAACTGAGGGGTGAAAGCGGCCACAGGGTCACCCTCGAGCCGCCAATCGACGGTTGCGTCGCGAAAGCGTCCGGAGCCGGTGCCGAGGTAGAGCCGAGTCTGGCTCAGCCGGAGGCGCGGTTGTCGGCGCGCCTGCTCCTGCCGCCAACAGGCACGCGCGTCGGGGTCGATCGCCGCGTTGCTCCCGGTCTCACTGCTGGCGATGTAGAGCTGAGCCGGGTTCCAGTCCGTCGCCACGAAGTCGAGGTGGCCGTTGCGGTCGATGTCTCCGAAGGCAAGTCCCCGCATGAGCGGGACACTGCCGGCATCCGTTCGGGCCGTGCTGCGCGGATTGACGCCGGTCTTGCGGGTCACGTCGCGGAAGAACCCTCGATCGTTGCGCCAGACGCTGAGCACCGCGTCTTGCTGGTGGCCGAGCACCAGGTCGGGATCACCGTCGCCGTCAAGGTCGGCGAACCCGGCAGCCGTCGCACGCCCGGCGCCGCCAAGCCCGACAGCGACGGTCCGGTCGATGAGCTTCCCCCGCGCCACGACCCAGAACTGCAGTCGGTCGTACTGCGAGGTGCTGACCAGTGCTTGCCGCTGTGAGCCGATGCGCGGCCACCGAGTCAGCGCGAGACCAGCCGTCATCCCGGGATAGTCGTCATCGCCTCCGATGCGCGGCGCATGGTCGGGGATTCCGGCGGCCGTCGTGGCATCGACGAAGCTGATTCCGTCCAGCGCTGCGGCTGAGAGCGTGGGCACTGCACGCGGCAGCGGGGGCTCCACGGTCACGGTCTCGGTCGGCACCACCGGATCGGGCCGGACGCTCGGTGATGCGGGCGGCTGTACCGAAACGTCCGGCGAACTGGTGCCCTCACTCGACCAGCGCACGCCGAGGAGCACAACGAGAAGAGCGATCATCGCCAGCGTCAGGGCGCGCCGCTCGCGGGCGCTCATCTCTGGATCACTACCGACTGATCGATAGCCACACGCTCGTGGACATCCGGAGTGGTCTCGTGAGGCCACCACACCTCTACACGTACCGGGCCGTCCTCCTCACCGAGCCCGACGTGCATTTCGGGCAGCGATTGCGTCTCGAAGGAGCCGTTGGAGGTGATCCAGGTCGTGCTGATTCGACCCGAGCCGGTCGTGACCCGGATGCGCGAACCGACGGCGGAGCGGTTCGTCGACGAGCCGGTGTTGTTGAGCGCCACGCGCAACCAGTGCCGCCCAGTCGCCGGAGTGACGTTGCGGAACACCCGTGGCCCGGTGTCGGCGTTGTTGACGAGGAGGTCGAGACGGCCGTCGTCGTCGTAGTCGAGCGCAGCCATGCCACGCCCGGCGCCGGTGTCGGTGAGACCGATCTGAGCGGCCGCGTCGACGAAGCGGCCGTTCTCCCGGACGAAGAGGGCCAGTGGATCCTGCTCGAAGCGGCCGAAGTACACCGCTCCCTGCGTGTCCTCGGTCTCCTCGGTCGCCGCCGGCGCCCCGGTGAAGCCATTGGTGACCGCGACCTGGAGGTCGCCGGTGTTCGTGAAGTCCTCGGCGACGGCACCGAATGCCCAGCCGGCATCGACCAACCCATCTGCGTCTGGAACCCGACGGAAGGTGCCGTCACCGTTCCCGAGCAACAGCGCGTTGCCGGCACAGCTGCTCAGCGGGTTGCCCGCTGGGCACGCCCTGGTCGCGGTCGGGAAGGCGATGCCGGTGATGAGCCAGTCCGGCACCTCGTCGCCGTCGAAGTCACGGACGACGGAGCCGTTGCCTTGGGGAACGTCGGCGCCACCGAAGTCGGCGACCTCGGCGAAGCGTCGTCCGCCGTCGTTGAGGAACACCCGGTTGCTGCAGACCGGCCCGGTGACCAACAGGTCCGGCAGCGCGTCGGCGTTGATGTCGACGAACTGCGGGGTGTGGACCAAGGAGGTGTCGAAGTCGAGGCCCCACGATGCGGTGGCCTCGGTGAAGCGCCCCCCGGCTGAGCCGAGATACAGGCGGGTCTGGGAGATCCGCTTGATGTCGGGGCCACTGAGATGCTGCAGCTTGGCGTGGAAGTCACAGGCGGCGGCATCTCCACCATCCTCGGGCGCGTAGACGGCACCCCCGAACATGGAGCGGTTGATGTCGGCGACGAGGAAGTCGAGATGGCCGTCGCCGTTGACGTCCGCGAGGGCGATCCCACGCGTGTCCGGCTTGTCGCCGGCTGGGTTCCTGGCCGTCGTCGAGGGGTTGACGCCGACCGCCTTCGTCACGTCCCGGTAGCGGCCTTCGACATTGCGCAGGACTGTAACGACACCGTGTTCTCGGCGGCCGAGCAGCAGATCGGCGTCGCCGTCTCCGTCGAGGTCGGCGAAGGCGGCGGCCGTCGCCGACCCGATCTTGTGCAGTCCGGCATGGCGGGTGATGTCGCGGAACCGGCCGTCACGCACTTCGAAGAGTCCGACGGGGCCGCTGGGCGAGGTCAGCAGCACCCGCAGGGCACTGCCGACCCGGGTGAGGGCCAGGCCGGCGGTCATGGTCGGGAGCGCGAAGTCCTCGTTTCCACCGGCCGGGGTGTAGTCGAGGCCAACCTGATCGGTGACGTCGGCGAAGGCGAGCCCCTCCAACGCCGCTGGGGCCACCTTCTCCGACGGTCTCGGTTCCGGGCGCACGACCGTCGTCCTTACTTCGGGCGACGGCGGTTCGGCCTGCCACAAGGGTGGGCCAAGCCGGACCCCCGCCAACACCAGCAGGCTGGCCAGAGCAAGGATCGGCCAGCGGTGCCGCGAGGCCAGCCGGAACGCATGCCGGACGAGCCCTCGGACCCCGAAACGGATGGGGCGTCGCATCGGGTCAGCTGATCCCCGGGAAGTAGCCGCCGGACCAACCGGCGTTCACGGCCTTCGTCTCGCAACTGTCGACCGCACCTGCCGCGACACTGATCTTCAGGTTCGGCAGCGTGATGTTCCCGACGATCTGGGCCTGCAGCAGCTTGCCGTAGACGGTGGTCAAGGTGGCCTTCGTGGCGTCGATACCGGTGAAGCCCTGCCCATTCATGCGTCCGCCGTTCAGGCTCATGTTCCAGATGCTGGAGTCGTAGTCCTCCAGCAAGCCGTTGGTGAAGGCGGAGTTGGTCTGGCCGAGTGGGTTTCTCGAGAACGGCGGCGCTCCCGGTACGGTCGTGATGTCGGGTGTGCTCAGGCCGATCTGGGCGGAGCCCTGGAGCTGGATGCCGCTGCCCTTGGCGTTGAGCTCGGCGACATCGAAGGCGGCGTTGGACGCGGTGATCTCGTTGCTGGTGTTGTTGCCGTCTCCACCCGTGAGAGTGATCGTCAGGGCGCTGAAGCCCGCCACGCTCTCCGTCTTCGAGATGCAGATCCCGTTCATGGTCGCGCCTGCGAACCCAGCCCGCAAGACGTTGCGCACGTTGCCGTCCTTGCCCTTGACCACTGTCATGCCGAATCCGGCATCGGTGGCGATGATGCGGCTGGTCGCGAACGAGACGCCCTTGTTCTGGATCACCAGCGTCGCGTCGAGGCCGAACGCTTCCCTCCAGATGGCGAGCCCGAAACAGGTCAGGACCGCGATCCCGGCGACCATCGCCCCCGCCGAGCGTCCCCAGCGGGTGCCGAACCGTGCCTCGCTCGTCATCTCATCCACCATCAGTCGTCGTTCGGGTAGTCGAGGGAAGGGTCGCACCTCGCGGTGGTCTGGCACACCGTGATCCTGGTGTTCGGCAGCTGCACCGAGGTCAGCGGGCTGCTGACACCGCCGGGCGGATCGCTGTACGGATCGGTGGTGGTACCGCCGTGCGTGATCAGGTACTGGAACGACAAGTTGAGCTGCTTGATGTAGAACGTCTGCACGCCGAGGATCCACGCCAGCCCGGCCATGCTCTCCAGCTTGATGCCCTGGCAGGTGTGCATCGTGGCGAACAAGTCGTTGTTGTGGTACTTCGTGCCCCCGGCGATCTGGCAGCCGGTGCCACCGGCGGTGATGTTCTCCGGGCCCACCGAGAAGCTGCTGGCGCCGTCGGCGATGACGTCGGTGATGACGCCGTTGCCGCCCAAGGTGATCGGCCCGTCGGGCGCGAAGCGGAGCACGTAGGGCTTCGCGGGCTTCGGGTCGGGGGTGCCCGCAGAGCTGGCATACAACGCGACATCGTTGCGGTTGTTGCCGTCCAGGTTGTTGACGCCCAACTCACAGCCACTCACCGGCTGACCAGAGCCGGAGCACAGGTTCAGGGCCTTGAAGGCGATTTGGTACAGCGGGGCCGAGCCGCTGGCGGCGTAGTAGAAGTCGTTGTCGGGGTTCTTGGCGTAGATGCCATCGACGCGAGCGATGACATAGGGATCCTGGGTCCCCTGCGCCGTACCGTTGCCCGTGGAGAAGTTGTTGAGACCCGCCTCGAACTTCCAGGGCACCCCCGCGAGGCAGGGATAGGCGTTGGTGCCGCTAATCTCGCCGTTGACGCTGTCGTTGGAGAGGTTCACCGTCTGGCGCCGCTGCTGAGTGTTCGTGCCCTGGGAGCACTGCAACGGCTGGTAGTTCGGGCCGATCGAGTTGACCGCGCCGGCGCCGTCGTTCGGAACCAGCAGGATCGCGACGGCGGCGAGAATCCAGAGGGCCAAGCCGACCACGAACCGCTGTTTCTCGCGGGAGAGCGTCAGGCCGGACATGTCATTCCTCGACGTCTCGGCGTCGGCGGCGAGCACGGCCCGACGTGCGCTTCGGCTTCTTCTCGCCCCACGCCCAGATCATCGACGAGCCGATGATGCCCAGCACCGAGCCGAGCAGGTAGCCACCCAGGTTGGCGGTCGGGAACGCCCCCAACGCGATGAGGAAGGCCACCAGGCCGCACAGCGCCTTGTACTGCGGCGCCAGCCAGGTCGTCACGCCGAACAGGACGAGCCCGCCACCCATGACGTAGCCGGCGGCGTAGGACCAACCGCCGGTCAGGGCGAGCCCGATGGAGAACGACATCGCCCACATGAGCTCCAGGCCGGCGAGGATGCACCACAGCCCGCCCCAGAACGGCCGGGTACGGCGGAAGGCGGTGAACCAGCGCCACCCGGCGCGCGCCAGACGACCGGCAGGGGCGAAAAGGGCAGCCGGCCGTGCGGTGGAGCGCGTCTGCGTCGACCCCGCGGTCGACTCGTCGGGCGTCGGGTCGGGCTGGGGATCGGTCACGATGCCGAAGGTATCCGTCATGAGCTCTGCGCCTCCGTCGGGCAGTCGGCCTGCGTCCGGACGCCGGGCAGCACGGTGACCCGCAGCCCCGGCAGCGAGACCTGGCCCGCCAGGTTGATGCCGTAGGAGCCGCCGTCGAGACCGGCGATGTTCAGGTAGCGGGAGAAGAGGCCGAACGCGCCCTCCGCGGGTGCTGTCCCGCCTCCCGAGGTCGGCCACGTAATGCCGGCGCTGGGCCCGACGCTGCTGCCGTCCTGACCCAGGTTGAGGCCGCTGATCCGGTTGCCGTAGCCCGTGAGCCCGTCGGAGTTGAGGAACATGTCGGCCACGCCGACGGCACCGTCCAGGCTCGCGCCGGTCAGCCGGCCGTCGGCATCCAGCGAGACCGGCATGCCCGCCCCGTCGGTGGTCAGAAGCGACGCATCGTCGAAGGCCGCGCGCACCGGCGCACCCGCCGTGATGATCAGCGAGACCGTCCCGACACCCAGCAGGTTCTGCTGGGAGATGGCGCACAGCCCGGACAGCTTGGCCTCCTTGAAGCCGAGCTCCGCGACGCCCACCTGGCTGGTGGTCGAAGCACCGTTGTTGCGGCCCACGAAGCCTGCGCCGTACAGGCCCTGGACGTAGTTGGAGTAGATCTTGAACTGCTGGTCCGCGGTCGTGAAGTTGACCGCGAGCACCTCGGCGCTGACCAGCTGGTGCAGGCCGGTGAGCGCCGCGAAGCCGACCGCCATCGCCGGGAGCGCACGCAGGCGGGTGTGCCCCACGACCCGGGCGGAGCCGGGCGTGCGGCCGGAGCGCGTACGTCGTCCTCGCAGAGCCATCGGTCAGGGCATCGTCAGCCGGGAGCTCGTCATGAGCAGTCGGCCTGGGTCTTGTTGCCGGGCACGACCTTGATCTGCAGCTTCGGCAGGGTGATGGCTCCCGCCAGGTTGATGCCGTAGGTCGAGCCGTCGAGGGCGGCGACGTTGAGGTAGTTGGCGTAGAGACCGAAGTTCCCCGCCGTCGGGCCGGCGGTGCCCGGGAAGTCGTTCGCGGTGCCGTCGTTGTTGCCGTCGAGGCCTGCGGACGCCGCGACCGTGTCGGCCGACTGGCCCAGGTTGAGACCACTGATCTTGTTGCCGAAGCCGGCGAGCAGGTCGGCGTTGACGTACAGATTGTCCGCGGAGACGGCGTTGGTCGCGCTGGCGCCCGCCAGGCTGCCGGCGGTCGGGCCGGTCCCACCCACCGTGGTGATCGTCGTCCCGCCCACGTTGATGCTGCTCGCCGCCGGCGTGATCGTGGTGTAGTTGTCCGGGATCGCCTCGCCCGCCGTGATCATCAGCGAGTAGTCGGTCAGGGTCGCCCCGAGGATGCTGATCTTCTCCTGGGCGATCGCGCACAGGCCGGACAGCTTCGCGTAGTGGATACCGAGCTCCGCCACCCCGACGTTCGTGCCGTCCTTCTGCGAGCTGGTGTTGAGATAGCCGGCCGCCTGCTGGGCGTCGAGGTAGTTCGAGTACAGCTTGAACGTCTTGTTGCCGGTGGTGAAGTTGACCGCCAGGACGTTGGCGGAGACCAGCTGGAACATCCCCGCCAGACCGACCAGGCCGGCGACCGCCGGCGCTAGAGCGCGCTTGCGGGTCCCGCGGCGGCTCGCCTCGGCGCTGGCCATCATCTGCCGGTGGCGGGTGCGGTTCGTCGCCACGAACTCCTGCACGCTCGCGCGCGCTCGCTCGATGGTGACGTCCTTGACCGCCGCGACGAACGAGGTGCCCTCGCCGTCGCGACGTGTGGGTGCTCGATTGATCCGCTTCATGTTGGTACTGCTCCCTCTGAGGCGGGCCCTGCCCCTCCGCAGGGCCCTGGTGTGGCGAGAGGTCAGCCCACGACGGGCTGGTTCCCACCGTCGCGCAGCGCGCGCTTGCCCGCCTGGCGGGCGGCGGCGCGACGCGCCCGCCGACGCTCGTCACGAGCGGCGAAGCGAGCCAGTTGCTTGTCGGTGTAGGGCGCCCAGCCGAAGATGAGCCCCGAGCCGACGATCCCGAGCACGGTGCCGATGATCCAGCCGCCGAGGTTCGCCAGCGGCAGCGCCGCCACCGACAGCATGGCGGCGATGATCGCCGGGAAGTGGCGCTGCGCCGGCAGCACCACGGCGATGCCTGCGGCGGCGGCCATGGCGCACGCCAGGAAGATCGGCGTCATCCCCTTGACGCCGAGGTGGACCAGGAAGCCCCAGGAGGCTCCCAGCAGTGGGTTCGCGATGAAGTAGGCGCCGGCCGTCAGCAGGATCGCGCCCCAGAACGGGCGCGTGCGGCGGAAGCGCCGGAATCTGAGTCGGGCGCGTCGCAACGGGCCCGGGCGTGGCGTGGCGGTGATGGTCCCGTCAGGGGCGATCAGATCGGTGCTCATGGGCACTCTCCGATGGTGTCGCAGGCGAAGGTGGAACGATGCCGAGGACGGTGCTCGCGGCCCACCGGGCCGCGAGCACCGTCACCTGGCGTCGATCAGCCGCAGGCCGAGAACTCGGCGGCCTCGTCAACTCCGCCGGTACCGGCGTCGTCCTTGGGGATCAGGTGCGGCGTGACCTTGAGGTCGTTGAGCGCCAGACCCTGGAGCGTGATCGCGTACGACGTCGCGCTGAGGTCGTTCAGCTTGTTGTCGCTGACGTAGCCCGAGTCCGGGATCGCGTCGGCGTCGGGGCCGTCGACGGTGTAGCCGGCGGTCGAGTCGTACGCCGCCAGACCGAAGTCGTTGGCGGAGTAACCGGCGTTGCCCTCGCGCAGGTTGACGAGGTTGCCGGCGACGGCGGCGTCGTTCTCGATCTCGGACTGCGCGACACCGATGTTGGTGACACCCATCGTGGTGCCCGCGCCAGCGGCGAGCTCCTTCGCGTTCAGCGAGACGTCGGGCAGCTTGACGTCCGGGTCGGCGGAGTCGATCTGGAGCGCCAGACCGGAGCCGTTGACACCGAGCGCCGACAGCAGCGCGCCGCCGATGCCGCCGAAGCCCTGCTTCGCGCCGACACACATGCCGTTGAGGTGCGCGTCGTTCACGTCGGCGAAGACGACCTCCTCGGCGTCGGCGGCCTGGATGGCGCCGGTGCCCATGGCGACGGCCTTGGCCTGCAGCGTGTCGGACTGCAGCTCGAAGCCGTTGGCCGACGAGAGCGCCGCACCGACCATGCCCTGCATGATCGCCACGCCGAGACCGGCGCTCGCGACAGCGGCCGGAACCGTGATGGCCGCGAAGCGACCGACACGGGTACGACCCATACCCTTTTCCTTCATCATTGAATTTGCTCCCTCGTTGGTCGCTCGGTCCCTCCTCGAGCGATGTAAGCCAAGAGACCCCCCTCAGGGTTCAGTGGCAATGGTCACAGTGGCGGAGACCACCTGCACCGTCAAGCGGTTTTGGACATTTTCTCGAAAGATGTCCATTCGCCCCAGCGCCTGCGACGACGTCGTTACGCTGCCGCGGCCGGGTGCCATCAGAGGCCGAACCGACCATGACAAGCAGGTGGATGTGACACGCTCGAGACTCGGGAGCGGGCGGGCCTCCGTCGCGCGTGTCGCAGGGATCGTCGCTTTGGTCCTGTTCCTGCTCGGTCTGCTCCTCGCCGTGATCGCCCTGACCTTCTCGGTCGAGGTCAGCGGGAGCTCCATGGAGCCGACCCTGCACCCCGGCGACCGGCTCGAGGTCGACGTCCTGCACCGCAAGGACATCAACCGGTTCGACCTCGTCGAGGCCGCCGAGCCCGACAACGGCGCCGCCATCGTCAAGCGCGTCATCGGCCTGCCGGGCGACCAGGTGAAGATCCGCTCGGGTGACGAAGGGGCGCGGGTCCTCGTGCGGCCGAGCGGCTCGCGGTCGACGTACGTCGTCGACAACCCGGCCTGGGGCGACCAGCTCGCCCACGACGCCGCGGTGTGCTGCACCGCCGACGGCACGAACGGGCAGGAGGAATGGGCGACGATCCCCGACGGGTCCTACTGGCTGCTGGGCGACAACTGGAGCCGCTCGACCGACTCCCGTTCCTTCGGCTTCGTGACGCAGGGCGGTGTGAAGGCCAAGCTCTGGTTCCGGATCCTCCCGCGGGACCGGTTCGGGCGGGTGCGGACCGACGCCCGGCTGGTGCGCACCGCTCAGGCCGACTGAGCGGCGGCCGATGTACAGATCGGTACGCGTTGTCGAGATGAGGTCGCGCCGATACGTACTAGCGGGTAACCTCCGTGCCCTGGTGGCCGTCGTCACACCCGGCGAGGGCGGGTGGGGCGCTGGGAGGCGACCACCACACCGACTCGGGAGGGAACGCGTATGACGCCACTGGAAGGGGAGCGTCGCCGGTGAGCGAGTTCTGGCACGAGATCCACTGGGTCCACTTCTGGTCCGTCCCGGTCTTCACGGCGGTCATCGGCTGGCTGATCAACTGGTCGGGCCTGTGGATGCTCTTCTCCCCGATCCACTTCCACGGGTTCCACGTCAAGGGGCTCAAGGACATCGCCGGCGTGCTGCCCTACAAGATCCAGGAGATCCCCGGCATCCTGCGCGGCGGCATCGGGTGGCAGGGCATCGTGCCCGCGCGCGCCGCCAAGATGGGCTCGATCGCCGTCGACAAGGCGCTCGCTCGGATGGCCACCGCCCGCGAGTTCTACGAGCAGCTCGAGCCGGAGCAGATCGCCGAGCACATCGTCACCGTCTTCAAGCCCGAGATCCCCGAGCTCGTCGACGAGATCATGTGGCGCGAGCACCCGCGGTTCTGGAAGGACCTGCCACGGTCGGTCCGCAACGCCATCATCGAGCGCGTCCAGACCCAGCTGCCCGGTGTCGTGCACCGCGTGACCGAGGAGATCGGCGAGCACGTCGACCAGATCCTCGACCCGAAGATCATGGTGATCGACAACTTCGAGAAGAACCCGCAGATCGTGGTCCGCATCTTCAAGGACTTCGGCGCGCGCGAGCTGCGGATGATGGTGATCTTCGGCTTCATCTTCGGCTTCCTGCTCGGCATCCCGGTCGCGTTCCTCGACCAGCTCTTCGGCAAGTGGTGGCTGCTGCCCGTGCTCGGCATCGTGGTCGGCTGGGTGACCAACCTGCTCGGCATGTGGCTCATCTTCAGCCCGGCGGAGCCGGTCAAGATCGGACCCTTCAAGCTGCAGGCCCTCTTCGCCCGCCGGCAGTGGGAGGCCTCCGACGTCTACGGCAAGCACATCGCCATGGACGTGATCACCCTCGAGCGGATCGGGGACCACCTGCTCAACGGACCCAGCGGCGACCGCACGCGGCAGATGCTGGCCGCCGCGCTGGAGCCCGCCATCGACAAGGCGATCGGCCCGACCGTCGGCGCGGTGCGCGTCGCGGTGGGGGCCCGCCGGTTCGACGCCATCAAGTCCAGCGTGGCCGAGACCGCCGTCGACTACACCCTGGCGCCGTTCAAGGACGCCGCCTTCAGCGAGCAGCAGTCCCAGAAGATCCGGACCCTCATCGCGGAGCGGTGCCGGGCGCTGCCCGCCCCGGTCTTCGTCGAGATGATGCGGGCCGCCATCAAGGAGGACGAGTGGCTCCTCTACGCCCATGGCGCCATCATGGGCTTCGCGGGTGGTCTGCTCCACCTGTGGATCTTCGGCGTGGGAGGCGCAGGATGATCGACATGTCCCCGGAGGTCGTCGACGAGTACGGCGACCCCCTCAGTGGCCTGCGTGCCGTGGAGCCCGTGCCGCCCCGGCCCAGCGCCGTGGGCACCGCCCTCGAGGTGCTGCCCGGCGTGCTGCGGATCGGCGCCGAGACGGTCGTCCACACGACGGCCTGGACCGCCACGATGTACGCCAGGGGCTGGCTGCGCATCGCCAAGGCGGTGGTCGACGCCGAGTCGGCCGCCCAGCTCAGCGACGATCTGGGCGTCGTCACCGGCGCGGCCCTCGACGTCGTCCGCACGGTCGGCCGCGGCCCCGGGCTCGGCCGGCTGGTCGGCAAGCTCGGCGTACCCGCCCTGGAGCGGGTCAAGGAGACCTTCGAGCAGCACGGCAGCCAGCGCCGCGAGACCGAGGAGGAGCGCCTGCGCCGTCACGCGAACGCCCTGCTCCAGCGCTCCCGCGACGTGTGGCGCACCGAGGAGCGCCACCCGGCGTACGAGACCATCCTGCGCGAGCTCGCCCCCGACGAGGCGCGTCTGCTGGTGCTGCTGCTGCGCGACGGGCCGCAGCCCAGTGTGGACGTGCGCACCGGCGGCGCGATGGGCAGGCTGCAGTCGCGGATCGTCGCGCGCGGCCTGACGATGATGGGCTCGCGCGCGAGCGTGCGCTACCCGCACCTGGTGCCGTCCTACCTCAACAACCTCACCCGCCTCGGCCTGATCTGGCAGTCACCGGAGGCGTTGCGCGAGCTGTTGCGCTACCAGGTCGTCGAGGCGCAGCCCGACGTGCTGGAGGCCAAGCACTCGGTGCGGTCGGCGAAGGTGGTGCGCCGCTCCATCCACCTGACGCCGTTCGGCTCGGAGTTCGCCCGGATCTGCTTCGCGACCGAGGAGGAGACCGACGCGGACCTCTTCCCGGCCCACGAGGCACCACCGGAGGCGGCCACCGAGAGCGTCGTCGACGGCTGACACCAGTCGAGCCGCGTCAGCGGGTACGGCGCCAGACCACCATCGAGCTCGGCGGCTCCGGGCGCCGGAGCACGGGCAGCTTGTTGACCGGCTCGGCCGTACGCCGGCCGGCGACCGCCTGGCGCAGGGCGTCCCGGGTCGCCGCGAGCTCGGCGACGAGCTCCTCGTTGCGGGCCGCGAGGGCCGCGACGCGGTTCTCGAGGTCGAGGATGCGGCGTACCCCCTCGATGCCGATGCCGGCGGCGGTCAGGTCGGCGATCTGCCGCAGCCGCTGGATGTCGGTGTGGGAGTAGCGCCGCCCACCGCCGCCGGTGCGCCCGGGGGTGATCAGGCCCATCCGCTCGTAGGTGCGCAGAGTCTGCGGGTGCAGTCCGGTGAGCTCCGCCGCCACGCTGATGACGTAGACGGCGGCGTCGGCGTTGGGCGGTGTGATCACGCCTGGGCCTCCTCGAAGAGGTTGGCCCGCAGCGGGCTGCTGGCCGTCGCGGCCCGCAGCGCCTCCACCGCTGCCTTCGCCTCGGCGTTGAGCACGGCCGGGACCTGCACCTCTACGGTCGCCAGCAGGTCGCCGCGGGTGCCGTCGGCCCGCTGGGCCCCCTTGCCGCGGACCCGGAACGTGCGGCCGCTGGGCGTGCCGGCCGGGATCTTGAGGGTGACCGGGGCGCCGCCGAGGGTCGGCACCTTGATCTCGGCGCCCAGCGCCAGCTCGTCGAAGCTCACGGGGACGTCGATCGCCAGGTTGTCGCCCTTGCGGGTGAAGACCCGGTGGGGCGTCACCTTCACCGTGACGTAGAGGTCGCCGTTGGGGCCGCCGCCCTCGCCGGCCGCGCCCTTGCCGCGCAGCCGGATCCGCTGGCCGTCCTTGACGCCCGCGGGGATGCGGGCCGAGATGGTGCGGCCCGACAGTCCCCGTCCCGAGCCCTTGCAGGTCGGGCAGGCCTCGTCGTACACCAGCTGTCGGCCGCCGCACCGGGGGCAGGTCTCGTTGAGGGAGAACGCGCCACCGACGGTGTTGACGACGTAGCCGGCACCCTCGCACTCGGGACACACGTGCGGCTTGGTGCCGGGCTTCCCGCCCGTCCCGCTGCAGTCGGGGCAGGGGGCGTCGGAGGTGAGCCGGAGCTGGATCGTGACGCCCTCGAGGGCCTCGGTGAAGCCGATCGTCGCGGTGGTCTCGATGTCGGCACCGCGCTGGGCCCGGGGGCGCTGACGGCCGCGACCGAACCCGCCGCCGAACCCACCGCCGAAGAGGTCGCCGAACATGTCGCCGAAGCTGCCGCCCGGCGTGCCCGCCGTGCCGCCCGCGCCGGCGCGGTCGCCGAACAGGTCCTCGAAGTTGTAGCCCCGGCCGCCGGGGAACCCGCCGGGGAACGCGCCGCCGCCGTAGAGCGAGCGCATCTCGTCGTACTTCTTGCGCTTGTCGGGGTCCCCGACGACGTCGTAGGCCTCGGCGACCGCCTTGAACTTCTCGTGCTTGGCGGCGTCACCCGGGTTGGAGTCGGGGTGGTTGGCGCGCGCCAGCTTGCGGTAGGCCTTCTTGATGTCGTCCTGGCTCGCGTCCTTGGCGACGCCGAGCTCGGCGTAGAAGTCCTTCTTGGCCCAGTCGGCCCGGAAGCCCTCGTCAGCCATGCTCCCCTCCTCTCAACGTTGAATCCCGTGTTGTGGCCCTTCGAGACCCGGGTGGTGGCCCTGCCGCCCGGCGGCCACTGGGCCACGAGGCGGGTCTCAGGGGGCCACAACCCGGGTCTCGACTGCTATTCGGGGTCGACGACCAGAACCTGAGCCGCGCGTACGACGCGGTCGCCGATCCGGTAGCCGCTCTTGACGATCACCTTGACGGTGGTCTCGGTGACCTCGGCGTCGGTGCCGAGGTGCGACAGCGCCTCGTGCAGGTTCGGGTCGAACCTCTCCCCCGGTGCGCCGAACCGGGTCAGGCCCAGCCCGGCCACGATCCGCTCCAGCTGGTCGGCCACGGCCTTGAAGCCGGCGTTGTCGGGGCCGAGCTCGCCGTGCTCACGGGCCCGGTCGATGGTGTCGAGCACCTCGACGATGGGCGCGAGCGCGGAATAGGTCGCGTTCTCCCGGACCAGCTCGCGGTCCCGGTCGACCCGCCGCTTGTAGTTGACGTACTCCGCCTGCAACCGCTGCAGGTCGGCGGTGAGCTCGTCGATGCGTTGCTGCGGGTCGGGCTCGGACTCGGGGGCCTCCTCGGCGGGGACCTCGGGCTCAGCGACCTCGGGCGCAGCGGCCTTCGGCGCCGGAGTCTCCTCCGGCGCCGGAGCGCTCTGCTCCTCGGTCACTTCTGCTCGCCCGGCTCGTCGTCGACGATCTCGGCGTCGACGACGTCCTCGTCGGCCTCGCCCGTCGCGCCGGTGGCGCCACCGGCCGCGGCCTGCTCGGCCTCCGCGGCGGCGTACATCGCGGCGCCCATCTTCTGGCTGGACTCGCCGAGCTTGGTCACGGCCGCCGAGATGGCGTCCTTGTCGGCGTCGGCGTCCTCGAGCACCGCCTTGAGGGCGTCGACGTCGGCCTGCACCTCGGTCTTGACGTCCTCGGGGAGCTTCTCGGCGTTGTCGGCGAGGAACTTCTCGGTGGTGTAGACGAGCGTGTCGCCCTGGTTGCGGACCTCGATGGCCTCGCGCCGCTTGGCGTCCTCCTCGGCGTACTGCTCGGCCTCGCGCACCATCCGGTCGATGTCGTCCTTCGACAGCGCGCTGCCGCCGGAGATCGTCATCGACTGCTCCTTGCCGGAGGCCTGGTCCTTCGCCGTGACGTGGACGATGCCGTTGGCATCGATGTCGAAGGTGACGTCGATCTTCGGCACGCCGCGCGGCGCCGGCGGGAGACCGGTCAGCTCGAAGTTGCCGAGGGGCTGGTTCTGCGACCACATCTGGCGCTCGCCCTGCGCGACCTTGATCTCGACCGACGGCTGGTTGTCGTCGGCGGTCGTGAAGGTCTCGGTGCGCTTGGTGGGGATGGTCGTATTGCGCTCGATGAGGACGGTCATCACGCCGCCCTTGGTCTCGATGCCGAGGCTCAGAGGGGTGACGTCGAGGAGCAGCACGTCCTTGACCTCGCCCTTGAGGACGCCGGCCTGCAGGGCGGCGCCGACGGCGACGACCTCGTCGGGGTTGACGCCCTTGTTGGGCTCCTTGCCGCCCAGCATCTCCTTGACGACGTCGGTCACGGCCGGCATGCGGGTCGAGCCGCCGACGAGGACGACGTGGTCGATCTCGCTGAGCGCGAGACCGGCGTCCTTGAGGACGTTCTGGAACGGGACCTTGGTGCGCTCGAGCAGGTCGGCGGTGATCTTCTGGAACTCCGCGCGGGTCAGCCGCTCCTCGAAGTGCAGCGGGCCGTTCTCGCCGTGGGTGATGTAGGGCAGGTGGATCGTGGTCTCGCTGGAGGAGGAGAGCTCGATCTTCGCCTTCTCCGCGGCCTCCTGGAGCCGCTGCGCCGCGATCTTGTCGGCGGCCAGGTCGACGCCGTTGGCGTTCTTGAACTTCGTGACCATCCACTCGACGATGCGGGCGTCCCAGTCGTCACCACCGAGGTGGTTGTCGCCGCTGGTGGCCTTGACCTCCACGACGCCCTCGCCGATCTCCAGCAGCGAGACGTCGAAGGTGCCGCCACCGAGGTCGAAGACCAGGATGGTCTGGTCGTCGCCCTTGTCCAGGCCGTAGGCCAGGGCGGCCGCGGTGGGCTCGTTGACGATGCGCTGGACGTTGAGCCCCGCGATCTCGCCGGCCTCCTTGGTGGCCTGCCGCTGCGCGTCGGAGAAGTACGCCGGCACGGTGATGACCGCGTCGGTGACCGGCTCGCCGAGGTAGGCCTCGGCGTCGCGCTTGAGCTTCTGCAGGATGAAGGCGCTGATCTGCTGCGCCGTGAAGTCCTTGTCGTCGATCGCGATCTTCCAGTCGGTGCCCATGTGGCGCTTGACCGACCGGATGGTCCGCTCGACGTTGGTCACGGCCTGGCGCTTGGCGACCTCGCCGACCAGCACCTCACCGGACTTGGCGAACGCGACGACGGACGGCGTCGTGCGCGCGCCCTCGGCGTTCGCGATGACGGTGGGCTCGCCACCCTCGAGGACGGCGACGACGCTGTTCGTCGTGCCGAGGTCGATACCGACCGCACGTGCCATGGGTTCATTACCTCCGTTGGGAAAGTCTGGTTCGCCGCCATCCTGCCGCGGCCCCCACAGTCTGACAAAAGAGTTGAGTCGATTCAACTCAACTTCTCTCAGGCGGCTCAGCGCAGGGGCGTTGGCGCCGGGCGGACCCGGCTCGGAGCCCCATCAGCCGACGACGACCACGACCTCGTTGGACACCTTGCCGGAGTCGGTGTCACGCATCCGGAAGCGCTGCTCACCCGATCGCCCGGTCTGCACGTAGGTCGCGAACGTCTCGCCCTGGACCGCCACGTCGATCGAGGCGAAGTCCTCCCAGGCGCCGTCCTCGAAGCGCTGCACCTGCAGGATCGCGCCCTCGCCCCCGGGGTAGACGCCGGTCAGGTCGATGCGGCCCATCGACGGGACCCGGGGCTGCCCCGTCTGCAGGCTGATGGTGCCCGGCGCGGACGCTGTCGTCGGCGGCGGCTCGGCCGGCTCGACGATCTCGCCCGGTGGCGCCGCTCCCGGCGACAGCGTCACCAGCGGCCCCGACGGCTCCACGGTCGGCTCGGGCGTCGGCAGCTCGAGGGACGGGCCGACCTCCACGGCGGCTTCGGATCCGCCACCGTCTCCGAGCCCGGTGACGCGGGCCGCCATCAGGGCGACCAACCCGAGCAGCAGGCCGACGGCCAGGCCCACCGCGACCAGCGCGACCAGGCCAGCAGCGACGGGGTGCTGCTCGTCCGAGTCCACGCTCTCATTGTTGCCACCGGCCCCAAGCCACCCGGGCCGGGGACCCAGGGCTCAGCCCAGCAGTCCCTGACGCCGGGCGATGGCCGCCGCCTCGGTGCGACCGGCGGCACCGAGCTTGCCGAGGATGTTGGAGACGTGCACGGAGACCGTCTTGGTGCTGATGAAGAGCAGCTTGCCGATCTCACCATTGCTGCGCCCGGCGGCGACGAGCTCCAAGATCTCCCTCTCGCGCGGCGTGAGCGTCTCCGAGGCGCCCGGCTCCCGGGCCGCCGGAGCGCCGAGGCCGTCGAGCTCGTGCACCAGGGGCCGCGCCCCGAGCCGGGTCGCCGCTGCGCGGGCCTCGTCGGCGATGCTGCGCCACGACGCGTCCCCCGACGCGCGCAGCACGCCGGCCAGCACGACGCGGACGTGGGCGAGCTCGTGGGCGTGTCCGAGCGTCTCGAACGCCGACTCGGTGGCGCGCCAGGCCGCACACAGGCCGGCGGCGTCCGGCGGCCGCTTGCCACCGGCGAGCCAGCGGGCGCGCAGCACCTCGGCGGTCAGCCGCTCACCCCAGGCGCGGCCCTCGGGCCCCCACTGACCGGGCTGGCCGGCCGGATCCGTCTTGCGGGCGACCACCCTCTGTCCTTCGGCCGCCAGCCGCTCCACGTCCTGCAGGACCTCGGACCGCGCCGCTGCCGGAAGGGTCGGCAGCACGGCGTTGAGCGCGTCGATCGCCTGGGCCGCGAGGCGCAGCCGGGCGTCGAACCACTCGTGCCACATCATCGCGAGCGCGGCGACCGCCTCTTCGTAGACCGCCACGACGCCGCGGGCGTCACCGCGGCGGGCGGCCTCGACGAACTCCAGCGAGGCGGCGTGGATCGTGATGATGCCCTCGAGATGCCAGAACGGTCGCAGCCGCAGCGCGGCATCGGACACGTCCGCGCCGCGCGCCTGCTCGATCGTGAGCCGGTGCACCTCCAGCTCCGCGGCCGCCACGGGCGGCGCCTGCCGGGTGTCGGCCAGGTCGAGCGCCTCGTCCCAGCGACCCAGCAGGACGAGCGTGCTGATCAGCTGCGCGCCGCACTCCAGGGCGTACGGCGCCCACGGGATGCCTGCCGCGAGCGCTCGCTCCCGCCCACTGCGGAACCAGCGCACCGCCTCGTCGAACTCGCCGTGGTCCTGGAAGGACCGGCCGAGCAGGAACCGGCCGCGCACCGAGGCCGCCACCGCGCCGGCCGCCTCCGCACGGTCGACGGCGTCGCCGAGGGCGGCGCGCAGGGCCTCCTTCGGACCGGTCTTCTTCAGCCCGCTGAGGGTGGTCACGACCTCGGAGACCAGCTCGGGGTGGTTGAGCCGCTCGGCCAGGGCGAGCGCCTCGAGACCGGCCTGCTCGGCCTCGGCGTACTGCCCGAAGCCGGCCGCGATCCGGGCGTAGCTGGAGAGCACCCGGGCGCGCAGCGCCGAGTCGTCGTCCGGCACCAGCTCGAAGGCGGCGGTCGCGAGCCGGACCGGGTCGTCGCCGGCCTCGGTGACATAGAGCGCCTCGGCACGGGCGATCAGGAGCAGCGCGCGGTCGCTCGGCGCCACGTCCGGCGGCAGCCGGTCGAGCCGCTCGGCTGCGAGGGCCGCGGCGCGCACCGGCTGGCCCGAGGCGGCCAGCGCCTCCACGGCCTTGGCGGTCAGCGCCACCACCTCGGCCACGGGAGCGGCGTCGCGGGCGGCGAGCAGCTCCAGCGCCTGCTGGTAGTGCTGCGCCGCCTCGTCGGGACCGCCGACCGTGAGCGCCTCGTCGCCCGCGCGGACGCTGGCGGCGTACGCGGTGTCGAGGTCGCGGGCGAGCAGCGCGTGGCGGGCGAGCTCGGCGGCGGTCCCCCGCCCGCTGGTGGCGGGGTCGAGCAGGGCCGCGACGTACTTGCTGTGGAGGCGGGCGCGCTCCCCCGGCAGCAGGTCGTCGTAGACCGCCTCGGCGAGCAGCGCGTGACGGAAGGCGTAGCGACCGGCGCCCCCGACGGTGAGGACGTTCATCTCGACGGCGCGACGCAGGGCGTCGTCGAGCGAGGCGGCCGGCAAGCCGGTGACGTGGGCGAGCAGCTCGTGGCTGACCTCCCGTCCGGCGACCGCGGCGGTGCGCACCGCCTCCCGGCTGCCGTCGTCGAGCCGGTCCAGCCGGACCAGCAGTACGTCGGCGAGGCTCCAGGGCAGCTGGTCGGAGCCGCCGGCGGAGGCGACCAGCTCCTCGACGAAGAACGCGTTGCCCTCGGCGCGGGCCACGATCGCGGCGAGGTCGGCCTCGGGGACCGGCTGCGGAGCGATCGCGCCGACCAGCGCCCGGACGGCGGCCTCCGACAACGGGCCGAGCGAGACGCGCTCGACACTGCCCAGCCGGGTCCACTCGGCAACCTGGGGCCGCAGCGGGTGGCGCCGGTGCAGGTCGTCCGAGCGGTAGGAGGTGACGATGCGGACCGGACCGTGGAAGGGGCGCGCGAAGAGGAAGCTGAGCAGGTCACGGGTGGAGCGGTCGGCCCAGTGGGCGTCCTCGACCACGAGGAGCAGGGGTCCGTCCTCCGCGAGCGCCTCAAGCAGGCCGCGGACGGCGTCGAGCAGGCTGCCCCGGTCGATGCTGCCCTCGTGGGTCTCGCCCGCGGCCAGCACGCGTCGGCCGGGCTGGAGGCGCGTCAGGGCGGGATAGTCACCCGCCACCCGGTCGACGACGTCGGCCCGGGCGGCGGCGACCCGCGCCAGCACCTCGGAGAACGGCAGGTAGGGCAGCGCGCTGTCGCCGAAGTCGAGGCAGTGGCCGACGTACACCTGCCAGCCCGCGGAGGCGGCGGTCTCGGTGAGCTCGACCAGCAGCCGGGTCTTGCCGACGCCCGCGTCGCCCGAGAGCAGGACGTGGCTGCCACTGGCAGCCCCGGCAGCACTGTCGGCCGGGATGCCGAGCAGAGCGGTGAGTTCCGCGAGCTCGGCCTCCCGGCCGACGAGGACGTGCTGTGGGGGCATGAGCCCCATGATGTCGTGTCGCGCCGACAGCTGGTCCGGGTGTCCCGGCGCCAGCGGCAGCAGGTCAGTCACCGAGGCGGCTGACGCCGTCGAGCCGGCGGGGGCGGCGGCTCCTCAGGCGGGCACGCTCCTTGCGTCCGACGATGCCGTCGCGGATCTGGCCGCTGCGGTAGTCCATCTCGGCCCGCACGTAGCGGGTGTCCATCGGGTTCATCTCGTGCTCCTCAGCGTCGTGGTCGATGACTCGACTCTCGTCCGCTGAGGTAGCAGCGCACATCGGGACGGTGCCCTATCCCTGCCCGGGCCGGGCGCGGTGACCTACCTCAGATCGCCGGCCCGGCTACCTCAGGCCTCGCCGGCCGCCGCCCGGGCGGCCCGCTCCGCGACCGCGTGCTCGTCGGTCCGGGCGTCGTAGCCCCAGAAGCTGCGCAGCCACAGCGCCGTGGCGGTGACGCCCACGATGCACGCCAGGCCTCCGGAGCTGATCGCGCCGCGCACCGACCACAGGTCCGCGGTCAGGCCGGCGCGGACCTGCCCGCCGAGCGGCCCGATCGAGTACGACAGCATCTCGATGCCGGCCAGACGCCCCCGCATCGCCTCGGGGATGGTCTGGCTCCACACCGTGCCGCGGAAGGTGCCGGAGATCATGTCGGCGGCGCCGGCGGCGGCCAGGCACACGGCCACGAGCCCGATCGAGGGCATGACGCCGGCGAGCGCGATGCACCCGCCGTACGCCGCGGCGGCGAGCACGATCGCGCGGCCGTGATGGTGGACCCGGCCGGTCCAGCCCGACAGCGCCGTGGCGGCCATCGCGCCCAGGGTCTCGGCGGTGTAGAGCAGGCCCAGCAGCTCGGGACGGTGGAAGACGTCCTCGACCAGCGCGGGGAACAGCACCACCGGCATCGCCAGCAGCATCGCGGCGATGTCGACGAAGTAGGTGCCGAGCAGGTCGCGTCGCCCGAAGGCGTAGCGCAGGCCCTCGCCGATGCCCTGCAGGCTGGGCGGCGTTGTCTCGGCCCGGTGCGGGTAGGGCCGCATGGCCGCGTAGAGCAGCGTCGCCACGGCGAGACCGCACACGTCCACCACGAAGCACCAGCCGACCCCGACCGTCGCGAGCAGCAGGCCACCGATCGCGGGACCGGCCAGCAGGCCGATCTGCGCGCCGAACCCGGCCAGCGCGTTCGCGGCCGGCAGCTGGTCGTGGGCGACGGTGCGCGGCAGCAGCGCCTCGCGGCTCGGTCGCTGCAGCGACTGCGAGGACGTCAGCAGGGCCGCGAGCACGAAGATCAGCCAGACCCGCGGCTCCCCGGAGAGCGCGTTGGCGGCGAGCGCCGCCGTGAGCACCGCCTGCGCCACGCCCGTCACCACCAGCAGACGCCGCCGGTCCACGTGGTCGGCCAGCGCGCCGCCGTACAGGCCGAAGACGAGGACCGGGACCAGCTCGACGATGCCGACCAGGCCCACCATCACGTTGGAGCCGGTCAGCTGGTAGAGCTGGTAGGGCAGCGCGACGTAGCTGACCATGCCGCCGAGGTAGAAGACGGTGCCGGAGGCCCACAGCAGCCGGAAGTCGCGGGACTCGCGCAACGGCGTGGTGTCGACGCGCAGCGCGCGCAGGCGGTCGGTCCAGGTCACGGGCGCCGATGCTCGCCCAGGGCGTCGTCCGGCGCCAACTCCACAACCGCTCGCGGATCCGCGTGGGGCCTGGGGCATGCTGGCCGGCATGGAGTTCACCGACGTCGTACGTCGTCGCAAGATGGTCCGCAACTACGACCCCGAGCCGCTCGACCCGGCGGTGGTCGACCGGGTGCTGCGGAACGCGACCAGGGCTCCGAACGCCGGCTTCAGCCAGGGCTGGTCGTTCCTGGTGCTCGACACCCCGACCGACACGGAGCGGTACTGGCGGGCGTGCACCGAGGGCGGCGACTCGACCGTCGAGGAGCCCGACGAGTGGCTCTCCGGGATGATGAGGGCGCCGGTCGTCATCCTCCCGTGCAGCTCGAAGGCGGCCTACCTGCGCCGCTACGCCGAGGACGACAAGGGCTGGACCGACCTCGACGAGTCCCGCTGGCCGATGCCGTTCTGGCACATGGACACCGCGATGGCGGCGCTGCTGATGCTGCAGACCGCGACCGACGAGGGCCTCGGCTCCTGCTTCATCGGCGTGCCCACACCGCGGGTGCAGCGGGTCAAGGACGAGTTCGGCATCCCGCCGGAGTGGGACCCGATCGGCGTCGTCACCATCGGCCGCGCCGCCTCCGGTGGCGCCCAGGGTTCCCCCGCCACGCGCCCCCGCAAGCCCATGGCCGAGGTCGTGCACCGATCGACCTGGTGATCTCGTCGAGTCCCGGGTTGGCGTGGGTCGAGTCCCGGGTTCCCGTGGTTGCGGGTCGACCTAGGCTGGGTGGCATGGCCGACCGGCAGCCCGACCGCCGACCCCGCGAGGGATCGGCCGAGGCGGCTGCGCGGATCAAGCAGCAGCACACCTGGGTCGACCTGCAGGTGCGGCAGGCGATCGAGCGCGGGGACTTCGACGACCTCCCTGGTGCCGGCAAGCCGATCGAAGGGCTCGGCGAGGAGCACGACCCCGACTGGTGGCTGAAGAAGCTGGTCGAGCGCGAGCGCCTCGTGGTGCTGCCCCCGTCGGTGCAGCTGCGCAAGGAGGACGCCGAGCTCGAGGCCGAGCTCGACCGGCTGGCCTCCGAGAGGCTCGTCCGCGAGCGCGTCGAGGACTTCAACAGCCGGGTGATCGCCGCCCGCTACCGGCTCCCCGAGGGTCCGCCGCTGATCACGATGCCGCGCGACGTCGACGAGACGGTCGCGGCGTGGCAGTCCCGCCGCGCGGAGCGCCTCGCCGCCCGGCGTACGTTGGAGGCGCCGGCGCCCCGCAGGCGCCGCTGGTTTCGTCGGCGCTGAGATCCACGACAACCCGGGACTCGACCCACGGCAACCCGCGACTCGACCCACGGGAACCCGCGACTCGACCCACGGCAACCCGAGACTCAACGACGAGGCGTGTCAGATCGGTCATACCGGCGGGTAAGTGCACTGCGCTAGGTTCCCCAGCCATGAGCCTCAAGAGCCCCAAGGACTTCTTCGTGCCCCTCGCGGTGGGTGCGCCCGCGCCGTTGCGCGAGATCCCGGCCCGGCCGTCCCGGGCGATCCACTTCTTCGACCCGAGCAACCCGAAGATGGTCGACAAGATCCCGCAGATGGTCGGCACGGTCGACGTCCTCCTCGGCAACCTCGAGGACGCCGTGAAGGCGGACAACAAGCTCGCCGCCCGTGAGGGTCTGGTGAAGATCGCGAGCGAGACCGACTTCGGCCCGACCCAGCTGTGGACCCGGATCAACAGCCTCGACAGCCCGTGGGTGCTCGACGACCTGACGACGCTGGTCCCGGCGATCGGCCACAAACTCGACGTCATCATGGTGCCGAAGGTTCAGGGCGCCGAGGACATCCACTACATCGACCGGATCCTCGCCCAGCTCGAGGCCAAGGCGGGCCTGGAGCGCCCGATCCTGGTGCACGCGATCCTCGAGACCGCCCGCGGCGTGGCCGAGGTGGAGAACATCGCCCTGGCCAGCCCGCGCATGCAGGGCATCAGCCTCGGCCCGGCCGACCTCGCGGCGGACCGCAAGATGAAGACCACCCGCGTCGGCGGCGGCCACCCGGGCTACCTGGTCCGCGAGGACCCCCCCAAGAACGCCGCCGGGGACACCGAGATCAACGCGCAGCGCAGCACCTTCCAGCAGGACCTGTGGCACTACACGATCGCCAAGATGGTCGACGCCTGCGCGACCGCGGGGATCTACCCCTACTACGGCCCGTTCGGCGACATCACCGACGTCGTCGCGGCCGAGGACCAGTTCCGCAACGCCTTCCTGCTCGGCTGCGTCGGCACCTGGAGCCTCCACCCCAAGCAGATCGAGATCGCCAACCGGGTCTTCTCGCCGAGCGTCGAGGACATCAAGCACGCCCGTCGCGTGGTCGCCGCCATGGGCGACGGCACCGGCGCGGTCATGCTCGACGGCAAGATGGAGGACGACGCCTCGCTCAAGCAGTGCCTCGTCCTCGTCGAGCTCGCCGAACAGCTGGCCGCGATCGACCCCAAGCTCAAGGAGCAGTACGACGCGATCGAGCTGCCCGAGGAAGGTGCCTGACATGACCCACACCGAGTTCCGCCCCCGACGCTCCGTCCTCTACATGCCCAGCTCCAACGAGCGGGCGCTGGAGAAGGCCAAGACGCTCCCCGTCGACGCCCTGATCCTCGACCTCGAGGACGCGGTCGCCCCCGACGCCAAGCCGCAGGCCCGCCAGGGCGCGGCCGCCGCGGTCAAGAGCGGCGAGTACGGCGGCAAGGAGCTCACCATCCGGGTCAACGGCGCCGACACCGAGTGGCATGCCGACGACCTCGCGGCCGCGGCCGAGGCCGGCCCCGACGCCATCGTGGTGCCGAAGGTCAACTCAGCCGACCAGGTCCGCAGCCTGGTGGCGTCCTTCGAGAAGGCCGGCGTCCCCGAGCACACGAAGCTCTGGGCGATGATCGAGTCGCCGTACGCCATCCTCCACGCCGAGGAGATCGCCGCCGCCTCCGAGCGGCTGACCGTCCTGGTGCTCGGGACCAACGACCTGGTCAAGGAGCTCTTCATCGACCACGTGCCCGGCCGCGGCCCGATCGTGACGAGCCTCCAGCTCGCGGTCCTCGCCGCCCGGGCCACCGGCAAGGTCGTCCTCGACGGCGTCTACAACGACGTCAAGAACATCGACGGCTACCTCGCCGAGGTCGAGCAGGGCCGCCAGTTCGGCTTCGACGGCAAGACGCTGATCCACCCCGGCCAGATCGAGGGAGCCAACAGTGGCTTCGCGCCGAGCCCGGAGGCGATCGAGCAGGCCCGCGGCCTCATCGAGACCTGGGAGGCGTCGACCGGCGGCGTGGTGACCTACAACGGCAAGATGGTGGAGAACCTCCACGTCGAGTCGGCCCGCCGCACCCTGGCCATCGCGGAGGCGATCGCCGCTCTCGCCTGAGCCCGGCCATGCCGTCGACCGCCGCAGCTGCCCGGCGTCCCACCCCGGAGACGATCGGGGCGGGACGCCGCTGGGGCATGCTCGCGGCGAGCACCCTCGCCCAGGCCTGCGCCGCGGTGATGGTGCACGGGCCGGCCTTCCTGATCCCGGCCCTGCACGACCGGGAGGGGCTCTCCCTGGCGCAGGCCGGCGTCGTCGCGGCGGCGCCGACCGTCGGCGTGATGCTCGCCCTGGTGCCCTGGGGCGCCCTCACCGACCGCCGCGGCGAGCGGCTGGTGCTGCTGCTCGGCCTCACGCTCACCTCGCTGCTGGGGCTCGGCGCGACCCTGACCCGCGACCTGGTGGCGCTGACCGTCCTGCTCGGCCTGGCCGGCGCCGCCGCGGCGTCGACGAGCGCGGCGAGCGGCCGGGTGGTCGTAGGCTGGTTCCCGCCGGCCCGGCGCGGTCTTGCGATGGGCATCCGGCAGATGGCCCAGCCGGTCGGTGTCGGCGTCGCCGCGATCACGCTGGCCGTCATCGCCGAGCGGCACGGGGTCCACGTGGCGATCGTGGTGCCGACCATCGCGGCGGCCCTCGCGGCAGCCGTGGTCGCGCTCGTCGTCCTCGACCCGCCCCGGCCACCGCGCCGCACCGGCGTCGCCGCGAGGGCGGAGAACCCCTACCGCGGCGACCGCTACCTGGTGCGGATCCACGCCGTCTCGGTGCTGCTGGTGGTCCCCCAGTTCGTCGTGTGGACCTTCGCGCTGGTGTGGCTGGTGCAGGACCGGGACTGGTCGATCGCCGCGGCCGGCACCCTGGTCGCCCTCGCGCAGGTCGTCGGTGCCCTCGGCCGGATCGCCGCCGGCCAGCTCTCCGACATGGTGGGCAGCCGGATGCGGCCGCTGCGCTGGGTGGCGCTGGTGGCCGCCGCCACGATGCTGCTGCTCGGCGTCAGCGCCGGGGCGGACTGGGCGGTCGCCGTACTCCTCCTCGTCGTCGCCACCGCCGTCACCGTCGCGGACAACGGGTTGGCGTTCACCGCCGTGGCCGAGCGGGCCGGCCCCTTCTGGTCCGGACGGGCGCTCGGCATCCAGAACACCTCGCAGTTCCTGACCAGCTCGGTCGTGCCGCCGGTGGGCGGGCTCCTAGTCACGGCCGTGGGCTTCCCGTGGGCGTTCGCGATCGTCGCACTGCTGCCCGTGCTCGCCGCGCCGCTGGTGCCGGTCCGTCAGGAGCGGGCGTTCGAGTAGACCGGGTAACCCGGGGTCGCACGCGCCGTTAGGCGGGTATGGCGCGCTCCGAGCTCGACGTCTCACCCCACGCACTCCGGCTGCTCGGCTCGCTGGCCACCGCGGTCGCCGTCGTCGGCGCGGCCCTGCTCGTGCCCGGCGGCGCGAGCGAGGCCGGCGGCCGGACCGGGAGCTTCACGGCCCAGCACGACGCCGCCCGGGCCGCGGCGGCTCCGCGCGCATCCGACGCCGCCGTGCTCGCCGACGACGGGCACAGCCACGACCACGGCGACCCCGCGACGAAGAACGCCGTCTCGCGCTCCACGGAGCAGGTCCCCGACCCGACCACGCCCGCGCAGCGGGCGTCCGCCCACGAGCACGTCGCCGCCGAGCGTGCGCTGCCCGACCCGCCACTGACCAGCGTGAGCGCCGGGTTCGTCAACCCCGTCGTCCCCGACGACGTCCACGCCCTCGCCAACGGCTGCTACGCGCTGGCCGGCGAGCCGGTCTTCTTCCAGCCGACGGCGCTCGGCACCTATCTCCTGCACGACCGCTCGTCCCGCCTGATCGGGCCCGCCGGACGCCGGGAGACCACGCCCCGTCCCGCCCTGGAGTGGCGCGCGACCCAGGGCGAGGACGGCTTCACCTTCACCAACAACGGCCTCGTCGAGCAGCAGCTCGTCATCGGCGCACAGCGGCGCTTCCCGCTCCGGCTGACCACCGGCTGCACGCCGTACCCGGAGATCGAGCTCGACGTCAGCGGCGACCCCCACGCCGGCGTCACGGCGATCCAGGAGGTCCGCGGCTACGTCGACGCACACACCCACGGCATGGCCTTCGAGTTCCTGGGCGGACAGGTCCACTGCGGCCGGCCCTGGCACAAGTACGGCGCGCCGTACGCGCTGGTCGACTGCCCCGACCACACCTACACCGGCGGCGTCGGCGGCGTGCTGGAGAGCGCGATGTCGGGCCGGCCCCGCCACGATCCCGTCGGCTGGCCGACGTTCCGGGACTGGCCGGCCCCCGACTCGCTCACCCACGAGGGCACCTACTGGAAGTGGATCGAGCGCTCCTGGCGCGGCGGCCAGCGGATCCTGGTCAACCTGTTCGTCGAGAACAACAAGCTCTGCCAGGTCTACCCGCTCAAGCGCAACCGCTGCGACGACATGGCGTCGGTGCGGTTGCAGGCCCGACGGATCTACGAGCTGCAGGACTACATCGACGCGCAGTACGGCGGCCCTGGCCGTGGCTTCTTCCGGATCGTGACCGACCCGTTCCAGGCGCGGCAGGTCGTCAACGCCGGCAAGCTGGCGGTCGTCCTCGGGATCGAGACCTCGGTCCCGTTTGGCTGCACGATGAAGATCGACGTGCCGCAGTGCTCGGCCGCCGAGATCGAGCGGCAGCTCGACGAGGTGCGCGCGCTCGGCGTGAGCCAGATGGAGCTGGTCAACAAGTTCGACAACGCGCTCTCGGGCGTCGCCGGCGACAGCGGCGCGATCGGCCCGCTCGTCAACGGCGCCAACTTCCTCGAGACCGGCTCGTTCTGGGACATGCGGCACTGCGAGCCCGCGGACGGCGAGTCCCACGACCAGAACCAGGTGACGGCCCTGCCCGACCTGACCGCCGGCACCCAGGACGCGCTCTTCGGCGCGGTGGCGCAGCTGGCGATCCCGCGGATCGCCCTGCCGGCGTACCCCCGGCCCGACCACTGCAACGCCCGTGGCCTCACCGACCTCGGCGTCCACACCATCGAGGCGCTGGCGCGACGCCACATGCTCTTCGACCCCGACCACATGAGCGTCGCGGCCCGGCAGCGGGCACTCGACGTCATCGAGCGGCTGGGCTACCCGGGCGTGGTCTCCAGCCACTCGTGGTCCACGCCGGACGCCTACCCGCGCATCTACCGCGCGGGCGGGTTCGTGGCGCCGTACGCCGGCGACTCGACCGGCTTCGTCGCCAAGTGGCGACGCCACCTGGGGTGGGCCGACCCGCGCTACTACTTCGGGTTCGGCTACGGCGCCGACATCAACGGCCTGGGCGCGCAGGGTCTGCCGCGGGGCGCGGACGCCCCGGACCCGGTCCGCTATCCGTTCCAGGGTCTCGGCGGCGTGAGCGTCGGGCAGCAGCGCTCCGGCGAACGGGTCTATGACATCAACCTCGACGGTGTCGCCCACTACGGCCTCTACCCCGACTGGACGGAGGATCTGCGGCAGGTCGCCGGCCCCGACGGCTCCGCGCTGGTCGACGACCTCGCCCGCGGCGCCGAGGCCTACCTGCAGACCTGGGAGCGCGCGTACGGCGTCCGGCCGGACTCCTGCCGCAACCCCTCGCTGCGCCGGCCGGTCGCCGAGGTCGCCGACCGCGTGGGCCGTGGCATGACGCCGGTGGAGGTGATGCGGGCTGTCGGCCAGCCCTACCAGCGGCTCGGACACACCTTCACGCTGTGCGCGCTCGGGCAGCGCGGCGAGACCGTGACGATGCGCGTGGAGTTCGACGGCCGGGACCGGGTCAGCGGCGTACGACGCTCCTGACGGCTGCCGCATGCCCCCGCTGGGTACCCGATCCTCACGGAACGAAGTGGAGGCCTCTCATGAGCACAACCATGTGGATCGTCGTGGCGGTGATCGCGGTCGTCGTGATCGCCATCGTCGCGGCACTGGCGCTGAAGGCACGACGGCAGCGGCACGAGGAGCGGCTCGCCGTCCACGCCCGGGAGCTGCGGAGCGAGGCGACCGCCCGCGACAGCGAGCTCGAGGACGCCCGGCTCCGGGCGTCGCAGGCGGACGCGGAGGCCGCTCTGGCGCGGACCGAGGCGGAGCGGGTGGAGCGGCACGCCGAGCAGACCCGGCTCGCGGCCCAGCAGCACGAGGCCAAGCGCGAGGACATCCTGCGCGAGGCCGACCGCATCGACCCTCACACCGACGCTCACACGGACTCGGGCACCGACGCCGGCACCGGCTCGGACACCACCCCACGGGCACCCGGTCAGCACCGCCGGGACTGACGCCAGCCCTCACCACGACCGGGCCGGTCCGACCGGCCCGGTCTTTTCCGAGCAGAAGTTACCAACGGGTAGGATCCTTCTCACCCCGACGGGGTCTGCCGGGCGGGCGGGTCACGCTCTAGAGTCACCACGCTCGGTAGAAGCGACTCGAGGAGCCATCACCCCATGCAGATCTTCGCCATCGTCGTCTCGTTCGCGTTGACGGCTGTCGCGGTCGCGTTGACCGTCGTCGCCGTACGTCGGATGCTCGGCGTCATCCGTGCCGGCCAGCCGGCGCCCGGGCGGGCCGACAACCCCGGCAGCCGCCTGTGGACGATGGTCAAGGAGACCTTGTTCCACACCCGGATGCTGCAGTGGACCTGGGTCGGCATCCTGCACTGGTTCGCGTTCGCGGCGTTCATCGGCCTCTCCACGGCCGTCGCCGCGGCGTACTTCCAGCTCTTCGACCCCGAGTTCGCGATCCCGGTCATCGGCATGTTCTGGGGCTACGAGTGGGTGGCCGAGCTGCTCGGCCTGCTCGGCACGATCGGCATCATCCCGCTGATCGTCTACCGACTGCGCAACCTGCCCGCCAACCGCGGCCGCCAGAGCCGCTTCTTCGGCTCCACGATGTGGCAGGCGTTCTTCGTCGAGGCGATGGTGCTCCTGGAGAGCTCGGCGATCCTGTTCATCCGCGGCGCTGAGCACAACCTCGCGAAGGCTCACGGCGGCGCCGCCGCCGAGCACGCGACCGGCTTCCACTTCCCGGTCTCGCAGTTCTTCGGCAACCTCTACCCGACCGGCCCGGAGTCGATCGGCACGCTCGAGAACATCATCTACGGCATCGCGATGTTCAAGATCGTCTCCGCGATGCTGTGGCTGATCGTCATCGCGACCAACATGACCATGGGCGTCGCCTGGCACCGCTTCACCGCGTGGTTCAACATCTTCTTCAAGCGCGAGAGCGTCGGCCGCGACACCGACGGCGCCACCACCGCGCTGGGCGCGCTCAAGCCGATGACCATCGCGGGCAAGCCGGTCACCCTCGAGGACGTCGAGGAGGAGCGCATCCCCGACGACGCCGTGCTCGGCGTCGGCACCATCCACGACTTCGCCTGGAAGGGCATCCTCGACTTCACGACCTGCACCGAGTGCGGCCGCTGCCAGTCGCAGTGCCCGGCCTGGAACACCGAGAAGCCGCTCTCCCCCAAGCTCCTCGTCCTCGGGCTGCGTGACCACGCGTACGCCTCCGCGCCGTACCTCGGCGAGACCGCCACGGCCAACGCCGAGAAGGCCCTGGTCGGCTCCGGCGGCACCGAGGCCTCGCCGTCCGACGGTGGCGGCGTCGACGTCCTCGACTGGTTCTACAACCCCGAGGGCGGCGAGTACGTCATCGACGAGGACGTGCTGTGGTCCTGCACCTCCTGCGGTGCCTGCGTGCAGCAGTGCCCGGTCGACATCGAGCACGTCGACCACATCGTCGACATGCGGCGCTACCAGGTGCTGGTGGAGTCGAACTTCCCCAGCGAGCTGGGCGGCCTGTTCAAGGGCCTGGAGAACAAGGGCAACCCCTGGAACATGTCGGCCACGGCCCGCATGGACTGGGCCAAGGACCTGCCGTTCGACGTCAAGGTCGTCGGTGACGACATCGAGTCGCTCGACGAGGTCGACTGGCTCTTCTGGGTCGGCTGCGCCGGCGCCTACGAGGACCGCGCCAAGAAGACCACCCGCGCCGTCGCCGAGCTGCTCGACATGGCGGGCGTCAGCTTCGGCGTGCTGGGCAACGGCGAGACCTGCACGGGTGACTCCGCCCGCCGGGCCGGCAACGAGTTCCTGTTCCAGGGCCTCGCGCAGCAGAACGTCGAGACGTTCAAGGAGTACAAGGTCAAGAAGGTCGTCTCGACCTGCGCCCACTGCTTCAACACGCTGAAGAACGAGTACAAGGACTTCGGGATCGAGCTCGAGGTCGTCCACCACACGCAGCTGCTCAACCGGCTGGTGCGCGAGGGCAAGCTGACCCCGGTCGCCGACGGCGCCGGCGCCCACCAGCGCTCGATCACCTACCACGACCCCTGCTACATCGGTCGTCACAACGGCGTCTACACCCCGCCGCGCGAGCTGCTCCAGGTGCTCCCCGGTGCGGAGTACAAGGAGATGCCGCGCAACTCCGAGCGGTCCTTCTGCTGTGGCGCCGGTGGTGCCCGGATGTGGATGGAGGAGCGGCTCGGCTCGCGCATCAACCGCAACCGCACCGACGAGGCAGTCGCCACCGGCGCCGACCAGATCGCCGTCGGCTGCCCGTTCTGCCGCGTCATGCTGGCCGACGGCCTCACCGCCGCCCAGGCCGACGGCACCGCACGGGAGTCGGTCGAGATCCTCGACGTCGCCCAGATGCTGCTCGCGTCGGTGAAGGGCGAGATGGCGACCAAGCTGGCGCCTTCCTCGCTGGCTGAGCCTGTCGAAGCCGCCGCCAAGACCGCCATCGCCTCCGAGCCGTCCGCCGGTGACGTCACCGTCACCGAGAACACCGTCACCGAGACGGCCGACGTGGGGCCGAACGCGAAGGCGTCCGGCGGCTCGTCGCTCTTCGACACCCCTGCCCCCGACGACGCCTCCTCGCTGTTCGACACCCCGGCTCCCGCCGAGCCGGCGGCCCCGGCGTCGGGTGGGCCCTCGGGCGGGTCGTCGCTCTTCGACGTGCCGGCTGACAAGCCTGCCGAGAAGGCCCCCGAGAAGCCGGCCGAGCCGTCGGCTCCGGCGTCCGGTGGGTCGTCGCTCTTCGACATCCCCGCCGACAGCCCGGTCGACAGCCCGGTCGACGCTCCGGCCGAGCCTGAGGCGACGGCCGCGGAGCCGAAGCCGGCCGAGCCGGTCGCTCCCGCGACCGACCTCGGCGCCGGTGGCTCGCTCTTCGACATCCCGGCGCAGGAGTCTGCTCCTGCCGCCGAGCAGCCGAAGGCGACCGAGCCCGCCGCGGAGGCTCCGGCTCCCGCCGCCGAGCAGCCGAAGGCGGACGCCAAGCCCGCCGAGCCGAGCGTCGACCTCTCCGCCGGCGGGTCGCTGTTCGACATCCCCGCGCCGACCGAGGAGCCCGCTGCGGCGGCCCCGGCGGTCGAGGAGGCACCGGCAGTTGCGGAGGCTCCCGTCGTCGCGGCGGAGCCGACCGTCGACGAGACTCCGCCCGCACCGCCTGCCGCGCCCCTCGCCGCCGACTCCGGCACCGCATCGGCTCCGCGGACCGACATCGACATCGACGCGACGTCCTCGCTGTTCGACATCCCCGCGCCCGAGGGCGCGGTCGTGACGAGCGCGGCCCCCGTGGCGGCAGCTCCGGCACCGGTCGCCCCGGCGGCCGAGGAGCCTGCCGTCGAGGCGGAGCCCGAGCCTGCCGCCGAGGTGGAGGCCGAGCCTGCCGCCGAGGTGGAGCCCGAGGTCGAGCCCGAGGACGAGGTCGCCCGGGAGAAGGCGCCTGCAGCGGCGAAGCCGGCCGCGCCGGCCGCCACGTCGGCGGCGTCGTCGGCGTCGTCGGGTAACGCGCACCAGCCCCGCACCGACGTCGACATCCACGACGCAGGGTCGCTCTTCGACCTCTGAGCGACCGGCCAGCGCACGACTCGGCCCCCGACACGCCCCCTCAGCGGCGTATCGGGGGCCGATCTGCTTCGCGACGAGAGTGGTGTGATCTGGCAATGCCAGCCGGTCTGATGAGTCCGAGGTCAGAAGTTGCGCCGCTCCTGCACGACCACCGGGCGCACCCGCGACCAGACGAGGAAGGCGGCGCCGACCACGACCAGCACGATGCCCGCCCACAGGTTGGCGTTGACGTCGCCGGTCTTCTCCGGCTCGCCGTCGGCGAACAGCCCCACCAGCGTCAGGATCACGCCGTAGACGAGCAGCAGCCCGCCGATCACGTTGCGGATGTCGAAGGCACCCGCGGTCTTCTTCTCTCCAGCCATCTCGGCCTCCTGCTCAGAAGATGATGTTGAGGACGACGACCATCACCAGCGCCACGCTCGCGAGCGGCACGGTACGGCGGTACCACGGGTAGCCGGCCTCGTCGGGGTCGACCAGATCGGCCCTCGGGGTCTCGGAGTAGACCAGCCCGACCAGCTGTTCGTGCGGCTTCGGGGCCGTCACGAGCGAGACGACGACCGAGAGCACGATGTCGACGACGAATGCCGTGGACGCCGCGACGAACGACGCGCCCTGGCCGGAGAGCGGCAGGACACCGAGCGAGGCGCTGCCGAAGGCGTCCTCGGACAGCAGTGCCACGAGTACGGCGGACAGCGTGCCGCTCACCAGGCCGACCCAGCCGGCGGTCGGCGTCATCCGCTTCCAGAACATGCCGAGGATGAACGTCGCGAACAGCGGGGCGTTGAAGAACCCGAAGAGGGTCTGCAGGTAGTTCATGATGTTCGAGTAGTTCGACGCCAGGCCGGCGGTGAAGATGGCGATCACCGTCGCCGCGACCGTCGCCCACCGGCCCAGCCGCAGGTAGTAGTCGTCGGGGCGGTCCTTGACGACGTACTCCTGGACGAGGTCGTAGGAGACCACGGTGTTGAAGGCGGAGACGTTGGCCGCCATGCCGGCCATGAAGGCCGCCAGCAGGCCGGTGATGGCCAGCCCGAGCAGGCCGTTGGGCAGCACGTCGCGCATCAGGTACAGCAGGGCGTCGTTGAACGCCACGCCCTCGCCGGAGGCACCGCCCGCGACGCTCTCGCCCGCCTTGACGTCCGCGATCTCGGTAACGAGCACCGCGGCGATCATGCCGGGGAGGATCGTGATGAAGGGGACGAACATCTTCGGGAACGCGCCGATGATCGGCGTCTTGCGCGCCGAGGAGATCGAGTCCGACGCCATCGCCCGCTGGACCTCCACGAAGTTGGTGGTCCAGTAGCCGAAGGAGAGCACGAACCCCAGGCCGAACACGATGCCGATCACGGACAGCAGCGAGGAGTCGAAGCCGGTCAGCGCGTCGCCGGGCCAGGAGTTCAGCTGGTCGGAGGCCGCCGCGACCTGGTCGGGGTTGGCGTCGGCGGCGTCGGTGATCTTGTCGGTCAGGCCGTCCCAGCCGCCGACCCGGTGCAGCCCGAGCAGGGTCAGCGGCGCGAGCGCGGCGACGATGACGAAGAACTGCAGCACCTCGTTGTAGATCGCCGCCTTGAGGCCGCCGAGCGTGATGTAGGACAGCACGATGGCGGCCGCCACGATGAGCGCCACCCACAGCGGCCACCCGAGCAGCGCGTGCACGATCGAGCCGAGCAGGTAGAGGTTGATGCCGGCGATGAGCAGCTGGGCGATCGCGAACGACAGCGCGTTGACCAGGTGCGCGCCCGTCCCGAACCGGCGCTTCATGAACTCCGGGACCGAGCGGACCTTCGAGCCGTAGTAGAACGGCATCATCACCAGGCCCAGGAACAGCATCGCCGGGATGGCGCCGACCCAGAAGTAGTGGACGGTCGGCATGCCGAACTCCGCCCCGTTGGCCGACATCCCCATGATCTCGACGGCGCCGAGGTTGGCGGAGATGAACGCCAGTCCCGTCACCCAGGCCGGCAGCGCCCGGCCCGAGAGGAAGAAGTCGACCGAGTCCGAGACCCGGCGGCTGGCCAGCCAGCCGATGCCGAGTACGACGACGAAGTAGATGGCGATGATGAGGTAGTCGACGGCATCGGTGTCGATCAGCGTGCCGCCCGCGGTCTCCGGCATGACGCACCGGTTCCCTCGGGCATCCCCGAGAAACGCGGCGGTCAGCTCCGCATGGCGACGCCCCGGCGCCAGTACCCCATGAACGACACCTGACGCCGGTCCATCCCGAGCTCGGAGACGAGCACCTTGCGCAGGCCGGTCACGACCTTGGCCTCACCGGCGATCCAGGCGTAGAGGCCGGCGAGCGGGCCGCAGTCCGGTACGGCGGGCGCGGGGGCGACCTCCTCCCCGGAGGAGGACCAGCCCGGTGTCTCCCACAGGTCCGGGTCGACCTCGTCGTCCGCGACGACGGGCGGCGGCACGTCGGCGCCGACATGCTCGAGTACGGCGGCATGGAGGAGCTTGCCCAGCGCGACCCCCTCGCGGGGCAGCCAGGTCATGGTGACCCCGGCCGGCCCGATCAGATCCTGCACGTCGGCGGCGTGCGGCACCTCCAGGAACGCCGCGCCCCGCGCCTCGGCGGGCAGGTGGGAGAGGATCGCCGCGACCGCGGGCACTGCCGTCTCGTCGCCGACCAGCAGCACCCGCTCCGCGTCGCCGGGAACGAACTCGATGCCGCCGAACGGCTCGCCGCGCCGCGGGCAGAGCACCAGGATCCGGTCGCCCTCGGCGGCGTGCCCGGCCCAGCTCGAGCCCGGGCCGTGGTCGTCGGGGTGGAGCACGAAGTCGACGACGAGCCGGGTGTCGGCGCCGGTGCCGCGGACCTCGCGGATCGTGTAGGTGCGCACATGGCCGCGCTCGTCCTCCGGCAGCGCCATGAAGTCGCCCCACCAGTCGGCGCCGAGCGTCGGCAGCGTCCCCGACGGACCCGGGAAGAGCAGCTTGATGCGCTGGTCGTAGAGCGGCCCGTCGACGCCGAAGTCGGCGAGGTCGGGACCGGCCAGCTCGATCCGGACGTAGGAGGGCGAGAGCCGCTCGACGGCGGCGACGCTGACGGTGGCCAGGACGGGGTTCATGCGGATTCCTCGCTGCTGAGACTGGAGCTGAGACGGGGCGGGACGTGATGGCGCCCGAGCGGCACCACGAGCGGGGTGCCGGACACGGGGTCGGGGATGACCCGCGACTCCATCCCGAACACGTCCTGGACGAGCGACTCGGTCACCACTTCGCCCGGGGACCCCTCGGCGACCACCCGGCCGGCGCTGAGGGCGACCAGGTGGTCGGCGTACCTCGCGGCGAGGTTGAGGTCGTGCAGCACCATGACCACGGTGGTGCCGCGGGAGCGGTTGAGGTCGGTGAGCAGGTCGAGCACCTCGACCTGGTGGCTGACGTCGAGGAAGGTGGTCGGCTCGTCCAACAGCAGGATCTCGGTCTCCTGTGCGAGCGCCATCGCGATCCAGACCCGCTGCCGCTGGCCACCGGAGAGCTCGTCGACACAGCGGTCGGCCAGCTCGGCGGTTCCGGTCGCCTCCAGGGCGGCGGCGACCGCCGCGTCGTCGGTGGCGGTCCAGCGGCCCAGCACCCGCTGGTAGGGGTGGCGGCCGCGCGCGACGAGGTCGGCGACAGCGATCCCCTCGGGGGCGATCGGCGACTGCGGCAGCAGGCCCAGCGTGCGCGCGACCGCCTTGGTGGGCAGCCGGTGCAGGTCCTTGCCGTCCAGCAGCACCCGCCCGGCCGACGGCTGCAGCAGCCGGGCCATCGAGCGCAGCAGGGTCGACTTGCCACAGGCGTTGGCACCCACGATGACCGTGATGCGACCTGGCGGGATCAGCACGGAGAGGTCCTCGACGACCGTGCGGTCGCCGTACCCCAAGGTGACCGCCTCGGCGCGGAGCAGGTGGTCGTCGGTCACAGCGAGCCTCCGGAGCGGTTGGTGCGGATCAGCAGGTAGACGAGGTACGGCGCGCCCAGGACACCGGTGACCACGCCGACCGGATAGCGGGTGCCGAAGGCGAACTGGCCCACGAGGTCGGCGACCAGGACGAGGACGGCGCCGACCAGCCCCGCCGGGAGCAGCAGCGAGCCTCCGGGCCCGACCAGCCGCGCCGCGATCGGGCCGGCCAGGAACGCCACGAACGCGATGGGGCCGGTGGCGGCCGTGGCGAACGCGAGGAGCCCGACGGCGGCCACGATGACGACGAGGCGGGTCCGCTCGACGCGTACGCCGAGCGCGGCAGCGGTGTCGTCGCCGAGCTGCAGCAGGTCCAGGTCGCGGCCCCACCCGAGCAGCAGCGGCACGAGGACGACCGTCGCCACCGCCAGGGGCGTCACGGCGTCCCACGTGGCGCCGTTGACGCTGCCGGCCAGCCAGCGCATCGCGACCTGCAGGTCCCACTCGGCGGCCTGGACGATGAGGTAGGCGACGACGCTGTGGAGCATCGCGTCGACGCCGATGCCGATGAGGATCAGCCGGGTGCCGACGATGCCGTCCTTGAAGGACAGCGTGTAGATGAGCAGCGCGGTCGCGAGCGCGGCGGCGATGGCCAGGAACGACACCGCCGTCTCGGTCAGCGACAGCGTGACGATGGCGAACACGGCCGCCGCGCTGGCCCCGGTGCTGATGCCGATGATGTCCGGCGAGGCCAGCGGGTTGCGCAGCATGGTCTGGAACGTCGTGCCGGCCATGCCGAAGGCGAGCCCGGCGAGCACGGCCAGGCTGGCGCGCGGCAGCCGCAGCTCGCCGACGGTGAAGGACGCGCCCGGAACGGTCTCGCCGAGGATGACGTCGACGACCTCGCCGGGGCCGTAGAAGGTCTGACCCACCATCAGGCTGACGGCGTACGCCCCGACGAGGACGAGCGCCAGCACGGCGAGGACGACGCGCCGGCGTACGCCGCGCCGGGCGCGGCCGTGCGCGACGCCCTCGGGGCTCAGCACGGCGCTCACAGGGCACGCACCTTCGTACGGCGGACGATCCAGATGAAGAAGGGTGCGCCGATGAGGGCCGTCACGATGCCGACGTCGACCTCGCTGGGCCGCGCGATGACCCGGCCGATCACGTCGGCCGACGTCAGCAGCGCGGCGCCCGTGACCGCGGAGGCCGGGAGCAGCCACCGATGGTCCACGCCGATCAGGAGCCGGCACAGGTGCGGGACGACGAGACCGACGAAGCCGATCGGGCCGGCGACGGCCGTCGCCGCACCGCACAGCGTCACCGCGCCCGCGGCGGCGAGCAGCCGGGTGGTGCCGACCCGCTGGCCGAGCCCGGCCGCGACGTCGTCGCCGAGGGCGAGGGAGTTCAGGCCGCGGGCGGAGGCCAGGCAGACGAGCGCGCCCACCACGAGGAACGGGACGACCAGCCCGATCCGGTCGTAGGAGGCGCCGCCCACGCCACCGATCTGCCAGAACCGGAACGAGTCCATCACGTCGATGCGGGGCAGCAGGACCGCGCTGACCAGGGAGGTGCACGCGGCGGCCGTGGCGGCGCCCGCGAGCGCGAGCTTGAGCGGCGTCGCTCCGCCGCGGCCCAGCGAGCCGACCGCCCAGACGAAGACGGCGGCGGCCGCGGAGCCGGCGATCGCGACCCAGACGTACGACGACGGCGCGGTCAGGCCGAAGAACGCCATGCCGCTGACCACGGCCAGCGACGCCCCCTGGGTGATGCCGAGCAGGCCGGGGTCGGCGAGCGGGTTGCGGGTGACGCCCTGCATGACGGCGCCGGCCAGACCGAGCGCCGCGCCGGCGACCAGCGCGAGGAGGGTGCGCGGGATCCGCTTCGCGACCGCGGCCGAGGAGACCGTCTCCTCGCTGCCCGTGAGGCCGTCGACGATGTCGGCCCAGCCGACGATGCGCACCCCGAACGCGACCGACGCGAGTGCGGCGGCCACGGTGACGGCCAGTGCCCCGAGGAGCCAGGCCGATCGGGAGGGCGCCACACGCCGTGTGGCGGCGGCGCGCGGCGACCTCCCGAGCTGGTGGACGAGCGTCACTGGACGCTCGGGCTCTTCTCCGCCGCGGCGGCGAGCACGCCGAAGTAGTCCTCGATGCCCCAGCCGATGGAGAGCGGTGAGGGGTTGGCCGAGGCGGCCAGCGGGGTCGACTCCTCCAGCACCGCCACGGCGCCGCTCCTGATCGCTGGGATCTTCGACAGCAGCGGGTCGGCCTGGAGCGCCTTCACGGTCGAGCCGTCCGCGGCGCCGTACGTCACGAAGACGTCGACGTCGTCGAACGACTCCGCCTCCTCGGCGCTGACCGTCTCGTAGAACGCCTCGCTGTCCTTCGACGTCTTCTCCACGATGCTCGGCACCGGGAGGCCGTTCTCGACCAGGAAGCCGGGGCGGGTGTCGTTGAGCGTGTAGAAGTCGACCTTGCTCAGGTCAGCCGGGTCGAGGTAGGAGAACAGCACCTTCTTGTCCGCGAGGGCGGCGTGCTGCTCGAGCGCCGCGGTGGTCTGCTCCTCGAGGGAGGCGATCAGCTCCTCGCCCTCCTCGGCGAGGCCGATCGCCTCGCTGTTCATCCGGATCATGTCGTTCATCGACGTGGCCCAGGCGACGTCCGGGTAGGCGACGACCGGGGCGATCTTGCTGAGGGTGTCGTACTCCTCCTGGGTGAGTCCGGAGTAGGACGCGAGGATGACGTCGGGCTGGGTGTCCGCGACCGCCTCGAAGTCGACCCCGTCGGCCTCGTCGAAGAGCACCGGGGTGTCCGCGCCGAGCTCCTCGAGCTTCTCCTCCACCCACGGCAGCACGCCGTCGTTGTCGTCGTCGCCCCACGCCGCCTTGCTCATGCCGACCGGGACGACACCGAGGGCGAGCGGGACCTCGTGGTTGGCCCACGCGACGGTCGCGATGCGCTCCGGCTTCTCCTCGATGGTCGTCTCGCCGTACGCGTGCTCGATGGTCACCGGGAAGGCTGGGTCACCGCTGCCCGCGTTGCCGGTGTCCTCGGCCTCGGAGGCGTCGTTGCCGCAGCCGGCGAGCGTGAGGGATCCGACGAGCAGCGCGACCGCTGCGGTGCGGAGGGAGAGACGAGGCACGGGACCAACCTTCACTTAGGCGAGACTAACTAAGGGAAGCCTAACCATAGGAGCGGGTTGTTCGGCAAGGTGGTGCCGTCACCCTGGTGGCTGTGGGGCGTCCGCGGAATCCCCGGTTCACCGGGGATTCCGCGACTTCGGGGGCGTTGCAACGCCCCCGAAGTCGCAGTTCTGCCCGCGAAGTGAGACCAGTGGAACTCCCGCTTCGGTAGCTGGGCAGGGTTTGTCCACAGCTGAGGAATCCGTTCGGTTCGTGCGGCGTACGGCGGGAAGGCGGACCGCATGATGATCCCGCCAGATGACCCCCGGTTCACTCCCATCACGACACGCAAGCAGCTGATCGCGGACGGCTACACCGACCACGGCATCGCCGCGGCCCTCAGGGCGCACGCCCTGGAGCGACCACGGCGCGGCTCGTACGTCGCCGGCACGGTCTGGGCCGCCGCCGACGAGGGAGTGCGCCACGCGATCATCGCCCGGGCGGCCTACCAACAGGCACGCACGAGGGCGGTGCTCACGCACGTGTCCGCGCTGCCGTTCCTCGACGCCGCGATGTGGGGACTCGACCTGAGCGAGGTCCACCTCACCCGCGAGGACGGCAAGGCCGGCCGACGCGAGGCGGGAGTGCGTCAGCACTGCGCCAAGTTCACCGACGGCGACGTCGTCACCACCCACGGCATCCGACACTCCTCCGCCTCCCGGGCCTGCCTGGAGGTGATCACCGTCGCCACCGTCGAGGTGGCACTCGCCGTCGTCGACTTCTTCCTACACCGGGGAGACACCACGGTGGCGCAACTGAAGAAGCGGTACGCCGCCGGCATCGAACACTGGCCGAACACGCTGACCGCCGGGCTCGTCCTCTCCCTGGCCGACCCCCGGATCGAGTCGGTGGCCGAGGCGCGCACGTCGTACCTGCTCTGGAAACAGCGGCTCCCGACGCCGGTGCCTCAGCACGAGGTGCGTGACCGCGATGGGCGGCTCGTGGCGCGGCTCGACTTCGCCTGGCCGGAGCTGGGTGTCTGGCTGGAGTTCGACGGCAAGGAGAAGTACCTCAAGCACCTGCGTCCGGGGGAGACCGTGACCGACGCCGTCCTGCGCGAGAAGCGGCGCGAGTCCGACATCGCGCGCCTCACCGGCTGGCGCTGTCTGCGCATCACCTGGCAGGACCTAGAGCACCCCGAGCGGGTCGCCGCCATGCTCCGTCAGCTCTTCGCCGATGTCGCGGCCGAACGCCGAGCGGGCGCCTGAGGCCCGTACTTCGGGGGCAGTTCTCCGACTTCGGGGGCGTTGCAACGCCCCCGAAGTCGCGGAATCCCCGGTTCACCGGGGATTCCGCGGACCCGCCGAACCCGTCAGATCGACGTGCGGTGGAAGTTCTGGAAGCTCCGGGAGGCGGTGGGGCCGCGCTGACCCTGGTAGCGGGAGCCGTACCGCTCCGAGCCGTACGGGTGCTCGGCCGGCGAGGTGAGCCGGAAGAAGCAGAACTGCCCGATCTTCATGCCGGGGTAGAGCCGGATCGGCAGCGTCGCGACGTTCGCGAGCTCGAGTGTGACGTGGCCGGCGAAGCCGGGGTCGACGAAGCCGGCGGTGGCATGGGTCAGCAGGCCGAGCCGGCCCAGCGACGACTTGCCCTCGACGCGCGCGGCGATGTCGTCGGGCAGGGAGACGGTCTCGTACGTCGAGCCGAGCACGAACTCACCGGGGTGCAGGATGAACGGCTCGTCGCCGTCGGTCTCCACCATCCGCGTCAGGTCGCTCTGGTCGGCCGCGGGGTCGATGGCGGCGTACTTGTGGTTGTCGAAGACCCGGAAGAAGCGGTCGAGCCGCACGTCGATCGACGACGGCTGGAGCATCTGAGGCTCCCAGGGGTCCAGGGCGATCCGGCCGGACTCGATCTCGGCCAGGATGTCGCGGTCGCTCAGCAGCACGGGGGTCACCCTACCGACGGAGCCGGCCGCAGGACCCCCGTTGGCCGAGCCGCGCGAGACCGGGCGGAGAATGCCGGCATGGACTTCCGCAGGTACGTCGCACTCGGGGACTCCTTCACCGAGGGCGTCGGCGACCCCGATCCGAGCCGCCCCAACGGCGTCCGGGGCTGGGCGGACCGGGTGGCCGAGGTGCTCGCCACCCGCCAGCCCGACTTCCGCTACGCCAATCTCGCGATCCGTGGCCGCAAGCTGCCGCAGATCATCGCCGAGCAGGTGGAGCCGGCGATCGCGCTCGAGCCCGACCTCGTCACGATCTACGGCGGCGGCAACGACATCCTCCGGCCCCGGGTCGACATCGACACGCTGCTCGAGGCGTACGACGGCGCGGTGGCGCGGCTGACCGCGACCGGCGCGACGGTGCTCGTGTGGACCGCCTTCGGCGCCCGCACGTCGGCGTTCTACAAGCCGCTGCGCGGGCGGTTCGCCTACTACAACGAGCTCGTGCGCGAGATCGCGGACCGCCACGGCGCCACGATCGTCGACTACTGGCGGATGGCGGAGTACGACGACCCGGGCTACTGGGACATCGACCGGCTGCACATGTGCACCCCCGGACACGAGCTGATGGCGGTCAAGGTGCTCGAGCGGCTCGGCGTGGAGCACGATCTGCCGACGCCGCGGCCGACCACCTATCCCGTCCTCACGCCGCGCGAGCAGCGCGCCGCGAACGCACAGTGGGTGCGCGAGCACCTCGGCCCGTGGGTGCACCGCCGCGTGACCGGCCGTTCCTCGGGCGACGGCCTCGCACCGCGCTGGGCCGCGCCGACCTCGCCGCTCGACTGGGCTGCGCCTCCGAAGGGGGCGTGAGGTAACATCCGTCCCGCTGGTTCGCCAGCATGCGGACGTAGCTCAGTTGGTAGAGCGTCAGCTTCCCAAGCTGAATGTCGCGAGTTCGAGCCTCGTCGTCCGCTCCGTCGATGGAGGCCCGGATCCGAGCGGATCCGGGCCTCCGCCATTTGGGAGGATGGCCCACATGAGCTTCGAGGGCTTCCCTGTGGCGGCGCTGGACTTCTACGACGACCTCGAGGTCGACAACACCAAGTCGTTCTGGGAGAAGCACAAGCACGTCTACGACGAATCCGTCCTGGCGCCGATAAAGGCGCTGACCGCCGCGCTCGAGCCGGAGTTCGGGACGGCCAAGATCTTCCGGCCCTACCGCGACGTCCGGTTCAGCAAGGACAAGACGCCGTACAAGACCCACCAGGGCGCGTTCGTCCGGGTCGCCGACGCCACCGGCTTCTACCTCGAGCTCTCGCCCCGCGGGGTGCGGACCGGCGGCGGCTTCTACGACGCCTCCCCCGCACGACTTGCCGCCTTCCGCGCCGCCGTCGCGCACGACCGGTTCGGACCGGAGTTGGAGCGGCTGCTCGACGAGGCGCGCGAGGCCGGCTTCGACGTCGGCGGCGACCGCCTCAAGACCAGCCCGCGCGGGTACGACGCCACGCATCCCCGCATCGACCTGCTCCGACACCGGTCGCTCACCGTCGGCCACCTGATCGGCTTCGAGCCGGTCATCCACACCGCCGAGCTGCTCGAGCTGGTGCGGGACGACTGGCGCACGATCCGGCCGGTCGTCGAGTGGTGCCGGGAGCGACTGGCGGTCTAGGACGCGAACCGGAGGTCCAGCCGGATCCCGGAGCCCGGTGCCGGCGGTGCCTTCGATCGGTAGCGATGGCCCGTGGGCGTGGTGAGCACGACGGTGTGGGTTCCGCCTGAGTCGTCACAGGCGAGGGCCGACCAGCCAGGCAGCGTCTTCGTCTGGTTGCAGGCCTCGCAGAGCCCCTGGCCGTTGCTGGCGCTGGTCTCACCGCCGTCTGCCGCCGGGTGGACGTGGTCTCGGTGCCGGATCCGTGCGTTGCACCAGGGGCTGCGGCAGAACCGGTCTCGCAGCCTCAGGAACTGCCCGAGCTGGCGCGGGAAGAGCCGTCGGTCGGAGTCCATCGCGACCAGCCGCCCCGAGAGGGGGTGGGCGTAGAGCCGCCGCAGCCAGACCTTGCTCCGCGCGTCGAGCGCGTCCGCCACCAGCTCGCGCGCGAGATCGGCGGGGATGGAGCCGTGGTCCTCCAGCTCGACCGGGTCATCGGACGACCCCAGCAGCGTCTGGTCGCTCATCACCAGGTTGATCGCCACCGGCACGATCGGACGATCCTCCGCATCGGTGGCGGCACCAGTCAACCGCCGGACCAGCGTGTCGGCCATCAGCTGGCCCCGGCCGCGAGGATCACCCGCGGCCGCAGTCGCGTCGGCGGTGCGGCTCAGCGCGGCGTACGCCGCCACGCCCTGCGCGACCGGGAGCAGCGCGGTGAGGTAGACCATCGTGTCGGGCGCCGGGCGGATCGACACGAACCGATCGGCCTCGGCGCGACGCCGTCGCTCGGCGACGCTGGCCGCATCCAGTCGGGCCGCCATCGCGCGGGCCTCTGCCTCCACGCGCCGGTCGGACATCGCCTCGAGCTGGGCGGCGTCCAAGGCCAGCTCGGCGTCGACGCGAGACCGGTCGTCCCGAGTGAGGCAGGCGGTCTCTCGCGCCAGCACGAGGGCGCGGCGCTCGGTGATCCGCCCTTCGGTCCACGCCCGGGCGGTCCACGGCATCTCGGCCAGCACCGCCTTGGCCAGCCCCAGCAGGATGCGGCCGCGGTGCGGGGAGACCCGGCGGGCGAGCGCGACCTGCTCGGCCACGCCCTTCCCCTGCTGGGATGCCGGCGCTCCGCGTTCGGCAGCCACGGAGCGCTGGGACTCGTCGAACGCCGCTGCCAGCCGCGCCTGCCGGGCTTCCAGGGCCGCCTTGAGCACCTCGATCTCGTGGATCTCGTCGATGCGCGCGGCGTCGTCGCTCACCACCGGCGCGTCGGCCGCACGCAGCCTCCAGCCGCGGACCTCGTCCGCGGTCAGGATGGCCGGCGTGCTCTGCATGGTCAGCACGCTAGACACGACCACCGACAGTCCGCGGACGTTGGCTGCACGACCGGTGATCGCCCCCCGCTTGCTGCTGCGAGCACCCCCGCCTACACTTCAAGTTACTGGCCAGTAGTACCTACCAGTACGCGTGCGGCGCCATCGGCGCCGCCGGGGCCGCACCGGACCATCTCCTTAGGAAGCGGTGGAGAAGTGAGCCACTACAAGAGCAACCTGCGCGACATCGAGTTCAACCTCTTCGAGGTGCTGGGTCGCGACAAGATCCTCGGCACCGGACCGTTCGCCGAGCTCGACGTCGACACCGCGAAGGAGATCCTCGCCGAGATCGAGCGGATCTCCCGTGAGGACCTGGCGGAGTCGTTCGTCGACAGCGACCGCAACCCGCCGGTCTTCGACCCGGCGACCAACACCGCGCCCGTGCCGGCCGCGTTCAAGAAGAGCTACGACACCTGGATGGAGTCGGGCTTCTGGAGCCTGTCCACCCACCACGAGATCGGTGGCACCCAGGCGCCGCCGTCGCTGGTGTGGTCGACCGCGGAGCTGATCCTCGGTGCCAACGCCCCGATCTGGATGTACGCCGCCGGCCCGTTCTTCGCGAAGGTGGTCTTCGAGAACGGCACCGACCGCGACAAGCGCATCGCCGAGATCATGGTCGAGCGACTGTGGGGCGCCACCATGGTCCTCACCGAGCCCGACGCCGGCTCCGACGTGGGCGCGGGCAAGACCTTCGCCACCCCCAACGAGGACGGCTCCTGGAACATCTCCGGCGTCAAGCGCTTCATCACCAGCGCCGAGTCGGACCTGCAGGAGAACATCATGCACCTCGTGCTCGCGCGTCCGCGCGGTGTCGAGGGCGTCGGCGGCCCGGGTACCAAGGGCCTCTCGCTCTTCCTGGTCCCGAAGCACCACTTCGACCACCAGACCGGCGAGCTCACCGGTGAGCGCAACGGCGTCTACGTCACCAACGTCGAGCACAAGATGGGCATCAAGGTGTCCAACACCTGCGAGGTCACCTTCGGCGACCCGCAGGTCGGTGGCGGCGAGCCGGCCAAGGGCTGGCTGCTGGGCGAGGTCCACGACGGCATCCGCCAGATGTTCGACGTCATCGAGAACGCCCGCATGATGGTCGGCACCAAGGCCATCGCCACCCTCTCGACCGGTTACCTGAACGCGCTGGAGTTCGCCAAGTCCCGCGTCCAGGGCGCCGACCTCACGGACCCGGCCAAGGACGCGCCGCGCGTCACGATCACCCACCACCCCGACGTACGCCGCTCCCTCATGGTGCAGAAGTCCTTCGCCGAGGCGATGCGCTCGCTGGTGCTCTACACCACCTCGTGGCAGGACGACGTCGAGCTGGCCAAGCACTCCGGCGAGGAGAACAAGCTCGCCGAGGCGGTCAACGACCTGCTGCTCCCGATCGTGAAGGGCTACGGCTCCGAGCGCTCCTGGACGATCCTCGGCACGGAGTCGCTGCAAACCTTCGGCGGCTCCGGCTTCCTGCAGGAGTACCCCATCGAGCAGTACGTCCGCGACGCGAAGATCGACACGCTCTACGAGGGCACCACCGCGATCCAGGGCCAGGACTTCTTCTTCCGCAAGATCGTGAAGAACCAGGGCGTCGCCCTGGGCCACCTGGCGACGGAGATCAAGGGCTTCCTCGAGGCCGACGGCAACGCGGAGCTCAAGGAGAGCCGCGCCCTGCTCGCGACCGCGCTGACCGACGCCGAGGCCATCGTCGGCCACATGTTCAACGACCTGCTCTCCTCCGACCCCTCGTCGGAGACGGGCAACATCACGAACATCTACAAGGTCGCCCAGAACACCACCCGGCTGCTCATGGTGCTCGGCGACGTGGTCTGCGCCTGGCTGCTGCTGCGCGGTGCGGAGGTCGCGCTGGAGAAGCTCGCCACCGACCCGGGCAAGGACAAGGCCTTCTACGAGGGCAAGGTCGCCGCGGCGAAGTTCTTCGCGGCGTACAACCTGCCGAAGGTGAGCGCCGAGCGCGCCATCGCCGAGGCCGTCGACCTCTCCCTCATGGAGATCGACGAGTCGGCCTTCTGAGCCGAGGGTCGCGACCAGCGACACGACCGCGGCCCGTCCGGCACCAGCCGGGCGGGCCGCGGTCGTTTCTCACGTTCGCTTTTCCGCACCGTGGGCACTTCGGGACGAGCTCGCCGATATGCCGGACCGGGGCGCGACGCCGGGTTAGCCTCCCGCCATCGCTCCGTCCCGCTGCCGACCTGCGAAGGCTCCCGCATGCCCCTCCCCCGACCGGCTCGTGGCCGGCGCCTGCTCCTGCTCCTGACCGCCGTGCTGGGCTTCACCGTCCCCTCCGCCCTCGCCGCCGTCCCGCCGCTGGAGTTCAGCCAGGCGATCGGCGACCCGAGCGTCGTGAAGACCAAGAAGCAGCAGTACGTCGCCATCGCGACCGGTCCGCAGGTGATCCGGATGGTGTCGAAGAACGGCCGTCGCTGGCACGCCACCGCCCCGGCGCTCGCCGCCCGACCCAGCTGGGCGCGTCCCAAGGGGGAGATCTGGGCCGCCGACCTGGTGCGGCTGGGCCGCACCTGGGTGCTCTACTACTCGGCCCCGGTCTATGGCATGACCTCGACCAGCCGCTGCATCGGCGTGGCGACCGCGCGCATCAGCACCGGCCAGTTCCGCCCGGTCGGGGACCGGCCGCTGGTGTGCCCGCCGGCCGCCAAGGCGCCGCCCGCATGGGACCCGGTCCTCGAGCCGGGCATGACCACGCCGACGTACCCGACCATCGGCGCCATCGATCCCTCGATCTTCCTCGACCGCGGCCGGGTGTTCCTGCTCTACAAGACCGACGGGAAGCCGTCCTCGATCCGGATCCTCCGCCTCAAGCGCGGTGGCCTGCAGCCCTTCGGCCCGCGCAGCAGGGCCCTGTTCGGGTCCGCCGGAGTGCTCGAGAACCCCGTCATGGTCCGGCGGGGCAAGTGGGTCTACGCGTTCATGTCCGCGGGCGACTACACGCGCTGCAGCTACGCCACGGTGTGGCGGCGCTCGAAGAACATCTGGGACTGGAGCCGACGCGTGCAGCGCGTGCTGCTGGACTCCACCACCACCCGCGGCGTGTGCGGGCCCGGCGGCGCCGACGTGCTGGTCGACGGCCGCGACGTGAAGCTCTACTTCCACGGGTGGACCTGCAACGGCAGCCCCCGGCCGTGCCTGGAGCCGTTCCACAACTGGGACGGCAAGGAGGCCTACCGCACGCCGGTCCGCGCGCTGTACGGCGCACACCTGACCTTCACCAAGCGGCATGTCGTGAAGGTGGACCGGTTCATCCGGCCCCGGCGGGGCTGAGGAGCCTCAGCGTTTCGCCACCGTCGCCCTCGGCTACCGGTCCTCCACAGGTGCGCACCAGCGCACCGCGAGAGAAGGAGTTCCCATGGGCATCGGAATCGGCATCGTGCTGCTCGTGCTCGGCCTGATCCTCCTGACCGGCGCCGTCGAGCTGCCGCAGGCCATGGCCGACAACATCGCGAGCGAGACGCTGGGCTGGATCCTGCTCGCCGCCGGCATCCTCTCCCTGGTGCTCGCGCTCGTGCTGAACCGCCAGCGCCGCCACACCAGCGACACCTACGTCGAGCGCCGCGTCGACGGCGGCCGGACCACCGTGGAGCGCGACTACCACGACACCGACCCCGGCCTGCGCTGACCGGTCGGCACCCGTCGGCGGGCGGTCCCTACCCTGAGATCCGTGGACACCTGGACCCCCGCCGACATGACCGACCAGTCCGGACGCACCGCACTGGTCACCGGACCGACCGTCGGCGGGCTGGGGTTCCACACCGCCGCGGAGCTGGCCCGTCGCGGTGCCCGTGTGGTGCTGGCCGGCCGTTCCCCTGAGCGGCTGGCCGAGGCTCGCGCCGCACTGCGTGAGCTCCATCCGACCGCGGCCGTCGAGCTCGTCAAGCTCGACCTGACGTCGCTGACCTCGGTGCGGGAGGCGGCCGCCACGGCCGGCGGCTTCGGCCCTCTCGACCTGCTCGTCAACAACGCCGGCATCATGGCGCCGCCGTACGCCCGGACCGGCGACGGCCTGGAGCTCCAGCTGGCCACCAACCACTTCGGGCCGTTCCTGCTGACCGGCCTGCTGCTCCCGCAGCTGGCCGCCAGCGAGGACGGCCGCGTGGTGACCGTCTCGTCACTGATGCACAAGTACGCCCGCTCGGCGCCGCTCGACGACCCGCGCCAGGAGAGCGGGAGGTACGCCGCCTGGCAGGTCTACGGCCAGAGCAAGCTCGCCAACCTGCTCTTCACCGTCGAGCTCGAGCGGCGGCTGCGCGCGGCGGAGCTGCCCGTGAAGGCGCTCGCCGCCCATCCCGGGATCGCGAGCACCCACCTGGTCGCGAACGGGCCGCTGAGCCGCCTGCCGGGTCGCTCGACGCTCGGCCAGCTGGTCACCCGGACCGTCAGCCAGTCGCCCGCCGCGGGCGCGTGGCCGACGCTGATGGCGGCCTGCGCCGACCTGCCCGGCGGCACGTTCACCGGCCCGGCCGGCCGGTTCGAGCTCACCGGTCCCGCCACCGTCGTGGCCGGCCGTCGGCTGGCGCGGGACCCGGAGACCGCCCGGCGGCTGTGGGAGCTGTCGGAGTCGGTCACCGGCCTGCGCTACCCCTGAGCGGTGTCGCCCCGCCCCGGCGGCCACACGTAGGGCAGGTCGTCGGGCACGCCGGGGAACAGCGGTCCGTAGTGCGCGGGGTCCTTGCGCAGCAACGACGACTGGTGGCTGCGGTGGAAGTCCTCGTCGCCGAGCCACGCGGGCAGCTCACCGGCCGCCGCCAGCTCGGCCTGGGTGCGCACCCGCATCACGCCGGCCGCGGCCAGATCCGCGGCGATCGTGTCGGCGCAGGTGTCGGCGTGCCCGGCCGCCGTCCACGCGCTTGTCGAGGCGAACGCATAGGCGCCGAGCGCCTCCAGCCAGCCGGCCCACATGCGCACCGCCGGGTGGCGACGCCAGGCGTAGTCGGGCACCGTCAGCCCACGGACGATCTGGATGCACTCGACGCGCTGCTTGCCGAGTCGGCGGCGGTCCAGCACCGCCATGGTGCGGTCGAAGTCGGCGTACGGCAGGAAGGTCTGCACGCCCTGCCGGTTACCGCTGGCGCGGCCGGTACTCCGCCGCGGTGCGGCGCATCGCGGCCTCGCGGGCGATCTTGGCGTTGGCGCCGAAGAGGAGCCGCAGCTGCTCCGCGCGCTCCCGGGCGAAGGTGCGCCGTGGGGAGCGCTGCCAGGTGCGGTCGAAGAGCCGCTTGGCGGCCGCGAGCGCGTCCGGCGACCTCTCACTGAGCCGGCCGGCGAAGGCGGTGGCGGCGGCGACCGGATCGGGGTCCAGCTCGGTGACCAGCCCCAGCTCGCGGGCCTCCTTGCCCGTGATCATCTCCGCGGTCATCGTGAGCCGCTTGGCCTGGTCGATGCCGACCAGCTCGGAGAGCGACTGGATCCCCGACATGTCCGGGATGATCCCCCACTTGCCCTCGAGCACCGACCAGGTGGAGTCCGGCGTCGCGAACCGGAAGTCGGCCGCCAGCGCGATCTGCACGCCCCCGCCGAGGCAGTGACCGTGGACGGCGGCGATGACCGGCACCGGGACCCGGCGCCAGGCCCAGCACGCCTCCTGGAACAGGTTGGTGCCCCGGCGCGCCGACGGCACGAACGCGGCGGCGATGCGTCGGGGGTTCTTCAGCACGGACCCGAAGTCGAGCCCGGCGCAGAACGCCTCACCGTCGCCGGCGACGACCACGGCGCGCAGCGTCTTGTCCTTGCGCAGCGCACGTGCGGTGTCGACCAGCTCGCGCAGCAGGTCGAGGGTCAGCGCGTTGAGCTTCTCGGGGCGGCTGAGCCGGACCTGGGCGATCCCGTCGGTGACGGTGCAGGTGACAAGAGACATGGGAGAAAGGGTATTGGCAGGATGTGACCATGGCTGACCCGCGCGCTGGAACCCCCGCCACCCCGGCCGACCTGGTCGACGTGCCGCGTCTGGTGACGGCCTACTTCACCGGCGTGCCCGATCCCGAGGACCCCGACCAGCAGGTCGCGTTCGGGACCTCGGGCCACCGCGGCTCGTCGCTGCGGACGGCGTTCAACGAGACCCACATCCTCGCGATCACGCAGGCGATCTGCGACTACCGCCGCGAGCAGGGGTACGACGGCCCCCTGTTCCTCGGCAAGGACACCCACGCGCTCTCGGAGCCGGCGTTCGCCTCGGCGCTGGAGGTGCTCGTCGCCAACGACGTCACGGTGCTGACCCAGGAGGGCTTCCAGCCGACGCCGGCGGTCTCCCACGCGATCCTGACGGCGAACCGCGGGGTCTCGACGGGCTCGACCAGCGGGAGGTCCGGCCTGGCCGACGGGATCGTCATCACGCCGTCGCACAACCCGCCCGCCGACGGCGGCTTCAAGTACAACCCGCCCCACGGCGGGCCGGCCGACAGCGACGCGACCTCCGCGATCGCGGCACGGGCGAACGAGCTGATCCGCGGCGGGCTGCGGGACGTGAAGCGGACGTCGTACGAGGCGGCTGTCCGGGCAGCCGGAACGTATGACTTCCTCGGCGCCTACGTGGACGACCTGCCGAGCGTCGTGGACCTGGACCGGATCCGTGAGGCCGGCGTCCGGATCGGCGCCGACCCGCTCGGCGGGGCGTCGGTGCACTACTGGGCGCGGATCGCCGAGCAGCACCGGCTCGACCTGACCGTGGTGAACCCCGAGGTCGACCCGACCTGGCGGTTCATGACGCTGGACTGGGACGCCAAGATCCGGATGGACTGCTCCTCGCCCCACGCGATGGCGTCCCTCATCGACCGGCGGGCGGACTACGACATCGCCACCGGCAACGACGCCGACGCCGACCGGCACGGCATCGTGACTCCCGACGCCGGCCTGATGAACCCCAACCACTTCCTGGCGGTGGCCATCGGCTACCTCTTCGGCGGCGCCCGCCCGGACTGGCCGGACACCGCGCGGATCGGCAAGACGCTGGTCTCCTCCTCGATGATCGACCGGGTCGCCGCGTCGCTGGACGGCGGCACGGGCAAGCCGCTGGTCGAGGTCCCGGTGGGCTTCAAGTGGTTCGTGCCGGGGCTCCTCGACGGGTCGTTCGGCTTCGGCGGCGAGGAGTCGGCCGGTGCGTCCTTCCTGCGTCGAGACGGCCGGCCGTGGACCACCGACAAGGACGGCCTGATCCTCTGCCTGCTCGCCTCCGAGATGCTCGCGGCGACCGGGACGTCACCGTCGCAGCACTACGCCGCGCTCGTGGAGCAGCACGGCGAGCCGGCGTACGAGCGCATCGACGCGCCCGCCACCCGCGAGCAGAAGGCGGCGCTCGCCGCCCTGTCCCCCGACGCCGTCGGCGCCACGACGCTGGCCGGCGAGGAGATCACCGCCAAGCTCACCGAGGCACCCGGCAACGGCGCCGCGATCGGCGGGCTCAAGGTCACGACGGAGTCGGCGTGGTTCGCCGCCCGGCCGTCGGGCACCGAGGACGTCTACAAGATCTACGCCGAGTCCTTCCGCGGCACCGAGCACCTCGCCCAGGTGCAGGAGGAGGCCAGGGCCGTCGTGTCGGCGGCCCTGGCCTGAGTCACCGGGGGGTGACCGCCCGGGAGCGGCTGCTGCTCGCGCTCCACCCGACGCTCGTCCGGACCCGGACCGTCGCCGCGTAGGTCACGCCCTTCTTCTTCGGGAGCCGCACCTCGAGTGAGCGAGCCGCCGCGCCGACCGGGTACCTCGCGGTCCGCTTGACCTTGCCCTTCTTCAGCGTCACGACGCTCACCTCGTAGCCGACGACCGCGCCGCTGCCGGTCGCCGTCGGCGTCCAGGCGAAGACGGCGGTCGTCCGGCCACCCTTGCGGCCGGGCTTGGCCGCACCGATGCGGGGAGCGGACGGCAGCGTCGCGGTCGGAGGGAGCGGCGGCGTGACGACCACCGGGGCCAACATCCGCACCGTCGTCGTCTCACTGCTGGTGCCGGCACCGTTGTACGCGACGACCTCGACGACGTGGTCGCCGGTCGCCACCTCCGGGAAGACGTACGACGTCGTGGCGGCGTCGACCTCCGTCCAGTCCTGGTCGTCGAGGCGGACCCGGTAGCTCTCGATGTCGGCGCCGCCGGTGTCGGCCGGTGCCGCCCAGTGGACCGTCACGCTGCGGGCGCCGCGGTCGGCGACGGCGGTGAGGTCACCCACCTTCCCCGGCGCATCGGCGACCGTGAAGGTCCAGGTCGACGGCGGCCCGACGGCCATCCGGTTCTGCGCGGTGACCGTGAGCCGGTAGGTGTGGCCCAGCACGAGCTCCTGGAGCGGGTACGACGTCGCCGTGCTGGCGATCGCAGCCAGCTCCGTCCCCGCCGTCTCGTCGCTGAGGACGAGCCAGTACTGCCACAGCGGGGTCCCGCCGTCATCGGGTGCCGACCAGGTGGCCGTGGCCGTCCGGGCGGCGACGTCCACCTGCCCGGTCAGGTCCGCGATGGCACCGGGACCGACGGGGAGCGCGACCGTCACGGGAACGCTCACGACCTCGGACTCCCCGTGCGCGTTGCGCGCCTCGACCTGGAGCGTGTAGCTGCCGGGCGTGACCCAGCGCAGCTGCGCCGCGGGCGTGTAGGTCTCCTGCCAGAACGCCGCATCGGGGTCACCGGCCTCCGGCAGCAGCCGGTAGCGGTACAGCGCCGCGCCGACCTCGCCGCCGTTGTCGGCCGACGCGGTCCAGGTCGCGTCGACCGTCAGGTTCTCCGGGTCGCTCCGGTCGACCGTCGCCTCGAGCTCGGTGACGGGTGCGGGTGTCGTGACGACGTGGATCGCCTGCGCGTTCCACGACGCCCCGGCACCGGCGAGGTTGACCGCCACGACGTCGACCGTGTGGGTCGAGCCGAGCGCGAGACCCGTCAGCGTGTACGTCGGCTCCACCACCCGGACGGCCGGCTGGTCGTCGACCACGACGTCGTAGCCGAGGATCGGCAGCTCCGGATCGGTGTACGGCGCCTTCCACGACAGCGTGGCGGTGCCGGCGCGGGCGTCGATCACCAGGGGGTCGTACTGGTCGACCTGCCAGGGCGGGAACAGCTCGGGCATGTCGGCGAACAGCCCGGCGATCCGGTCGGGCTCGCGGTCTCCCTTGTTGCCGAAGGAGTTGAAGCCCCTGATCGCCACCGTGTGCTGTCCCACCGGGATGTCGCTCAGCACGGCGTGCTCCACTCCGGGCGCGATCTCCTGGACCTTGGTGTAGGTGGGCTGGAGCTCCTCGTCGTAGGTGACCAGGGAGACCAGGAGCCTCTCGAGCGGGGCCGACGGCACGCTGTAGGGGTCCGTCCAGGTGACGTCGATCGTGTGCGCGACCTTGTCGACCGAGACGTCCGCCTCGAGGACCGGCTCGGGCGGGCCGGGGATCTGGCCCTGGACCTCGAGCGGCTCGCTCTCCCCCACCGCGTTCACGGCGATGACGCGGATCCCCTTCGGACGCCAGCCCGGCGAGAAGGAGATGCCGAAGGAGTAGACGTCGAGCAACGTGTCCGGCAGGACCTCGCTCGCCACCAGGGTGGTCGGGCTGCTCCAGACGCCGGCGCTCAGCTCACTTTGGACACGGTAGGTCAGGATCGGGCTGCCCCCGTCGAGTCCGTCGCCGTAGGAGCGCGACCACTCGGTGTAGAAGTACTGCTTCGGATCGTCCGGATCGTCGCTGAGGCCGACCCACGTGTCCCACAGCACCGGCTTGGCCGGCGCCGTACGCCGGACCGACGCGCTCGCCGACGGACCGGTCCCGGCCGCGTTGACGGCGGCGACGGCGACGCTGTGGATGCCGGTGGTGACCTCGGGCCAGACGTGACTGGTCACGCCGGCGGCGACCCGCACCGGGTCACCCCCGTCGAGGGCGACGTCGTAGCCGGTGATCGTCGCGCCACCGTTGTCCGACGGCGGTGCCCAACCGACGGTGAGCCCCGCTTCGCCCGTCAGGGTGGCCGTGACGTCGTTCGGAGCGCTGGGCGCGGTCGCGGGCGGGTCACAGCCGGCGGTGGCGAGCGTGTAGGCGCCGAGGCTGCCGTAGTCGTCGTAGTCCGTGACCGGGTTGCCGGCACCGCCCGCCTGGGCTCCGCCGCCATCGACGGCCAGGTAGTACGTGCCCGCCGGGACGGTCGTGCTGAGCTGGGCGTCGAGGCCGGACGCGGGCGCGGCCGTCGCGACCGTCTCGCCGTCCGCGTCGAGGAGCGTCAGCACGATGTCGAGGTTCGGCCCGGTCGGGGCCGGCGTCGCAGCGAACGTGACCGCGTCGGTGCACGCGCCGAGCGCGTAGACGTCGACGTCGTTCCGGCCACTGATGACGGCGGTCTCGTCGGGGAGTCGTCCGGCGGAGGCGACGGTGCCGCCGGCCTCGTCCGCGCGGACGGAGGCCCGACCGGCGATGACGGCGACGTCGTCCTGCTGGTTGTTCGCGCCGGCGTAGTCGCCCTTCGACCACTGCGTGACCGGCTCGTAGTAGCCGACGCCCATGATCGGCGCCCAGCCGTCGTGGCCGAGGTCGTAGTCCTGGAGCTGGTTGCCGTCGTGCTCGAGGTCGAAGGTGTGCCCGACCTCGTGGGCCGCCGCCTCCGCGACGTAGCGGGGCTGGTCGGCGACGCCGCCGCCGAAGACCCAGGCGGTCCCGTAGATGTTCGCGGGGTCGACCTCGCCGGCCGTACCGAGCCAGGCGACACCGCCACACCCACCGCCGCACAGCACGGTCCACGCCAGCTCGCTGGAGGTGACGACGAGCCGGGTGCCCCAGTCCGTGTCGTCGACGTCCTGACGCTCCAGCGCCGCCGAGCCGGGGTCCTGGGTCGTCACGTTGATGTCGAAGGGGGCGTAGTCCTCGGCGACCCGCGCCCAGATCTCCTGGATCCCGGCCTTCTCGTCGTCGGTGAAGGCGGCGCCGTTGCCTGCCGGGTCCCAGCCCTCGTAGCTGCCCGTGGGGAGACCCATCTGCACCGACCAGCCGCCGATGCCGACGTCGACGCCGTCGAAGTCGAGGTACACCGTGTGCTCACTGCCGGGAAGGCTGTTGAGCGCGAACGTCTGGTCGAGCGGGTACGCCGGCACGGCAGTCGGGGCGAGCGCAGCCGACCGCTGAGCGTGCGGTGTCAGCGCGTCCTTGACGAAGATCCGACCGGTGGTGTCGACCCACATCGTCGGGTCGGAGGTCAGCAGCCTCGTGAGCTGCTCCGGTGTGCGCTCGTTGAGGGCCGCCACGGCGGGCAGGCGCTTGCCCAGTGCCTTCACGGCCGCCCGGCCGCGCATCGGCTCGGGCAGGGCCTCGCGCGACGAGCTCGTCGAGACCGACCAGTCCGTCTCCGGCTCTGTCTCAGGCTCTGTCTCAGGCTCCGTCGCAGGCTGGGGCTCGGGCTGGGGCTCGGGCTGGGGCTCGACCGTGGAGAGGGCCGGGACGGACGTCCCCGACCCGGCTCGGGACGAGGCCGAAGGGCCGCCATGAACGAGGAGAGCGATCCCGAGAGCGAGGACGAGGACGGCCGGCAGGGCCCGGCGGAGGAGGATCACCGGGCAACGGTAGGGCCGGTGGTCCGCGACCGAGGGCCTTCGCCGCGATCAGGGCTGAGCGGTGCGCCACACCGCACCGACGGGCCATCCCCGCAGCGCGCCGGGATGACCCGAACGAGCCATCCCGGCCGGGACGGACCACCAGCCCGAGCGCCGACGCCGCCCCGCATAGGGTCGGGGGGTGGACGGGACCATCCTGACGTTGGGCGGCGGCGGCTTCTCGACGGCGCCCGAGGGCACCGACGGCCGGACGCTGCTCGACGACTTCCTGCTGTCGCTGACGGGGAAGGAGCGGCCGTCGGTCTGCTTCGTGCCGACGGCGAGCGGCGACTCCCCGGAGTACGCCGACCGGTTCCTGCGCGCGTTCGCGGGCCGTGCCGAGACGTCGGTGCTCTCGCTGTTCGGCCGCGACCCGTGGGGCTACGGCGACCCGGCGATGGTGCTCGAGCAGGACGTCGTCTACGTCGGCGGCGGGTCGACGGCGAACCTGCTCGCGCTGTGGCGGCTTCACCGCCTCGACGAGCGACTGCGCGAGGCGGCGGCGAACGGCACCGTGCTGGCCGGCATCAGCGCCGGCATGAACTGCTGGTACGCCGGCTCCTCGACCGACTCCTTCGGCCCGCTGCGGGCGCTGCCGGACGGTCTCGGGTTCCTGCCGGGCAGCGCGTGCCCGCACTACTTCGGCGAGGCGGAGCGGCAGGCGGCGTACCACCGGATGGTCGGCACCGGCGAGCTTCCCGACGGCCACGCGGCCGACGACGGGGTCGCCCTGCTGTGGCGTGACGGGACGCTCGTCGAGGCCGTCAGCGAGCGGCCCGACGGTCAGGCGTTCCGGGTCTCCCGGGTCGGTGAGGCGGTTGTCGAGACGCCGCTCGAGGTGCGCTACCTGGGCGGTTGACCCGACCGCTCAGCGCGGGCGGACGGCGTTGGAGCGACCGCTCGCCGGGCTCCACCCGATCTCGTTGCGGGCCAGCACCGCGAACGCGTAGCGGATCCGCGGCCGCAGGGCCAGCCGCAGCTCGCGGGAGGTGCGGCTCGGAGCGACGGCGAGCCGTTGGGTGCCGACGACGCGGCCGTCGCGCAGCCGGTAGACGACGAGCTGGTAGCCGGTCAGTGCTCGTCCCCCGGTGCTGGCCGGCGGCGCCCACCGGGCGATCACCGTCCGGGGTCCACCTCGACGACCGGGCACCGCCTGCCGGATCCGGGGCCGTGACGGCGCGGTCAGCGTCGGACCCACGGGTGCGGCGGGTGGCAGGACCAGCGGATCGGGCGCGGGTGTCGCCGTCGGCTCGGGCGTTCCGGCCGGCCGCGTCTCGGTGGCGGCGCTGCAGCCCTGCGCGGCGACCCGGTAGCCGCCCAGGCTGCCGTAGTCGTCGTAGTCCGTGACCGGGTTGCCGGCGCCACCGGCCTGGGCACCGCCGCCGTCGACCACGACGAACAGCCGGCCCGGTGCGGTGCCCGTGAGCGTGGCGTCCATCCCGGTGCCGACCCGCTGACTGCGGCGGGTGCCGGTCGGATCGGTGATCGTGACGGTGCTCTCCCCGGTGGCAGGAGCCCCCGCTGCCAGGGTCGCTCCCGTCTCGTCCACGATCCTCAACTGCACGTCCAGGTCGGCCCCGGCCAGCGCGGCCGGCCACGCCGTGACGGTCCAGCCGGCCCCGCAGTCGCCGAGCCGGTAGACGTCCCGGTCGGCGCGGCTGGCGATGATGCCCGGCTCCACCGGAAGCGCGGCGGCCGTGGCCACCGTGCCACCCGCCTCGTCGGGGCGCTCGCCGAGGTGCTGCTTGATGATCGCGACGTCGTCCTCGCGGTTGGTGGCGCCGGTGTAGTCGCCCTTGGACCACTGGGAGACGCCGCGGTAGTAGGCCGCGCCCATGATCGGCGCCCATGGGACGTGACCCTGGTCGTAGCTCGCCGAGGCGTTCCCGTCGTGGTTGAGCCCGAGCGTGTGGCCGGCCTCGTGGGAGGCGCCCTCCGCCATCGCGCCCGGCGTCGGCCCGGTACCGGCCGGGAAGACCCAGGCGACGCGGTAGAGGTCGACGGGGTCGACCAGGCCCATCACGTCGATCCAGGCGATGCCGCCGCAGTAGCCACCGCACAGCGTGGTCATGGCCGTCCGACTGTCGCTGAAGACCACGCGGGTGCCGTAGGACTGGTCCGCGCTGGTGGTCCGCGCGAGCGCCGCCTCGCCGGGGTCCTCGGTGGTGACGTCGACGTTGAACGGCGCGTAGTCCTCGGCCACCCGGGCCCAGATCTCGTAGATCGCCCGCCGCTCGGCGTCGTTGAAGACGCCCTGGCCGTCGCCGGCGGGATCCCAGCCCTGGTACCAGCCGGCCGGGAGCAGCGAGGTGGTGTGCAGGTTCCACGCCGTCTGGCTGACCTCCTGGCCGTCGAAGTCGAGGTAGATCCGGCGGCTGGCGCCGGGCAGGCTGTGGAGCTGGAAGGCGCGCGCCGGGTCGACGGCGGTGGCTGCCGCTGCCCCCGCGGAGACCTCCCCCGACGTCGCCGGCTCGGCGGCGTCCGGCTCGGCGGCGTCCGGCTCGGCGGCCGCCGGCCGCGCCGGCTCGCGGACGAAGAGCCGGCCGCCGGGGTCGAGCCAGACGGTCTCGTCGGTGCTCAGCAGCCGGCGGAGCTGGGCCACGCTGCGCCCGTTGAACGACGCGACCTGCTCGATCCGGTCCTCGACCGCTCGCAGTGCGGCCGCACCGCGCACCGGCTCCTCGAGTCGCACCGGCGGATGGCGCACGACCGCGTCGGGATCGACAGGATCGACAGGATCGACGGGCACCGGCTGCGCACCGGTCCGGCGAGCGGCGGGCGCGCGTCGTACGGGAGCGGCCGGCGAGGCGAGCGTCGTCGGCGCCGTCGCGGACTCCGCCGGTGCGGCGTCACGGCCGGCAGGCGTCGTACGACGCGGCTCCGCGAGGCAGCCCAGGACGAGCGCCATCGCCGCCACCAGGGCGGCGACGGCGATGACGGTGGTGCGACGACGAGGTGCAGACAAGGTCCGGAGCAAGTACCCCGGACCGCACCTGCCTCATGCGGTCGCGGCGCGCGCCTCGAGCTCCTTGAGCAGCCGGCGGCGGGTGCGCTCGTCGGCCTTGACGATCTTGCGAAGCAGGAGCAGCTGGGAGGGCAGGTTCCTCTTCGTGGTGGTCTCCCACCAGCCGTTGGGGAAGGCCAGCCGGACCGTCTTGTGCCAGGCGCTGTAGACCTGCTGGGGCAGCGGGGCGGTGTGGTAGCGCAGGCCGTACTTCTCGAAGAGCGCGCGAACCCGCGGGGCGACCTCGGCGTAGCGGTTGGAGGGCAGGTCGGGCCAGATGTGGTGCTCGATCTGGTGTGACAGGTTGCCGGACATCACGTGGACGGCCTTGGAGCCGGAGATGTTGGCGGAGCCGAGCATCTGGCGCAGGTACCAGTCACCGCGCGTCTCGTTCTCCGGCAGCTCGTCGACCTCGAAGGTCGAGACGCCCTCCGGGAAGTGGCCGCACATGATGACGCTGTGCGACCAGACGTTGCGGGCCAGGTTCGCGATCAGGTTGGCCAGCAGGGTCGTCGGCGCCGAGGGACCGGACAGGAGCGGGTGGACGACGTAGTCCTTGAGCGCCTGCCGGCGCATTTTCCTCAGCGAGCCCTTCAGGCCCTTCGTGAACCACTCGGGACGCTCCTCCTTGGGGAGGCGGAGGTTGTCGCCGAGCTTGAGGTCGTACATCGCGATGCCGTACTCGAAGATCAGCATGTTGATGAAGTTCAGACCCGGCTGGATGAGGCAGCGCGGGTTCCACGGCTGCTCCTCGTCGACGCGGACCAGACCCCAGCCGAGGTCGTTGTCCATGCCCACGATGTTGGTGTAGGTGTGGTGCTCCTCGTTGTGCGACCGCTTCCACCCCTCCGAGGTGGCGGCGTTGTCCCACTCCCAGGTCGTCGAGTGGATCTTCGGGTCACGCATCCAGTCCCACTGGCCGTGCATGATGTTGTGCCCGATCTCCATGTTGTCGAGGATCTTGGCGATGCTCAGGCCGATCGTGCCGGCGACGAAGGCGGGCGGGAACAGGCTGCCGAGCAGCACGGCACGGCTGCCGAGCTCGAGGTAGCGCTGGGTCTTGATGACGCGCCGGATGTACGCCGCGTCGCGCTCACCGCGCGACGCCATCACCTCGCGCCGGATGGCGTCGAGCTCGGCGCCGATCGCCTCGATGTCCTCCCGCGCCAGGTGGGCGATCGGGCTGTTCTCGGTGCCGGTGTTCGGCTCGTTGACGATGGTCATGGGGTTTCTCCTCGCTGATCGGGGGATCAGTGGTCGATCACGCAGTTCCCGGCCGCGGCCGAGATGCAGGTCTGGATCTGGATGCCGTCGTTCTCGCCGGGCACGGCCACGGTGAGATCGCCGTTGCGAAGGTCGCGGACGGCCCCTTCCCTGAGGGGCAGCACGCAGCCGAAGCAGATGCCCATCCGGCACCCGCTCGGCATCAGGACGCCGGCCTCCTCGGCGGCGTCGAGGATCGGGGTCGCGCCGTCGGCCTCGACCTCCTGGCCGCCGGCCTCGAAGCGCACGGTGCCGCCCTCGCCGACGACCACGGTCGTGAGCCGGAACTGCTCGGTGAACAGCTCCAGTCCGCGCGCGTCGTGGTGCTCGCGCAGGGCGTCGAGCAGGCCGGCCGGCCCGCAGGCGTACGTCGTCCGCTCGGCCAGGTCGGGCACCAGGTCGTCGAGCGCGTCGACGTCGAGCACACCGTGCACGTCGTCGTACCTCGCGACGAGCCGGATCGCGCCCGCCTCGTCGAGCTCGCGCAGGTTGCGCAGGAAGATCGAGTCCGGCTCGCTGGGCGCCACGTGGACGACCGTGATGTCGAGCCCACGCCGCGGGCCCCGCTGGTCGAGCTTGTCGAGACCCACGACCCCCTCGTCGGTGACCGGGAAGAGGTTGCGGAGCATGCCGACGACCGGCGTCACGCCCGAGCCGGCCGTGATGAACAGGAGCTTGCGGCCGGTCAGGTCGGCGGGCAGCACGAACTCCCCGGCGGCCTGCTCCATGTGCACGAGGGTGCCGGGCCGCGCGTCGTGCACGAGGTGGTTGCTCACCGTGCCGTCGGGAACCGCCTTCACGGTGACCGAGATGTAGCCGTCGCGGCGCGGTCCGTGCGTGAGCGAGTAGGCACGCCACTGCCGCACACCGTCGACGTCGATGCCGATGCGGACGTACTGCCCGGGGACGTGCCCGGCCCAGTCGGCGCCCGGCCTGATGACGATGGTGGCGGCGTCGCGGGTCTCCGGCTCCACGCTGACGATCCGGCCGCGCAGCGGCGCTCCGGAGCGCAACGGCGCGAAGAGATCGAGGTAGTCGGCCGGCAGCACCGGGGTGGTCGCGGCCTCCGCCAGGCGCACGAGCCGATCCCGCAGCGAGAGGCCGCGGGGCGCCCGAGTCAGCAGAGAGGTCGTCACATGACCATGGTGACTGCTCACAGCACGTAAACTCCTGTGTGACAGACGTGAATAGTCGGGTCCCATTTGTTCGCTGGAGACAAAGATCAAGGAGCGCCATGGTCAGGTTGCGGGTCCGCCGGGAGCCACCTCCGACCCCGCCGGTCCGGCTCTCGCCGGAGATCGCCGACCGGATCCGCGCCATCCTGCCGCGCGTCGGCGAGGACGTCGTCGCGGCCGTCATCGAGGGCGTGCCCAGCTATCGCGACGCCTGGTCGGGGAAGATGGTCGAGACGATCCGGACGGCGGTCGGCACGGCGCTGGACGGGTTCTTGTCCGTCGCCTCGGGGCAGTCGGTCGAGACCCTTCCCGCCGCCCCCCAGGCCGTCGAGGGCGCCTACGCCCTGGGTCGCGGCGAGGCGCGCAGCGGTCGCACCCCGGAGGCGCTGCTCGCGGCGTACCGCATCGGGGCCCGCGTGGCCTGGCGCGAGCTGTCCTCCGAGGCAGTGGCCGCGGGCGTCCCCGCCGAGACGCTCGTCGAGTTCGCCGCCCTGGTCTTCGCCTGGATCGACGAGGTCTCCGACGCGTCCGCTGCCGGCCACGCCGACGAGCTCGCGAGCTCCGGCAGGGTCCGTCAGCGGCTGCTCGAGCAGCTCGGCCGCCGGCTGCTCACGGGTGCGACCACCGAGGTGCTCGACGACCTGGCGGAGCGTGCCGACTGGCAGCCGCCGACCACGCTGGCGGCCGTGCTGGTCCCGGCGTCCCAGCTCGGGCCGGTCCTGGCCGCGGTGCCGCAGACCACGCTCGTGCTGCACGAGCTGCCCGAGATCGACGACACGACGCTGCTGCTCGTGCCCGACGCCGAGCCGACGCGGCGGGCGGTGCTGCTGCAGGCCGTCGCCGGGCGCGGTGCCGTGGTCGGTCCGCCGAAGCCGTGGCGCGAGGCCCGGCTCTCCTATGCCCGGGCGCTGCGCGTGCAGCAGGCGGGCTGGGGGCACGACACCGAGGACCACCTGGTCCGACTGGTGCTCGGGGCCGACCCCGACGCACTCGAGGACCTGCGGCGTACCGCGCTGGCACCGCTGGCCGAGCTGCGGCCGGGCACGGCGGAGAAGCTCGCCGAGACCCTGCGCTCCTGGCTGCTCCACCACGGCCGCCGCGAGGACGTCGCGGCCGAGCTCTTCGTGCACCCGCAGACGGTGCGCTACCGGATGGGGCAGCTCCGTGACCTGTACGGCGACCGGCTCGAGGATCCCGCCACGGTGCTGGCGCTGACCGTCGCGCTCGGGTGAGCGCGCGCGGCACCGTCGGCGGACCGGAACCGCGGCGTCCGTACGGTGGAGGAGTGAGCCACCGTCGCCGACTCCTCGCCGCCGTACCGCTGCTGCTGTGCGTCCTGACCGGGTGCAGCGACGGCCCGTCGGCGGCGCGGCCGGACCAGCGCCCGAGCGCGACGTCGTCCTCCCCCGCCGTTGTGGCGACGCCGCCGTCGGTACGGCGCTACGTCGCGCTCGGCGACTCGTTCACCGCGGCCCCTGGCGTCCCGGGGCGGCAGTCCGACGACGGCTGTCTTCGCTCCAGCCGCAACTACCCCCACCTGCTCGCGGAGGCGATCGACGTCGCCGAGCTGGTCGACGTGAGCTGCGGCGGCGCCGCCACCGCGCACCTGACGGCGCCGCAACGCGTCGACGGCCAGGCGGTGTCACCGCAGCTGGAGGCGCTCACGCCCGACACGGACCTGGTGACCGTGGGCCTGGGCGGCAACGACCTGAACCTGTTCGGCAGCCTGGTCGGGGCGTGCGTCCGCCCGCACGCGGCCGAGACCGCCGGCACTCCGTGCACCGACCGGCTGCGACCCGGCCTGGCGCAGCGGCTCGACCGGATCGAGGGCAATGTCGCCGAGGCGGTCCGCCGGGTCCGGGCGGCCGCGCCGGCGGCCCGGGTCGTGGTGGTCGGCTACCCGCAGCTCGTGCCGGCCTCGGGCACCTGCACCGACCTGCCGTTCGCGCCCGGGGACTACCCGTTCGCGCGCTCGGTCAACGAGCAGATGAGCCGGGCCGTCGAACGCGGCGCCGCGCGCGCCAAGGCGACCTACCTGGATCTGCTCGGCCCCAGCGAGGGCCACGACATCTGCTCCGACGAGCCGTGGGTCAACGGCTTCTCCGGCCCGGGCGCCATCCCGTTCCACCCGTTCTCGGTGGAGCAGGAGTACGTCGCCCAGCGGCTCGCCGCGCTGGTCGCGGACCCCGCGCTCACTCCTCGGTGACCCGGCCGTCCTCGACCCGGAGACGGCGGTCCACCCGGACCGCCTCCAGCATCCGCCGGTCGTGGGTGACCAGCAGCAGCGTGCCGGGGAACTGCTCCAGCGCCTGCTCGAGCTGCTCGATCGCCGGCAGGTCCAGGTGGTTGGTCGGCTCGTCGAGGACGAGCAGGTTCACCCCGCGCGCCTGGAGCAGGGCGAGCGCGGCGCGGGTCCGCTCGCCCGGTGACAGCGTCGCGGCTCCCCGCAGCACGTGGTCGGCCTTGAGGCCGAACTTCGCCAGCAGCGTGCGCACGGCCTCCGGCGTCAGGTCGCCGGCGTGCCGCTGGAACGCGTCGGCCAGCGGCTCCTCGCCCTCGAAGAGCCGTCGAGCCTGGTCGACCTCGCCCACCACCACGCCCGGGCCGAGGGACGCGTGGCCCTCGTCCAGCGGGATCCGGCCGAGCAGAGCGCCCAGCAGGGTGGACTTCCCCGAGCCGTTCGGCCCCGTGATCGCGACCCGGTCGGCCCAGCCGATCTCGAGGTCGACCGGTCCCAGGACGAACCCACCCCGGCGTACGACGGCACCGCGGAGCGTCGCCGTCACCGCACCCGACCTCGGGGCGGCCGCGATCTCCAGCCGCAGCTCCCACTCCTTGCGCGGCTCCTCCACGGCGTCGCGCTCGAGCCGCTCGATGGCGCGCTCGCTCTGCCGGACCTTGGCCGCCTGCTTCTCGGCCGACTCGGCCCGGAACCGGCGGATCGACTTGTCGGGCTCGTCGTTGATGGAGCGCCTGGCGTTGCGCACGCCCTGCTGCGCCCAGGCCCGCTGGGTCTGGATCCGGCCGGAGAGGTCGGCCAGCTTGCCGGCGTACTCCTCGTAGGCCTCGCGGGCGTGCTGCCGGGCGATCTCGCGCTCGCGCAGGTAGGCGTCGTAGCCGCCGCCGTAGACGTTCACCTGGTGCTGGTGCAGGTCGAGCTCGACGATCCGGTTCACGGTGCGGGCCAGGAACTCGCGGTCGTGGCTGACGATGACGGTCGGCGCGCGCAGCCCCGCGACGAACCGCTCCAGCCGGTCCAGGCCGTCGAGGTCGAGGTCGTTGGTCGGCTCGTCGAGGAGGAAGGCGTCGTAGCGCGACAGCAGCAGCGACGCCAGGCCCGCGCGGGCGGCCTGGCCGCCCGACAGCGCGGTCATGGGGAGGTCCAGGTCGACACCCAGGCCGAGGTCGGCGGCCACCTGCTCGGCCCGCTCGTCGAGGTCGGCGCCGCCGAGGGCGAGCCACCGCTCCAGCGCCACGGCGTACTCCTCGTCGGCCCCGGGCTCCCCGGCCGAGAACCGCTCCGTCGCGGTGTCGAACGCGGTCTGGGCCCGCGCCACCCCGGTCCGGCGCGCCAGGAACTGCCGCACCGTCTCGCCGTCCCTGCGCTCGGTCTCCTGGGGTAGGTAGCCGACCGCCGCTCCCGGCGGCGACGCGCTCACGGACCCCTCCTCGGGAGCCAGCTCACCGGCAAGCACGCGCAGCAGGGTCGACTTGCCGGCGCCGTTGGGGCCGACGAGACCGACGACGTCGCCCGGCGCGAGCACCAGGTCGAGGGAGTCGAACAGAGCCTTCGGTCCGTGACCGGCGGCCAGTCCTCTCGCAACGATCGTCGCGAGGTTGCTCGGGTTCGTGGACATCGCCTGAAAGGCTATCGACCGAGCGCCAGTGGTTTTCGGGCCAGCCGACGGCGGCAGGGCATGATCGACCCATGCGTCTGCGCCTGACCGCCGCCGGGCTCGCGGTGGCGGCCGTCCTGGCCGGTTGCACGTCGGGGGACGGGGCCGACGGCCCCCGGCCGGCGCCGAGCGGAAGCACGATCGCGGAGGAGTACGCCGCCGCGGTGAGCGCACCCGTGGAGGACTCGGTGTACCCGGCGGCAGGGGACCCGGGCGTCGACGCGCTGCACTACGACCTCGAGCTCACCTGGGACAACGACGCGCGGGTGCTCAGCGGCGAGCAGCAGCTGGTCTTCCGCGCCACCGCGACGGCACCGGCCTTCCGGCTGGACCTCTCCGAGCAGCTCGCCACGACCGAGGTCACCCTCGACGGCAAGCCCGTCGCCGTGCGCCGCGAGGGCAAGGACCTGGTGGTCGACGCCCCGGTCCGCGCCGACGCCGTCCACACGCTCGCGCTCGACTACGCCGGCACCCCGCAGCCGGTGCCGGCACCCAGCCGGCGCGGCGACACCGAGCCGCTCGGCCTGACCGTCGACAGCAGGGGCGGGCTGTGGACGATGCAGGAGCCGTACGGCGCCTACACCTGGTACGCCGTCAACGACCAGCCCTCCGACAAGGCCCTGTACGACATCACCGTGCACGCGCCCGGCGACTGGATCGGCGTCGCCAACGGGGTGCTGGAGTCCCGTGAGACCACCGACGGTCGGACCACCACGCACTGGCGACTCGACGACCCCGCGGCGGCGTACCTCGTGACGCTCGCCGTCGGCGCCTACACGCTCACCGAGGCCACCGGCCCGCGCGGCCTGCCGATCACGTACTGGGTGCCGGCCGACGACCCCGGCCTGGTCAACGACCTGGAGCGGACCCCGGAGCTGCTGGCCTGGCTGGAGGAACGGCTCGGCCCCTACCCGTTCGACGCCCTCGGCATCGTGGTGGTCGAGTCCGAGAGCGGGATGGAGACGCAGTCGATGATCACGCTCGGCGACGACGGCCTGTCCACCGCCCCGGAGGTGATCGTCCACGAGCTCGCGCACCAGTGGTACGGCGACCTGGTCACGCCCGCCGACTGGCGCGACGTCTGGATGAACGAGGGCATGGCGACCTACCTCCAGGGCGTGTGGCAGGACGAGGCCTGGCAGCTGCCGCCGGGCGAGTCGATCACCGAGTGGGCCAGGCTCGAGCCGCGGGAGCGCCGCGAGTCGGGCCCGCCCGGCGCCTACGACCCGGGCAGGTTCGCCGACCAGAACGTCTACTTCGGCCCGGCCGTGATGTGGCACCGGTTGCGGTCGCTGGTCGGCGACGAGGCCTTCTGGCGGCTGGTGCGGGAGTGGCCCGCGGCCCGGGCGGGCCGCAGCACCACGCGGGAGGACTACGTGGCGTGGGTCAACGAGCAGCTCGGCGAGGACCTGACCGCGTTCTTCACCGCCTGGCTGACCAGTCCGACCACACCGCGGTAGTTCCGCTCTGGGCGGACAGCCTTGCCCCGCCGGCCCCGCGTCGGCTTCGGTGGTGGCCATGAGACTGCTGGTGCTGGGCGGGACCGTCTTCCTCTCCCGGGCGGTGGCCGCCGAGGCGGTACGCCGGGGCCACACCGTCACGTGTGCGGCCCGCGGAACCTCCGGGTCGGTGCCCGACGGCGCCGAGCTGGTGCCGTGGGACCGGGCGCACCCGGTCCCCGACGAGCTGACCGAGCGCCACTTCGACGCGGTGGTCGACGTCGCGCGGCACCCGTCGCGAGTGGCCGCGGCGGTGACTGCCTTCCCCCATGCCCACTGGGTCTTCGTCTCGACCATCAACGTCTACGCCGACGAGTCGACCCCGAACGGCCGGCCCGGCACGCTGCCGCTGCGCGAGCCGATCCTCGGCGACGTCGACCTGACCCTCGACCCGGAGGCCTACGGGCCGATGAAGGTGGCCTGCGAGGACGCCGTCCGAGCCGGCGCGTCCTCCGCGACCGTCATCCGGCCGGGACTCATCGTCGGGCCGGGCGACCCGACGGGACGGTTCTCCTACTGGCCGCGGCGGATCGCCGACGCCGGCTCCGGCGAGGTGCTCGCGCCGGGCCGCCCGGGTGACGTCGTGCAGGTGATCGACGTGCGTGACCTGGCGGCGTGGATCGTCCGGGCCGCCACCGCCCGGACCCCCGGGACCTTCGACGGCGTCGGCCCGGCGATGCCGCTGGAGCAGCTGCTGGACGCGGTCGCCGAGGGCGTCGGGTCGCGGCCGACGTACGTCTGGGTGCCGCAGGAGCTCCTCGCCGAGCAGGGCGTCGAGCCGTGGATGGGTCCGGAGTCGGTGCCGCTGTGGCTCCCGCGGCCGGCGTACGACGGCATGCTGGCCCACGACGTTTCGCCCTCGCTCGCCGCCGGGCTGACCGTGCGACCGCTCGCGGAGTCGGCGCGGGACACCCTGGCCTGGCTCGACGCCACGCCGGACGCCCGGGTGACCGGCATCTCCGCCGAGCGGGAGAAGGAGCTGCTGGCGACGTTCCGCGCCGACGCTACGGATCAGTAACCTCGGCCGCATGGCACGACTCAACGCCCGGCAGCTCATCGACCTGGTCCTCGACGACGGCTCCTGGGTCTCCTGGGACACCCCGCCCGCGCGCGTCGGCGTCAGCGCGGCGTACGCCGCGGAGCTGGCCGCGGCCGAGGAGCGCACCGGGGTCGACGAGTCGGTGCTCACGGGGTCCGGCCTCATGATGGGGCGCCGCGTCGCGGTGCTCGTCTCGGAGTTCGGCTTCCTCGCCGGGTCGATCGGGCGTGACGCCGCCGACCGGCTGGTCTCGGCCATCAAGCGGGCCACGGCCGAAGGACTGCCCCTGCTGGCGGCGCCGGCGTCGGGCGGCACCCGGATGCAGGAGGGCACGCCGGCCTTCGTGCAGATGGTGCGGATCACCGAGGCGGTCGCCGCGCACAAGGCGGCCGGACTGCCCTACCTCGTCTACCTGCGCCACCCCACGACCGGCGGCGTCATGGCCTCCTGGGGGTCGCTGGGTCACGTCACCGTCGGCGAGCCGGGGGCGCTGCTCGGCTTCCTCGGTCCGAAGGTGTTCGAGCTGCTCCACGGCGAGCCGTTCCCGCCCGGCGTACAGCAGGCCGAGAACCTCTACGCCCACGGCATCATCGACGCCGTCCTCCCGCCCGACGAGATCGCCGGGATCCTGGACCGGGCGCTGACGATCCTGCTCACCCGTCCGGGTCCTCAGGCGCTCGCCCCCTCGGCGGTCGAGCCGACCTCCCCCTCGGTGGTCGAGCCGACGAGCGCAGCGAGGCGCGTCGAGACCACCCCGCCCGCCCTGCCCGACGTCGACACCTGGGACGCGGTCACCCGCTCCCGGCGGCCGGACCGGCCGGGGGTGCGGCGGCTGCTGAAGACGGCGGCCGTGGACGTCGTACCCCTCAACGGCACCGGCCAGGGCGAGCGCGACCCCGCGCTCCTCATCGCGCTGGCGCGCTTCGGGGACGCGCCGTGCGTCCTGCTGGCGCAGGACCGCCGCGAGCAACAGCAGCAGCCGTTCGGGCCGCAGGCGCTGCGGGAGGCTCAACGCGGGATGCGGCTCGCCGCGGACCTCGGTCTGCCGGTCCTGACGGTGATCGACACCCGTGGCGCCGCGCTGTCCGCCGACGCCGAGAACGGCGGCATGGCCGGCGAGATCGCCCGCTGCATCGACGCGCTCGTCACCGCGAAGGCGCCGACCCTGTGCCTGATGCTGGGCGAGGGCAACGGCGGCGGGGCGCTGGCGTTCCTCCCCGCCGACCGGGTGGTGGCCGCCCAGCACGCGTGGCTCTCGCCCCTCCCGCCGGAGGGCGCCTCGGCCATCGTGCACGGCGACGTGTCCCACGCGGCGGACATGGCGCGCGCCCAGCAGGTCCGGGCGCTCGACCTGCACGCCCGCGGCATCGTCGACCGGATCATCCCGGAGCTGCCCGACGCCGCCGAGGAGCCGGATGCCTTCTGCCACCGGGTCGGCGCGGTGATCGAGGAGGAGCTGGCCGGACTGCTGGCGCGTGGAGCCGGTACGCCGGCAGCCCGAGCCTCCCGCTACGCCTGACGCGTCCGACCAGACCGCTGGTCGTTCGCGCCGCAGCCCGCGCAAAGTGTCACGGTGACAGTTGGCGCCAGGGGTGACAGTTCAAAAGGTCACTCCTGTGGCGAACTGTCACGGTGACAGTTTGGAAGTGTCACGGTGACACTTTGCGGCCGGCGCCTGACGCGTCAGACCAGACCGGAGGGGTCCGCCATCGCCGCCGCCACGTCGGCGAGGAACGCCGAGCCGGCGGCGCCGTCGACGTGACGGTGGTCGAAGCTCAGCGACAGCGTGCACACGTCGCGGATCGCCAGCCGGTCCTCGCCGTCGGACGACACGACCCAGGGCTGCTTGCGCACCGCCCCGAAGGCCAGGATCGCCGACTCCCCGGGGTTGATGATCGGCGTGCCGCCCTCGATACCGAACGGACCGATGTTCGTGATCGTGAACGTCCCACCGGTCTGCTCCGCCGGCTGCGTCCTCCCCTCGCGGGCGACGTCGGTGAGCCGGTTGAGGGCCCGCCCGAGGTCGGGCGCGGCCAGCAGGTCGGCGTCCTTGATGTTCGGCACGACCAGCCCGCGCGGGGTGGCCGCGGCGATGCCGAGGTTGACGTAGTGCCGCAGCACGACCTCCTGGGCCTCCTCCTCCCACACCGCGTTGAGGAGCGGGTGCCGGCGCAGCGCCTCGACGCAGGCCCGGGCGAGCACCAGCAGGGGGCTCACCCGCACGCCGTCGTACGCCGGCTCCGTGCGCAGCCGCGCACACAGCTGTGTCGTCGCGGTGACGTCGACGGTGGTCCAGATGGTGACGTGGGGGATGGTGAAGGCGCTGCCGACCATCGCCTGGCCCATCATCTTGCGCACACCCTTGATCGGCTCGCGGGTGATCCGGCCGGTGTAGGTGACCGGCGGGACGTCGTACGACCTGGTCGCCGGAGCCGCGGAACCGTATGACGTCACGTCCTCGCGGGTGACGTCGCCGTGCGGGCCGGTGGGGGTCACCGAGCGCAGATCGACGCCCAGCTCGCGGGCCAGACCCCGGACCGGCGGCTTGGCCGGCACGGGCCCGGTCGCGGGCCCGGTCGCGGACGGGGCGGCCCCGTTGGACCCACCCGCAGGGGCGGCCCCTGCTGAGCGGCGCGCCCGCCGCTGTGATCCGGCCTCCTTGGGGCCGTAGCCGACGAGCGTGCCCATCGGCTCCTCCGGCGCGGCGGTCTCGGCCCCGCTCGCCTCGCTCGGGGACCCGGCCACCGAGGAGGTGTCGGCACCGGGCTGCCCGATCCGGATGATCGGCGTCCCGACCGACACCGTCTCGCCGACCGGCACCAGGATCTCCAGCACCACTCCGGCGTACGGCGAGGGCAGCTCCACCACCGACTTGGCGGTCTCGATCTCGCAGACGATGTCGTTGATCTGCACCGCGTCGCCGACCGCGACCTGCCAGGAGACCAGCTCGGCCTCGACGAGGCCCTCGCCCACGTCGGGCAGCTTGAACTCCTGCACTCCTGCCGTCACCCCGCCCGTCATCCCGCCCGTCACCACGCCCAGCTCCGGTCGAGGGCGTCGAGCACCCGGTCGAGGTCGGGCAGGAAGTGCTCCTCGGCCCGCGCCGGCGGGTACGGGGTGTCGAAGCCACCGACACGCAGCACGGGCGCCTCCAGGAAGTAGAAGCACTCCTCGGTGATCCGGGCGGCCAGCTCGGCGCCCATGCCGAGGTTGACGTGGGCCTCGTGGACGACGACCGCCCGGCCGGTCCGCCGTACCGACTCGTAGACCGGGGCCAGGTCGAGCGGCGAGAGGGTCCGCAGGTCGACCACCTCCAGCGACCTCCCCTCCGTGGCGGCCGCGTCCGCGGCGCGCAGCGCGACCGCGACCGTCGGCCCGTAGGCGAGCACGGTGGCGTCGGTGCCGGGGCGGACCACCTGCGAGCTGAACAGCGGCGCCGGCGTCGCGGCGGTGTCCACCTCGACGGCGCCGGCGTGGTACTGCCGCTTCGGCTCGAGGAAGATCACCGGGTCGGGACAGGCGATGGCCTGCTGGATCATCCAGTAGGCGTCGGCCGGGTTCGAGCAGGCGACCACCTTGAGCCCCGGGGTGTGCGCGAACTGCGCCTCCGGGGACTCGCTGTGGTGCTCGACCGCGCCGATCCCGCCGCCGAACGGGATCCGGATGACGACGGGCATGCCGATCCGCCCGCCGGAGCGGTAGTGCATCTTGGCGACCTGGGACACGATCTGGTCGTACGCCGGGTAGACGAACCCGTCGAACTGGATCTCCACGACCGGCCGATAGCCGCGCAGCGCCAGGCCGACGGCCGTGCCGACGATGCCGGACTCGGCGAGCGGTGAGTCGATCACCCGGTCCTCGCCGAAGTCCTTCTGCAGGCCGTCGGTCACCCGGAAGACGCCACCGAGCCGGCCGATGTCCTCGCCCATGAGGAGCACCTTCGGGTCGTCCTCCATCGCCTTGCGGAGCCCCGCGTTGAGGGCCTTGGCGAGCGTGAGCTTCTGCGTGGTCATCAGGCCACCCCCTCGAACGAAGCGACGTAGTCGGCGTACCCGTCGCGCTGGGCGGCCAGCTCCTCGGTCATCTCCGCGTAGACATTGTCGAACAGCGGCCCGGGCGCGGGATCGGGCAGCGAGCGGCAGCCGTCGCGGAGTCGCTCCCCGAGCGCCTCGGCCTCGGCCGCGACGCCCGTGAAGAACGACTCCTCGGCCATCCCGCCGCGGCGCAGGTGGGCCTCGACCCGGGCGATCGGGTCCTTCAGCTTCCAGTGCTCGACCTCGTCGGAGACGCGGTAGCGGGTGGGGTCGTCGGTCGTGGTGTGGGCGCCCATGCGGTACGTGTAGGCCTCCACGAGCGTCGGTCCCCCGCCTTCGCGGGCCCGCTGGAGGGCCGACTGCATGACGGCGTACGTCGCCAGCACGTCGTTGCCGTCGACCCGGATGCCCGGGAAGCCGAACCCCTCGGCGCGGCGGTAGAGCGGGATCCGGCTCTGCCGCTCGAACGGCTCGGAGATCGCCCACTGGTTGTTCTGGCAGAAGAACACCACGGGCGCGTTGTAGGAGGCCGCGAAGACGAACGCCTCGTTGACGTCGCCCTGGCTGGAGGCGCCGTCGCCGAAGTGGGCGACCACCGCGGTGTCGCGGTCCGGGTCGCCGGTGCCGACCGCGCCGTCGCGCTGGACGCCCATGGCGTAGCCGGTCGCGTGCAGGGTCTGGGCGCCGATGACGATCGTGTAGAGCCCGAAGTTGCGCTCGGCGGGGTCCCACGAGCCCTGGTCGACACCGCGGAACAGCGCGAGCAGCTTCAGCGGGTCGACCCCGCGGCACCAGGCCACACCGTGCTCGCGGTAGGTCGGGAAGACGAAGTCCTGCGGACGCAGCGCGCGGCCGGCACCGATCTGCGCGGCCTCCTGGCCGAGCAGCTGGGCCCACAGGCCGAGCTCGCCGTGCCGCTGCAACGCGGTGGCCTCGATGTCGACGCGGCGGGTCAGCACCATGTCGCGGTAGAAGCCCTTGATCTGCTCCGCGTCACCGTCGAAGGAGTAGTCCGGGTGCTGGACCCGTACCCCCTCCGGCGTCAGGAGCTGGACGAAGTGCGGGGACTCCGCGGGGGTCTCCAGATGCTCGCTCACGGCATCCTCCTAGCGTCGGCGACCTGACGGGATCGACCGTCGCGGTCGTGCTCGGCGGTCACCCGCCCCGCGAAGGGTGGTTGCGCGGCGTGTGACCCAGCCCACATCCGGGCTCGGTCACAACGTACCTGCTACCCAGCGGTAGGCCGAACCGGCCCCGTCCGCTGGAGCCCTCTGCGTGTGTGAATCTCGCCTTCGGGGCGCGCCGGCCGGGGCGAGATTCACGCACGGCTGTGGAGAGGCCCCAGTCGGCTCCGTCTGATCGCGCCACAGTGCGGTCATGTCCGCGCCCGACGCGCCCCTCGACACCGACCGTCCGTTCCGACGCCGGGACGCACTGGCGGCTGGAGTCACGGACAAGGAGCTGCGCGGTCCGGGGTACCGCTCGCTGGCCCACGGCGTGTACGTCGGCACACAGGTGCCGGTCTCTCCGGCGCTGCACGCCCGCGCCGCTGCCCTGCCGTTCCCCGAGGGGAGCTGGGCCAGCCATGTCTCGGCGGCATTGATCCACCGGGTCCCGTTGCCACAGGCGCTGGAGCAGCCGACGGGCCGACAGCAGGTGACCGTCACCCGGGCGCGCGACCGGCGCAGCCGCGACGGAGTCGACTGCTACCTGCGCCCGGCCGGGCTCACCATGCTGAAGGACGGCACCCGGGTCTCCCAGCCGGCCCAGCTCTTCGTCGAGCTGGCCGAGGTGCTGGACCGGCTCGACCTCGTCGTCGCCGGCGACCACCTCGTTCGGCGTACCTCACTCACGCTGAGCCAGCTGCTCGCCTTCTGCGCCGCGACCACCCTGCCGGGCGGTGAGGCGGCCCGCGCCGCGGTGACCGACGTGCGCGAGCGAGTCGACTCTCCGATGGAGACCCGGCTGCGGATGCTGATCGTCTGGGCAGGACTGCCCGAGCCCCGGGTGAACTTCACGATCCGCGACGAGTGCGGTGTCCCTGTCCGGATGTACGACCTGAGCTATCCGGAGCAACGCCTGGCGATCGACTACGACGGCCGGGTCCATATCGATCGGGCGGAGAGCTGGGAGGAAGACACGGAGCGACGCGAGCTTAGCCACGACGATGGCTGGCGACTGATCACGGTGCTGGCCCGAGGGGTCTACGTCACGCCCGAGCGCACCCTCGAGAGGATCCGGCGGGCGGCGCTGGAGCGCGGCGTGCCCGGCGTACCGGCTGTTCTCGGCGACGGGTGGCGCCCGCACTTCGCCCGCCTGCGTGCGTGAATCTCGCCCGGAGGGCCGACCGGCCGGGGCGAGATTCACGCAGACCTGGGGACCGGCCCTCAGCCGCGACCGTGCGGCTCCAGCCAGACCGACTCATCGGGCCCCTGCGGGACGATGCCGGACGGGTTGATGTCGGTGTGGACGACGTAGTAGTGCGCCTTGATCTGGTCGAAGTCGGTGTTCTCGCCGAACCCGGGCGACTGGTAGAGGTCGCGGGCGTAGCCCCACAGGTTCGGCATCTCGGTGAGCTTGTTGCGGTTGCACTTGAAGTGGCCGTGGTAGACCGCGTCGAACCGCGCCAGGGTCGTGTAGAGGCGGATGTCGGCCTCCGTGATCGCCTCGCCCATCAGGTAGCGCCGGTCCGCGAGCCGCTCCTCCAGCCAGTCCATCGCCTCCCACAGCCGGCGGTACGCCGCGTCGTACGCGCGCTGGGAGCCGGCGAACCCGCAGCGGTACACGCCGTTGTTGACCTCGACGAAGATCCGCTGCATCACCTCCTCCATCTCCTCGCGCAGCGCCTCGGGCCACAGGTCCGGAGCGTCCTCTGCGTGAAAGTCGCGCCACTCGAAGAAGAGGTCGTGGGTGATCCACGGGAAGTCGTTGGTCACGACCTTCCCGGAGGAGACCTCGACGACCGCGGGCACCGTGATGCCGCGCGGGTAGTCGGGATAGCGCTTGAAGTAGGCCTCCTGCAGCCGCTCGATGCCGAGCACCGGGTCGCGACCGTCCGGGTCGAGGTCGAACGTCCACGACCGCTTGTCGTGGGTCGGGCCGGGCGTGCCGAGCGAGATGACGTCCTCCAGCCCGAGCAGCTGGCGCACGATGATCGAGCGGTTCGCCCAGGGGCATGCCCGGGCGGCGATCAACCGGTAGCGCCCGGGCTCGACCGGCCACAGCGGCACGTCGGCCGGACCGCGCTGGGGCACCCGGCCGTCCTGGGTGATCCGGTCCGGGATGTACCGCATGTCGCGGTTGAACTCCTGGCCCTTCTCGACGTACGTCGGCTGCAGGTCCTCCTCGGCGCTCATGTGCCCCAACGTAGATCAGCCGCGGAAAGCTCCACGGTGCGCCCCGCGAGCTCGACCACGCGGTCGTTGGCCTCGGCCTCGCCGATGGTCACCCGTACGCCCTCGCCGAGCGGCCGGACGGTGAGGCCGAGCCCCTCGGCGGCGGCGACGAAGTCCGGGATCCGAGCGGTGGCCAGCGGGAACCAGACGAAGTTGCCCTGCGCGTCCGGGACGCTCCACCCGGCCTCGCGCACGCCGGCCAGCACCCGGGTGCGCTCGGCGACCAGGGCCTCGACCCGCTCGAGCAGCTCGGTCCGCGCGGCCAGCGAGGCGACGGCGGCCGCCTGGGCGACGAGGTTGACGCCGAACGGCAACGAGACGGCACGCAGCACCGCCGCGATCGGCTCGGGCCCGATGGCGTAGCCGACCCGGAAGCCCGCCAGGCCGTAGGCCTTGGAGAAGGTGCGCAGCACGACGACGTTGGACCGGGTGCGCTGCAGCGCCAGGCCGTCGACCGCACCGTCGAGGCGCACGAACTCGACGTACGCCTCGTCGAGCAGCACGAGCACGTCGGACGGCACCCGGTCGAGGAAGTCGGAGACCGCCGCGTGGGTCAGCGCCGGGCCGGTCGGGTTGTTCGGGCTGCACAGGATCACCACGCGGGTGCGGGGGCTCACCGCCGCCGCCATCGCGTCGAGGTCGTGGGAGCCGTCGGGACGCAGCGGCACCTGCACCGACGCGCCGCCGGCGACGGTCACGGCGATGGGGTAGGCCTCGAAGGAGCGCCACGGGTAGACGACCTCGTCGCCGGGCTCGAGGAAGGCCGCGAGCAGCTGGTAGATCAGTCCGGTCGACCCGGTCGCGACGGCGAGCCGCTCGGCCGGGACGTCGTACGTCTCGGCGAGCGCGGCGTACAGGGCGGTGTTCCCCATGTCGGGGTAGCGGTTCATCGAGGCCGCGGCGCTCACCGCGGCCTCGAGGACGCCCGGCAGCGGCGGGTAGGGGTTCTCGTTGGAGGACAGCTTGTAGACGACCTGGCCGGGTCGCGCGACGGGCAGACGGCCGGCGACGTACGGCGGGAGGCCTCCGAGGCGCGGGCGTGGCTGAGGCGAGGGGCTCACGGGTGAGAGCGTAGGACCCGGGCGACGGCGACCCCACCGACGCCGGCCACGACCCCGATGAGGGCACCGGTGACGTTGTCGATGACGTCGGTGACGTCGCAGGCGCGGTCGATGCGCGCGAGCCAAAGCTGCACCGCCTCGATGCCGATGGAGTACGCCGCCAGCGCCACCACGCCGAGCGGCACGAGCAGCCACGGCCAGACGCCGCGCAGCCGGGTCGCGGCGAGCACGACCAACACGCCGGAGGGCACGAACAGCAAGGTGTTGAGCAGCCGCTGGCCACTCTCGAAGATCCAGAAGCCGTCGGGGGCGGGGCCGCCGATGTCCCACGAGCAGGAGTCCAGCCGGCCCTCGGCGGGCACGATCCCGGGCGCACCCTGGGCCGGGATCAGGGTGACCAGAGCGATCACCGCGAGGCTCCAGAGCAGGCCGGCGACCGACCAGGCGCTGAGCCAGCGCATCCACCGACCGGCCAGCACCGCCAGCACCACGAGCGCCGCGCCGACGCCCAGCGCGCCGAGCAGCATCACCGGGTAGCCGCCGATCGGAAACACAGTGCGACCCTAGAGGGCCGCCCCGACCGGCGGCCGAGCACCGGCCGCCTCATGCTTCACTGAGCGCCATGCGCTTCCTGGCCTGGTGGATCTCGAACGCCGTCGCCCTCCTCGCCGCGACCTGGCTCCTGGACGGCATCCGGTTCACCGACACGGCCAGCGACGGGCTGGTGGACCGAGCCGTGCCGCTGCTGGGCGTCGCGCTGATCCTCGGCGCGGTCCGCGCGGTCGTGAAGCCGGCGCTCACCATCCTCAGCCTGCCCCTGGTGCTGCTCACGCTCGGCCTGTTCCTGCTGGTCATCAACGCGGCGGTGCTGCTGCTGACCGGGTGGCTGGCGCAGCAGGTCGACCCCGGTCTCAGTGGCGGCTTCCGGGTCGACGGGTTCTGGCCCGCGGTCGGCGGCGCCATCGTCGTCACGCTCGTCTCCTGGCTCGTCGACCGGGCGCTGGACCGGTGATCCCGCCGCCGCGCCGCCCCGGGCGGTACGCCGTCGCGCTGGTGTGCCTGGGCAACATCTGCCGCTCCCCCATGGCCGACGTCGTGCTGCAGCAGCGGCTGCTCGAGGCCGGGCTGGCCGACCGCGTCACGGTCGCCAGCGCCGGGACGGCCGACTGGCACGTCGGCAAGCCGATGGACCCTCGCGCCGCCGCCACGCTCGACGCGCACGGGTTCGACCCCACCCGGCACCGTGCTCGACACTCCACGCCGACCTGGCTGGCCGACTTCGACCTGGTGCTCGCCATGGACGCCGACAACCTGGCCGATCTCGGCGGCGGCTCCGAGCGGGTGATGCTCTTCCGCGACCTGGACCCCGACGGGCCGGGCGCGGTTCCGGACCCCTACTACGGTGGCGATGACGGCTTCGAGGAGGTGCTGGCGATGGTGGAGCGTACGACGGCGGTCCTGGTGCGCGAGATCGGCGGGGCGCTGGCTCCGTGACCAGGCGACCGACCGTGGCGCGCCGGGCCGAGGCGCTCGTCGGTCTGCCGGTCGTCGCGACGTCCCCGGTGGCGGGCGGGACGGGCACGACGCTCACGAAGCTGCGCTTCAACGACGGCACCTCCGGGCTGGTCAAGACCATGCCGCACCCGCCGGCGGGCTTCTTCGCCGCCGAGGCGCGTGGACTGCGGGCGCTGGCCGCGACACCGCTGTCGGTGCCCGACCTGCTCGGCGCCGACGACGAGTGCCTGGTGCTGCGCTGGGTCGAGCCGGGCCGCCCCACCGGCGAGAGCGCCGAGGCGCTCGGCCGAGCGCTGGCGGGCGCTCACGCCGTGACCCGGCCGGAGTTCGGCGCGGACCAGGACGGCTTCGTCGGTCCGCTCCCGCTGCCCAACCGGCCTGCGCCGGACTGGGCGGAGTTCTACGCGACCAACCGGGTGCTGCCCTACCTGCGGCTGGCGCGCGACCGGGCGGCGATCACGGCCGACGAGGCTGCGGCCGTCGAGGCGGTGCTGCCGCGGCTACCGGAGCTGGTGCCCGCCGAGCCGCCGGCCCTGCTGCACGGCGACCTGTGGAACGGCAACGTCGTGTGGGGGCAGGACGGGCACGCGTGGACGATCGACCCGGCGTCGTACTTCGGCCACCGCGAGACCGACCTGGCGATGCTCGCGCTCTTCGGTCTGCCGCAGCTGGACCGCGTCCTGGACGCTTACCAGGAGGTGAGCCCGCTGGCGGACGGCTGGCGCGACCGCATCGGGCTGCACCAGCTCTTCCCGCTGCTCGTGCATGCGGTCCTGTTCGGCCCGGCGTACGGCGCCCGGGCGGCCGCCGTCGCGGTGCGACCGCTCGGCTAGCAGCCCCGGGCGGCGACCCACCGCGCCAGCTCGTCGGCAGGCATCGGCGGGGCGAAGAACCGGCCCTGGCCCACCGGGCAGTCCAGGTCGGAGATCCGGTCCCGCTGCTCGACGGTCTCGATGCCCTCCGCGATCACGTCGAGTCCGAGCGCCTTCCCGACCTGGATCATCGAGCCGATGACCGTCACGTCGACCCCCGAGCCGCCGTGGTCGACCAGGAAGGTCCGGTCGATCTTGAGCTCGTCGACGGGCAGGCTCACGAGCTGGCCGAAGGAGGAGTAGCCGGTGCCGAAGTCGTCGAGACTGACCCGGACGCCGAGGTCGCGGATCCGGTGCAGCATCGCCGCGCCACGCTCCTCGTCGAGGAGCCGGTTCTCGAGCAGCTCGATGGTCAACCGCTCCGGTTCGACGCCGTGCCGGGCCAGCAGCGCCGGGGCGTTGTCGGAGATGGTCCCCGAGCTGACCGTCTCGGCCATGGCGTTCACCGAGATGCGGGGGATCCGCACGCCGGCGTCGTCCCAGGCGCGCAGCTGCTCGAGCGCCATGTCCAGGATCATCCGGTCGAAGGAGCGGCTCATGCCCATCTGCTCGGCGAGCCGCACGAAGCGCCCCGGCGGGATCGGGCCGCGCTCCGGCTCGGTCCACCGCGCCAGCACCTCGACCCCGGCCAGCACGCCGTCGCAGACCCGGACCTGGGGCTGGTAGACGAGGGTGATCTCCCGCTGCTCGATCGCCGTGCGCAGGGCCCGGCTGAGCGCCAGCCGGTCCCGGGCGTCCTCGGCCATGTCGGGCTCGAAGAAGACGGCGGTGCCGGGCTGGTCGCGCTTGGCGTACGCCGCCGCGGTCATCGCCGAGCGGATGAGGGTGGTCACGTCGCTGCCGTCACGGGCCGCGAGCGCGACGCCCACGGTGAGGCCGCCGCGCTGGCCCGCGAGCCCGGTCGGCTGCCGGTCGACGGTGTAGGCGAGCCGGTCGGCCAGGTCGCGCACGTCCGCCACCGAGTCGGCGCTGACCAGGACCAGGAAGTGGGGACCCTGCAGGCGCCGTACCCGGGCGTCGAGGCCCTCGATCTCGGCGTCGATGCGCTCCGCGGCCTCCAGCAGGAGCAGGTCACCGGCCTCGAAGCCGACGACCTGGGTCGTCGCGAGGTAGTTGTCGACCTCGATCACGAGCGCCGCCGAGGTGAACCAGGACTGCCCCTCCTCGGACCGCTCGTAGAACGGCACACCGGTGACCGGGTCGACGGCGCGGTCGCCGTCCACGGGGGCCGCGCCGGAGGGCCGCCCGAAGATGACCGCGCGGTCGCGCCCGGAGCGCTTGGCGTCGTACAGGGCGTCGTCGGCACGACGCTTGAGCTGGTTGGCCGACTCCCCCGGCTGCCACTGCGAGATGCCCGCCGAGGCGGTCACCTCCTCGGCGGTGAAGCTGAGCAGGTCGTTGACGAGCACGGCGGCCTCGCCGGCGTGTCGGCCGGGCAGCAGCAGGCCGAACCCGTCCCCACCGCAGCGCGCGAGGGTCGCGTTGGCGGGCAGCCTCTCTCCCCAGGCACGGGCACAGTCGACCAGGATCCGGTCGGCGGCCTCCTCGCCGAGCAGGTCGTTGACGACCTTGAACCGGTCCAGGTCCAGCATCGCCAGGGTGAGCGGGGTGCCGTCCCGGCCGCAGGCGAGGAGGATCTGGTCGAAGCGGCGGGCGAAGCCGCGCCGGTTCGGCAGCCCGGTGAGCTGGTCCTCCTCCAGCGCGTCGGTGAGGCGGGCGAGGTAGGTCGCCACCGCCGCCACGCTCAGCCAGGTGACCAGGTTGAGGGTGATCGCGCCCGCGGACTCGCCGAGGTGCGCCAACAGGGCGCCCGCCACACCGAACACGATCGCGAGGTGGACGGCCAGGGCGGGGAGCGCGAAGAGGAACGGGATGTTGACGACGATGACCAGGAAGGGCGCCACCAGCGCGGCGCTGGGCGCGTCCGCGCCGACCAGGAGCGCGAAGGTGCCGAAGGCGCCCGTCCCGAACAGCGGGTTGACGTGGTAGGTCCAGCGCGGCAGCCGCTCGCCGCGCCACAGCAGGCCGAGCCCGATCAGCACCGCGACGGCGCTCAGCCCGAGGATGGCCAGCCGGACCTCGGCGGTGACCGGGAGCAGGGCGACGGCGACCGCGCAGCTCAGCGCCCCGCAGAGGTAGAGGATGCCGGTCGTCAGCTTGATCGCGCGCACCGTCGCACCAGCGGGTGGCTCCTGCCACCAGCGCCGCACCGCCATACGCACCTCCCGATGCAGGTCCGAGTTGCCACGGCCGCCCCAACGCCGTGTTCCTGATCCATCGGCGCGAACCTGCCACAGTTGCGGCATCCGCGGTCCGTTTTCGCCTCGCAAGGGCCGTCGACGCCCCTTGCCGGACGCCGCTGACCGGGCCTAGCGTCTGTGACGCACGTCACTTCTCGGGAGGCCACTGTCATGTTCGGACCTCGGCGACCCCGCCGCCTGCTCGCCGCCACCCTCGGCCTCGCGATCGCGCTGCCCCTGACGCTGCCGGCCATGGCCAGCGGCGCTGACCACCGGCATCGAGCCGACCGCAGCCGCCACTTCGCCCACCATGCGCCCCGGCCGGGCCTCACCGGCCAGAGCTTCTACTTCGTGATGGGCGACCGGTTCGCCAACGGCGACCCGGCCAACGACACCGGCGGCCTCGGCGGCGACCGGCTCACCCACGGCTTCGACCCGACCGCCAAGGGGTTCTACCAGGGCGGCGACCTGGCCGGCCTGCGCGAGCGGCTGGACTACATCGAGGGGCTCGGCACCGACGCGATCTGGCTGACGCCGGTGTTCAAGAACAAGGCGGTCCAGCTCGAGGACGGCCCGTCGGCCGGCTACCACGGCTACTGGATCACCGACTTCACCCAGATCGACCCGCACCTGGGCACCAACGCCGAGCTCACCGAGCTCATCGACGCCGCGCACGACCGCGGCATCAAGGTGTTCTTCGACATCATCACGAACCACACCGCGGACGTCATCGGCTACGAGGAGGGTGCGCGCACGGCGTACGTGCCGAAGGACGTGAGCCCGTACCGCTCCGCCGACGGCACGCCGTTCGACGACCGCGACTACCCCGATCCGTTCCCACCGCTCGACCCTGCCACCTCGTTCCCCTACACGCCGGTCCTGGAGAGCGGCGAGGAGGACCTCAAGGTCCCGGCCTGGCTCAACGACACGACGCTCTACCACAACCGGGGCAACACGACCTTCGTCGGCGAGGACAGCCAGTACGGCGACTTCTTCGGCCTCGACGACCTCTTCACCGAGCACCCGACGGTGCGGGAGGGGATGACCGAGATCTACTCGACGTGGGTCGAGGAGTTCGGCATCGACGGGTTCCGCATCGACACCATGAAGCACGTCGACGACGCCTTCTGGCAGCACTTCGGCCCGGCACTGCAGGACGTCGCCACCGAGGCCGGCAACCCCGACTTCTTCATGTTCGGCGAGGTCGCGCTCGACGGCAGCGACGCTGCCGCCAAGGCCTTCACGTCGCGCTACACGACTATGAACCGGATGCAGGCCATCCTCGACTTCCCGTTCCAGTGGGCGGCGCGCGACTTCGCCTCCCGCGGGCTGAGCGCGCAGCAGCTGGCCGAGTTCTTCGTCGCCGACGACTGGTACACCGACGCCGACTCCAACGCCTACGCACTGCCGACCTTCCTGGGCAACCACGACATGGGCCGGATCGGCCACTTCCTGAGGAACGACAATCCCGGCGCCACCGAGGAGGAGCTGCTCGCCCGCGACCGGCTCGCCCACGAGCTGCTCTACCTCTCCCGCGGCAACCCGGTCGTCTACTACGGCGACGAGCAGGGCTTCGCCGGGACCGGCGGCGACCAGTCGGCACGGCAGACGATGTTCGCCTCCCAGGTCGAGGAGTACCGCACCGGCGACCAGCTCGGCACCGACCGCACGCCCGCCTCGGACAACTACGACCCCAGCCACCCGCTCTACCGGCTGATCGGCGAGCTGGACGCGCTGCGCGAGTCGCACCCCGCGCTGCGCGACGGCGCCCAGCAGGTCCGCCACGCCGCCTCGGGTCCGGGGTTGCTGGCGTTCTCCCGCTTCGACCGGTCCACCCAGCGGGAGTACGTCGTGCTGCTCAACAACAGCAAGGCGAGCGCGGCCGCCGACGTGCCGACCTGGGTGCGGGGCGGCGCCTTCGAGAAGCTGTACGGCGCGGGCCCGGCGCGACTGCGCACCGACGGCCACCGCGAGCTGTCGGTGACGCTGCCCGGCCTCGCGGCGGCGGTCTACGTCTCCGAGCGGGCGATCCCGCGATCGCATCAGGCGCCGGCCATCTCGCTCCGGGCCCCGTCCCCAGCGGCCGAGGACCGTGGCCGGATGCACGTGGCGGCCGACGTCGCGGGGACCTCCTTCTACGAGGTGACGTTCCAGGCCCGGGTCGGAGACGGCCCGTGGCGGACGATCGGCGTCGACGACTCCGCCCCGTACCAGGTCTTCCACGACACCTCGGCGATCGAGCCCGGCACGCCGGTCGCCTACCGCGCGGCCGTGCTGGACAACGCCGGCCACACCCGGGGGTCGGCGGCACGCTCGACCCAGGTGCTGTCACCGGCGGTCGTCATCGGCGCGCCGACCGACGGCGGCACCGTCACGAGCATCGACCCGGTGACGATCAGCGCGACCGTCCAGCCGGAGCGGCCCGGACAGGTGGTGGAGTTCGAGCGCAGCGTGGCCGGTGGCGGGTGGACGTCGCTCGGCACGGACGACTCCGCGCCGGCGTACACCGCCGTCGACGACGTCTCGGACCTCCCGCTCGGCACGTCGGTGTCCTACCGCGCCGTGCTGCGCGAGCCCGGGCAGGCGCCGGTGACCAGCGCGGTGGTCACGGTGACCACCGCCGAGCCGGCGCCGGCGGTGGGGTCGGTGACCGTGGCCGGCAGTCTCCAGTCCGAGCTCGGCTGTCCGGCCGACTGGGACCCCGCGTGCGCTGCCACCGGCCTGGCGTTCGACACGACCGACGGGCAGTGGCACGCGACCTTCACGCTGCCGGGCGGGTCGTATGAGTGGAAGGTGGCGATCGACGGGTCCTGGGACGTCAACTACGGCGCCGGGGGCGCGGCCGGCGGCAGCAACCTCGCGCTGACCGTCCCGGCGAGCGGCGGCACGTACACCTTCACCTGGGACCAGGTGACGCACGTGCCGTCGGTCGCCCCTGCGGGCTAGCCGCTCACTGGCCGGTCAGTCGCTCCGGTCCGTGTCGTAGTGGGTGATCTCCTCGGAGAACCCCGCCTGCCGGGGCGGGTGCGGGGTGCCCGGGGAGCCCTGCGCGGGGTCGTACTCTCCCTCGGCTGCCGGGCCGTCGGTGGTCGACGACGGCTCCTGCTGCTCCGCATCGTCGTCGAGCCTGCCGAGTCGCTCCTGCTCGCTCATGCCTCACCTCCGGGTCGTCATGGGGTCGTGGTTGCAGTGACCGGGTACCCGCCGCCCCGGCAGTCACGCGGGTCCCCGGCGGGCACTCCGGGCCATGCAAAGCGCCGCCGTGGGTACCAGCGCCTCGTCACATCTGCAGAGAGGAAGTGTGTTGCCATGAAGCACATCCGCCGCTGGGGCGCCGTCTACCTGCTCGTCCTGCTGTTCCTGGGCTCGTGGCTCGGGCACTTCCTCACCCAGCTCGCGACGTTCCGCAGCGAGCAGCAGGAGCACGGCCAGCCGTTCGTGTGGGCCGACTACATGACCGACTTCTGGGCCAGCACGCTCGAGAACTGGCAGAGCGAGTGGCTGCAGCTGATCTTCCAGGCGATCCTGCTCCTGGGCGCCAAGCACTGGCTGTTCCAGGTCGACGCCGAGGACATGGAGCGCATGGAGCGCAAGGTCGACGCCATCGCGGAGCGGCTGGGCCTGGACCCCGACGAGTCCGACGAGCCGAAGCCCGAGAAGGAGCAGTCCGGGGCCTGAGCGCCCGTCACACCGACCCGCGGTGCTCCTCGAAGACCAGCACCGTCTGGGTGGCGAGCACCTCGGGCAGCGCCTGCACCCGCTCGAGCACCAGGTCGCGCAGGTGCTCGGTGCTGCGCGCCCGCACCAGCATCAGGCAGTCGAAGTCGCCCGCCACGAGCGCCACGTGCGCGGCCTCCTCGATCGCCCATGCCTTCTCCCGGAACGACTTCCAGGAGTTCTGCTTGATCCGCACATGGATGTAGGCCGCGACACCCAACCCCAGGGCGGCGTGGTCGACCTCGACGGTGAAGCCGCGGATCACGCGGTCGTCCTGCAGCCGCTTGAGACGGGCGTAGGCGCTGGCCCGGCTGATGCCGACCCGGCCGGCGAGGTCGCGGACCGACACCCGGGCGTCGGCGCGCAGAACGTCCAGCAGCTGCCGGTCGATGGCGTCCATGTCTGGACATCTTGCCACCGTCATCCCGGCATGACGAGCCATCCGTCCGGGAGATCTCGCGTAACGTCGGACACCTGACGACACTGGAGCCATGTTCGAGGAAGCGCAGTACTTCGCGCCCATCGTCGCGCACGACGACGGCACGCTGCAGGTGCAGCTCGGTCGCGACCACCCCGGCTTCGCCGACGCCGAGTACCGCCGGCGCCGGGACGCGCTCGCCACCCTCGCCGCCCGGTGGCAGCCCGGCGAGCCCGCGCCGACGGCGGACTACACCGAGGACGAGCACGCGGTGTGGCGCGCCGTCAGCGAGGCGCTGGTGCCGCTGCACGAGGCGCACGCGTGCCGCGAGTTCCTCGCCGGGAAAGAGGCGCTCGGCCTGCCGCGCGACCACATCCCCCAGCTCGAGGAGGTCAGCGCCGCGCTGGCCCCGCTGACCGGCTTCCGCTACCTGCCGGCCGCCGGCCTGGTCCCGCTGCGTGAGTTCTACGGATCGCTGGCCGACCGCACCTTCTGGGCGACGCAGTACGTCCGCCACCACTCCGTGCCCCTCTACACGCCCGAGCCGGACGTGATCCATGAGGTCGTCGGTCACGGCAACACTCTGGCCAACCCGCGCTTCACCGCGCTCTACGAGCTGGCCGGGGCCGCCTCGCGGCGCGTCCAGACGCCGGAGGCGCTGGAGTTCGTCAGCAAGGTCTTCTGGTTCACCCTGGAGTTCGGCGTGCTGCACGAGGACGGCGACCTCAAGGCGTACGGCGCCGGCATCCTCTCCTCGCCCGGCGAGACCGGGGAGTTCGGCAGCATGACGATCCGTCCGCTTGACCTGGTCGCGATGGGCACCACCGACTACGACATCACCGTCTACCAGCCGCTGCTCTACGCCGCGGAGTCGTTCACCCACGTCGAGGACGTCGTCGGCGGCTTCTGGGCCGAGTGCGACGACGACTCGATCGCCGCGCTCAGCTCCGCGGCTTCGCGGGTGTGATCCTGCCCCGCGCCTCGCCGAACCCGATCCTCGTGCCGTCCGGCCCGGGTGCGGTGGCGCGCAGCACCACCTCGTCACCGTCCTCGAGGAACGTGCGCCGCGCGCCCGCCACGGTGACCGGCTCCCTGCCGCCCCAGGTCAGCTCGATGAACGCGCCACGCTGCTCCTTGGCAGGACCCGAGACGGTCCCCGACGCGAACAGGTCGCCGCTGCGGGTCGGCGCCCCGTTGACGGTGAGGTGGGCGAGCATCTGCGCGGGCGACCAGTACATGGCGGCGTACGGCGGCCGGCTGACGACCTCGCCGTTCCACTCCACCTCCAGGTCGATGTCGAGGCCCCAGGGGTGCGGCTGCATCGCGAGGTAGGGCAGCACCGCGGGCTCCTGCACCGGCGTCGGCACCCGGGCCGCCTCCAGCGCCAGCATCGGCACCACCCACGGGGAGATCGTCGAGGCGAACGACTTGCCGAGGTTGGGCCCGAGCGGGACGTACTCCCAGGCCTGGATGTCGCGGGCGGACCAGTCGTTGAACAGCACCACCCCGAAGAGGTGGCGCTCGGCGGCCTCGACGGCGATCGGCTCGCCCATCGGGTTGCCGGTGCCCACGACGAAGCCGATCTCGGCCTCGATGTCGAGCCGGGTCGAGGGTCCGAAGACGGGCCCGGTGTCGCTGGCCCGCTGGCCGCACGGCCGCACGATGTCGGTGCCCGATACCACGATCGACGCCGAGCGGCCGTGGTAGCCCACCGGAAGGTGTCGCCAGTTCGGCAGCAGCGGCTCGGGGTTGTCGGGCCGGAACAGCCGGCCGAGGTTCGCGGCGTGGTGCTCGGAGGCGTAGAAGTCGACGTAGTCGGCGACCTCGACCGGCAGGTGGAGGGTCACCGCGCCCAGGTCATGCACCGCGTGGACGGCGTGCTCCGGCAGGTCCCCCCGCAGCGCCTGGGTGATCGCGGTTCGCACCTCGACCCAGCGGGCGTGGCCCTGCGCCAGGAGCGGGTTGAGGCTCGGCGCGGCGAGCACGGGATCGTCGGGGTCGCCGAGCAGCAGCGCCAGGTCGACCACATAGTCGCCGTACCTGGTGGCGAGCCGCGGCTCCTGCCCGGGCACCGAGTAGACGCCGTACGGCAGGTTGTGCAGGCCGAACAGGTCGTCGGCCGCGACCTCCAGCCGGGTCACCGGGTCACCGCCATGGCGGGGGTGAGCAGGCCCAGCCGGGCCAGGTCGGCGACGGGGTCGACGATCGAGCAGGTGCCGAACGAGCAGAACAGCTCCCGCACGGCCGGGTCGGCACCGCGCACCGCCGCCACGACGGCAGCCTCCTCGCGCTGGGCCAGCACGTCCGCGACGTCGCGGCAGTCGGCCCCGGCGCGCGCGGCCGCGGTGGCGGCGAGCAGGTTGAGGAAGCCGTGCTGCTCGAAGCCGGTGGCCAGGTCGGTGCTGCGCACCGCGTGGTGCAGCCCGGCGGTGGCCTTGAACGGCACGCCGGCCGCCACCAGCCCGGTCACCGCGGCGGCCAGCTCCGCCTCACCGGGGTGCAGGTCCGCGCGGACGCCGCCGGTGCGCAGCTTGGCGAGGTACGGCGAGTCGCTGAGCTTCTCCACCAGCCGGTCGCGGCGCTCGTCCCGGGGCAGCTCCACGAACACGCGCAGGTCGCGGTCGCCCACCGCGTCGTCCAGGGCGTCGTCCAGCGTCCTGACCACGGTGCCCGGGGCGACGGCGGCGGGCACCGCCACCTCGACGCCGACCAGCCGCACGCCCCGGACGCCCGCGGCACGTCTCAGCGCTGCCCCCACCGCGTCCGGCGCCGGCACGGTGAGCGAGACCGCGAGCGCCCCCTCGAGCTCGCGGGTGGCGTCGGACAGCGCGTCGAGGTCGGCGGCCGCGACGACGAACGCGCCCACCAGGGCGGCGTACGGCGCCCGCCGGTGCTCCTGGTGCGCCGGCACCGCCTCCGCGAGGGGCAGGTTGCCCGGCGGGAAGACCGCCGCGTCGTCGAGGAGCCCGTCGAAGAGAACGCTCATCCGTCCGTCGCACCTTGCTCGCCGCGGTCGCCTCGCACCCAGGAGTAGGCGTAGAGACCGTCGTCGGACTCGCGCGCCGCCTCGCCCAGCTCCAGCGGCCGGAAGGTGTCGACCATGACGGCGAGCTCGTCGAAGAACTCCACCCCGATCGAGCGCTCGTAGGCACCCGGCTGCGGGCCGTGCGGGTAGCCACCGGGATGCAGCGAGATGGATCCCTGCCCGATGCCGGAGCCCTTGCGGGCCTCGTAGTCGCCGCCGCAGTAGAACATCACCTCGTCGGAGTCGACGTTGGAGTGGTAGTAGGGCACGGGGATCGACAGCGGGTGGTAGTCGACCTTGCGCGGCACGAAGTTGCAGATCACGAAGTTGGTGCCCTCGAAGACCTGGTGCACCGGCGGCGGCTGGTGCACCCGGCCGGTGATCGGCTCGAAGTCCCGGACGTTGAAGGCGAACGGGTAGAGGCAGCCGTCCCAGCCCACCACGTCGAACGGGTGGTGCGGCAGCGTGTGCACCGTGCCGGCCAGCCCGCCCGGACCGTGCCCGCGGTGCTTGATGAAGACCTCCACCCCCTCGCTGGTTGAGCCTGTCGAAACCACCCGCGGGTCCGTCGGCCCGCGCAGGTCCCGCTCGCAGTACGGCGCGTGCTCGAGCAGCTGGCCGTGCTTGGACAGGTAGCGCCTCGGCGGCGTGATGTGCGAGTTGGCCTCGATCGCGTAGATCCGCACCGCCCCCCGCGGCACGACGCGGTGGGTGGTGGCGCGCGGGATGATCGCGTAGTCGCCCTCGGCCACCTCGAGGTCGCCGAAGACCGTCTCGACGACCGCCTCGCCCGCCTCGAGGTAGAGGCACTCGTCGCCGATCGCGTTGCGGTAGTACGGCGAGGGGGCGTCCGCGACGACGTACGAGATGCGGACGTCGGCGTTGCCCAGCAGCAGCCGCCGGCCGGTCACGGCGTCGATCCCCGACGCGCCGTCCTCGAAGAGCTTGTGCGTGCTCAGGTGGCGCGGCGTGAGCGGGTGGTTGGGCACCAGCGACTGGTCGGGCAGGTCCCAGGTGCGGAACTCGGCGACCGCCGACGGGATGTGCCGGTGGTAGAGCAGCGAGGAGTCGGAGGAGAACCCCTCCTCGCCCATCAGCTCCTCGTAGTAGAGCGTCCCGTCGGGCGCCCGGTGCTGGGTGTGGCGCTTCGGCGGGACGTCGCCGGCGCGGCGGTAGTACGGCATGACTAGAAGTTCCCTCTCCGCGCCTGCTCGCGCTCGATGGCCTCGAAGAGCGCCTTGAAGTTGCCCTTGCCGAACCCGAGGGAGCCGTGCCGCTCGATGAACTCGAAGAAGACCGTGGGCCGGTCGCCGATCGGCTTGGTGAAGATCTGCAGCAGGTACCCGTCCTCGTCGCGGTCGACGAGGATCTTGCGCCGCTGCAGCTCCTCGATCGGCACCCGCACCTCGCCGATGCGGGCACGCAGCTCGGGGTCCTCGTAGTAGGAGTCGGGCGTGTCGAGGAACTCGATGCCGGCGTCGCGCAGCGCGTCGACGGTGGCCAGGATGTCGTTGGTCGCCAGCGCCAGGTGCTGGGCGCCGGGCCCCTGGTAGAACTCGAGGTACTCGTCGATCTGCGACTTCTTCTTGGCGATCGCCGGCTCGTTGAGCGGGAACTTCACGCGGTGGTTGCCGTTGGCGACGACCTTGCTCATCAGCGCGGAGTAGTCGGTGGCGATGTCGTCGCCGATGAACTCCGCCATGTTCGTGAAGCCCATGACCTTGCGGTAGAACTCGACCCACTCGTCCATCCGGCCGAGTTCGACGTTGCCGACGATGTGGTCGAGCGCCTGGAAGAGCCGCTTCGGGGCGCCCTCGGGACGTCGGTACGACGACGTGCGGGTGACGTAGCCGGGCAGGTAGGGGCCGTCGTACCGGCTGCGGTCGACGAGCGTGTGGCGGGTCTCGCCGTACGCCGCGATGGCGCCGACCCGGACCGTGCCGTGCTCGTCGGTGAGGTCGTGCGGCTCCTCCAGGACGGTGGCCCCGACGCTGCGGGCGTGCTCGATGCACTTGTCGACGTCGGGGACCTCGAGCGCGATGTCGACGATGCCGTCGCCGTGCCTGGCGTGGTGCGCGATGATCGGGCTCGTCGGGTCGACGCCGCCCTTGAGCACGAAGCGCACGCTGCCGCTCTTGAGGACGTAGGCCACATGGTCGCGGTTGCCGGTCTCGGGGCCGGAGTACGCGACCAGCTCCATGCCGAAGGCGGAGATGAAGAAGTGGGCGCCCTGCGCGGCGTTGCCGACCGCCCAGACCGCGGCGTCCCAGCCGGTCACGGGGAACGGGTCGTGCGAGGCGTCGTACTCCACCAGGCCGACCAGCTGCTTGAGCGTGTCGAGGTCGAGGTCGGCGAGCTTCTCCTGGTCCGTCAGCGTGTCCGCGAGTGTCATGACTCACATCCAAGATCGGCGGTCAGCGCCGGGCAAGATGCGCACGTCGCTCTGGTCAGAGTGCCCAACCTGCGCATCTTCTTCTAGGAAGATCTGGACATAGTGACTAGTTTGAGGTCCATGGCTGACACCGCCGCGACCGCCCGGCTCGACGCCCTCGACGTCGCCCTGCTGGCGGCGCTCGACGAGCACCCCCGCATCGGCGACCTGGAGCTGTCCCGGGTCACGAAGGTGGCGCGCGCGACGGTGCAGAGCCGACTGCGCCGGCTCGTGGAGAACGGCGTCGTCAGGGACTGGACGCCGACCCTCGACCCGGCGGCCGCGGGCTTCCCGGTGCAGGCCTTCGTCACGCTGGAGATCTCCCAGGGCGCTCTCGACCAGGTCGCGGCCGACCTGGCCGAGATCCCCGAGGTGCTCGAGGCCTCGGCGACCACCGGCTCCTTCGACGTCGTCTGCAAGGTCGCCACCGCCTCCCACGCCCAGCTGCAGGCGGTGTTGGTGCGCATCGACCAGTCCAGCGCCGTCGTCCGCTCTACGAGCGTCGTGGTGCTGTCCACCCTCGTCGAGCCCCGGGTCATCCCGCTGCTGGCGAGCGGCGAGCCGGCGCCCGGCAGCCGGGCGCCGGCGTACCGCCGCTGACCGGCACGTCAGCGACAGGCGACCGACTGCTGGGCCTGGGCGACGGCGACCGAGCCGGACGCCGCCTGGGCCGCGCGCTGGGCCTGCTTCAGCTGCTTCTTCAGCTTCGGGACCTTCCGGCTGTGCGCCTTCTTGGCCTTCTTCAGCTTCTGCTTCAGCGTGGTGACCTTCTTGGCGGCGCTGACCGACGTCGCCTTCGCCTGCGCCGTCGTCGCCACGGCCGAGGCACACGCGGCGCTCCCCGGGCCGGTGGCCGGCGGAGGCGGCGCCTGGGTCGGCCCCGTTGTGGGCGTGCCGGACGGCGTCCCCGTCGGCGTCCCCGTCGGCGTGCCCGTCGGGGTTCCTGTCGGCGTCCCCGTCGGCGTCCCCGTCGGTGTCCCCGTCGGCGTCGGCGGCACCGGAGTGCCGGTCGGCGAGGGACCCTGACCACCCGAGCCGTCGTCGTCCGCGATGACCAGGAGCACGGTGTCCGCGTCCTGAGCCGGGTCCCCGACCGTGACGAAGGCGTACTCCTCCCACTCGTCGACCGTGTCACCGAGGATCTGGATCTGGAAGGTGCCCGTCCGTGCGCCCGCCGGGATCGTCAGCGTGCCGGAGCTGCCGACGTAGTCCTCGCCCTCGGCCGTGGTGTGGTCGGCGACCGACCACGGCACCACTGTGGCCGTGGTCGCCGGCCGGGTCAGGACCACCGTGAAGACGGCCGACCGGACCGCACCCGCGGCACCCTCGTCGATCTTCACCATGGACGTCATCAGCCGCTCGCCGTCGAGGGAGTTCTCCTCGATGTCGGCACCGGCGTTGTCCTTCTCGTCGCCTGCGCCGTCGTCGGCGATCCCGTTGAAGGTCACCGTGGTGCTGCCCGTCGGGCGACGGGAGTAGTCCACCGCGTCGAACCCACCGCCGCCGGTCATCTTGTCGGCGCCGTCGGGCTCGGTGCCCTGGTCGAACACGTCGGCCCCCGACCCGCCCGTGAGGGTGTCGTTGCCGGGACCGCCGACGAACATCGTCGGGTGGCCGGCGCGGCTGATCAAGGTGTCGTTGCCGGCCCCGCCCTCGAGCATCGCGACCCCCTTGCGCGAGCTCAACCCGATCGAGATCACGTCGCTCGCGGAGCCGCCGACGATGCGCTCGGTCGACTCGATGTAGTCGCGGTAGCCCTCGTACGTCGGCCGGTTGCTGACGTCCTCCACACCGCCCTCGGTGTAGTTGCCGTCCTCCTTGACGACGACCGGCGTCGTGCGGCCCTCGTAGCTGACCGTGTCGAAGCCGTCGCTGCCGTAGAGCATGTCGGCGTGGATGCCGCCGACCAGCAGGTCGTCGCCGCGACCACCCGACAGGGTGTCGTCGCCCTCACCGCCGTCGAGGACGTCGTCGCCCTCGTCGCCGTTGACGCCGTCGGCACCCAGGCCGCCCTCGAGGACGTCGTCGCCCTCACCGCCGTGCAGCTGGTCCTTCTCGGTACCGCCGTAGACGGTGTCGTCGCCGAGGCTCGCATAGAAGGTGTCCTCACCGCCGCCCAGGTGCACGACGTCGGCACCGCCGCCCGCGTGGACGAGGTCGCTGCCGTCGCCGAGGTACATCGTGTCGACGCCGCCGGCTCCGGTGTAGGTGCTCTGCACGCCGGCGTAGCCGTAGACCGTGTTGTCGTCCGGGTCCGCGTCGGTGCCCGCGCCGCCACCGGTGCCGGTGTAGACGCTGCCGCCGCCGGTGGCGTTGTAGATGGTGTCCTCACCGAGGCCGCCGTAGATGGTGCCGGTGCCAGCGCCGGTGCCGCCACGGATCTCGTCGTCGCCGTCGCCACCCTGGATGCCGTCGGTGCCGACCCCGCCGTCGATGTAGTCGTCGCCGCCGCGGCCGTAGATCTGGTCGTCGCCGTCGCCGCCGTCCATCCGGTCGGCGCCGTTGCCGCCGTAGGCCCAGTCGCGACCGTCGCCGAGCTCGAAGACGTCGAGCCCACCGTTGCCGAAGGCCTCGTCGTTGCCGGGGCCGGCCACGAAGCGGTCGTCGCCGTGGTCGACGTACTGGGTGGCGTCCTGCTTGTTCATGTCGAGGTCGTAGAGGTCGTCGTCGCCCTCGCCACCCTCGAACGTGTCCGCGCCGCCCTGACCGTGCATCCGGTCGTTGCCCAGGCCGGTCTCGAAGACGTCGTCACCGGTCCAGCCCCAGACGGTGTCGGTCCCCGGGCCGGTCGTGATCCGCTCGACGTCGGTCCGGACGTTGTCCTTCTCGCCCGCGCCGTCGTTGGCCACGTTGTCCTTGTAGATGGTCAGGTCCTCGGCCCGGGCGGAGTAGTCCGCCCAGTCGAAGCCGTCGCCACCGGTGAAGGAGTCGGCCCCGGCACCACCGTCGAGCCGGTCGGCACCCACGCCGCCGTCGAGCGCGTCGTCGCCGTCGCCGCCGGTCAGGTCGTCGTCGCCGGTCTCGCCGAGCAGGGCGTCCGTGCCGGCACCGCCCTGGAGGACGTCGTCGTCGGCACCGCCGCGGAGGTCGTCCGCGCCGGAGTCGCCGACGAGCTCGTCGAGGCCCTCGGCACCGAGGAGTACGTCGGAGCCGGGCCCGCCCTCGAGGCGGTCGTCGCCGGCGCCTCCGCGCAGCTCCTCCCCGACGGAGCCGCCGATGAGCTGGTCGGCGTACGCCGTGCCGATGACCACGTCGGTGTCGACGATGTTGTCCGCCGCGGCCGACATGGGCCCGTCGCCTGGCACCCCGTCGATGCTGACCCGGACCGGCTCGCCGAGCGCGGAGTAGTCGACCACGTCGGCGCCACCCAGACCCAGGAAGCTCTGGGAGCCGGGGCCGTCGACGAGGACGTCGTTGCCGTCGCTGCCGACCACCTGCGCGGCGCCGGCGCCACCGATGAAGGTGTCGTTGCCGGCGCTGCCCATGAGCAGCGCGGTCCCGGCGCCGGCGTGGAACTCGTCGTCGCCCGGGCCGCCGTCGGCGCGGACGTCACCGCTGGCCGGCAGCTTGATCAGGTCGGCGCCCGCGCCGCCGTAGACCGCCTCGATCGAGATCGAGGTGTCGGCCTCGCCCGGGACGCCGCTGGTGGCCGCGAGGTCGACGGTCACCGGCTGCTGCCGGTCGGTGTAGGACGTGATGTCCGTGCCGTTGCCGCCGTCGACCTTGTCGTCGCCCGGGCCGCCGAGCAGGATGTCGTCGCCCTGCTCGCCGGTCAGCTCGTCGATCCCCGCCCCGCCGTTGAGGTCGTCGGCGCCGGGACCACCGACGAGCAGGTCGTTCGCCGCGCCCGAGGTCAGGGTGTCCGACCCGGCGCTCACGCTGGTCACGGCCACGCAACCCGGACCGCTGTCGCCGTACAGCGTCGCGGTGCCGGCTTCGACGGTGACCCGGTCGTTGCCCGCGCCACCGCACACGGTGACCGGCACCCGGGGTGCCTCGGCGGTGAGCAGGGTCGAGGTGCGGACGTCGAAGACGTCGTCCCCGCCCTTGAGGTCGGCGAAGATCGCCGTCACGCCGTCGTAGGTCTCGACCAGGCCCTGCGAGGAGACCTCGACCGTGTCGTGGTCGGTCTGCGTCACCTGGAACGACTCCGGGGAGGGGTCGTTGCGGAACGTCATCTTCCCGGCGCCGTCGAGGTCGGCCAGCACGTTGACGTACGGCTCCTCGCCGTTCTCACCGCCCTGCGGCGTCTGGCAGAAGGAGAACAGGTCCTCCTGCTCGTAGATCCGCTTCGAGACGATCGGGTACTCCCCACGCCCGACGGGTGTGTCCACGTAGGCGCGGATGAACGCGTCGACGTAGGCGGAGGCGTCGAAGAAGCACAGCGGGTTCCTGTTGACCTTCAGCTGCGCGGCGAGGTCGGTGTAGCGGACCTTGCCGGTCTCGTTCGCCTTCAGGTTGAACTCGGCCGTCCCGTGCACACCGCCCTCGGCCCCGGCCTCGAAGCCGGGTACGCCGACCGACGCGCCCGCGGTGAGCTCGGCGTCGAACCGGATCTCGGGGACGTCCTTGCCGGTCTGGTCGAAGTCGTCGAGGTAGAGGCCCTGGAGCAGACCCTCCGACACCTTCCACGCGGTGTTGTTGGTCTCGTCCTCGTCGAGCAGCACCTCGAAGCCCTTGCGGATCCCGTAGGTGTCGAACCCGGCGGCCAGGTGACCGGAGACGCCGGCGCTGCCGCCGATGTAGAGGTTCGCGGGACCGATCGGGTAGCGGAACTGGAAGCCACGCTGGACCGCCAGCTTGCCGGCGTCGAAGTACACGAGCGTGACGTCCTTGCCGAGCAGCATCCCGAAGAGCGACGACGGGTTCTCGAACGCCGGGAACGTGAAGCCGCCCGTGGAGCTCGCGTCGTCGAGTGCCGCGTCGGCCTGGTCGCCCTGCGGACCCTTGAACTCGATGGCGCCCAGCACGTTGGGCGTCACGACCGTCTTGCTCTCGATCAGCGTGTCGGCCTCGGTCAGCGCGACCGGCTGGGCGACCTTCTCGTCGGCGACGGTGAACGACCCCAGGTTGATGACCCCGTCGGGCGCGTCGGCGCTGTCGATGGCCCGGACCAGGTCGATGAGCTGGATGACCCGGTCGATCATCTGCAGGCCGGTGGAGTTCGCGCCGTTGGCCGCCTGGTCGGCGGCCTTGAAGGCGTCGTACCAGGTCGGCGGCTTCGGCATGCCGGCGAGCTTCGCCGCCTCCGTGGCGCCGGGGATGGGCTGCCGGATCGCGTCGATCGGCTTCTCCAGCGGACCGGTGTAGGTGTGCAGCGTCTTGGCCGCCGGCTTGAGGAAGTCGGTCACCAGGCTGCCGGCGTCGATCGTGACGTTGTCGAACTTGATCGTCGCGTTGGGGATCGGTGCGCCGGCTCCGGTCCAGTAGACGCCCGCGTCGACCTTCAGGTCGGTCGCGAACGTCGGCAGCGCGGACGCGGCCTTCTCGCCCTTGAGCGTCGTGATGGCGAGGTTCACCTTCGCCGAGGCGTCGACCGACGGGACGACCTGGGCCCGGCCGAGATCGGCCAGCGGCAGGCGGCCGTCGGCACGGTCGGTGCGCAGGTCGACCGCGGCGGTGACGCTGACGTCGTGGACGGGGTCGCCCTCCGCGTTGGTGTCGTGGTTGTCCTCCATCTCGATCGGGATGAAGGCCAGGTCACCCTTGAGGTCCGGGCCGTCCGCCACCTCGGGCAGGTCGCCGGTGGCCTGGACCGAGAGCTCCTTGTCGGCCCCGGCGGTGGGAACGTAGAAGCCGAGGTCGCGGTCGACACCGAAGGCGAGGTTGGCCCGGATGCCGGCCGAACCGGTCACGCCGGCCTCGCTGGCGAGTCGCAGGCCCGGGAAGCCGAGGTCGAACGGCGCGGTGGTCTCCGCCACCCCGTAGAACAGCGGCAGGTGCACCTCGAGGCTCTGCAGCTTCGCGATCGGCTCGTCGCCCTTGCAGGTCTCGGCAGTGCCGTCGGCGAGGAGGCAGGTGATCTCGACGGTCGGCGCGGTGCTGCCCGAGACACCCGGGATCTCGGCGAGCAGCTCCTCGGCCTTGGACTTCGCCAGGCCGGTGGTCGGCGCCTGGGTGGTCAGGGTCGTGGCGAGCTCGTCGATGCGGCCGAGCACGTTGGTGTCGAACTTGTCCATCACGTCGGCGCCTGCGGTGACGTCAGTGCCGAGCAGCGGGATCTTCGTGCCGGCCGGGAGGTTGCGCAGGCCCTCGCTGACCTGCTGGGTCAGGGTGCGGACACCCTCGACGAGCAGCTTCCACTGGATCGCCTCGTTCTTCATGGCGTTCTCGACCGAGGTGCTGTCGACGTACCAGCCGGCGGGCTTGAGCAGGTCCGGCGCCTCGAAGGTGATGCTGCCGAGGTCGGTGTCGCCGACGTAGACCGGCAGGACCGCGCAGGCGTCCACGCCGTCCGGGATGAGCGGCGGGCAGCTCGCTGCCAGCGCCTCGTCCTCCTCGTGGACGGTGAGCGGCGACTTCGGCGGCAGGGTCAGCGTCCAGGTCTTGAACGCGTCGGAGCCGATGATCAGGCGCTTCCCGGTGGGCGCCGGCGTGGCGACCTTGAAGCGGGCGGCAATCCTCGCCTGGGCGTTCTCGACGTCCTGCTTGCCCAGGCTGACCTGCAGCGGGCCGAGCGCAGCGTTGATGGTGCCGTCGACGCTCGCGCCGACGCCGATGTCGAGCAGGGCGTTGTCGAGGACGAAGAGCTTCGGCTCGCCCGTGACCTTCGGCAGCTGGCCGGCCGCGCCGACGGCGACGTCGGGAAGCTCGACGCCGAAGGAGAGCTTGGCGCGGGCGTCGAAGGACACGTTGACCGTGCCCGAGCTGCCGATGCCGGCGATGCCGGCCGCCTTCGAACCGCTGCCGAGGTCGAGGTTGAACGGGATGCCGGTCAGCGCGTCGGTGGTGACCGTGCAGGTGCGGCCGGCCGTTCGGTCGGTGGTGCACACGCCGAAGTCCAGGTCGACGATCAGCGCACCCGGCGTGGTGTCGGCCTTCTTCAGGTAGCGGAACTTCACGAAGTCCGAGGCCGCGAAGCTCTGGCCGCTCTCCGTCGCGGCCTCCATCGCCTTCAGCCCGGTCGGCAGCTTGAGCCCGAGGGCGGTGCCGAGCCGCTTGCTCAGCTCGGTCTGGAGCTGGGCCATGGTCTTGATGTCGTTGACCTGGATGAGCTCGTCGACGACACCCTGGATCTTCTGCAGGACCGGGTCGAGGTCGGCCACGCTCTTGCCGATCAGCGGCAGCGGCTTGCTCGAGGTCGCGTTGCCGGCGGCGACCGCGGTGCGCATCTGGTCGATGGTCTGCTTGGTCACTGTCAGGACCTGCGTGATCATCGCCCGCGGGTTGTCGGTGTCGAGCGTGAAGGGCAGCACGTTGTCCAGGAAGTCCTGGCTCGGCGTCACCTTCAGCGTCGAGGCGTCCGGCACCTTCGCCCAGGCGACGGTGAGCTTGCCGGCCCCGAGCGGGACGCCGGCCAGCTCGGCCGACGCGGTCAGGTCGAAGGACGGGACGGTGGCGTTGATGGCGCCGGTGACCGGCAGGGCCTTGGCAGCGGCGAGCTCGGCCAGCGTGGTGCGGCCGTCGCTGTTGGGGTCGACCAGGCCGACGGAGACCATCGGCTTGGCGGCGTCGGCGCGCTTCAGCAGCTCCACGGGGCCGTCGGCGACGGAGTCGGCCAGGTGGACGCCGAGCACGGAGGCGATCGCGTCCAGCTGGATGTCGGCCTTCACCGGCGCGTCCAGGGTGGCGATGGCGCCGCCGGCGCCGTTGGTGAGGAAGAACCGCTCGTCGAACGCCTTGCCGGCGGTGACGTCCAGGCCGATGCCGAAGTCGATGGCGTACGACGGGTGGACGGATGCGCTGGCGGCACCGGTGACCTCCGTGATGCCCGCGCCGGTCAGCGTGGTGCCCAGGTCGAGGTCGGCGGTCTTCTCACCGGCGTCGCCGGAGGCCTTGACGCCGAGAAGCAGTCGCCCGTCGGCGTACCGGAAGTCGAGCGCGTCGGGCTCCATCCCGAGGGCGGTGGCGAGCTTGGGCATGAGGTCCTGGACGGACGTCACGCCCACCTCCGCGGCGTTGTCGACCGAGATGGTGGACAGCGGGTTGGCCTCGTCGGTGAAGCCGTTGTCGACGAAGAACTTCACGAGCTTGTCGCTGACGTCGACCATGTCGCGCAGCGGCTCCTCGACGAACGGGATGTCGAGGTCGCCGGCGGCCTGCGCGGACTGCACGGCGCGGGTCACCTGGGCCAGGCCGTTGACGACATCGCCCAGGGTGAGGCTGCGGAACTGGGCCAGGTCACCGAGCTTGACCTCGGGTGCGGAGAGACCGTTGCAGAGGCTGGCGTCGTCGAGCGTGATCGTGCCGACCGTGCCCGAGAGACCGGCGAGGTCGGTGGTGACGGCCAGGTCCACTGCGGCGCCGTTGGAGACACAGCCCAGCTTCACCAGCTTCGCCGGCGTGGCGAGCTCGGTCTCGTCGAGGAAGCCGTCGCCGTTGGGGTCCTTGAGGGTGACCGAGACGCCGGCGTCGGCCTTCACCGTGCCGGTCCCGGCGACGCCGAGGATGCCGGTCTGGAACTTCAGCGGGTTGTCGTCGCCCTCGAAGGCGACGTCGACACCGGCGCGGACAGTGCCCACCGGGTCGGCGCTGACGGGGATGCGGACCTTCGTCGCACCCAGCGGGTCCACCTTGACGGTGGTGCCGAGCCGCAGGTCGAGGGCGTCGGCGACCTCCGCACCGTTGATCTGGAGGCCGTCGAGCGTCATCGCGAGCGGGCTGTCCTCGTCGACGTCGACCGCGATGCTCACCTTGACGTCGTAGGGACCGGTGCCGGTCTGCGGGGTGATGTCGGCGTCGAAGTCGACGACGACGCCCTCGAGGCCGTGGTAGTCGCTGGCCCGGTCGCCGTCGCCGTCGAGGTCGTCGAGCCGCTCGTCGAACGCGGCCAGCGTGAGACCCTCGCCGGCCATCGCCGCGATCTGCCCGTCGGCCCAGGTCAGCATCTGCGCCACCTGCGGGAGCTCCTGCGCGACGAAGTCCTGCACGCCGAACGGCAGGTTGCCCGTCAGCGGCGCCGGGTCGTCCAGCTCGCCGGCGAGCTTCAGCCAGCTGTCCAGCGCGCCGGCGATCGCCTCGACCGCCGAGGCGTCCTCAGCCGTGGCCGCGGCCGCGGGCGCCGCTGCCACCGGTGCCGTGTCGTCCACCGTAGCGGCCGCGGACCACGCGGCTCCGCCGACGACGGCGGCCGCACCGACGCCGAGCAGCAGGCGGCGGCGCACGGC
>NZ_DASWXC010000059.1:0-33472 GCF_036405735.1 Nocardioides sp.
TGCCGTTGACGGTGGCCCGGACGCGCTGGATGTTGGGGTCGAAGCGACGCTTCGTGATCTTGCGCGACCACGGCCGGTTGTTGCCGAAGCCGGGCTTCTTGGCGCAGATGTCGCAGACGGCAGCCACCGTGAACTCCTGAAGTGAATCGTTAGCTAGGTCGATGTGTCGCCGGCGAACACGAGAGTCCGGCACGAGCAACCGCACGAGCGTATCCGATCGCCACCCGGGGGAGGAAATCGCGGCCGTCCGGAGGTGCCCACTAGCCTGTGGGCAGCCTCGATCATACGGGCGGAGACATCGAAGAGCGGACGCGGAGCAGACAGGGGGAGCGCATGCAGGCAGGGCCGTACGCCGGACCCGACGTCGCGCTCGTCGCTCGTTTCGCCGATCTCGCCACCGACGCCCTCGCGCTGGCGCGTGAGGAGGTCGACGCCCTCAACGTCTATCCCGTGCCTGACGGCGACACGGGCACCAACATGTACCTCACCGTGTCCGCCGCCCGCGACGCGCTGGTGGAGCATCTCGGCCACGGCCCCCGGGAGGCGTTGGCGCAGTTCGGCCGCGGCGCCCTGCTCGGCGCCCGCGGCAACTCGGGGGTCATCCTCAGCGAGATGCTCGGCGCGATCGCCCGCCGGCTGCTGGCGACGGTCGGCGACGAGCGGCACGCGGTGGTGGTCGCGGAGGCGCTGCAGCAGGCCAGCGACGCGGCGTACGCCGCCGTGGGGACGCCGGTCGAGGGCACCATGCTCACCGTGGCCCGTGCCGCCGCCGCGGCCGCCCGCGACCGCGCCGCGGAGCCCGATGCCCGCACCGGCGATGTGTTCTGTGCGGCCGCGGCGGCCGCGCGCGAGGCACTGGTCCGTACGCCGGAGCAGCTGCCGCTGCTCGCCGAGGCGGGCGTCGTGGACGCCGGCGGTCGCGGCATCACCGTCATCCTCGACGCCGCGGAGACGGCGCTGACCGGTCGCCGGCCGGTCCCGACACCGACCACCATCGCGACGGCCCGGCACATCCCGGTCCCGCGGCCGGGCCACGACCTGTCGGCCGAGGGACCCGCCTACGAGGTGATGTTCCTGCTGGATGCTCCGGACGCGGCCGTGCCCACGCTGCGCGCCACCCTCGCCGGGCTGGGGGACTCGTTGGTCGTGGTCGGCGGTGAGGGCCTGTGGCACGTCCACGTCCACGTCGACGACGTGGGGGCCGCCATCGAGGCCGGCATCGCGGCCGGCCGGCCGCACCGGGTGCGGGTCACCCACTTCGCCCAGCAGCCCGTCACCGAGCAGCCGCCGACCGCGCGCACGGGCCGCCGCGTCGTCGCCGTGGCCGCCGGCGCCGGCCTGCACGGACTGTTCGCGGACGCCGGCGCGCTGGTCGTCGACGGCGGTCCGGGACGGCGACCCTCCACGGGTGAGCTGCTGGCCGCGATCGAGGAGTGCCGCGCCGCCGAGGTCGTGGTGCTGCCCAACGACGGCGACACGGTGCGCGTGGCCGAGGTCGCCGCCCGCACCGCGGAGGCCGACCACGGGACCAAGGTCGCGGTCATCCCGACCCGGGCGCAGGTGCAGGGACTGGCCGCGATGGCCGTCCACGAGCCGGGGCGCGCCTTCGACCGCGACGTGCTGGAGATGACCGCCACGGCGCGGCACACCCGCCACGGCGCGGTGACGGTCGCCGCACGGCGGGCGATGACGATGGCCGGCCAGTGCGAGGAGGGCGACGTGCTCGGCGTGGTCGAGGGTGACTTCGCCGTCATCGGCGCCGACCTGACCTCGGTCGCGACCGAGGTCCTCACCCGGCTGCTCGCCGCCGGGGGCGAGCTCGTCACGCTGGTGTCCGGGGCGGAGGACGGCGACGGCCGGCTCGCCGCGGCGTGCGCCGCCTGGGTCGAGCAGCACCACCCGGTTGTCGACGTCGTCGTGTACGACGGAGGGCAGCAGCGCTACCCGCTGCTGGTCTCGGTCGAGTAGGAGGCGAGACGATGGCGATCACGCTCGACTCGCCGGTCGAGGCGGTGCTGGGCGGCCACAAGAAGGCCGACAAGATGATCAAGGGCCTGCACCTGCGCACCGTCGGCGACCTGCTCCACCACTTCCCGCGGCGCTACCTGAAGACCGGCGAGCTCTCGGAGGTCTCCGACCTGCGGGAGGGCGACCTGCTCACGGTCGTGGGGGAGGTCGTCGACAGCGAGGTGCGCAGCTACACCGACCGTCGCACCGGCCGCCCGGCGTACCGCGTCGAGGTGCGGCTGCGCACGCAGGGGCCCTACCTGCGCATGACGTTCTTCGCCAAGCACAAGCACACCGCCGAGTGGAACGCCAAGCGGCTCGCGACCGGCACGACCGGCGTCTTCCTCGGCAAGGCGGGGTCCTTCCGCGGCGAGTGGCAGCTCACCAACCCGCAGCTGGTGCTGTTCGGCGACCCGAAGGACAGCGCGGAGGACGCGTTGATGTCGGTCGAGGAGCTGACCGAGCTCTTCCCGCTCTACCCCCTCACCGCCGGCGTGGAGTCCTGGGACGTCCAACGTGCGGTGCGGTTCGCCCGCAGCGTCGTGACGGGCATCTGGGACCCCGTTCCGGAGCCGCTCCGGGAGCAGTACGACGTCCTGGACCTGCGCACCGCCTTCGACTGGATCCACGCGCCGGAGTCCTACGACCAGGTCAAGCGTGCCCAGCGCCGGTTCCGGTTCGAGGAGGCGCTGCTGCTGCAGTTGGTCCTGCTGCGCCGCCGGCGCGCGGTCCAGGGCCTCGGCGCCCAGGCTCGCACGGGCGGGAGCAGCGACCTGCTCGGGGCGTTCGACGCGCGGCTGCCGTTCGCGCTCACCCCCGGCCAGCAGGCGGTCGGCGCCGACATCGAGCACGACCTGGCCCAGCCGCACCCGATGAACCGGCTGCTCCAGGGCGAGGTCGGCTCGGGCAAGACGCTGGTCGCGCTGCGCGCCATGCTGCGGGTCGTCGACTCCGGTGGCCAGGCCGCCCTGCTCGCCCCGACCGAGGTGCTGGCCCAGCAGCACTACCGCTCGATCACCGCGATGCTGGGCGACCTGGCGTTGGCCGGCCAGTTCGGGGCGGCCGACGAGGCCACCCGCGTCGAGCTGCTGACCGGCTCCATGACCAAGACCCAGCGCACCGAGCCGCTGAGCCGGATCGCCACCGGCGAGGCCGGTATCGTCGTCGGCACCCACGCCCTGCTGCAGGACAAGGTGCAGTTCCTCGACCTCGGCCTGGTCGTGGTCGACGAGCAGCACCGCTTCGGCGTGGAGCAGCGCGCCGCGCTGACCGGCACCAAGGGCAGGGCCGGAACGCCGCCGCACGTCCTGGTCATGACGGCCACGCCCATCCCGCGGACCGTGGCGATGACCGTCTTCGGCGACCTGGAGGTGTCGACCCTCAGCGAGCTGCCCGCCGGCCGCGCGCCGATCCAGACCAACCTGGTGCCGCTCGCCGAGCAGCCGCACTGGGAGGCGCGCGTCTGGGAGCGGATCCGCGAGGAGGTCGGCCGCGGCCGCCAGGCCTACGTCGTCGCGCCGCGCATCAGCGGCGACGAGTCCGAGCAGGGGGAGCAGGACGCGGTCGACGTCGACGCGGAGGGCGACCCGGTCGGCGCGGTGGCCACGCCGGGCTCGCTGAGCGCCGTGGTGGAGGTCGTCGAGCAGCTCGCGAACGGCCCGCTCAAGGGGCTGCGGGTCGCCGCGCTGCACGGCCGGATGGCCGCCGACGAGAAGGACCGCACCATGCGCGCGTTCGCCGCGGGCGAGGTGGACGTGCTCGTCTCCACGACCGTGATCGAGGTCGGCGTCGACGTCGCCAACGCCTCCGTGATGGCGGTCCTCGATGCCGACCGGTTCGGCGTCTCCCAGCTGCACCAGCTCCGTGGCCGTGTCGGCCGGGGTGGACTGCCGGGCCTGTGCCTGCTGCTGAGCCACGCCGAGGCCGGGAGCCCGGCCCGGCAGCGCCTGGAGGCGGTCGCGGCCACGAACGACGGCTTCGCGCTCTCGCAGGTCGACCTCGAGCAGCGACGTGAGGGCGACGTGCTGGGGGCCTCCCAGTCCGGGTTCCGGTCCAGTCTGCAGAATCTGCGGGTGCTGCGCGACGAGAAGACCATCGTCGAGGCCCGCGCGGCGGCGGCCGCGCTGCTCGACGAGGATGCCGACCTGACGAGCGCGCCGCTGCTGGCGCGCGCCGTCGCGGAGATCGAGCGGTCGACCGAGGCCGACTACCTGGAGATGTCGTGACCCGCATCATCGGCGGCTCCGCCGGAGGACGGCGGCTCGCGACACCGCGCGGCGCGCAGACCCGGCCGACCAGCGACCGGGTCCGGGAGGCGCTGTTCTCGGCGGTGGAGTCCTGGTGCGGCTCGCTGCAGGGGCTGCGGTTCCTGGACCTCTACGCCGGCTCGGGCGCGGTCGGGCTGGAGGCGTGGAGCCGCGGCGCCGGGGTCGTGACGATGGTGGAGTCCGACCGGCGTACGGCGGCGCTCATCGCGTCCAACGCCCGCGAGCTCGGGTTCAGCAGGGCCAACATCGTCCGCGCGTCGGTCGGCGCCACGCTGGGAGCCGCGCCGGCTGCGCCGTACGACGTCGTGTTCGCCGACCCGCCGTACCCGCTCGCCGAGGAGGCCGTGGCCGCCGACCTGGTCGCCCTGGCCGGGAACGGCTGGCTGGTTCCCGGCGCCCTGGTGGTGGTCGAACGCTCCTCGCGCAGCCCCGAGCCGGCGTGGCCGCACGGATTCGAGGCGGTGCGCAGCCGCAAGTACGGCGAGACCACGCTCTGGTACGCCACTGCGCCGCCGACCGACGCCTCGGCGCACGGACCCGGCTCGCCGGGGCACTAGGGTCTGCACCATGCGCCGTGCCGTCTGCCCCGGTTCGTTCGACCCCGTCACCAACGGGCATCTCGACATCATCGGCCGCGCGGCCGGGCTCTTCGACGAGGTCGTCGTCGCGACCGGGGTCAACGTCTCCAAGAGCCGGCTGTTCGACCCCGAGGAGCGCTTGGAGATGCTCCGTGAGGCCGTGGCGCCCTGGTCCAACGTGACCGTCGCCGGCTTCAGCGGCCTGATCGTCGACTTCTGCCGCGACATCGGCGCCGGCGCCATCGTCAAGGGCCTGCGGGGCGCCACCGACTACGAGTACGAGCTGCCGATGGCCCAGATGAACCGTCACCTCACGGGGGTGGAGACGGTCTTCCTGCCCGGAGCGGTGGGCAACGCGTTCGTCTCCTCGAGCCTCATCAAGGAGGTCGCGACGCTGGGCGGCGACGTCTCCGCCCTCGTGCCGGCGCCCGTCGCGGCCCGGCTGGCCGAGAAGCTCGCCGACCGCGCCTGAGTCGTTCGCGCCTAGGGGCGGCGCGCCACGGCGACCAGCCCGGTGCCGCGCGTGGTGGTGGTGCGCTGCAGCAGCCGCCACGGCGTGGTGGCGGCCGCGATCAGGGTGCCGGTACGCCGGGTCTGCGGCTGGAAGGTCCGGCCGCTGGCGTGCGTCAGGTCGGCCATCGACGCGTCCCCGACCCGGGCGAGCTTCTTGGCGTCGATGCGGTTGCGGACCGCCTCCAGCGCGTAGCCCAGCGGCCAGCCGTAGACGGTGATCTCCACGTCGGTGAGCCCGGCCTCGGTGAGCCGGTCACGCAGCTCGGTGGGGGAGTAGCGCCGGAAGTGCCCGGCGTGGGTGTCCATCGGGCCGAACCGCTCCTGGAACGCCGGCACGGAGAGCAGCAGGTGCCCGCCGGGCCGCACGAGGCGCACCCAGTCGGCCAGCGCGCCGCGGTCGTCCTCGATGTGCTCGAGCACCTCGAACGCGCAGACCAGGTCGAACTCGCTGCCCTCGGGCACGACCGCGTGGGTGCCGTGCAGCACCCGCCCGCCGCGCGGCTCGATGCGGCTGGCGGCGACCGCGTGGGAGTGGTCGTCGGGCTCGACGCCGAGGTAGGAGGCCCGCTCCGCCAGCCGGGCGCCGAACGCGCCCTGTCCGCAGCCGATCTCCAGCGCGGTCCTCGGCGCGAGCCGGTCCAGCAGCCGCCGTACGACGTCGTAGCGGAGCCAGGCGCGGATCGCGAGAGGCGGCAGCGGAGCGGTCGTGGTCATCGAGTGGTCTCCTGGGAGGCGGACAGGCGGTCGAGGATCGGGGTGACCACGGCGGCGGCGGTGAACCGTGCCACCGCCCGGTCGTGTGCCGCGCGACGCAGAGCATCGGTCCGGGCCGGGTCGGCCGCCAGGCTACGCAACGCACCGGCGAGGGCGGCAGCGTCGCCGGGCGGCACCAGCAGCGCGGCGCCCTCCAGCGCCGCGCGCTGTGGCGGGGTGTCGGAGGTGAGGACCACACAGCCGGCCGCCGCCCCCTGGTAGGCCTTCGTGGGGACGACGGCGAGCGCCTTCGCGGTGGTGCCGACGATCCCGAGACTGACGTCGTGCCCGGCGACCAGGCCGGGCAGCTGGGGTCCGGGCACCCAGTCGAGCCACGTCACCCGAGGGTTCCCGGCGGCCAGGCGCCGGGCGGCGGCGTGCTCCTGTCCCGTGCCCACCATCGTGAACTCGATGCCGTCGTCGCCGGCCAGCGCGGCGATGGCCTCGGCGATCACCGGGGTGCCGTGCAGCGGCGTGAAGACTCCGACGAACACCACCCGCAACGGGCGGGATGCGGGCCGGGTGAGCGCTCGCTGTCCGACGGCGAACCAGGCGTCGGTCGCCCCGACCGGGCAGACCACGGCCCGGTCGCGCAGCTCCTGGGGCAGCGCTGCCCGGTGCTCGACGGTGTCGACGACCACGACGTCCGCCGCGGCGACCGCGGCCCGGTCCAGCCGGCCGAGCAGCCGCGTCTTGAGGCCGCCGGAGCCGGCCAGCCCGCGGTCGCGTGCGGTGCCGGCGGCGGAGACCAGATGGTCGAGCACGAGCGGTACGCCGCGGAACAGCAGCCGCGCCAGGTGCACGTCGAAGTGGCCGAGATAGCCGACCAGTACGGCGTCCGGCCGCCCCCGTCGTACGGCGGCCCGGGACCGCACCGCGAGCGTGACCCAGCAGCGCAGCAGCCGCAGCGCGAGCAACGGCAGCCGCCACGGCTGGCGGAGCATGGCGACTCGCTGGGCGGTGTCCAGCCCGAGCGGGGCGTTGACTTCGACGACCTCGTGACCGTGCGCGCGCAGACCCTCGATGAGGACGGCGACGCGGGGATGGGCCTGCACGTCGTAGGTCCCGAACGCCAGCAGCCGCACCCGGTCAGGCTAGTCGACATCCGCGGTCGTCCGGTGGGTCGGCAGGAGGAGCCGGCTTGATAGCGTCGCACGGTGCCGAACCCGGAGCCGCTCGCCGACGACTCCACGAGCCGTCCCGCTCGCAGCGGACGCGGGCGCCGGTGGCTCACCCGCCTGGTCCTGCTCGCCGTCCTGGCGGTCGCCGTCCACACCGTGGTGCGCCACCGCCATGAGCTGGCGGACGGGCTGCGCACGCTCGACGCCTGGGCGCTGGCGGCCTCGCTCGTCCCGGCCGTCGCCGCGGGCTTCGCCGGGTTGCTGACCTGGCGCGTGCTGATGGCGGAGCTCGGCGCCCCGCTGCCGTTGCGGGCGGCCGCCCGGATCTTCTTCCTCAGCCAGCTGGGCAAGTACCTGCCGGGTCCGATCTGGTCGGTGCTCGGGCAGATGGAGCTCGGACGGGCCTATCGCGTGCCGCGCCGGGTGTCGGTGACCGTGGGCGTGCTGGTCCTGGCGGTCTCCGTGACCGGCGGTGTGTCGCTCGCCGTGCTGCTGCTGCCGTTCGCGGGGCCGGACGCGCTGCACCGCTACTGGTGGGCGGCGCTGCTGTTGCCGGCCTGCTACGCCGCCCTGCACCCGCCGGTGCTGGGTCGGGTGCTGGCCTTCGGCCTGCGGCTGGCGCGCCGCGAGCCCCTGGCCGCACTGCCCTCCTGGCCGGGCCTGCGGCGCGCGCTGGTCCTGCAGGTCGTGGTGTGGCTGCTGCTGGGCCTTCAGGTGTGGTTCCTGCTGGTGGGCCTCGACGCTCCGCCGGGTCGCGCGCTCGCGGCCGCGATCGGTGGGTATGCCCTGGCCTACAGCCTCGGCATGCTCGCGGTCGTGGTGCCGGCGGGCGCCGGCGTCCGCGAGGCGGTGCTCGTCGTGTGCCTGGCGGGCGTGGTCTCCGTGCCAGAGGCGCTGCTGGTCGCCCTCATCACCCGGACCGTCGCGACGGTGTGCGACATCGGGCTGGCGCTGACCCAGCTGCGACAGGCCCCGGTGCCGAGCGCCGACTAGCGGCGCTCGATGCCCCGGTCGGCGCCCCGGTCAGGCACCGGCTCGGTGCCCGCGGTGCCGAACCTGGCCCGCTTGGTGTGCTCCAGGTTGTCCTCGATGAGGATGCGGTTGGTCCGGATCAGGTCGGCCACCACGCCGAGCATCAGGCTCATGAACGCGATGATCAGCAGCAGCGAACCCAGCAGCAGCGACTGCAGGTGGCCGCCCTCGCGGTCGCCGAGCCACAGCACGCCGTAGCGCACGAACGGGATCAGGCCCAGCACGCCGAAGAAGGTCGTCAGCCAGGCGAACAGGACGTACGGCTTGTACATCATGAACGAGCGGATGATCGCCGCCGCGGACTTCAAGATGTGCTCCGGCATCGACCTGAACAGTCGGGACTCGCGGGTCTTGGCGTTCGTCAGGACCGGGATGCTGGCGATCTTCAGCTGCTTGTTGCCCGCCTGGATGATCGTCTCCATGCAGTAGCTGAACCGGGTGATCGTGTTCAGCATGAGCAGGCTCTCCCGCGAGTAGGCACGGAAGCCGCTCGCCGCGTCCGGGAGCGTGGTGCCGGCGGCGCGGTTCACCACGGCGCTGCCGACCTTCTGCAGCTGCTTCTTCAGCGGCGAGAAGTGCTCGACCAGATGGACCTGGCGGTCGGCGATGACGATGTCGGCCTCGCGACGCAGGATCGGCTGGACCAGGTCCGCGATCCGCTCCTGGGGGTACTGGTTGTCACCGTCGGTGTTGACGAGGATGTCGGCGCCCAGTTCCAGCGCCCGCGCGACGCCGTCGTGGAAGGACCGGCCGAGCCCCTGGTTGCGGACGTGGTGCACGAACTGCGTCACGCCGTGCTCCCGGGCGACCTCGACGGTGCGGTCGGTGCAGCCGTCGTCGACGACGAGGATGACGATCTCGTCGACCCCGGGGATCTCCCGCGGGATGGTGGCGAGGACGGCGGGGAGGGTCTCCTCCTCGTTCAGGCAGGGGATCTGGACGACGAGGCGCACCCCACCGAGTCTACGTGTCGGGTCTACGTGTCGGGTCTACGTGTCGGCGGTCGTACGCCGGCGCCGGCCGCGCACCCGTCGGCGGATCCAGGGCGCCAGGAACAGCACCGCGGTCACCAGCAGGGCGGCGACCGAGACGACCGCACCGGTGCGGAGGCCGGGGGCGTGGTAGCGAAGCTCGACCTCATGCGTCCCGACGGTCACCGCCACGCCCCCGAACGCGTGGTCGGCCGTCTCGATGCGCGCCGGCTCTCCGTCGACGGTGGCGTGCCAGCCGGCGCGCCGCAGGGCGTCGGCCACGACGAGGTAGCCGGTGCCCGACGCCGTCACCTTGGCCCGGATCCTGCCCGGCTCGTCGGTGAGCACCTCGACGGTGCCCGTGGCGCCGTCCGCGGCCGGGGCATCGGATGAGTCGAGAAGCACGGTGTCGCTGGGCAGGCCGGCGGCCAGATCCGCCACCTGCTCGTCGACCGGGACGACCCGACTGGTGCCGGCCCAGCGGATCCGGGGCAGCGCGGTGGGCCGCTCGTAGACCAGCGCACCGGTCGCCGCATGGGCCAGCCGCAACCCGCCCGGCTCGGGTCGCACCGCGCGGCACAGCGGCGAGCCGCCAGCGGCGTCGAGGACGAGGGGCGCGCGCAGGCCGGTGGCCCACACCTCGACGGCGACCGGATCCGGAGGCAGCGCGTCACCGACGACGGCCACCCGGGTGGGACCGACGGCGTCGCGGCCCAGCGGCCGGCTCGTCTCGGCCGGCCCGGCGGGCGTCATGACGCGCACGTGCAGCCGCCCTCCGCCGGGGACCACGTCGGGTCGCTGCGGCAGGCCCACGGCGATCCCGGCCAGGGGGCCTCCGGGCACCACGCAGGACAGCGGCGTGCCCTCGGTGAGCGTCACGGTGCCGTCCGGTCGCCCGCGGTCGGGCGTTCCGGCCACGGCGATCGACGGGGTGACCCAGTAGCGCACGGCCAGCCGGTCGAGGACGGGATCGGAGGCGACGCGGTCGACGTCGACCGCCGCCGAGAACCGGGTGAAGGTCGGCGTCAGGAACACGTCCGGGTCGACGGCGCGCAGCAGGTCGCCCCAGCGCTCCTCGACGAACTGGTGACCGACCGGTGTGCGCAGGCCGTAGTAGTCCGCGGTCGCGGGATAGGTGGTCCAGTCACCGGCGGCGTACCGCTGCCCGTCGAGGTGCTGCTGCAGGTAGAGATGGGTCGCCGTGGCGGGGTAGAAGTTGGCGCGCTGGCTCAGCGGGAGCCCGGCGCGTGCGAACGCGGTGGTCTGCCCGACGACCAGCACCCCGACGAGCAGGAGTGCGAGGGCGCGCAGCCAGCCGCGGGCCAGCACGGCGACGACCACGCAGACGACGGCGCCGGCCCCGAGCGCCAACGGCACGCGCAGGGCGGCGTCGTAGCGGGTGACGATGTCGTGGGCCGCCGCGTCCTCGCGACCCTCGTGCACGGTCCAGGCGAGGAACCCGCCGCTCGCGACCGCGACCCCGAGCGTCACCAGCATCGTGACGGCGCGCGGCCGGCCCGGCCGCGCCGAGGCCAGCCGGTCCAGGCCGATGCCGGCCAGGGCGGCGCCGAGGAACCCCACCACGGAGGTGGCGCGCCAGATCAGGTTCGAGGAGTAGAACGGCAGCTCGCCCAGCGCGCGGACCAGCGGTGAGTCCACGAAGACGGCAACCACCGTGCCGGCGAAGAGCGACCCCAGCAGCACCGCAGGACCACGGGGGCCGCTCTCGCCGTCGCGACCGCGTCGCAACAGCACGGCGCAGACGGCGAGCAGGAGCGCGGCGCCGCCGATGAACGCCGTTCGCTCGATCGGGATCAGCGGCCCGACCCAGTCACCGCCGCGGCACAGGCCGTGCACGGAGGGCGCGATCGTGGTGACGAAGGCGCCGGTGGGCAGCGGGACGCCCCCGAACGGCCGGTGCGACAGGCCCAGGGTGTCCAGGTCGCGGGCGAATGGCAGCAGCTGCAGGGCCGGGAGGGCGGCGCCCAGCCCGACGCCGCCGGCGGCACACCCGCCCGCGGTGAGCAGCACCCGCCACGAGGTGCCCCCAGCACGCCGCGCCTCCTGGACGCCGCGGACCATCACGTAGACCGCCCCGGCGCTCAGCGCGAAGAGGGTCACCGCCGGGAAGCCGCCCAGCAGCATCGACGCCACGACCAGGCCCAGCCAGGCGACGTCACGGGGGCCGCGTCCCGCGGCGACCCTCTCGATCGCCCAGAACAGCGCGGGGATCAGCGCCGCCACCCGGGTCTGCGGCCAGTTGGTCCACATGACCATGAACCCGGAGCCGGCGAACACCACGCCGGCGAGGAGAGCCGCCGGCCGGCGTACGCCGTGGCGACCGAGGAAGGCGACCATCCCGGCCACGGCCACCGCGAACTCGGTCAGCTTCACGAACGCCGGTGCCAGCCACAGCGGTAGCAGCAGGTAGGGCCACGACAGCGGGCTCAGCAGCGCGTAGTCGGGCTTGGCGGCGAACGGCGTGCCGCCCGCCTCGTAGGGCGACCAGGTGGGGAAGGTTCCCTCGCGCAGCGAGGTCGCGGCGAACTGCATGGCCGGGAGCACCGAGTCCAGGGTGTCGCCGCGACAGAACAGCGCCGATGTGCCCGCCGCGGACCCGTCGACCCGCCACGGCAGCAGCGTGCGCAGGTAGTCCACGTCGGCGAGCACGCCTCGTCCGAGCAGTGCCGGGCCGATGGTCAGCGCCACGAAGCCGAGCACTCCGAGCCAGGCGAGGGCCTCCGCTAGCCGGTCGAGCCGCACGCGCCTGGTCACCCGTGGGATCCTAGGGGTGCGTCGTGACCGGACGGCCCGGCTGGTGAGCGTTTTGGCTCCGCCCCGGGCAGCCGGTTACGATTCTCGTCGATCTGTTGTGCCCGGAACCGGAAGTGATCCCCTGACCAGCCTGGACCCGAGAGCGCCGCTCGTGCTCGACACCCGCGAGCTCGGCCGCCGCCCGGGGTCCCAGCGTGAGGTGACACTGTCGGTGCCGGCCCCGGCAGATCTGGGCATCGAAGTCCTCAGTGTCCCCGAGGGTGCGCCGGTCCAGCTGGACCTGCGCCTCGAGGCGGTCATGGAGGGCGTTCTTGTCACGGGGACGGCCACGGCCGACCTCGAGGGTGAGTGCGTGCGGTGCCTGGAGCCGATCTCCGACGAGATCGAGGTTCGGTTCCAGGAGCTGTACATGTACGACGACATCCGTGACGCCAGGGACGTCTCCGAGGACGACGAGGTCAGCATGCTGCGGGACGACCTGGTCGACCTGGAGCCCCTGCTGCGGGACGCGGTGGTGCTTGCGCTGCCGTTCCAGCCGCTGTGCCAGGACGACTGTCCGGGACTGTGCACCGAGTGCGGGGCACGCCTGGCCGACGATCCCGACCACAGTCACGAGGCTGCGATCGACCCGCGCTGGGCCGGGCTGGCCGAGCTGCAGCAGGACCAGCAGGACCCTGGCCGGGAGCCCGGTCAGGACTAGGCGACCGCCGGTCGCCCCGACGAGTTTCGGCCGGACATCCGATCCGGCTGTTTGATTGAGGAGAGAGAAGTGGCTGTTCCGAAGCGGAAGATGTCGCGCAGCAACACGCGTCACCGTCGGTCTGCCTGGAAGGCCGTCGCGCCGACCCTGGTCACCTGCGCCAACCCCGCCTGCGGTGCCAAGCACCTCCCGCACCGTGCGTGCGGTGAGTGCGGTCAGTACGGCGCCAAGGCCGACCGCCGCCAGGTCCTCTGATCGCCTGATCGGCACGGTCCACTGACCAACTACGCCGAGCTGCGAGCAGCGCTCGGGGATCCGATACTGGACCCCGAGCTGCTCGAGCGCGCCCTCACCCACCGCTCCTACGCCTACGAGCACGGTGGCCTGCCCACCAACGAGCGGCTGGAGTTCCTGGGTGACGCGGTGCTGGGCGTCGTGGTCACCGAGACGCTCTACCTGATCCACCCCGACCTCTCGGAGGGCCGCCTGGCCAAGCTCCGCGCGGCCGTGGTGAACGCCCGCGCACTGGCCGAGGTCGGCCGGGCCATCGGGCTGGGTGAGCACATCAAGCTCGGCCGGGGCGAGGAGTCCACGGGCGGGCGCAACAAGGCCTCGATCGTGTCCGACACGGTCGAGGCCGTCATCGGTGCGGTGCACCTCAGTGGCGGCATCGACACCTCCTCGGCCCTGGTCCACCGCCTCTTCGACCCGCTGATCGAGGCCGCCTCGGCGCTCGGTGCCGGGCTGGACTGGAAGACCTCCTTGCAGGAGCTGGCCGCCGAGCGCGGCCTCGGCGTGCCCGAGTACGTCCTCGCCGACGAGGGTCCCGACCACATGAAGACCTTCACCGCCCAGGTCCGGGTGGGCGAGCAGCTCTACGGCAACGGCGTCGGCCGCTCCAAGAAGGAGGCCGAGCAGGCCGCCGCGGAGACGGCGTACGGCGAGCTCGACGCCACCGACGCCACCGACGCCGACAGCCAGGCGGCCCGGCCCTCCGAGCTCGCCGCCGGCGAGTAGATGCCGGAGCTGCCCGAGGTCGAGGTCGTCCGCGCCGGCCTCGAGCGCCACGTCGTGGGCGCGACCGTCACCGCGGTCGACGTGCTCCACCCGCGTCCGCTGCGGCGCGACCCCGGCGGCCCCGCGGCCTTCGCCGCCGCGCTGGCCGGGCGCACCTTCGTCGCGGCCCGGCGCCGCGGCAAGTACCTCTGGCTGCCGCTGGACGACGGCAACGCCGTGCTCGGCCACCTCGGGATGAGCGGCCAGCTGCTCGTGCAGCCGCCCGAGGCTGCCGCCGAGCGTCACCTGCGGGTCCGCTTCTCCCTCGCTGGTCGAGTAGCCGCCGAGGGACGAGGCGGCGCATCGAGACCACTCGAGCTGCGCTTCGTCGACCAGCGGATGTTCGGCGGTCTCGCCCTGAGCCCCGGTGGCGCCCAGCTGCCGCCCGAGATCGCCCACATCGCGCGCGACCCGATCGACCCGGAGTTCGACGAGGAGGCCGTCGTACGCCGGATCCGCCGCTCCGGCAGCGGCGTCAAGCGGCTGCTGCTCGACCAGACGGTCGTGTCGGGTGTGGGCAACATCTACGCCGACGAGGCGCTGTGGCGCAGTCGGCTCCACGGCGAGCGGCCCGGCAGCCGGCTGACCGCGACCCAGGTCCGCGAGCTGCTCCAGAACGCGCGGGCGGTGATGCTCGCCGCGCTCGCCCAGGGTGGCACCTCCTTCGACGCGCTCTACGTCAACGTGAACGGCGAGTCGGGCTACTTCGACCGCTCGCTGCACGCCTACGGACGCGAGGACGAGCCGTGCGAGCGGTGCGGCACGCCGATCCGGCGCATCGCGTTCGCGAACCGCTCCTCGTACTTTTGTCCGGTGTGCCAGCCGGCGCCGCGGGTCCGGCGCTCCTAGTCCGGACGGGCTAGCCCGACCCCGGGGTTGGGTGCGAACCGGTCATGTCACCGCCGGCACCGCCGATGGGTGTCTCCGGCGACTCACGACCGCGGCCGCCGGACCCCGAAACGGAGGACAATGATCGACTCGCGTGCTGCCGAGGTGGCGCTCATCCTCAACCTCCACGCGGAGGGCGAGCTGGCCCTCGCGACCCTCGGCTCGCTGGGACGTGCCCTCGCCCACGCCGCCGAGCGCGGCATCGGCACCGAGGTCGTCATCGTGCTCGACCGGGCCGACGAGGCGACGCGGACCGTCGCCCAGCAGGCCAGGGCTGCGGGCGGCCCGCTGGCAGCGGCAGCGCGGATCGAGATCGTCGAGACCGATCATGGCGACCTCGGCCTAGCGCGCAACAGCGGCTTGGAGCACACCACCGCGGAGTTCGTCGGCACGCTCGACGGCGACAACCTGATCTCCGCCAACTGGATCGCCGAGGCGTACGCCCTGTTGCGGGAGGAGCCGGGCGCCGTCGCTCATCCCGAGCTCCAGCTCTTCTTCGAGGGCATCTTCGCGATCGCCCGCAACCCCGATGTCGACGACGCGTCCTACCGGGCCTGGGCCCTCGCGGAGAACAACCTGTGGGACGCCTTCGCGATGGCCCACCGCGAGCTGCGGCAGCGGTTCCCGTACCAGCCGACCCCGGCCGGCTTCGGCTCGGAGGACTGGCAGTGGAACAGCACGACGCTCCATGCCGGCGTGCGGCACCGGACGGTGCCCGGCACCATGCTGTACTACCGGTTCAACCGCTCAGGATCGCTGCTCAGCTCGCAGCGCTCGCGATCCGCTCTCGTCGGCGCCACGCCGCTGCTGCGCTCCCGCGAGCTGGCGCGCGCGTCCCTGGCGGAAGGGGGACAGCCGCCGCCGCGGCCGGCCGCCGAGCCCGCCAAGGCACTCGCGCTCCGGGACGACTGGGCGGCGAACGCCGCGCTCGAGCCGAAGCTTCCGGCGCCGACGCCCGGTGTCATCGAGCAGGTCCCGTGGCTGCGCGAGAACCCGTCGGCCGCCGGTCCGGCGCACTGGTGGCTGGTCGACCGTCTGCCCGACGCGATCGACACGCTGGTGATCGGCGACGACCTGCTGATCGCCGACGGCGTCGAGGTCGGGCTCGAGCCGATCTTCCGCGGCCTCGCCGAGCGCGGCGTGCCGGTGCAGCAGGGCCTGCGTGAGCGCGTCGTGGCGACGATCGTCGTGCAGTACGGGCCGCGGGCCGTCCACATCCGCAGGTCCGCCCGCTCGACGCTGGCGCTGCACGGCGACGCGTTGCGGGCGCACTCCGAGGTCGTCGAGGAGGGCGGGCCCCTCGCGGCCAGCGTGCCACGCCCCGAGGGCGTCGGGGAGGGCTCGCAGATCACGATCATCGTCCCCACCTACCAGGGCGCGGACCGGATCACGACCTGCTTGGACGACCTCGCCGCGCAGACGCTGCCGCCCGACATGTTCGACGTGGTCGTCGTGCAGAACGGCCCGCCGACCGACACCCCGCGCATCGTCGCGGAGTGGCAGGCTGCGCACCCGGCGTACCAGGTCCGGCTCATCGAGACCGAGGTGGCCAGCGCCCAGAACGCGCGCAACATCGTGCTCGACGGAGCGGCGGGTCCGATCGCCGACTGGGTCGGCTTCGTCGACGACGACGACCGGCTGCAGCCCCGCTACCTCGAGGCGCTCTGGGACGCCGCCGCCCCCGGCCAGGTGCCCTACGGCCGGGTCGGCATCGTGGTCGAGGGGGCGCTCGACCGGATCGACGAGGACTCCTGGCTGACCACGATCCCGCGGCAGTACGCCGGGAAGCCCCGCGGGGCGGCCAGCAACGCCGACCTGTGGCCGGCCATCAACCCGGCATGGGCCAAGATCGCCGAGCGCAGCGTGATCGGCGAGGTCCGCTTCGACCCGAGCATCAAGTACGCCGACGACACGGTCTTCTGGATGGAGGTCCTCGCCCGCTCGGGAGCGAGCCTCACCGTCACCGACTTCCGGGAGGACTCGGCCTACCTCTGGGTGCAGCGCGCCGGAACGATCACCCGGTCCGGGGGCGACCCCTGGGACACGCTCGTCATCAACAAGCTCGAGGCCATCGAGCAGATGCGGCACGCGAGCAGCCACACCAGCGAGCCGGCGACGCTGAAGGCGTGCGACCGGGTGTGCGAGTTCTTCTGGAGCAGCGTCGTGAGCACGGCGCGCCAGGATGCCGAGACGCGACAGCGGGTGATCGCCGAGGTGCGACGGCGTGAGCTCGGTGCGGTGCCCTGGGCCGCGCTTCAGGAGGGGATGGGCGGCCAGCTCGCCTTCCTCGACGCCAGCGACCCGGCCACCGCCCGGCGCCTGGTCGGCGCGGGCGTCCCCGCCGCCGTCGTCGCCCGCTCGCAGGGCCCCCGGAAGGACGCGGACCTGCGCGCGACGCTCGACGAGGTCCTCACCGGGGTCATCACCCTGCCGGCCGATCCCACCTCGTGGCAGGTGGTGGGCCGGGTCAGCAGCGAGATCCGGGACTATCTCGCTGCCCACCCCGCCTACGTGGAGCGGCTCGGCTCCCTGCGCAGCGATGCCGACGGCCCGTTGGAGCACCTGTTGGCCGCGATGCTCAAGATCGCGCGCCCCGACTGGCCGTGGACCGCTCACCTCGGGTCGGTGCGGGTCGCCCGCCGCGGCCTGGCCGGCGGTGACGGTGGCAAGGCCGCGGTGGTCCCCGACGAGATCTTCACGGTGCTGACCGGCGCGCTGGCAGCCGCCGTCCCCGAGCTGACGGAGGTGCCGGAGACCCTCGGTGCCTTCGCCGAGCTCGCGATCGCGGTGCTCGCCGACCACATCGAGTTCGCTGATGGACTGCAGCAGGAGGCCTACCTGCGACGGCTGAGCGCCGCAGGGGCGCCGGAGACCGTGAGGGACCGGGTGGCCACCGGCGCAGGCACGGACGAGCCGCCGGCCCCGGCCACCCAGGCCGACGTCGGCGCCGCCCCGCAGCGGGCGGCGACCCGCACCTCGCAGCAGAAGGGTTCGACGGTCGGACACGTCCGGTCGCCGCTCCAGGTCCTCAACCTGGCGGAGTACTGCGCGGCGACCGGCGTCACGCCGGACCTCGTCATCGTGGACCACTGCCTCAACGAGCAGAACATCGAGCAGATGTACCGCGTGCTCGAGCTGGTGCTGCCCGGCGTACCGACCTTCGCGCAGCGGCTCACGGGCGGTTGGAAGACTCCGGACTGGTCCACGACGGTCATGTTCCCCGAGCTCACGCAGGCGCTGCTGCCCTACCTCCCGATGCGGCGGTTCGTGTTCGGCGAGTACAACGCCGCCGTGCTCTGGCAGCTCCTCAACGAGCTCGGACTCCAGGGACCGGACGTGGTGCTCGTCGACGACGGGAGCGCCACGATGGGGATCGACCGGCCGCGAGAGCTGGCCGCACGGGCCGGGGAGCCGGCCCCCGACGGGCTCGACCACCGGCCGGTGCCGCAGATGACCTTCTTCACCACCTTCGCGGACCAGGTGAGGGCGGCCGCGGGCGACATCGTCATCCCGAACACGCGAGCACTGCTGCGCGAGCGCTTCAGGGAGATCGCCCTCGACGACTCGATGGTGTTCGTCGTCGGCTCGCCCCTGCTGGAGGCGGGCGTGGTCACCTCCGGTGACCTGGAGCTGGCGGTGGAGCTGGTCGAGGAGGCGCGACGATGGTGCCCCGACGCGACCGTCGGCTACGTCGCCCACCGCTGGGAGCGCCCGGAGAAGCTCGAGGTGCTGCGCTCGATGTGCGAGGTGCTGGTCTTCGACCTGCCCTTCGAGCTGGTCGCGGCACAGATCGGCACCTGCCCGAGCCGGTTCGTGGGGAACGTCTCGACCCTGCTCGGGAACCTCGCCGATCTCACCGAGGAGCGGGTCGCGATCCGCTCCTTCCGGCTGCCGACGCCGTTGGTCGCGGAGGACCGCCGCGCCGGGGTCGACATCGTGACCGAGACGGCTGCCCGGCAGTACTCGCGCTCGATCAGCGTGCTCGACTACTCTGCCCTCGCCGACCCCGTCTGAGGAGCCCTGATCAGCCCTGAGTAGTCCCGCATCGCCACTGCTGACGCTGATCGGGCGGGAGCGCGAGCTGCTGGCCGACGACATCGCCGCCCACGAGGCCGAGCTGACCGAGCTGGTCAGGTCCTCGCGCTTCCTGGTTCTCGGCGGCGCCGGCTCGATCGGCCAGGCGGTCGTCAAGGAGCTGTTCCGCCGGGGACCGCGCAAGCTCCACGTCGTGGACATCAGCGAGAACAACCTCGTCGAGGTCGTCCGCGACGTCCGCAGCAGCCTCGGCTACATCGCGGGCGACTTCCAGACCTACGCCCTCGACATCGGCTCGCCGGAGTACGACGCGTTCTTCCGCCACGACGGCGAGTACGACTACGTGCTCAACCTCTCCGCGCTCAAGCACGTGCGCAGCGAGCGTGACCCCTTCACGCTGATGCGGATGATCCAGGTCAACGTCGTCAACACCGACCGCACCGCCCGCGCCGCCGCCGAGGCGGGAGCGCGCAAGTACTTCTGCGTCTCGACGGACAAGGCGACCAACCCCGTCAACATGATGGGCGCCTCGAAGCGGATCATGGAGCTCTTCTTGGCCCGCCGCAGTCGTGACATCGACGTCTCGACGGCCCGGTTCGCCAACGTGGCGTTCTCGGACGGCTCGCTGCTGCACGGCTTCGAGCAGCGCCTCGCCAAGCGGCAGCCGATCGTGGCCCCCGACGACGTGCGCCGCTACTTCGTGACGCCGAAGGAGTCCGGCGAGCTGTGCCTCATGTCGTGCCTGCTCGGCGGGAACGGCGACGTGTTCTTCCCCAAGCTCAGCGACGACCTGCACCTGATCACCTTCGCCGAGATCGCCCTCAACTACCTGCGCGGCCGCGGCTTCGAGCCGGTGCTGTGCGAGAGCGAGGAGGAGGCACGGGCGCTGGCCGCCACGCTTCCGGACCAGGGGCGGTGGCCGTGCCTGTTCTCCACGAGCGACACGACGGGGGAGAAGGCGTTCGAGGAGTTCCACGCCGAGAGCGACGACGTCGACTGGAGCCGGTTCGCGAACCTCGGCGTCATCCGCGACGCCATCGTGCCGGATCCGGCCGGCGACGCCGCGGTCGCGGCGTTCGAGGAGCGCATCGCGGCGCTGCGCGCCCGCGGCTCCTGGGACAAGCGCGAGATCGTCGAGCTGTTCACGACGATGGTCCCGGAGTTCCACCACCAGGAGACCGGCACCTACCTCGACGGCAAGATGTGAGGCAGCCGTGACCGCACCCGTCCCCGTGGCACTGGTCGGTGCCGGCGGGCACGCCCGCGAGGTGCTCGACGTCGTCGACGCGGTGAACGCGGAGGGCCGTCTCCGCATCGAGGTGGTCGGCGTGGTGGCCGCCGAGGCGCCGGGGCCCGACAGCCCGATGGCGGCCTACGGCCTGCCCTACCTCGGCGGCGACGAGGCATGGGGGGAGCTGCCGCCCTCGGTGGGCTACCTGCTGGGCATCGGCTCGCCGCAGGTGCGGGCCCGGCTGGACGCCGCGCTGCGCGACCGTCCGGCACCCGTCCTGGTCCATCCCGCCACCAGCCGGGGTCGCGTCGTCGACCTCGGGCCGGGCAGCGTGCTGTTCCCCTTCGTCAGCGTGACCAACCACGTGCGGCTCGGCCGCCACACCCACGTCAACCGCAACGCGACCGTGGGTCACGACACCACGCTGGGCGACCACGTGCTGGTCGGTCCGGGTGCGGTGGTGTCGGGCGCCGTCACGGTCGGCGACCGGGTGATGCTGGGCGCGGGGTGCTCGGTGCGCCAGAACCTCAGCGTCGGCGCGGACGCCGTCGTCGGGATGGGGGCGGCCGTGGTCGCCGACGTGCCCGCCGGGGTCACCGTCACGGGGGTGCCGGCCCGGCCCCGCTGATGCGGCAGACTCTGCAACGCGGCGGCACCCGCGGCTCACGCCGACGGCCGGCCGCGCCGATGATCAGATCGAACCAACCAGCGGGAAGGCGAGCGTGGACACGCAGGCAGTGATCGACTTCGTCCGGGAGTGCTACCGGACGAGCGAGTTCATCCCGCTGCACGTCCCCACCTTCACCGGGAACGAGCAGGCGTACGTCGTCGAGACGATCGAGTCGACGTACGTCTCGAGCGTCGGGGCGTTCGTGGACCGCTTCGAGCAGATGGTCGCCGACTACACCGGCAGCCCACGGGCCGTCGCGACCGTGAACGGCACGGCCGCCCTGCACGCGGCGCTGATCGCGGCCGGGGTCGGTCGGGGCGATTTCGTTGTGACCCAGCCGCTGACCTTCGTCGCCACCTGCAACGCGCTGCACCAGCTGGGTGCGGAGCCGGTGTTCGTGGACGTCGAGCGGCAGTCACTCGGCCTGGACCCCGACGCGGTGGCGGCCTGGCTCGACGAGCACGCCGTCGTCGACGGCGCGGTCTGCCGGCATCGGGCCTCGGGCCGCCCGATCAAGGCCGTGGTGCCGATGCACACCTACGGGCATCCGGTACGGCTCCCCGAGCTCCTCGCCGTCTGCGAGCGCTGGGGGCTGCGGCTGGTCGAGGACGCGGCCGAGAGCCTCGGCTCGTTCTACGGCGATCGCCACACCGGCACGTTCGGCGACTTCGGGACCCTGAGCTTCAACGGCAACAAGGTGCTCACCACGGGCGGGGGCGGCATGGTGCTGTGCCGCGACAGCGCCGAGGCGGACCACCTCAAGCACCTCACCACCACTGCCAAGGTGCCGCACCCCTACGAGTTCCTCCACGACGAGCCGGGCTTCAACTACCGGATGCCGAACCTCAACGCCGCCCTCGGCTGTGGCCAGCTCGAGGGACTCGCGGCGCGGCTGGCGAGCAAGCGTGCGCTCGCCGAGCGCTACCGCTCGTTCTTCGCCGGCAGCGACTACGAGTTCGTCGTCGAGCCGTCGTACGGTCGCTCCAACTACTGGCTCAACGCGGTGCTGTGCGCCGACCGGGCCCAGCGCGACGAGCTGCTCGAGGCGACCAACGCCGCGGGCGTCATGACCCGCCCCGCCTGGCGGCTCATGCACCGGCTCCCGATGTGGGCGGACGCGCTGCGCGGTGCGCTGCCGGTCGCGGAGTGGATAGAGGACCGCCTGGTGAACCTGCCGAGCAGCCCGGTGGAGGACTGAGATGCGCAAGATCGCTGTCTTCACCGGGACCAGGGCAGAGTACGGACTGCTGTCGTGGGTGATCCAGGACCTCCAGGATTCCGACGATGTCGAGCTGCAGCTTCTCGTGGGCGGGATGCACCTCTCGCCCGAGTTCGGCATGACGGTCTCCCAGATCGAGGCCGACGGCATCCCCATCGCCGAGCGACTGGAATTCGTGCTCTCCTCCGATACCTCGGTGGGGATGAGCAAGTCGATGGGTCTGGCCACGATCAGCGCCGCCGAGGCATTTGCCCGACAGCGACCCGACCTGTTGGTCCTGCTTGGTGATCGGTACGAAGCCATTGCGATCGCACTCGCCGCGATGTCGGCGCGGATACCCATTGCTCACATACACGGTGGCGAGTCGACGCAGGGTCTGATCGACGAGGCGATCCGGCACGCCGTGACGAAACTGTCACACCTCCATTTCACCGCCACCGATGCATACCGCCGCCGCGTAGTGCAGTTGGGCGAGGACCCCTCGCGGGTTTTCAATGTCGGCGCCCCGGGCGTGGACGGCGCCCGACGCCTGGCACTGCTCGACCTGCCTGCCCTGAGGGACGATCTGGGCTTCGACCTTCGCCCGCCCTACGTGCTTGCGACCTACCATCCCGTGACCCTGTCGCCGGACGGTGCTGTCGATGGCCTCCGACGCTTGCTCCGAGCACTCGCGGAGCAGCCGAACCACCAGGTCGTGATGACGTATCCGAACTCCGATGCGGGAGGGCGACGGATCATCCCGCTGCTCGAGCGCTTCCGGGACACGCATCCTGGACGGGTCCTCCTCGCCAAGTCACTCGGTCAACTGCGCTACCTCAGCCTGATGCAGCACGCTGCAGCCGTGGTTGGCAACTCGTCCAGTGGCCTTATCGAGGCGCCGGCCTTCGGGGTCCCGACGCTCGACATCGGCGAGAGGCAGCGTGGCCGGATTGCTGGCCCAACGGTTGTGCGGGTCCCGGACGACGAAGCGAGCATTCGTCGGGGGATCGCGCAGGTGCTCGACCCGACCTTCGCAGCAATGTGCACGTCAGCCGCGAGTCCGTACGGGGGCGGCGACGCATCGCGGCAGATCGTCGAGATCCTGGTCAGTCACCGGCTGGACGATCTGCTTGAAAAGAGTTTCTACGACATCGAGGTCAACCTGTGAGGGTGGCGCTGATCGGCTGTGTGGAGTCGAGCGAGATGGCCCTCCGCACGCTCCTTGAGTTGGGTTCGGACGCCGAGGTTGTCGGCGTGGTGACCAAGGAGCGTTCGCTGGCCAACGCTGACTTCGTCGACCTGGCGCCTCTCTGCGACGCTCACGAAATCCCGCGCCATTATGAGGCGAATGGACGACAGGCCGACAGCCTGAGCTTCCTCCAGGACCGAAGGCCAGACGTCGTGTACTGCATCGGATGGAGTCACTTGCTGAACCGCGACGCCCTGTCGGTCGCACCACTCGGCACCATCGGCTTCCATCCAGCCGCTCTGCCGCAGAATCGCGGACGTCATCCGATCATCTGGGCGCTGGCTCTTGGGCTTGCAAGCACCGCCAGCACCTTCTTCCAGATGGACGAGGGTGCCGACTCGGGTCCGATCCTCAGCCAGTGCCCCGTGCCCATCTGGCCCGAGGACGACGCAGGCTCGCTCTACGCACGCATTCTCGGCACCGCTCGCGAGCAGATCCGAGACGTGACCCGCGATCTTGCGCATGGCACCGCGGTGCTTCAGCCGCAGGATCACTCGCAGGCCACTTACTGGCGAAAGCGGACCAGACGGGACGGCGTCATCGACTGGCGGATGCCGGCGTCGGACATCCACAACCTGGTGCGTGCGTTGGCTCCGCCCTACCCCGGGGCAGAGTTCGAGTGGCGCGACACCACCATTGTCGTCGCGCGTTCGAGGGTGCACCGGATGGTCGTCCCTTCCAACGTCGAGCCGGGGAAGGTGCTCGATGTCAAGGAGCGGACGCTCTTGGTGAAATGTGGTGGCGGCTCGGCGGTGTGGATCGAGCCGGCTGGCGAATCCGGCACACCTCAGATAGGGGAGTACCTATGACGTGCGTGTTGGTCGTCGCGCCACATCCTGACGATGAGTCGCTCGGCTGCGGCGGAACGCTGCTGCGCCATCGAGCGGACGGAGCGGAGGTGCATTGGGTCATCGTGACCGAGATGTCGGTAGACGCAGGCTATAGCGCCGAGAGGATCGCTGCCCGCGAGGCGGAGATCCACGAGGTCGCGGGCCGCTACGCGTTCGCGGGCGTCCACAGGCTCGGCCTGCCGACCGTCTACCTCGACACGCTCCCGATGGGCGAGGTGGTGGGTGCGATCGCGGCGGTTGTCAACCAGGTGGCGCCCACGCACGTGTACGTCCCGCACCGGCACGACGTCCATTCCGACCACACCGTGGTCTTCGACGCCGTCGTTGCGGCCACAAAGTCTTTCCGCTGTCCGTCGATTCGCGCGCTGATGACCTACGAGACGCTGTCGGAGACCGATTTCGCGGTACGGCCCGACGGCCTGTTCCGACCGAATCTGTTCGTCGACGTCACCGACCACCTCGAGGAGAAGCTAGCCATCCTGGAGCTCTACGGACACGAGATGCAGCCTTTCCCCTTCCCGCGGAGCCGCGAGGCGGTGGCGGCGCTCGCAGCGCTCCGTGGGACGCAGGCCGGCGTCGCCGCGGCCGAGGCGTTCACGATCCTCAAGGAGATCCGGCCGTGAACGGTGTGACGGTGATCGCCGAGGCGGGCGTTAACCACAACGGCGACCTGGAGCTCGCACTGCGGCTGGTCGACGCGGCCAAGGCCGCCGGTGCGGACGTCGTGAAGTTCCAGACCTTCCTCGCCGACCAGCTGGTCACGCCCGGAGCGGCCCGGGCGGCGTACCAGGAGCGGAACAGCGGCGGCACGGAGTCCCAACTGGCCATGCTGAAGCGCCTCGAGCTGGGCTTCGAGGAGCACCGCACCCTGGCCGCCCACTGCCGCGCGGTCGGGATCGAGTTCCTCTCGACCGCGTTCGACTTCACCAGCCTCGCCTTCCTCGTCGACGAGCTGAGCCTGACCACGCTCAAGGTTCCGTCCGGCGAGCTCACCAACGCCCCGTTCGTGCTCGCCCACGCCCGCGCGGCGGAGCAGCTCATCGTCTCGACGGGCATGGCGTCCCTCGCCGACATCGAGGCGGCCCTGGCGGTTATCGCCTTCGGGTTCACCGCGGCACCGGACGCCGCGCCGACCATCGACGCCTTCGCGGAGGCGTACTCGAGCACCGCGGGCCGGGAGGCCCTGCACGATCGCGTCACGATCCTGCAGTGCACCAGCGAGTACCCCGCCCCGGCGGAGCAGGTGAACCTCGCCGCGATGCCGGCCATGGGGTCGGCTCTCGGCCTGCGCTACGGCTACTCCGACCACACCGAAGGCATCGCCGTTCCGATGGCGGCAGCAGCGCTCGGGGCGCGCGTCGTGGAGAAGCACTTCACGCTCGACCGCTCGCTGCCCGGTCCTGACCACCGCGCCTCGCTGGAGCCCGGCCAGCTGGCGGCGATGGTGTCCGGCATCCGCGAGGTCACGGCGGCGCTCGGTGACCCGGTCAAGCGACCGCAACCGAGCGAGCTGCCCAACCGCGGGCTGGCACGCAAGAGCCTCGTCGCGATCGCGTCGGTGCGGGCCGGCGAGCGGTTCACCCCGCAGACGCTGGGCGTGATGCGCCCGGGGACCGGGCTGTCGCCCTACGGCTACTGGGCGTTGCTCGGCACTGCGGCGAGCCGCGACTACGCACCGGGTGACCTGATCGACGAGGGGACGCGGTGAAGGACTGGCGCACGATCCGCCTCACGCCGGAGGCCACCATCCGCGACGCCATGCGGGCGATCGACGAGGGCGCCACCGGCATCGCCCTGGTCTGCGGCGCGGACGACACCCTGCTGGGCACGGTCTCCGACGGCGACGTACGCCGCGGCCTGCTCGCCGACCGCGAGATGGCCGACCCGGTCACGACCGTCGCCAACCCCCGGCCGCGGACCGCGCCGGTCGGTGCGGATCGGCTCGAGATGTTGGACCTGATGCGCGCGCACGGCGTCACCCTGCTGCCGCTCGTCGACGGCACCGGCCGGGTTCGGGGCGTGCAGACGCTGAGCCGCCTGCTGGAGCGGCCCCACTTCGACAACCCCGTCTTCATCATGGCCGGGGGCTTCGGCACCCGGTTGCATCCGCTGACCGCCGACACGCCGAAGCCGATGCTCAAGGTCGGCGACAAGCCGATGCTGGAGCACCTCGTGCGGCGGTTCGTGCGCCACGGGTTCACGAACCTCTACATCTCCACGCACTACCTGCCGGAGAAGATCCGCGACCACTTCGGCGACGGCAGCGACTTCGGCGTGCGCATCACCTACGTCCACGAGGAGACGCCGCTGGGGACCGGTGGCGCGCTGGGCCTGCTGCCGCCCGACATCGCAAAGTTGCCGTTGCTGATGATCAATGGCGACGTGCTCACCAACGTCGACTTCACCCGCCTGCTGCGCCACCACGAGCAGCAGCAGTTCGCCGCCACAATGTGCGTGCGCGAGTACGAGTACCAGGTGCCCTACGGCGTCGTGCAGAGCGACAACGACGTGGTGACCGGGATGACCGAGAAGCCGGTGCATCGCTATCACGTGAACACCGGCATCTACGTGCTCGACCCGGAGATCGTGGCCGGTGTCGTACCCGGCACCCGCATCGACATGCCCACGCTGCTCGAGCGGGTGGCCGACGACGGCGGCAAGGTCGGGATCTACAGCTCCTTCGACTACTGGCTCGACATCGGCCGGATCGACGACTACGAGCGGGCCCAGCAAGACATCGGCATCCTGGGGATGACGTGAGTACCGCCTATGCCTTCGTCTTCGCCCGCGGCGGCTCCAAGGGGCTGCCCGGCAAGAACGTGCGACCGCTGGCCGGCAAGCCGCTGCTGCACTACGCCGTCGAGACGGCACGCGCGGCGGCCGGCGTGGCCCGGGTCTTCGTGTCGACCGACGACCTGGCGATCGCCGAGGCTGCCCGGGCGGTGGGCGCCGAGATCATCGACCGTCCCGGCGAGCTCGCCACCGACACCGCGGCCGAGTGGCTGTCGTGGCGGCACGCGGTGCGGTGGGTCGAGGAGCGGTACGGCGCCTTCGACACGTTTCTGAGCGTGCCCGCGACGACACCACTGCGCTCCGTCGCGGACGTCGAGCGCGTGCTGAGCCGGCTGGCGGAGGGCGACGTCGATGTCGCGCTCGCGGTTACGCCGTCCCACGCGAACCCGTACTTCAACCTGGTCGACCGCGACGACGACGGCACCGTCAGTCTGATGATGGCTCCCGCAGGCCCGGTCGCGCGCCGCCAGGACGCCCCCCAGGCCTTCGAGATCGCCGGGTCGGTATACGCGACCACGCCGGGGTTCATCCGTGACAACGAGCGGCTGTGGGACGGCCGGGTGGCCGGCGTGGAGGTGCCCCGGGAACGCGCGGTCGACATCGACGAACTGGTTGACTTCATGCTGGCCGAGGCGCTTCTCGCGCGCCGTCGGACGCCGCCGGATTGACCCCCGTCTCGATCGGTGGGACTCTTGTAGGCGGTCCGGAAGCCGGGCCGTCCCCACTCGATCCCGAAGAAGGAATCGTCATGGCCAAGGCGCTGATCGGCTACCTGAACAGCGACCTGCGGACTCCTCACCACCTCGTCGCCGAGAACGCTCGGCTGCGGTCGCGGGTGCAGGAGCTCGAGGAGCTCGTGCTCGTCCTGAAGCAGGAGAACGACGCGCTCGTCGCCCAGGCGGCCGAGCTGGTCGAGACCACGATGCAGGAGATGCAGCCGGCCTGACCGGCCTGGGCCGGGCCGGCCGCGTCGGCAGGGCCGCCTCCTAGGATCAGGGCATGACTGGCACCTCAGGCACCCCGGGAACCACCCGGCCGGTCGGCCCGGACGCGCCCACCGCCGTACCTGCCGGCCTCGCCGTCGAGCTCAATGCGCTCAACCCGATCCCGGAGGAGGAGCGCCACGGCACGCCGCGGACGCTGTTCTGGCCGTGGTTCGGCGCCAACGTCTCGGTGCTCGGCCTCAGCTACGGCTCGTGGCTGCTGGCGTTCGGCGTCTCCTTCGCGCAGGCGCTGGTCGTCGGCCTAGTGGGCATCGTGGTCTCGTTCCTGCTGTGCGGCTTCGTCTCCCTGGCGGGCAAGCGCGGCTCGGCGCCGACCATGGTGCTCAGCCGCGCCGCCTTCGGCGTCGAGGGCAACCGGCTGCCGGCGGTCATCTCGTGGGTCCTGACCGTCGGCTGGGAGACCGTGCTGGCCTCGCTGGCCGTGCTGGCGACGGCCACCGTCTTCGGTGAGCTCGGCTGGGGAGGCGGCACGCCCACGAAGGTGATCGCCCTCGCGGTGGTCGTCGCCGTGGTCATCGCCGCCGGCGTCTTCGGCTTCCGGGTCGTGATGCGCCTGCAGGCGCTCATCACCGTCGTGACGGGCGTGCTGACCGTCGTCTACGTGCTGCTCGTCGCCGACCACGTCGACCTCGACACCGTCACGGCGCTGCCCGCCGGCAGCACCCCGGCGGTGATCGGCGGCCTCGTCTTCATGATGACCGGGTTCGGTCTGGGCTGGGTCAACGCCGCCGCCGACTACTCCCGCTACCTGCCGCGGTCGGCGTCGAGCTCCGGCATCGTCACGTGGACCACGGTGGGCGGCGCCCTCGCGCCGGTCCTGCTGGTCGCCTTCGGCCTGCTGCTCGCGGGCTCCTCCGCGGAGCTCAGCGAGGCGATCGGAGCCGACCCGATCGGGGCGCTGGCGACGCTGCTCCCGACCTGGGCGCTGGTGCCGTTCGCGCTCGTGGCGGTGCTCGGCCTGATCGGCGGAGCCGCGCTCGACATCTACTCCTCCGGCCTGGCGCTGCTGGCCGCCGGGATCCGGATCCCGCGCTACCTCGCCGCCGCGGTGGACGGCGTCATCATGGCGGTGGGCGCGGTCTACTTCGTCTTCGGCCCCGGGGACTTCGTCTGGAAGTTCCAGGGCTTCCTCATCACCCTCGGCGTGCCGATCGCCGCGTGGTGCGGCGTCTTCCTCGCCGACGTGCTGCTGCGCCGCGGGGCCTACGTCCACGCCGACCTGTACGACGGCCGCGGCCGGTACGGCGCGGTCAACTGGCTCTCCGTCGGCCTCGTGGTGGTCGGCACCGTCATCGGCTGGGGCCTGGTCACGAACGCCAGTGCCGAGTGGCTCACCTGGCAGGGGTATCTGCTCGACCCGCTCGGACTGGGCGGCAAGCAGGGCGACTGGGCGTTCGCCAACCTCGGCGTCCTCGCGGCGCTGGTGATCGGCTTCGGCGGCGGCCTGCTCGGGCGTGCGGCGATCCGGCGCCAGGAGGCGGTGTGACCCAGGCGACCCAGGCGACCCAGGCGACCCAGGCGACGCTGGTGGCGCCCGACGCGGCCTGGCTGGTCGTGGTCGACATGCAGCGGGTCTTCTCCGGCGAGAGTCCGTGGGCCGCGCCGGACTACGCCCGCGCCAGCGCGGGCATCCGGCGGCTGCTCCCGGCGTTCGGGGAGCGGGTGGTCTACACGCGCTACGTCGCGCCGGAGCGGCCGGAGGGAGGCTGGGTCCCGTACTTCGAGCAGTGGCCGTTCGCCCTCGTGCCCGCGGACGACCCGCTCTACGACCTCACCGACGAGTTCGACCCGGGGGCGCACGCGGTCCTGACCCGGAGCACGTTCGGCAAGTGGGGCCCCGAGCTCGTCGCCGCGACCGGCGGGGCCTCCGAGATCGTCCTCACGGGCGTGTCGACGGACTGCTGCGTGCTCTCGACCGCGCTGCCGGCGGCCGACGCCGGCGTCCATGTCGTCGTACCCGTCGACGCGTGCGCCGGCGCCAGCGCCGAGGACCACCAGCGGGCGTTGGACGCGATGGCGCTGTACGCGCCGCTGATCGAGCTGACGACGGTCGCCGAGACCCTCGGCCTTTCGGCGCCATCCGGCTAGAGTCCTGCGGCATGCAGGGGCACGCCGATCGGGCGACGGAGAACACCAAGCGTGAGCGCGGCGCCGAGGCGCAGCGCGCCGCGATGAAGAAGCGCCGCGACCTCTTCCTCGGGTTGCACGACTTCACCGCCGGCCGCGGTCTGGAGATCGGGCCGCTGGACGCCGGCATCGCCGATCCCGATCAGGACGACGTGCGCTACGTCGACGTCTACGACACCGAGGGGATCCGGGCCCACTACGCCGACGACCCGAACGTCATCGCCGAACTGGTCCCGCATGTCGACTACCCGCTGCACCAGGACGGGCGGATCCTGAGCCTCGCGGACGCGGCCGCGCCCGGCGCGCCGTACGACTGGGTGATCGCCTCGCACGTCATCGAGCATGTGCCCGACGTCATCGGCTGGCTGCAGCAGCTCGCCGCCGTCACCAGCGACGACGCTCGGCTGCTCCTGGCGGTCCCGGACCGTCGCTACTGCTTCGACCGCCACCGGCCGCCGACGACGGTCGGCGAGGCGCTGGTCGCCTACCAGGAGGGCCACACCCGCCCGAGCGTGCGGGCGGTCTACGACTTCTACAGCTCTGTCGTCGACGTCTCGCCGCGCCGGCTGTGGTCGGGTGCGCGGCCCCCGGGGCGGGCGGCGCGGATGCATGACCCCCAGGCGGCCCTGCGCCATGTGGAGAACGCCCGCTCCGGGACGTACGTCGACTGTCACGTCTGGACCTTCACTCCCGAGTCGCTGCTGGAGCAGGTCAAGGAGCTGCGTGCCCTGGGCCTGTGCGAGTGGTACGTCGAGCGGCTGCAGCTGCGACGCGGCACCGTCGAGTTCCTCGCCCTGCTGCGCCGCGTGCCACCCGGTGCGAGCGAGGCCGAGCTGCCCGAGCCGCCGCTCGCCTCCGACCTGCCCGACTGGCTGGAGGGGGAGTGGCGGGTGCGTGAACGGGTCCGGGAGCTGCGCGCGAAGCTGAAGGAGAGCCGGGAGCGGTACGCCGCTCTGGAGTCGTCGCGCTCGGTGCGGCTGAGCCGGGCGGTGCTCGGACCGGTGCGCAGCGTGCTGCGTCGCCGCCGGCGCGGCTGACGCGTCGTACCCCGACGGCGTCGGCGCCGGGCGGTAGGCTGTCGCACGCTGAGCTTCCCCCGCGTCGGCCGGACTTCCCGCAGGTCTGAGAGGATCGGCCTTCGTGTCCGCTCGACCCGGCCACCGGCGCGACGAGACGAACCGACGAGGGAGCCCGCGTTGTACCTGAAGAGCCTGACCCTGAAGGGGTTCAAGTCCTTCGCGTCCGCCACGACGCTCCAGCTGGAGCCGGGCATCACCTGCATCGTCGGTCCCAACGGCTCGGGCAAGTCCAACGTCGTCGACGCGCTCGCCTGGGTGATGGGGGAGCAGGGCGCGAAGTCGCTGCGCGGCGGCAAGATGGAGGACGTCATCTTCGCCGGCACCTCGGGCCGGCCGCCGCTGGGCCGCGCCGAGGTCGTCCTCACCATCGACAACTCCGACGGCGCGCTGCCGATCGAGTACGCCGAGGTCACGATCAGCCGCACGATGTTCCGCTCCGGCGGCTCGGAGTACGCCATCAACGGCCAGTCCTGCCGGCTGCTCGACGTGCAGGACCTGCTCAGCGACTCCGGCATCGGGCGCGAGATGCACGTCATCGTCGGTCAGGGCCAGCTCGACACGATCCTGCACGCGACCCCCGAGGAGCGCCGCGGCTTCATCGAGGAGGCCGCCGGCGTCCTCAAGCACCGCAAGCGGAAGGAGAAGGCGCTCCGCAAGCTGGACTCCACCGAGGGCAACCTGACGCGGCTGGCGGACCTGCTCACCGAGATCCGCCGCCAGCTCAAGCCGCTGGGCCGGCAGGCCGAGGTCGCCCGGCAGGCCGCGACCGTGCAGGCCGACGTCCGCGACGCCAAGGCGCGGCTGGTGGCCGACGACCTGGTGACCGCCCGCACGGCGCTCGAGCAGGAGCTGGCCGACGAGTCGGTGCTGCTGGCCCGGCGGTCGGAGGTCGAGCAGGCGGTGGCGACCGCCCGCGAGAGCGAGGCGGCGCTGGAGGCGGCCCTGCGCGAGGACCTCCCGGCCTTGGCCCAGGCGCAGGAGACCTGGTTCTCCCTCAACGGTCTGCGCGAGCGGCTGCGCGGCACCCAGTCGCTGGCCGCCGAACGGGCCCGCAACGCGGCCGCGACCTCCGAGGTGGAGCACCGGGGCGGACGCGACCCCGAGGAGCTCGAGGCCGAGGCGGAGCGCGCCCGCGCCCAGGAGCAGGAGATCGCCGCCGAGGTCGAGCAGCACCGCACGGCGCTCGAGCAGGCGGTGGCCGAGCGCCGTGACGCCGAGGACGCCGCTGCGGCCGAGGAGCGGCGGATCGCAGGCCTGCTGCGCGCGGCCGCCGACCGGCGGGAGGGGCTCGCGCGCCTCCACGGGCAGGTCAACGCGCTGCGCTCCCGGCTGACGGCCGCCGACGAGGAGGTCGGGCGGCTCACGCTGGCCCGCGAGGAGGCCGTGGCGCGCGCCGAGCGCGCCCAGCGCGACTTCACCTCGCTCGAGACCCGCATCGCGGGCCTCGACGCCGGCGAGGAAGGGCTCGACGCCGAGCACGAGGCGGCCAGTGCGGCGCTCGAGGACATCGAGGAGCGGTTGCTGAAGGTGCGCGAGGAGGCCGCCCAGGCCGACCGCGACCGCAGCGCCCTCGCGGCCCGCAAGGACGCGCTCGAGATGGGCCTGGCCCGCAAGGACGGTGCCGCCGCACTGCTCGGGGGCGCCGACGGCGCGCCCCTGCCCGGGCTGGTCGGGTCCGTCGCGGCCGTGCTGAGCGTCCGAGCGGGCTACGAGACGGCCGTCGCGAGTGCGCTCGGCCCGGCCGCCGACGCGGTCGCGGTCGACGACGCCGGTGCTGCGCTGGCCGCCATCAACCTGCTCAAGGACGGCGACCACGGCCGCGCCGGCCTGCTGCTCGGCGGGGCCCCCGCACAGCCGCGGGACTGGCCGCGACTGGACGCGACGGCGACGTACGCCGTGGACGTGGTCGACTGCCCCGAGCCGCTGCGGCCCGCCCTCACCCGCCTGCTGGAGCGGGTCGCGGTGGTCGAGGACCTGACGGCCGCCTCCGCCCTGGTCGCCGCTCATCCGGGCCTCGTCGCGGTGACTCGTGACGGCGACCTGCTCGGCGCCCACTTCGCAGCGGGTGGCTCCTCGAGCCAACCGAGCCTGATCGAGGTCCAGGCGGCGGTCGACGAGGCCACCGAGCAGCTCGCTGCCGCGGTCGCGGCAGGGGAGCGGCTGACCTTCGAGACCTCCCGCCTCGAGGCCGAGCGGCTCGAGGCGCAGCAGCGCGTCGACGTTGCGCTGGCCAAGCTGCACGAGTCCGACGCCACGCTGGCCGCGGTCGCCGAGGAGCTGGGGCAGTACGGCACCCAGGCGCGTGCGGCCCGTGGGGAGGCCGACCGGCTCGCGCAGGCGATCGCCCAGGCCGAGCAGGGCAAGGAGCAGGCCGTCACCGGCCTGGCCGAGCTCGAGGCGCGGCTGGCGGGCGCCGAGGATGCTCCCGACGAGGAGCCCGACACCTCCGAGCAGGACCGCCTCGCCGAGGCGGCGCGCGCCGCGCGGCAGGCGGAGATGGACGCGCGCCTGGCGCTGCGCACCTCCGAGGAGCGGGCACGCGCGCTGCACGGCCGCTCCGACTCGCTCCTGCGG
>NZ_DASWXC010000060.1:0-1765 GCF_036405735.1 Nocardioides sp.
ATGTAGAGGGTCATCAGCAGGGTCGCCGCGGCGCCCCGGAGGTCGACCTTCTCGGTGCTCGGCATGAGTCCTTCCCGCCCTGGCTACGCTGTCGCGGCGCCCCCGTAGCCCAACGGCAGAGGCAGGCCCCTTAAAAGGGTCCCAGTGTCGGTTCGAGTCCGACCGGGGGCACCCCCCTTCCACGTCGAGAATACCCCTCTGACCAGCGATTACACCCGACGAAGCCGAGATGATGTTGTCCGGTCGTACCCGGCCCTGACCGGTGCTCGGCGGGTGGCTGTACCGAATACGTACCGAAGTTCCGTCGCTCACGGGGTAGCCCCAAGGGCGTCGGCGATCCGCTGCCGGGCGGCGTCCTCCTGGCCGACGATGCACTTCGCGTAGATCTGGTGCAGGACGGCGACGCTGTGCCCGGCCCACTCGGCGACCTGGGTCGAGGGCACGCCCGCGTTGAGCCATGTCGACACCGCGGCGTGGCGGAGGTCGTAGGGGCGTCGGGCGAGCGGCGAAGCGGCCTCCGACTCGGTGAGAGCGCTCGCGCGAGCTTTCCGCCATACCCGGCAGTAGGTGCCCTCCGGGAGATCACCACCGCGGACACCGCGGAACAGCCGGCCATCCGGCGTCGTGCCGTGCTCGGCGAGATGCGCCCGCAGCAGAGCGGTGAGCGGAGGGGGAGACGGGACCGAGCGGGTCTCACCGCGGGCCCGGTGCTTCAACTCCCGCTCCTCGCGGCGCCGGCCGTTGTCGGTCCAGGAAGCGCCGGCCTCCGGGGTAGAGCCGGTCAGCAGCAGCTCGCCCCAGCCTTCAGCTGGAAGTTGGAGGTCAGCGGCGCGGAGTGTCACAGCCTCGCCCGGCCTGAGGGCGGCGTAGTAGAGCAGGCCGAAGAAGGCGACCAGGCCCGGGCCGCTCGGCTTCTGACTGCCCACGGCGGACAGCAGGGCGCGGGCCTGAACGGTGTTGACGACGGCTCGCTTGTCCACCGTCTTCACCGTGCGCGGGATCTTCCACGCAATCGCGGTCACCGGGTTGCGGGTCAGGAGCCGACGCTCCACCGCGTACTCGCCGAGGTTGACCACGACGCCACGTTGCCGAGCGATCGAGGCCGGGGCTGCACGGCCGCCGTCGCCACGCACCGTCAATGCGTCCAGGACAGCGCGTACGACGGCCGGTTCGGCCAGGTCACCCACCTCACGGGTGTTCCGTTCCAGCCATGCCAACGCACGCGCAATCGGCTCTGGCGGCGCGGCATTCGTGCTGGCCCGGACGTTGAACGCCCACGCGGTCAAAGCCTTGCGCAACGTGGCGTCGTCCGGCCGGCCTCGCTCACTCGTGATCAGCGCGAAAGTGGCGTTGGTGAGCGCCCGCGCCGTGTTGCGCCGCGAGTTCGGAGCCAGGTGCGGCCACTTCATCGCTGCGTAGTCCCGGGCGAACGCGAGCCACCCGACGCGCCGTTCGGAGCGATCCATCGACATCGGACGACCGGTGTCCAGTGAGAACGCCTCGCCACGCCGCGCAGCAACCAGCAGCTCGGACCGGAAAGCATCAGCCAGAGCCGCGGTCTTGTACGGGACTCGCCAGCGTCGCCCAGCAACCGACCACTTCACTGTGTGCGTCGTGGTCCGTGCGCCCGAGTACACCTCGACCTTCCAGATCCGCACGTCGTAGGAGGTCTCCATCAGGCTGCCTCCTCGTGCGCATCGAGCCAGCGCTCCAACTCCGCACGACGGACCCGCAGGTCACCGTTGGGGAGCTTGATGCACCGCGG
>NZ_DASWXC010000061.1:0-22683 GCF_036405735.1 Nocardioides sp.
GCCGCAGCTCCGCGACCAGGCCCCCGAGGGACAGCGGCCGCCGCGGCCGGCCGACGACGTGCTCGACCGGGACGCCGAGCTCCTCGAGGAACCGGCTGGGCTGCTCGCCCTCGTCGTCGTCGGAGTGGACCGCGGTGACGACGAGCCGCTCGCGCGCCCGGGTGCAGGCGACGTAGAACAGTCGGCGCTCCTCGGCGAGCAGCTCGCGCGCCGTGAGGGGCGGCACCAGGCCGCGCTCCCCGATGCGGTCGGGCTGGAGCAGGCTGCTGCGACGGCGGAGGTCGGGCCACGCCTCGGCCTGGACATGGGCGACGACGACCAGCCGCCACTCCAGGCCCTTGGATCGGTGTGCCGTCAGCAGGCGTACGGCGGCGCCGCGGGCGCCTCGCTCGGCCAGCGTGTCACCCGGGATCTGCTGGGCGGAGAGCAGGTCGAGGAACGTGCGGGCTCCGGCCCGGTCGCGCTTGGCGTCGATCCGGGCAGCGTTGTCGAACAGCGCCAGCACCGCGTCGAGGTCCCGGTGCGCGCGACGGGCCGCCGCGCCGCCGAGCTCGACGGCGCGCTGCAGCCGGGACGGCCACGACGTCGCGGACCACAGCTCCCACAGCAGGTCCTCGGGGCGGGCGCCGGACTCGGCCAGCTCGCCGACCCGGTGCAGTAGCTCGACGACGGCGCGGGCTCGTGCCGGCCCGCCCGGATCGGCGGTGTCGACGCCGGCGAGGAACGTCGGATCGACCAGCGCGTCGCGCAGCAACTCTCGTGAGGAGCGGACCGGTCGTCCCTCCTCGGCGGCCCGCTGCTTCTCGCGGGCGCGCAGGGCGCGGGCGAGCCTGCGGACGTCGGGCGCCGCGAGGCCTCCGATGGGGCCGGTCAGGATCGCCTCGACCTGGGCGTGGTCGACGTACTCCGCGTGCAGCGGGTCCTCGTTGTCGAGGTTGAGCGCGGCGCGCAGCGCCGCCAGCAGGGGCTCCACCGCGGGGTCGCGAACCAGCGGCACCTCGTCGCCGGCGACCTCGACGGGCACGCCGAGCGCGCCCAGCGCGCGTCGCAGCGGCGGGATCGTGGAGCGGCCGGACCTGACCAGGACCGCCATCTCGTCCCAGCCGATGCCGTCCTCCAGGTGGGCCCGGCGCAGCAGGTCGGCGAGATGCTCGGCCTCCGCACGGTCGGTGTCGAAGGTACGGACCAGGACCCGGCCGTCGGAGGCGGCCTCGGCCCGGGGCGCGAGGAAGGCCTCCTTGGCGGCCTCGTCGATGGTGCCGGGGAGTCCGATGCGGCCCGCGACGCGCTGGGCCGCGACGAGCAGCCGGGGGCCGAACCGGCGGGTGGTGCGCAGCGCGACCACGTCGGCGGGGGCGCCGTCGGCCTGGGGGAAGGCGGTGGGGAACTCGAGGATGCCGCGCACCTCGGCGCCGCGGAAGCCGTAGATCGACTGGTGCGGGTCGCCGACGACCACCAGGTCGCGCCCGTCGCCCGCGATCGCCCGCAGCAGCGCCACCTGGCCCGGGTCGGTGTCCTGGTACTCGTCGACGAAGACGTGGCGGTAGCGCGCCCGGAGCTCCTCGCGGTGGGCGTGGGCCTCGATCGTGGCGCGCCGGATCAGATCGGGGTAGTCGGTGAGGCCCTGGCTGTCGAGGTTGGTGAGGTAGGAGTCGAGGAAGAGGCCGGCGGCGACGAACTCCGGGATCGACTCGCGCTCGCCGAGCGCTCGCAGGTCCTCCCCCTCCAACCCCTTCTCCCGGGCCCGTGACAGCACCGCCTGCACCTCGCGGGCGAAGCCGCGGGTGCCGAGCGCCCGCTGGAGGCCGTCGGGCCAGCTCACCGACTCGGGAGCGTCGGTGAGCAGCTCGCGCAGCACGACGTCGGCCTCGGGGGCGCTGAGCAGCCGCAGCGGCGCGGTGTAGAGCTCCGCCGGGGCGTAGGCACGGATCAGGCCGTAGGCGAAGGAGTGGAACGTCGAGCACGGCGTTCCACTCATCGTGCGACCCAGCCGCGCGGTGATCCGGTCGCGCAGCTGGTCGGCGGCCTTGCGGCTGAAGGTGAGCGCCAGCACCTGGTCCGGCTCGGCGCCGCGGCGCTCGATGCGGTCGACGATCGCCTCGACGAGCGTCGTGGTCTTTCCGGTGCCGGGGCCGGCCAGCACGAGCAGCGGCCCGCCGGGATGGTCGACGACCCGCTGCTGGTGCTCGTCGAGAGCCGGCGTCGTGACGGCGACGGCCGGGGGCTCGAGGAGGAACTGCGGCATGGGGCAACTCCATCACGCCGCACCGACAGTCCGGGCGACGGTGGGTACCGGCGCGGCGTGAAGCCTCCGAAGGACGCCGCCGTCGCCGCCTCGGGACGCTGGACCGACCCCGACGGCTACCGCTCCCCGGCCGGCACGGTGCACGCCTGGCTGCCGGGGACGAACCAGACCCTGTGCGGCGTGCCGCTCAGCAGGGCGAGGCTGCTCCGGTTCCCCCACATCCAGTGGGCCGACGTACAGCCCGCGACCGGCCGCGACGCCGACCGGGTCCAGGAGGTCTGTCCCCGCTGCGCCGCCGGCATGGGCCGGCGGCGTGACGAGCGACCGTGGCAGCGGGTGAACCCGCGCCCGTGACGGCCACGTGGCTCACGCCAAGGCGAAGTAGCGCAGGTAGAGGTAGACCCACGCCACAGCCAGGGAAGCGGTCGTGACGACGACGCCGTACTTCGTGAAGCCCCAGAAGCTGATCGGCTGGCCGGCCTTCGCCGCGATGCCGAGCACCACGACGTTGGCGCCCGCGGCCACGGCGGTCGCGTTGCCACCGAGGTCGGCGCCCCACACGAACGCCCACCACAGCGGGCTCTCGGCACCGTCGTGCGGCGTGGCCGCGACCATGTCCTCCACGATCGGCACCATCGCGGTGGTGTAGGGGATGTTGTCGACGAACGCCCCGAACACACCCGAGCCGAAGAGCAGTACCGTCGCGCCGAGCAGCTCACGCTCCCCCATCCACGCGGCCGCCCGCTCGCCGATCTCGCCGATCACACCCACCTCGACCAGCGACCCGACGAGGACGAAGAGGGCCATGAAGAAGGCGAGCGTCCCCCACTCCACCTCCTCGAGGAACTCCTCCGGCGTCGTCCGGGAGACCAGCACCGTGGCGCCGGCGCCCATCATGGCGACGACCGAGGGATCGAGGTGGAGCACGGTGTGGAGGCTGAACGCGACCATCACCAGCGCCAGCACGACCAGGCAGCGCACGAGCAGCCGCATGTTGGTGATCGCGTCGCGGGGTCGCAGGTCGCCGAGCGCGTTCTCGACGTCGATCGGGGCGGTGAGGTGGCGCCGGAAGAGCCAGCGGGCCAACACGACGTACCCGACGAGCAGCACCACGCTCAGCGGCAGCGAGTGCACGAGGAAGTCGTCGAAGGTGAGGCCGGCGCGGCTGCCGATGATGATGTTGGGCGGGTCGGCGATGAGCGTCGAGGGGCCGCCGAGATTCGCCGCAAGGATCAGCGAGACCAGGTACGGCATCGGCGAGAGTCCCAGCTGCCTGCATACCGAGAGCGTGACCGGCGCGACCAGCAGCACGCAGGTGACGTTGTCGAGGATCGGCGCGACCACCGAGGTCACCAGGACCAACAGCACGAGCAGCCGGTAGGGATGTCCGCCGGAGGTCCGGGCCGCCCACAGCGCCAGGAACTCGAAGAGCCCGGTCTGCTTCAGCACGCCGACAATGACCATCATCCCGAAGAGCAGGAAGATGACGTTCCAGTCGATGCCGGTGTCGGGGTTGAAGAACGCGGTCCGGGCGTCGACGAGGCCGATCACGGTCATGCCGGCCACGCCGCCCAGCGCTGCTGCGACCCGGTGCACCCGCTCCGTGGCGATCAGCGCGTAGCTGACCAGGAACACCGAGATCGCGGCCGAGGTCAGGATCATGCGGAGCCCGTCCGGAGGCGGAGCGCACCGGCGCCCGGGTCGGCCCGGTCGCCGGCCTCGGCGCCCTCGCTCCAGCCCGCCAGCCGGCCGTAGCGGCTGACGGTGCGCAGCCGCTCCTCCACCGCGCCCACCTCGTCGCGGGCCGCGACGGCGAGCACGTGGTCGCCGGTGCGGAGCACACTGCGGTGGTCCGGCACGAAGACCCCGGACGTGCGGGTGACGAGTACGACGGCCGAGCCGGTCGGCAGCCGCAGCTCGTCGATCTCGACGCCGGCCAGGCGCGAGTCGGCCTCGACCATGAAGCGGAGCAGCACCGCGTCGTGCCGGTCCAGGGTGGCGAACCCGATCGAGACGCGGTGGACCAGGCTGCCCTTCTCCTGCCACCGTGGCTGCCGCCCGGTCCCGATGGCGAGGCCGACGGTGAACCCGACGGCGGCGCAGATCATCCCGGCGGCGATGGCGAGTTCGATCTCAGCAGTACCTATCATCGCGCTCCGTTCTGTGCGATCGGTGGTCGGGACTGTGGAGCAGCAGCTCCACCTCGTCGAGATCGGCCGCGGCCACGAGACCGAACACGGCGCCGGTGCGGTCGCGGAGCATGCGCCCGGTCAGGGCGGCGGTGAGCCCGTCGCCCTCGTCAGCAAGCCGCTCGGCGTCCCGCTCGGCGACCGCCGCCACCACCGTCCGCGAGGCGGCCGACGGCAGCCGCACCAGCGGGTCGGCGTACCGCTGGCCGACGATGGGTGGTGCCGGCTCGACCCGCAGGGTCAGCAGCACTCGGACGTCGCGACCGTCGGCGGTGGTGACGCGCTCGGCCAGCGACAGCTCCAGGCGATCGGTCCAGCGGCGCACCTGCTCGAGCCCGGGCAGATGGAGCGCGACGCGGTGGCGGGGCAACCGGACCAACCGGCCCGCCCGCTCGATGGCGAGCCGCTCCCCCGGGCCGGCGACGCGCACGGTCAGCATCGCGAGCACTGGGAGTCCGACCGCGACGAGGATGACCAGTCCGGGGAGGCCCTGGTCGGCCAGGTCGGCGGATGTCACCGGCGGCATGGCAGCTCCTCTCGCGGTCGGCTCACCTCCAGTCCACCGGCCAGGCAGGGGCCACGGAATGGGTGCTGTCCCCCATTCCGTGGGGCGCCGGGCGTGGGACCCTGGACGGCATGGACCCGCGTGACCTGCCGCTGTACTGGAAGGTCTTCCTGGTCAACGGAGCGGTCTTCACGGTGGGGACGGCGGTGCTGGCGTTCTCCCCGGCTCGGGTCAGCGAACGGGTGCTGGCCTCGGAGGCGGCGGTGCTGACGGTGGGCCTCGCCGCGATGCTGGTGGTCAACGCCGCACTGCTACGGCTGAGCCTCGCCCCGGTGGACCGCGTGATCCGTGAGATGGACGCGGTCCGGCTCCAGGACGGTGGTGCCCGCCTTTCTCCGGCCGCGGGTGCCGGCGGCCGGCTGGTCGCCAGCTACAACGCGATGCTGGACCGGATCGCCACCGAGCGAGCCACGAGCAACGCCAAGGCGCTGGCCGCGCAGGAGGCGGAGCGCCATCGGATCGCCCAGGAGCTGCACGACGAGGTCGGCCAGTCCCTGACCGCCGTCCTGCTCGGTCTCAAGAGCCTGGAGAGCAAGGTCCCCGGTGCGATCGCGACGGAGCTCGCCACCATCCGGGAGACCGCCCGCGAGGGCCTCGACGACGTACGCCGCGTCGTCGGCCGGCTGCGCCCGGGCGTGCTGGAGGACCTCGGTCTGCACAGCGCCCTCACCTCGCTGTGCAGCGACCTGGCGGCGCTGACCGGGGCCGAGGTGATCCGGCAGTTCGGTCGCGTGCCGCAGCTGTCCCGCGAGCAGGAGCTCGTGGTCTACCGCGTCGCACAGGAGGCGCTCACCAACGTCGCGCGTCACGCGGGTGCGCGCCGGGTCGCCGTGTCCTTCGCACGGCTCGGCGACCTCGTGGTGCTGGAGGTCACCGACGACGGGCAGGCCCGCGCCGCGCTCTCGCCCGGCTCCGGGATCGTGGGCATGCACGAGCGGGCCCAGCTCATCGGCGCCCGGCTCAGCATCGACACGCTGCCGGGCCACGGTGTGCGGGTCCGGCTCGAGGTCGGCTGGAGGTGAGGACGGCGATCCGGATCCTGTTGGCCGACGACCACCGCCTGGTACGCCGGGGCGTGCGGCTGATCCTCGACGGCGAGCCCGACCTCGCCGTGGTCGCGGAGGCGTCCGACGGCGCCGAGGCCCTCGAGCTGCTGCGCGAGGTCGAGGTCGACCTGGCCGTGCTGGACGTCACCATGCCGCGGATGACGGGGCTGCAGGCCGCACGCGAGATCGCGCGTCTGGCCCGTCCGCCGCGGACCCTCATGCTGTCGATGCACGACAACGAGCAGTACTTCTTCGAGTCCCTCAAGGCCGGGGCCAGCGGCTACGTGCTGAAGTCGGTCGCCGACGAGGACCTGGTCGCGGCGTGCCGGACCGCGATGCGGGGACAGGCGTTCGTCTACCCGGGCGCAATGAGCGCGCTGGTGCGCGACTACCTGGACCGGCTGCGCCGCGGCGAGCAGCTACCGCGAACGGTGCTCACGGCCCGTGAGGACGAGGTGCTGAAGCTCATCGCCGAGGGCCACTCCAGCCGCGAGATCGCCCGGCTGCTGACCATCAGCCCCAAGACCGTGGAGCGACACCGCGCCAACATCCTCGCCAAGCTCGGGATGAGCGACCGCACCCAGGTGACGCGCTACGCCATCCGCGCCGGCCTGATCGAGCCATGAGACCTCGCCCGTCGCGGGGGTCCTTAGCGCTGGCGCTGCTCGGGCTCGCGCGTCGGCGGCTGCTCCTCATCGAAGCGCGGGTCGGCCAGGAGGTACTGGGTGAGCAGGCCGGGCCGCTTCCGTGGCCGGCGCGCCGGCCCGGGGACGGTCCGGTTCTCCGCGGTGTCCCAGAACGCGTCGGCGAGGCCGAAGGCCCGTCGTGCCAGACGCCCCAGCAGGCCGGTGTGCGGGACGTAGGGGTGCGGCCGACTCGGTGCCCGCTCCTCGACGCGCCGGAACTCCTCCGCGAGCGCCTCCAGCGCCGCGTCATCGACGCTCTCGGCCAATCGGGTGGCGAGCACCTCCTCGTGGCGGCGCTCGTCGGCCAGGTGTCGCCCGACGTCGTCCCAGACCCGCGAGCGCGGATAGCCGGTCTCCCAGGTCGAGCCGTACTCGCGGGCCTTGGCGTGTGCGAGGGCGACCTCGAGCGCCCGGGTCGCGGCGAGCTGCTCGTGCACCAGCGCCCGGCCGTCCGGACAGCGCCGGGCGGCAGGGACGAGCACGGCATCGACCGCGTGGAGATGCTTGCTGGTGGCCGCGAGGAAGTCGTCCACGCGCTCCCGCTCGCCACGGAGGTCGTCGGGGCCCGCACCCGCCCGGGCAGTTCGGAGGCGATCGGCGAGCCCGTCGTGCGTGACGCGGACGGCGTCGGTCAGGCTGGAACTGGTGCCCATGGCGTCACCTCGATGCTGGTGCTGGCCCCGATGACCCTGATTCCAGACTGCACCCGCAGGAGCGGTTGTTCAAGGGCCGCTCAGCCGACCGGCCGCTCGTTGTAGCAGCCGGCCGGCTGCTGCCCGGTGAGCCGCTGGATCGCCGCCATCACCTCGTCGGTCAGCTCGCGCCGAGCACGGCCCAGCGCGACGCCCTCGAACCGGCCCTGCGGGTCGATCGGCGCGCCGAACCGGACCGTGACCCGCACCAGCCGGGGCACGGTGGAGCCGACCGGCTGGATCCGTTCGGTGCCGAGCAGCCCGACCGGCACGATCGGGACGCCGGCGGTCAGTGCGAGGTGGGCGACGCCGGTACGGCCGCGGTAGAGGCGGCCGTCGCGGCTGCGAGTCCCCTCGGGATAGATCCCGAACGCCTCACCACGACCGAGCACCTCCAGCGCCGTGTCGAGGCTGGTGAGCGCCGCCCTGGTGTCGTCGCGGTCGACGGGCAGCATCCCCAGGCCCTCGAACCAGGCGCGCTGCAATGCGCCACGCAGGCCGGACCCGGTGAAGTAGTCGGACTTCGCGAGGAACACGACCTTGCGGGGCACCACCGAGGGGATCACCACGGAATCGACGAAGCTGAGGTGGTTGCTCGCCAGGATCACGCCCCCGGTCCGGGGCACGTGCTCGAGGCCCTCGATGCGCGGCCGCCAGACGGCCCGCAGCACCGGCGGGACCACTCGGTGCAGCACGTCGTAGATCCCGGGTGGCTGAGTCACGGGAGCGATCCTGCTGGTTACCCGCCGGTCGCGCGAACCGGGAGCCAGAACGCGGCGGGTACGTCGACCGCGCCGGACGCCCGCAACGGGGTTCCCTCCTCCAGCCAGGCCTGCCGGGCCTCGCCCCGTAGCCGCTCGGGCAGGGTGCCGTCGGACCGGATGCAGCGCCACCACGGCACCGGGGCGCCGGGCGAGAGGTAGGAGCTGAGCGCCATCACGCGGGCCACCTGCCGCGGCCCGCCGCCGAAGTCGTCGACCAGCGCGTCGGCGACGGCGCCGTACGTCGTCACGCGCCCCCGCGGCACCTGCTCGACCAGCGCGAGCACCGCCTCGACGTAGTCACCGGGCTCGGGAACGGCAGAGGGCACGCCCCGCACGGTAGCGGGACGTGCCCTCGTGGGCGCACGCGAGTCAGAGCCTGCTGGAGAACGGCTCGGTGCCCAGCGCCAGCTCGAGGCCGGCGATGCCGGAGTGCTGCTGGGCGAAGGCGAGCTCACGCGCCAGGTCGCCGATGTTGTTCGACAGCGGCAGCGGCGCCAGGCCGAGCGTCGACAGGGTGCCGATCGCGCGGCCGTCGGCGCTGAGGAACGCCGAGCCCGAGTCACCGGGCACACCCGGCGTCAGCGTGTAGAGCGGGTGGGACCAGCCGCCGTCGGCCGCGTCGTCGCCGAGGCTGACGCCGGTCTTCGGCGACAGGAAGCTCAGTCCGCCGCGCAGCGAGGAGTTGCCGTAGCTGTAGACGCGGTCGCCGGCCGCCGTCCCGTCGGTGTCGACGCCGACCGGTCCGCCCCAGAACGGCACGGTCGGGTTGACCTTGGCCACGTCGGCCGCGTCGACCTTCACGAGTGCGAAGTCGTTGTAGGCGCAGGCGTTGGCGTCGGTGGTGCCGGCCTCCTGCATCGCGAGCCACGAGGAGTAGACCAGCGTCCCGCGGCCCACGAGGGTGCCCTCGGAGACCAGGCTGCCGCCGTCGTTGAAGGTGACCGGCGTGCCGAGGGGCAGCGAGTCGGTGTCGCAGCCGTCGGTGTCGGTGGCCTCCCCCAGACCGGCGCAGTGGGCGGCGTAGCCGACGTACACACCGCCGGAGGCGTCGGTGAACACGAAGTTGGCGGTGCACTGGGCGCCCTGGGTGTACATCTGCACCCCGGGCGTGATGGCCGCACTGTCGGCCGGCGCCCAGGTAGGCGCCGCGGAGGCGGGCTGGGCGGTGAGGAAAACCAGCACCATCGTGGTGCTGGCGAGCGCGGCGAGGACGGAGGCCGTCCGCTGGCGCAGTCGCTTCGACATGTCGTCTCCCGAAGGGTCGTGGGGCCGCCGAGTTCGACCCCACGGGCTCCAACGACGACCGCCCGTCCGGGTTACCCCGGACGGGCGGTTGGTCTCGACAGGCTCGACCAGCGGAGGCCGGCCGACCAGCGGAGGCCGGCCCACCAGCGAGGGCCGGCCGACCAGCGGAGCCTCAGTACGACGGCTGGCTGGGGTCGATCTGGTTGACCCACGCCACGACGCCGCCGCCGACGTGCACCGCGTCGGCGTAGCCGGCACCCTTGGCGATCGCGAGGCACTCGGCCGAGCGGACACCGCTCTTGCAGTGCAGCACGACCTGCTTGGCGCCGTCGGCGGTCAGCTCGGTCAGCCGGCTGATCGCGTTGCCGTTGAGGAACTCACCCTTGGGGATCAGCACCGAGCCGGGGATCTTGTTGATCTCGAACTCGTTGGGCTCGCGCACGTCGATGAGCACGAAGTCGCGGCTGCCGCCCTCCCGCTCCTTGAGCATGTGCTCGAGCTGCGTCACGGAGATGGTCGCCCCGGCGGCCGCGTCGGCGGCCTCCTCCGACACCGCACCGCAGAACGACTCGTAGTCGATCAGCTCGGTCACGGTCGGGTTCTCGCCGCAGAGCGCGCAGTTGGGGTCCTTGCGGACCTTCAGCTTGCGGTAGGACATCTCCAGCGCGTCGTAGATCATCAGCTTGCCGACCAGCGGCTCGCCGATGCCCGCGAGCAGCTTGATGGCCTCGTTGACCTGGATCGAGCCGATGCTGGCGCACAGCACGCCCAGGACACCGCCCTCGGCGCAGCTGGGGACCATGCCCGGCGGCGGCGGCTCGGGGTAGAGGCAGCGGTAGCACGGCGCGTCCTCGACGAGGGTCGGCGCGAACACCGACGCCTGCCCGTCGAAGCGGTAGATCGACCCCCACACGTAGGGGATCTTCAGGAAGTACGCCGCGTCGTTGACCATGTAGCGGGTCGCGAAGTTGTCGGTGCCGTCGACGATCAGGTCGTAGCCCTCGAAGATGCGCAGCACGTTGTCGTTGTCGAGCCGCTCCTCGTGGAGCACGACCTCGACGTACGGGTTGATCTCGGCGATCGACTCCTTGGCCGAGAGCGCCTTGGACTTCCCGATGTCGGAGACGCCGTGGATGACCTGGCGCTGCAGGTTCGACTCGTCGACCTCGTCGAACTCGGCGATGCCGAGGGTGCCGACGCCGGCAGCGGCGAGGTAGAGCAGCGCGGGGCTGCCGAGCCCGCCGGCGCCGATGACCAGGACCTTGGCGTTCTTGAGGCGCTTCTGCCCGGCCATGCCCACGTCGGGGATGATCAGGTGCCGGCTGTAGCGGCGCACCTCGTCGATGCTGAGCTCGTCAGCGGGCTCCACGAGCGGCGGGATGGACACAGCGCTCTCACTTTCGTTCGAGTTCGTCACGGGGTTTCGGCGAGCCGTACGACGGCCCGGGTCCGGCACAACGCGAGCGGATCCCGCGGTGTTCCCTCCTATGGTCGCCCACCGGCCGACACGCCCCGATCGGGCATCCCGTCATCCGGACCCGGAGGTACCGAGGAGTAGGCTCGCGGTGACGCTCGCCCGACCGGGGCCCAGCGCGAGGGAGACGCCACCTTTGGGGGAAGAGACACCGCGAGTGACCACCGACTACGACACCTCCGACACCTCCGACATCGACGGCGCCCGTCCGCGCGGCGGCCGGATGCCGCGCCGCGAACGGCGCGCCCAGCTCCTCGAGTCCGCCCTCGAGGTCTTCGTGGCCCAGGGCTACCACGCCGCCGCGATGGATGACATCGCCGAGCGGGCCGGCGTCTCCAAGCCGGTGCTCTACCAGCACTTCCCCGGCAAGCTCGAGCTCTACCTCGCGCTGCTCGAGCAGTCCTGCAACACGATGATCGCCAACGTCCGCACGGCGCTGGAGTCCACCCAGGACAACAAGGTGCGCGTCGAGCGGACCGTCCACGCCTTCTACGACTACGTCGCCAGCGACTCGGGCGCCTACCGCCTCGTCTTCGAGTCCGACCTCACCAACGAGCCCGCCGTCCGCGAGCAGGTCGACCGGGTCACCAACGAGTGCTCCGAGGCGATCGCGGCCGTCATCGCCGCCGACACGAACCTGCCCGAGCCCGCCGCCCTCCTCCTCGCCGTCAGCCTGGTGGGAATGGCGCAGGTCTCCTCGAGGTTCTGGCTCGACAGCCAACGACGCATGAGCAAGGACGAGGCGGCGGACTTCGTGGGCGGTCTCGCCTGGCGCGGCATCCGCGGCTACCCCAAGACAGAGACGGAGCACTGAGTCACATGCCCAACCAAGGAGGAACGGTGGAGGTCAAGATCGGCGTCCAGCACGCGCAGCGTGAGCTGGTGGTCGACACGACTGAGTCGGCCGAGTCGATCGAGAAGCTCGTCGCCGAGGCCCTGTCCGGCGGCGGTCTGCTCACCCTGACCGACCAGAAGGGCCGCAAGGTCGTCGTCCCGGGCGAGAAGCTCGCCTACGTCGAGGTCGGCCCCAGCACCGTCGGCCACGTCGGCTTCCGCAGCTGACCTGCCGCTGACCACAGCGATCCGACCCCGTGGTGCCCCGGCGCCACGGGGTCGGTGCATTTTTGTGTCCCAGGTGGGTACCAGTCCCAGCGTGCGGGGCGATGCTCGCCCCTCAGATCCAGAAAGGGCACGATCATGATCGGGACCATCATCGCCTCGCTCATCGGCGGACTCATCATCGGACTCCTCGGCAAGTTCCTCGCCCCCGGCGACAAGGACAACATCCCGCTGTGGCTGACGATCGTCTGCGGTATCGCGGGCATGTTCATCGGCAGCTACCTGTACGCCGCCCTCTTCGACTGCTCCGACATGAACAACTGCACCAACGGCGTGGACTGGTGGCGCCACGTCTGGCAGATCGTCGTCGCCGCGATCCTGGTCGTGCTCGCCTCGACCGCGACCGGCCGCAGCCGCCGCCACGTCTGACACGTTCGAAGCACTGCCGACACCGGTAGACGGCCGGCAGACGCCCGGCAGACGGCCGGCAGACGAAGAACGCCCGCCGGACTCCTCGGAGTCCGGCGGGCGTTCGTCGTTCGGCCGTGGAGCCGCGGTCAGTGGTCGAGGCCGATCTCGGCCATCCGCTCGGCATGGCGCTCGGTCAGGCGGGTGAACATCCGGCCGATGGCGGCCAGGTCGAGCCCCGGCATGTCGACGCCGCCGGCGAGCAGGGCCGAGAGGGCGTCGCGGTCGGCGGCGACCCGCTGCGCCTGGGTGAGCGCCTCCCCCATCAGCCGGCGACCCCACAGCGCCAGCCGGCCGGCCAGCCGGGGATCGGCCGCGATGCCGGCCTTGATCCGGTCGACGACGAACGCGGTGTGGCCGGTGTCGTCCAGGGTCGTGAGGACCAGGTCGCGGGTGTCGGCGTCGAGGAACGCCGCGATCTCGCGGTAGAAGTCGTTGGCGAGCCCGTCGCCGACGTACGCCTTGACCAGGCCCTCCCACCAGTCGCTCGGCGCGGTGTGGGCGTGGAAGGCGTCGAAGCCCTCGCGGAAGCCCTCCATCGCCACGAACGACTCGGCGCCCAGCGAGGTGAGCCGGGCACAGATCGGCTCGACCTTCGCGAGCTGCTGGCTGGCGAAGGATGCCAGCGCGTGCTTGTCCTCGAGGGTGGGCGCCAGTTTGGCGTCCTCCGCGAGCCGCTCGAAGGCCGAGATCTCGCCGTACCCCACCGCTGCCAGCAGGTCGATCACTGCCTCGCGATAGGTCGGGTCGGAGAAGGCCACGGAGGTGTCCGCGCCCGGTGTCGAACCTGTCGATGCAGTCACGCGCTCAGCCTACCGATACGCTGGACGGGTCGGCGGCACCGCTGCGGCCGACGCGTATGTGCGCGGCAGACCAGGAGCCCGCCCTGAGCCGGCCTGTGAGTCCGCCGCACGACAACCTCGTTCGGCTGACCGGCTGACTCATGAAAGCGACAGGACACTGACCACCTTCCGAGACCTCGGGGTGCACCCCGAGATTTGTGACGCGCTCGAGCGCAAGGGCATCTCCACCCCGTTCGCCATCCAGGAGATGACCCTCTCCGTCGCCCTGCTGGGCACCGACCTGATCGGCCAGGCCCGCACGGGCACCGGCAAGACGTTGGCCTTCGGCATCCCCGTGATCCAGCGCAGCGTCTCCCCCAAGGACCCCGACTACGTCGAGCTGCCGGCCGGCAAGCCGCAGGCGCTCATCGTGGCCCCGACCCGCGAGCTCGCGCTCCAGGTCTCCAACGACGTCACCCTCGCCTCGGCCGACCGCGGCCTGCGCGTCCTCACCGTGTACGGCGGCGTCGGCTACGAGCCCCAGATCGAGGCCCTCGAGGCCGGCGTCGACATCGTGGTCGGCACCCCGGGTCGTCTGATCGACCTGGCCAACCGCAAGGTGCTCGACCTCTCCCACGTGCACGCGCTCGTGCTCGACGAGGCCGACGAGATGCTCGACCTCGGGTTCCTCCCCGACGTGGAGCGCCTGCTCCGGCTCACGCCCGAGACCCGGCAGACCATGCTGTTCTCGGCCACGATGCCGGCCGCGATCGTGGCGCTGGCCCGGATGCACATGCGCACCCCGATGAACATCCGCGCCGAGTCGTCGTACGACAACCAGACCGTCCCCGCGACGGCGCAGTTCGTCTACCAGGCCCACGACCTCGACAAGCCGGAGATGATCGGCCGCATCCTGGTCGGGTCCCCCGACGTCGACAAGGTGGTCGTCTTCGCCCGCACCAAGCGGCAGGCCCAGCGCGTCGCGGACGACCTGGTCGACCGCGGCTTCAACGCCGGCGCGCTCCACGGCGACATGGCGCAGGCCGCTCGTGAGAAGACGATGCAGCGCTTCCGCGAGGGCAAGGTGCAGATCCTGGTCTGCACCGACGTCGCCGCCCGCGGCATCGACGTCACCGGCGTCAGTCACGTCATCAACTACACGACCCCCGATGACGAGAAGACCTACGTCCACCGCATCGGCCGCACCGGCCGCGCCGGCGCGTCCGGCATCGCGGTGACGCTCGTGGACTGGGCCGACGTCCACAAGTGGAAGATGATCAACAAGGCGCTCGACCTGCCGTTCGACGAGCTGGCCGAGACGTACTCCTCCTCGGAGAACTTCCTCCACGACATGGGCATCCCGAAGGGCACCAAGGGCCGCGTGAAGGCGGCCGCGCCGGTCGAGCGCAAGCCGCGCGAGGACCGTGGCGGCCGTGACGGCGGTCGTGACGGCGGTCGTGACCGCGGCGACCGGTCCGAGCGTGCGCCGCGGAACCGCAACCGCACCCGGTCGCGCTCCGGCGAGCCGGTGGAGACCGGTGCGCCGACGACCGGTTCCGCCCAGGGTGACGCCGCCAGCACCCCCGAGGGCGAGTCCGCGCCCGCCCGCAACCGGCGCCGGCGCCGGCGTTCGAGCGGCGGGGGCCAGCCCCAGAGCGCGGAGACCCAGAGCACGGAGACCCAGAGCACCGACGCCTGAGTCCCACCGGCTCCCTGACACGTTGAGTGGAGCCTTCTGCCACGCTCGCCCCGGCGAGACGGCGGAAGGCTCCACTTCTCCGTTGCGGCTAGGGCGTGACGACGACCGTCGTGCCGATGTCGGCGAACTCCCACATCGCGATCGCGTCGGACTTCTTCTGCCGGATGCAGCCGTGCGACTGCGGCGTGCCGAGCTGGCGCAGGGTCTGCAGCGGCTCGCCGTCCTTGGTGGGGATGGAGTGGAAGCCGATGGCCGCGCCGCTCGGCCCCCGGGTGAAGCGCACGAAGTGCTCCATCACCCCCGAGTCGTCGATCCCGACCGCCCACCGCGAGCGGGAGTAGACCTCGTAGGTCCCGGGCTCCAGGTTGTCCAGCGTGCTGCCGGAGACGAGGTAGGTCCGGGCCACGCGGCCGTCGGACCCCACGATCCACACCCGCTGCCGGCTCTCGCTGAAGACCGCGCGCCGGCCCGTGCCGGAGTCCTCGGGAAGCGCCTCGTCGGCCCGGTCGGGCGCGGTGACCCGCAGCGAGACCGCGCTCGGCTCCACCGCCGGAGCTGCCGCGTCAGCGGGGACGGCGGGCGCGGCTGGCGGTGTGGCCGCCGGTGTGCCGGACGGGCTGGCCGACGGTGCGGCCGGAGTGGCCGGTGGCGTGGCGTCCGCACCCGGCGGTACGGCGGCCCGTACGTCGGCCGCGGCCCGGACCGCGTCGTCGCGACCCAACGACGCGACGCCTGTGGAGGCCAGCACGGAGAGGGCCGTCACCGCGACGGCGGTGCCGAGCACGGCCACCCGGCCGTAGCGCGGACGCACCTGCGCCCGGTGCCGACCCTGCCGGTGTTGCCCGTGACGCCGGTGCCAGCCCATCGGCCCTGCTCAGCCCTTCGTGCCGCGCTGGGAGCGCCGCACCAGGGTGGCCGCGACCTCGCGGTAGGCCTGCGCGCCCTTGCTCGTGCGCGAGGTCGCCAGGATCGAGCGGCCGGCGGCCGGCGCCTCGGCGAACTTGATGGTCTTCGGGATGGGCGGCTCGACCACCTCGAGGTCGTAGGTGTCCGCGATGGTCTCCAGCACGGTCCGGGCGTGGTTCGTCCGGCCGTCGTACAGCGTGGGCAGCACGCCCCAGACCTCCAGCCCCCGGTTGGTGAAGCGTCGCACGTCGTGGACGGTGTCGAGCAGCTGTCCCACGCCACGGTGCGACAGCGTCTCGCACTGCAGCGGCACCAGGACGCCGTCGGCGGCGGTGAGGGCCGCGACCGTCAGCACGCCGAGCGAGGGCGGGCAGTCCAGCAGCACCCAGTCGTAGCCGTCGCTGCCCTGCGGCAGGTCCTCCAGCGCGGAGGTGATGACGTGCTCGCGGCCGGTGCGGGTGAGCAGGTCCGCCTCGGCACGCGCGAGCTCGATGGTCGCGGGCAGCAGGTCGACGCCGTCCTCGGTCTCCAGGATCACCTCGCGGGGCGGCACGCCCTTGGTGAGCACGTGGTGCACCGACAGCTCGAGGTCCTCGGGGTCGATGCCGAGGGAGAACGTCAGGCACGCCTGCGGGTCGAGGTCAATCAGGAGCACCGAATGGCCCAGCTCGGCGAGCGCGGCCCCGATCGAGGCGACGGAGGTGGTCTTGGCGACGCCACCCTTCTGGTTGGCGATCGCGAGTGTCGTGGTCATCAGGGGCCATCATGCCGGACGCACCCTCCCCGGCACTCCCTCGACCTGCTCTACTCCTCCCATGTCTCGCTCCCTGGTCACCGGACCGACCGCCGGCATCGGTCTCGCCTTCGCCCAGCAGCTCGCCGCCCGCGGTGACGACCTGGTCCTCGTCGCCCGCGACGCCGCCCGCCTCGAGGCGCTGGCCGACGAGCTGCGCACCGCCCACGGGGTGGAGGTGGAGGTGCTCCAGGCCGACCTCGCCGACCGCGCGCAGCTGCGCACCGTCGAGGAGCGGCTGGGCGACCTCCAGCGGCCGGTCGACCTGCTGGTCAACAACGCCGGGTTCGGCCTCAAGGGGCGCTTCCTCGACAACGACGTGGACGCCGAGACCGAGATGCTCGACGTCCTGGTGACCGCGGTGATGCGGCTGACCCACGCCGCGCTGCGGCCGATGGTGGCGCGCGGGTCCGGTGGGGTCATCAACGTCTCGAGCGTCGCCTCGTTCCTGCCCCGCGGCTCCTACTCGGCGGCCAAGGCCTACGTCAACCGGCTCGGCGAGTGGGCGGCGGCGGAGTACGGCCCGCAGGGCGTCACGGTGACGACGCTGTGCCCGGGCTTCGTGCGCACCGAGTTCCACGCCAGGATGGACGTCTCCCAGGACTCCGCCCCCGACTGGCTGTGGCTGGACGCCGACGACCTGGTCCGGCAGGCGCTGGCCGACCACGCCCGGGGCAAGGTCCTCTCCATCCCGAGCACCCGCTACAAGGCGATCGCGGGCGCGGCGCGGCTGGTGCCGACGCCGGTGCTGCAGCGCTTCCAGTCGCTGGGCCGCAAGTAGCCCACCCTGGCCCTGCCCTGGCCGACGGCGCCAGCTACAGCGGCTCGGGCGCGTCCCGTCCCGAGGTCCTCCGCGCCGCGGCCGCCAGGTCCAGCAGCCGCTCCAGCTCCTGCGGCGCGGTGGTGTTGCAGGCCAGCTCGTGGTCGACCTTGCCGGTGCCGTGGTGGTCGCTGGACCCGGTGACGACCAGGTCGAGGTCGCGCGCGATGCCGCGCAGCGCCTCCCGCTGGGAGGCGTCGTGGTCCTGGTGGTCCACCTCGAGGCCGGCCAGGCCCAGGTCGGCCAGCTCGGCGAGGGCGGCCTCGTCGGGGATCCGGGCGGTCCGGCGACCCCAGGCGTGCGCGATCACCGAGACGCCGCCGGCCTCGGCCACCGCCCGGATCGTGTCGCGCAGCGGGGCGGCGTACCGGTCGACGTACGCCGGCATGCCGGGGTTGAGGAAGCGCCGGAAGGCCTCGTCGCGGTCGCGCACCACCCCGGCCGCGACCAGGGCGTCGGCGATGTGCGGGCGGCCGCTGGCGGCGGCGTCGCCCGAGACCCGGTGCACGTCGTGGGCGGTGAGCTCGATGCCGAGGGCGTGCAGGCGCTCCAGCACCGCCGGCACCCGGGAGGACCGCCCGTCCAGGACCTTGTCGAGCAGGGCGACCAGCGGCGGGTAGGTCGGGTCGGGCAGGTAGGCCAGCAGGTGCACCCCGCGACCGTCGAGCTTGGTGCTGATCTCCATGCCGCGGACCAGCCGCAGGCCGGCCGCGTCGGCGGCACGCTCGGCCTCGGCCCAGCCCTCGGCGGTGTCGTGGTCGGTCAGCCCGAGCACGTCGAGCCCCGCGGCCACCGCCGCCTCGACCAGCTCGGTGGGCGACTGGGTGCCGTCGCTGGCGCGGGTGTGGGTGTGGAGGTCGATCCTCACGCCCGGACCACCGGGGTCACCGCGGTCACCACGGCGGCGCGGGGCTGGCGAACGGCAGCTCCACCAGCGGCGGCCCCAGGCCCGAGACGTCGCGCAGGATCCAGTCGTCGCGCAGCAGCAGGATCGCCGAGGCCGGGCGGACGATGATCCACAGCCAGCGGCCCAGTGCCTCGCCGACCACCACCGAGCGGTCCCACTCATCCGAGCCGCTGGTCGACACCGCCCACAGCGGCACCTGCCTCGCGTCGAGGCGCACCCGGACGAGCGGCTGGCCGTCAGGGAGCCCGGGCCCCGGGTCGTCGTGCGGGTGGCCGGCGCAGCGGGCGCCGAGCCCGGTGCCGGACTCCTCGGCCACCACCATGACGTCGACCGGGCCGTCGAGCTCGCTGGTGCCCGAGACGCAGGTCATCGTCGCGAGCGTCCGGCCCGGCTCCGAGCCGTCGACCACGGCCGCGAGGTCGGTGACGGCCCAGCCGGGGCTCAGCGGCCAGGGGAGGTACGTCGGGAAGCCCGGGGTCCGCGCGAGGTGGTCGGCCAGGCCGTCGTAGGTCGCGGTCGCCGGCCGCCACAGGGCCGCCGTCGGTCCGTGCTCGGGACAGGACCAGGCGCTCGCGCCGTCGTGGGCGACGGGTGCGGAGCAGCGCGGACAGGCCGGGGACACGGCGTCAGGATATCGCCAGCACGACGACCCGGTCCTCGTCCGCGAGCACGTGCGTGGAGGACTTCGGCAGGTTGATCCGGACGCCGAACGCGTGCCCGGGCTCGGCGATCGAGGCCGCCTTGAGGCCCAGCGCGGTCTCGCCGCGGGCCACGGCAGCACCCACGACGGTGGCCCACGACAGCTCGGTCCCGAGGGCGACGTAGTCGGCCGCCGGGCGCAGGTAGACCTCGCTCCCCTCGGCACCCAGGAGCTCGGCGAACACCTCGTGCAGGCGCGGGTCCTCGGAGAGCTGGGCGACCAGCAGGGAGACGATCTCGCCGCTGACGACCACGTCGTCGATGTCGCTGACCTGTGCGAGCGCGCGGTTGCGGTCGTCGAGCATCTCGGTGACCACCGGCGTCGCGGCCCCGAGCCCGGCGAGCAGGTCGCGCACGTGCAGCAGGGTGACCAGGGTGCGGGCGTCGGCGGCCTGGGTGTCGAGCTCGTCGGAGTAGGACAGGACCAGCACGTGGTCCAGGCCCGCGACGACGTGCTGCTCCAGGACCCGGCGGTCGGTGGTCGAGGCCTGGACCAGGGTGACCTCGATGTTCTCCAGCCGCGGCAGGACGGGGGTCCCGAGAGCGGTGACGAGGACCAGCCGGGAGCCGGGGGCGGCGAAGGCGTCGAGCTCGCGCAGCACGACCGGCGTGCGGTGGTTCCAGCCCAGGACCAAGGCGCGCGTGGGCTCGGGCACGTGCGGCCGCGAGGTGCGGAACAGCGCCGGGTCTGCGGTGGCGCCGGCGGGAGCGGGGGCGACCAGCGCGTCGTCGTCCTCGGCGACCACGACCAGCGCGGCGCTCCCGACCACGGTGTCGGGGGTGGGGTTGAGGCGCACGCCGTCGGCGTCGGACAGGCCGATGACCGAGACGTGCTCCAGGGCGGCGGTCGCCTCGGCGTACGTCGCGGCCGCGAGGTCGTGGGTGGCCATCACGTAGATCTCGTCCCCGTCGAAGTCGAACAGGTCGGCGTAGACCGCGCCGGCCCCGGACTGCCGGGCGGTCTGCACGAGCAGCCGGGCGATCGTGTCGTCGACGTGCAGCAGCGCGGCGTCCTCCCCCGCGACCAGCCGGGCGGCCCCGAGGTTGGCGTCGTCGCGGATCTCGGCCACCACGTGCGGGGCCCGCTCGCCGGACTGCGCCAGCGCGAGCAGGGTCTTGATGACCTCGGCGTCGGGGTCCTCGGACTGCGGGGCGAGCACGATCACCGAGCGGGCGGCGCCGTGGTTGGTGACGGCGAGCTGGTCGATGTCCATCGGGGAGCCGCTGCGGCAGACCAGGCGCGAGCCGCGCAGGTCGGGGACCTTGGTGCGCAGGTCCTCCTCCATCTCCACGCTGTCGCGGTCGGCCAGCACCACGATGGCCGGTCGGCGCCTGCTCTCGTTGGCGATCGTGAGCTCGCGGATGATCGTGTAGATCGAGTCCGACCAGCCGAGCACCACGGTGTGCTGGGACTCCAGGACCGTGGACCGGCCGCGGCGCAGCTCGGCGAGCCGCGCGTCGATGCCCGCGGAGATGACACCGATGAGGGCGCTGACGATGAGCAGGCCGCCGAGCGTCAGCACGAGCATGGTCAGCAGGAAGGACCACGAGCCCTGGTCACCCGCGACCGTGCCGGGGTCGAGGGCGTGCAGCAGCGACTGGAAGACCTCGTGGCCGAAGCCGACCGACCCGTCACGCAGGCCGAGGGCCGCGGTGATGACCGCGAAGGCCAGCACCAGCGCCGAGGTCGCGATGACCAGCCACCCGATGAGCGCGGCGGTGCCCCGCGTCATCGTCGTGTCGAAGAAGTACCGGAAGCGGGCACCCCACGAGGGGGGCGTCGACGCACGTCCCATGGGGGGATCGTGCCGGAAACCCCTGCCCCCGCGGGGCGGAACGGCCTACTCGGCGGCCGGACCCGGCCAGTTCTTGTCCGGCTGCGGCACCGGGCGACCGGGCTGCTCGCCGCCGCGCGCCTCGAGGTAGTTGTCCTTCGGCACCATCACCTTGCGGCGGAAGATGCACACGACCTTGCCGTCCTGGTTGTAGCCGATGGTCTCCACGTGCACGACGCCCCGGTCGTCCTTGGACTTCGACTCCCACTTGTCCAGCACGGTGGTCTCGCCGTAGAGCGTGTCGCCGTGGAAGGTCGGCGCGACGTGGCGCAGGCTCTCGATCTCGAGGTTGGCGATCGCCTTGCCGGAGATGTCGGGGACCGACATGCCGAGCAGGATGGAGTAGACGTAGTTGCCGACCACGACGTTCTTGCCGAACTGGGTGGTCTCCTCGGCGTAGTGCGTGTCGAGGTGCAGCGGGTGGTGGTTCATCGTCAGCAGGCAGAACATGTGGTCGTCGAACTCGGTGACCGTCTTGCCGGGCCAGTGCTTGTAGGTCGCGCCGACCTCGAACTCCTCGTAGCTGCGACCGAACTGCACGACTGCTCCTGACTGCTGGGGGACGAGGCGGGCCCATGGTGCCACGGGGAACCCGCCCGGACGGCGTACCGTCTCACCGCCATGAGCATGCGACGCGTCACGTTCCCGGCCCTGCTGCTGGCGGGTCCCGTCCTCGTCCTGGGTGGGTGCTCGGGCGCCGACGAGGTGGCGCGCGACGAGCCCGCGGCCTCGGCGCCGGCGGCCACCAGCCCCGCCGACGACGGCGGGTTCGCACCGAGCGACTACGACTACACGCTGACCACCGCGTGCTTCTGCGCGTACGGCGGCGTGCCGGTGCGCGTGAGCGTGCGGGCCGACTCCGTGGTCGGTGCGGTCTTCGCCCGCGGTGGCGGGCGGGGTGGCGCCGTGCGCGGGGAGGACGCCCCGGCGGCGCTGGCGCTCAGCATCGAGGACCTCCTGACCCGGGCCGAGGAGGCCCGGGCGCAGGGGGCGCACGAGGTGCGGGTGCGGTGGCCCGAGGGTGCCGAGGCCCCGACCGAGGTCTCCATCGACCGCGACGAGCGGATGGTCGACGAAGAGCTCGGCTGGACGATCAGCGACGTGGACGTCCTGGGCTGACCGTCGCCCTCAGCTCCCGCCGCCGCCGGCCTTGCGGCGGTGCGTGCGCGGCCCGCCGCCCACGACCTCCGAGCCGTGCGCCTTCTCCTTGGTCGGACCGGCCTTCGGCACGCCCCGGTCGTTGCTCTGCTTGCGCTGCAGGGCCTCCTTCATCTTGGCCTTGAGGTCGTCGTTGGACGGGGTCCCGCTCTGCTCAGCCATGTCCCCCACTGTGTCCCGCGGGTCCCTCCGGGTCCAGCACATTTCCCGCGCGGCCCCGGGCGGCTGGCAGGATGCGCCGCATGGCCGACCGGGTTGTCCTCCACGTCGGCCTCATGAAGTCCGGGACGACGTTCGTCCAGGGCCGGCTCGAGGCCAACCGCTCGGCGCTCGCGGAGCGGGGCGTGCTGTTCCCCGGCCCGACGTGGGCGCGGCAGACTCGCGCGGTGCAGGACCTCATCGGCTCCCCGCACGGGCAGGCCGGCGCCTGGGCCGAGCTGGTGGCCGAGGTCGCGGCGTGGCCGGGCACGGCCGTGGTCTCGATGGAGTACCTCGGGCCGGTGGCGCCCCGGCGGATCGCCCAGGTCGTCGCGGACCTCGCCGGCACGCCGGTCCACGCCGTGGTGACCGTGCGCGACCTCGGGCGCGCGGTGCCGGCCATGTGGCAGGAGACGCTCAAGAACCGGCAGTCGTGGGGCTGGGCGGACTTCC
>NZ_DASWXC010000062.1:0-13653 GCF_036405735.1 Nocardioides sp.
GTGCGTTGGTGGGTCTCGGCGGGGCCCCGCCGAGACCCACCAACGCACTCTCAGAGAGCGCGCGCGTTCCCGCCGTGCGGCTGGGCCGGGCTGGTCACCCACGCCCACGCCTCGGCGACCTCATTGAGCGCCTGGGCGTAGCGGAGGGCGTCCGGGCTGGTGTTTGCCCGCTCGATGCTGCCGAGCAGGGTGCCGATGGCGTCGCTGAAGCCGTCCTTGATGGTCCGCTCTTCCGTCACTGCAGTTCCTTTCTCTTGGGCCGTGCCCGAGCCGGCGCGGTCGTTGTGGGCCATGACGGTAACGGCCCGCTCTGACACCGGTGCGGCTACTGGTGCTCGCACTTCTCGCCCCGCAGCCAGGCGTCCAAGCAGTCGCGGTGGATCCGCCACCGGCCGCCCTTGGTGCGCTGCGAGCCGTGGAGCTCGCCGGACTCGCACGCCTTGCGCACGGTCTGCGGGTGGAAGCCGCTGTGCGCGGCCGCCGTGTGGGTGGAGTGCCAGAAGCGCTCGATCATCCCAATCCCTCCTCGCTGCCCTTGCGGACCCGGCGCCCGCCAGAGGTCGTCCCCCTACGGTTCCCACGTGCGTCGGCCCCGAGCAGCGGCCCAGCCGGGGGCCCCCCGCCGCCGGGCTGGTCATCGGAGCATCCCCTCGACGTCGTGCGCGTTCGAGAGCACCCACACGAGGTAGCGGTCGCCGGCGATCGTGGTCCGGTAGTCGGGCCACTCCTTCCAGTGCCTCGACCCGACGCGGCTGGCGGCGTACACCGCACCGCAGGAGATCAGCCAGAACGCGTTCTCCAGCACCTGGCGCTCTTCGGCGGGCGTCTGGCCGCTGACCATGAAGAACGCGCCGCCTTCGGTGTCGCGGGTCTGGTTCCACATCAGGAGGCCACCCACGCTGGAGCGCGTACGCACGTGCTTGGCGAGCCGCTTGCTCCAGGCCTCCAATGCCGGCTCGTCGCGGTCGATGTCGAGGACCTGGCAGGCGTGGAGGACCTCCCTCGCCTCGTGGATGTCTCGCCACCCGAAGGAGGCCATCGGGGCCTTCGTGTGCATCATCGGCCGACCTCCTCGAGCAGCTCGGTCAGCGTGTCCCGCAGGACCCGGGCCTCCCTGAGCGTCATCGTCACGTCGACGCCCGTCGTACGCCGCCCGGGCACGTAGACGTTCAGCGCGACCCCCGCGGGCCCGTCGCCGGTCGCCGCCAGATAGGCGGCGACCGTCGGCACGACGGCCCCGCCGTTGCTGTGGTCGTAGTCGTAGGTCTCGGGGTCGCCGGTGGCCGCGATACCCGTCCTGGCGCCGCAGTGGTCGTCGTCGTGGCCGGTGCCGTTGCACCAGGTGAACGTCGGGCACTGCCGGTAATCCTGAGTAGTGTGCTGCATGGTTGATCGAGTCCTTCGCACTCGTGATTCCGATGGCCTCGGTCGGTGTTGCACCACCGGCCGGGGCCGCTGTTCTTGGGTGCCTGCCCCGCATGCGGCGGGGCCGGGGGTCAGCTGTTGGCACCTCCCTTCTTGGCGCGCCGCGCCTGGTCCGACGTCGCAATGCTTCCGTGGATGGGGGTCATGCCCCGCTCGATACGGATACGGTCCTCGAGCTCGTCGACCGTGTACGGCGACGTGCGGGACCAGGCGGCCTCCGCCTGCTCACGCGGTGTCATCAGTTCGGCGGTCAGCAGACCGTCGGCGAACGCCTGTGCGGCTCGCTCGATCGCCTTCTTGCGACGCGCTGCCTGACGCTCGGCCAACTCGTGCTGATCGAGTGTTCTAGGGCCCTCGCCGCGTGTCACCGTGCCGTCGCCGCGGCGTGATGGCACGAGCGGATAGGTCGTGATCGTGTCGACCGGCCACGGGTCAACGTTGGGATCGTTCATCCGGGCCATCTTGGTCATGACGTCGAGCTCGGTCCGCAGCGAGTCCGCAAGACAGCCGTTTGCAGTCCGTGACCGTCAACAGCACCAAACACTGTTCATGCAGGTCAGACAGGCTGCCTCCGGCCGCTGCGCAGGTCAGCGACTCGGCGGGCGCACTACATCCGCAAGTTCGTGCTGCGTGCCGCGCGACTCGGCGAGCTGGTCGAGCTCGGCAGCCTCACCGCCCCGGCCGCGGCGTTCCTCGAGGCCTCGGTACGAGCCGGTCTCAACATCCTGGTCGCCGGCGGGACCCAGGCCGGCAAGACGACGCTGCTCAACTGCCTGTGCGCCGCGATCCCGGGTGGCGACCGGGTAGTGAGCGCGGAGGAGGTCTACGAGCTGCGCTTCCCACATCCCGACCACGTCCAGCTGCAGACCCGGCAGGCGGGGCTCGAGGGCACCGGCGAGGTGCGGCTGCGGGACCTGGTCAAGGAGGCGCTGCGGATGCGCCCCAGTCGCATCGTCGTCGGCGAGGTGCGTGCCGAGGAGTGTCTCGACCTGCTGCTCGCCCTCAACGCGGGGCTGCCGGGCATGTGCACGCTGCACGCCAACTCCGCGCGTGAGGCGCTGGTGAAGATGTGCACCCTGCCGCTGCTCGCCGGAGAGAACATCTCGGCCCGCTTCGTCGTCCCCACGGTCGCCGCCAGCGTGGACCTGGTCGTGCACCTCGGGGTCGACGAGCGCGGTGTGCGCCGCGTCAACGAGATCGTCGGGGTCCCCGGTCGCGTCGAGCAGGACGTCATCGAGACCGAGACGATCTTCGAGCGAACCGGCGGTGAGCTGCGCCGGGCCAACGGCATGCCACCGCGGGCCGAGCGCTACGCGCGGGCCGGCATCGACGTCCACCGGTTGCTGGCGGGGGCGTGATGGGAGCGTTGGTCGGGCTCGGCACGGGGCTGGGGTTGCTGCTCGTCTGGTCGGCGTTCACCATGCCGCGCACCGGGCGACCGGCCCGCGGCGGGCCGTCCCGGACCGCCCGGCTGTTGGCGTCGGCGGGTCTCGGGCAGGTGGCTCCCGGCGGCTTCCTGCTGTTGTGCCTGGGCTGTGGCCTGATCGCCGGGACCGTGGTGCAGGTCGTCTCCGCGACGCCTCCGGTCGCGCTGGCGTTCGGCTGCCTGGGCGGCTACCTCCCGGTCACGGTCGTGGCCGGTCGTGCCCGGCGCCGGCAGCGGGAGTTCGCGGAGGTCTGGCCGGAGGCGGTGGACAACCTCGCCTCCGCCGTACGCGCGGGACTGTCGCTGCCTGAGGCGGTCGCGGCGCTCGCCGTGCGTGGCCCCGAGCCGCTGCGGTCCGACTTCGCGGCGTTCGCGCTCGACTACCAGGTGTCGGGCAGGTTCGGTGAGTCGCTCGACCACCTCAAGGCGCGACTGGCCGACCCGGTCGGCGACCGGGTCGTGGAAGGGCTGCGGATCGCTCGGGAGGTCGGGGGCGGGGAGCTCGGCCGGCTGCTGCGGAACCTGTCGGGCTACCTGCGCGACGACGCCCGGACCCGCTCCGAGCTCGAGTCGCGCCAGGCCTGGACGATCAACGGCGCCCGGCTCGCCGTGGCCGCGCCGTGGCTGGTGCTGCTGCTCATGTCGGTGCAGTCCGACGTCGTACGACGCTATGCGTCCCCGAGTGGCGTCGTCGTGCTGGTGACCGGGGGTGTCGCGTGCGCCGTGGCCTACCGCGCGATGATGCGGATCGGTCGGCTGCCCACCGAGCGCCGTCTGCTGGTCGCGACGGGTCCCGAGCGGGAGCGAGCAACGTGAGTGCCGTGGGCTCGCTGCTGGGGGCGGTGGCCGGCGTCGGGTTCCTGCTGGTCGCGCTCCGGCTGAGCGCGATCCGACGACCCGGCCTCGCGGCGCGTGTGCTGCCCTACCTGCGCGACCTGCCGAGCGACGTACGACCGAGCGGCGAGGCCGGCGTGCCGGCAGCGGTCGGCGTCTTCGGTCCGGTGCTGCGCACGGCGGCGGATGCCATCGAGCGGGTGCTCGGCGGCGCCACCTCCGTCCGACGCCGCCTGGCGCGGGCGGGTCTGGACCGGACCGTCCACGAGTTCCGGGTCGAGCAGGTCCTCTGGGGACTGTGCTGCTTCGCGGTGGCAGCGGCGTACGGCGTGCTGCGGACCCTGGCCGATCCGGGCGACGCCGTCTCCGCCGCGGTCGTCTGCGTGGTGGCCTTCGGGGTCGGGGTCCTGGCCCGCGACAACCGGCTCACTGCGCAGGTGCGGACCCGCGAGCGCCGGATGATCGCCGAGTTCCCGACCGTCGCCGAGCTGCTCGCGCTCGCGGTGGCCGCCGGCGAGAGCCCCGCCGTCGCCCTCGATCGCGTGGTCCGCCGCAGCGGTGGCGAGCTCTCCGGTGAGCTGGCCCGGGTGCTCGCCGACGTCCGCACCGGCCAACCGGTCGCCGCGGCCTTCGACGCGCTGGCCGCGCGCACCGGGCTGCCGCTCGTCGCGCGCTTCGCCGCCGGCGTCGCGGTCGCCGTGGAGCGAGGCACGCCGCTGGCCGACGTCCTGCACGCCCAGGCCGCCGACGTCCGGGAGGCCGGGCGGCGTGAGCTGATCGAGGTCGCCGCTCGCAAGGAGATCCTGATGATGGTCCCGGTGGTCTTCCTGGTCCTGCCGGTGACGGTGCTGTTCGCGTTCTACCCCGGTGTGATCGGGCTACGGCTGACGGCCCCGTGACGGGGCGGGCGGCACGAGCATGGAGAGAGGAAGCAGGATGACACGACGACTGGTCCGCCGTTGGGTGACGCGGGACGAGCGCGGGGACGTGCCGGGCTGGGTGCTGGTGACGGTGATGTCCGCCGGCCTGTGCGCCGCGCTGTACGGGCTCGCCGACGACCAGCTGCAGCAGATGCTGTCGGACGCGCTCGGCAAGGTCCGGTAGGTCGGTGCCCGGCCGTCGTCGGCGTCGTGGCCAGCCCGGTCATGAGCGCGGTGCCGCGGTCGTGGACTTCGTATTGGTCCTGGTGCTGCTCGTCCCGCTCTTCCTGGGTGTGCTGCAGGTGGCGCTGGTGCTGTTCGTGCGCAACACGCTGGCGAGCGCGGCGGCCGAGGGTGCGCGGTACGCCGCCACGCTGGACCGCGACGTCGCCGACGGCCTGGCCAAGACCCACGAGCAGCTGCGGGGCGTCGTCGGAGGCCGGTTCGCCGATGGTGTGCGGGCCAGGCCGGCGCTGGTCGAGGGCGCTCCCGGGGTGGAGATCGTCGTGCACGCGTCGGTGCCGGCGCTCGGGTTGGGCGGGCCGGCCGTCGACTTCGAGGTCGCCGCGCATGCCGTCGAGGAGCAGCCGTGAACCGGTCGGAGCGCGGCAGTGCGCTGGTGGAGTTCAGCTGGCTCGGCATCCTGCTGCTGGCGCCGCTGCTGTGGATCGTGGTGTCGGTCTTCGAGGTGCAGCGTGGTGCGTTCGCCGTCAGCGCCGCCGCCCGGGCAGCCGGACGGGCCTACGCCCTCGCCGGGAGCGACGCGCTCGGGCACACGCGGGCCGCTGCCGCGGCACGGCAGGCGCTCGCCGACCAGGGCATCGAGACGGCACCGCTGGAGCTGACGGTCAGCTGCACGCCGTACCCCCGCGCCTGCCACGCCGGCACGTCGGTCATCACCGTCCGGGTCGCCAGCCGCGTCGACCTGCCGTGGCTGCCGGAGTCGCTGGGAGGCGGCCGGCCCGGGTTCGCGCTCGAGGCCGCGCACACCGTGCCGGTCGGCCGGTTCCAGGAGGCAGCCGGTGCGACGGGCTGAGCGGGGCTCGACGATCCCGCTGATCATCGGGTTCGCGGCGGTGCTCCTGGTCGCGGTGGCGGTCGTCGTCGATGTGACCGCCGCCTATCTCCACCGGCAGGGCCTGGACAGCCTGGCCGACGGTGCCGCGCTGCAGGGCGCCGACCTGGGGGCCGAGGGCGCCGAGGTGTACGCCGGCGGGCTGGCCGGCCGGCGCCTCGAGCTGACCCGCGGGCAGGCCCACGCCGCGGTCGCCGACTACCTGCGCGGCGTCGGCGCCTACGAGCGGTTCCCCGGACTGCGGTTCGACGTCGACGTGGACCCATCCGCCGAACGGGTGAGCGTGCGGCTGCAGGCGCCGCTCGAGCTCCCGCTCACGGTCCCCGGCGCGCCGGACACCGCACTCGTCGGCGCGACCGGCGCCGCCGTGGTGAGCGTCGAGGCCCCGGAGTGAGTCGCGGCGGTCCGTCGGTTTGCATCCGCGAGAAGCGGTGCTCACCATGGAGTAGATGCTTTCTTCCCTGACTCGGCAGGTGGCGGCGCTCGGTGCCGCCGTGCTCTTCTCCACGCTGGTGCTCTTCGCGGCGTCGCCCGCGCAGGCCGGTGCGGGCAGCTACGCGGAGACCGCGGAGCGTGCGACGAACGCCGTGCGCGTCCAGCACGGTGTCAGACGCGCCAAGGGCAGTGACTGCCTGCGGCGCTACGCCGTGCGGCAGGCGGCCAAGATGGCGGCGCGCCGGACGATCTACCACCAGGACCTCGGCGCGGTCCTGCGCGGCTGCGACCTGAGCTATGCGGGCGAGAACGTCGCGGTGGGCTTCGGCACCGGCCGCAGCGTCGTGCGCCAAGGCTGGATGCGGTCCGCGGGGCACCGGCGCAACATCCTCGACCCGCGGTTCCGGAAGGTCGAGGTCGCGGCCCGCAAGGGCAGCGACGGCCAGTGGTACGTCGCCCAGGTCTTCGGCCGCCGCTGATCGCTGCGCCCGCCCGCGGGGAATCACGGGGCCGCGGGTCGGTCCAGTAACCTTGCCCCTTGTGGCAGGCCCCGACTTCGACGCCGAGATCAAGCAGCTCCAGGCGACCATGCGCACCATCGAGCAGGTCATCGACCTCGACACGATGAAGACCGAGATCGCCGACCTCCAGGAGCAGGTCGCCGCGCCCGACCTCTGGGACGACCAGGCCAACGCGCAGAAGGTCACCGGACGGCTGTCGATGCTCCAGGGTGAGCTCGAGCGGTTCGAGGGCCTGCAGTCCCGCGTGGAGGACCTCGGCGTCCTGGTCGAGCTCGCCACCGAGGAGGGCGACGCCGACTCGATGGCCGACGCCGAGTCCGAGCTGGCCCGCATCCGCAAGGACGTCGAGGCGCTCGAGGTCCGCACGCTGCTGTCGGGTGAGTACGACGAGCGCGAGGCGATCGTCACCATCCGCTCCGGCGCCGGCGGCGTCGACGCCGCGGACTTCGCCGAGACGCTGATGCGGATGTACACGCGCTGGGCCGAGCAGCACAAGTACCCCGTCGAGGTCTTCGACGTCTCCTACGCCGAGGAGGCCGGCATCAAGTCGGCCGAGTTCGCGATCCACGCGCCGTACGCCTACGGCACGCTGTCGGTCGAGGCCGGGACCCACCGCCTGGTCCGGATCAGCCCGTTCGACAACCAGGGCCGCCGGCAGACGTCGTTCGCCGCCGTCGAGGTCGTCCCCGTGCTCGAGCAGACCGACGAGATCGAGGTCGACGAGAACGAGATCCGCGTCGACGTCTTCCGCTCCGGCGGTCCCGGTGGCCAGTCGGTCAACACCACCGACTCCGCGGTCCGCCTGACCCACATCCCCACCGGCATCGTGGTCAGCTGCCAGAACGAGAAGTCGCAGCTGCAGAACAAGGCCTCGGCGATGGTGGTCCTCAAGGCCAAGCTGCTGGCGAAGAAGAAGGCCGAGGAGGCCGCGCTCAAGAAGGACCTCAAGGGCGACGTCGCCGCGAGCTGGGGCGACCAGATGCGCAACTACGTGCTCAACCCGTACCAGATCGTCAAGGACCTGCGCACCGGCTTCGAGACCGGCAACCCCAGCGCTGTCTTTGACGGCGACCTCGACGGCTTCCTCGAGGCCGGCATCCGCTGGCGCCGCGGCGCCGACAAGGCCGCCGCGAACTGACCCGGCCGCCAGGCACCTGACGCTGCCGACGTCCCGCCGGCGTGTCGCGGTGAGCCAGGTCAGGTGCCCGGGGGAGAGCTAGGCCGTCGCGGCCCGGTCGACCGCGCCGTGCTCGACCTCGGCGATCAGGCGCGCGCGTACGGCGGCGTACTCCTCGCTGTGCCGGGAGACCCGCGGCACCGTCAGCTCCGCGCGGATCCGGCCGGACTCGAGCACGATCACCCGCTGGGCCAGGACGAGCGCCTCGTCGACGTCGTGGGTCACCAGGACGACGGCCGGCCGGTGGCTCTCGTAGACCGAGCGCAGCAGTAGGTGCATCCGCGCCCGGCTGATGGTGTCGAGCGCCGCGAAGGGGTCGTCGCCGAGCAGGAGCTCGGTCGTGACCGAGAGGTTCCTTCCGACGACCGGTCCGAGGACCGTCACTTCCGCAGGGACCCGCACCACCCCGGAGCCGGGCAGGTCCCGGTCACGCCCGGCGAGCGCCCGAAAGAGGGTGGTCTTCCCGCTGCCCGGCTGGCCGAGGACCGCGACGAACTCGCCATGGTGCACGTCGAGGTCGATGCCGTGGAGCGCGCCGCGGTCCGTGGCACAGCGGTGCAGCCCACGGACCCGCACGGCGCTCGCCGCGGGGTCGTACGTCGGGTGGCTGGGCAGGCCCGGAGGTGGTGTGCGCATCAGCGGCTCCTAACTACGTAAAGACCACTGAATTACTACACAAAAGCCAGGCGGATGCAACCCGCATCGGCATCCGGCCGGTCAGCGCCCCTTCACGGGTGCCGTTGCCGCACTCCAGTCGCTGTAGCCACTGGCCGTGCGCGCCTGGATGCGCACCCGGTAGCGGAAGCCCTTGCTGACCGTGAACTCCGCCTTGAGCCGCTTCCGCGGCACGTACGGATAGGTGGTCTTGGTGACGGCGCCGCGCCGGTCGAGCCGCTGCAGCTCGACGCGGTAGTTCCCCACCGTCAGGCCCCCGGTGAAGGTCGGTACCTTCCACCGCACGACCACCGTGACCTTGCCGCCCTTCTTGCCAGGCTTGGGACGGAGCAGGACCGGTGCGTTGGGCCGCGGGAACTGCACGGTCGGTGTCGGAGGAGCGGGCGGCGGCGCGGTGAGAGTGACGGTCACGACGCCGCGCGGCCCGTAGCCCTCGTTGTTCACCGCCACGATGCCGAACTCGTAGGTCGCTCCGCGGTCGAGTCCCTCGATCGTCGCCGTTCGCTTCCCACCGGTCCACCCGAGCAGGTCGTAGCCGTCATCGATGCCGTAGTCGAGGATCGGACTGCCGCCTGTGCCCGGCTCCGGCCAGCTGAGGGTCGCCGTACCGGCCACGAAGTCGGTGGTCACCGTGATGCCGCCGACCATTCCGGGGACCGTCGCCAGGGTCACGGTGACGCTGGCCGGCTGGCTGGGGCCGTTGGCGTTGACGGCGCGCACCTGGACGGTGTGCGGGCCGCGGGCCAGGTCGGTGAACTCGCGCGTCGTGGCCGGACTCGACGCGCTCCACGATCCGCCGTCGATGCGCGACTCGTAGCCCGTGACCGGCGACCCGCCGTCGGAGATCGGAGCGGCCCAGGACACGGTGGCCGTCCCGGCCTCGGCGTCACCGGTGCCGACCAGTCCTGTCGGCGCACTGGGCAGCACGCTGGTGGGTGCGGTGCAGCCGATGGTCTCGAGGGTGTAGGCGCCCAGGCTCCCGTAGTCGTCGTAGGAGTCGGCGCCGGCGCCCCGGATGCTGACGAAGTAGGTGCCGACCGGGACGGCCGGGTCCGACATGCTCGCCGTCAGGCCCGTCGCGACCGGCACGGTCGCGCCGCCGTCGCCGATCTGGCCTGACGGCGGGTCGGTCTCCGCCCCGAACGGGGTGCCGTCCCCGGTGAGTACCTGCAGGGCGATGTCGAGGTTGGGTCCGAGAGGAGCGGGGGTCGCCGTCACCGTGACAGCGCCCTCGCAGACGCCCAGGTCGTACACGTCGACGTCGTCCCGGGAAGAGATGTAGGCGGTCCCGGCCGGGATGCCGGCCGCACCCTCGACCGTGCCGACGGCCTCGTCGGCGCGCACCGGCGCGTGCGCCGCGGAGCCGATGATCGTGACGTCGTCCTGGTGGTTGTTCGCGTCCGTGTAGCTGCCGTCGCTCCACTGCGTGACCGCGCTGTAGTAGCCGACGCCCATGATCGGCGCCCAGTTGCCGTGGCCGTCGTAGTACTCGTCGGTCGAGGTGCCGTCGTGCTCGAGACCGAAGGTGTGGCCGGCCTCGTGTGAGGCCGCCTCGGCGATGCGCATGGGGTCGTCGAGCAGCGCACCGGCGAAGACCCACGCGGTCTGGTAGTAGCCCGTGCTGCTGATATCGGAGAACGTGTTGAGCCAGGCGATCCCGCCGCACAGCCCCGCGCAGGCCGCCTCCATGGCGTCCTCGTTGGCGCCGACCAGCAGGTGAAGGCCGTAGGTCTGGTCCCCGCCGCTGTCGCGGTTGAGCAGCTCCTCGCCCGGGTCCTCGGTGGTCACGTCGACGTCGAACGGCGCGTAGTCCTCCGCGACACGCGCCCAGATCTCCTGGACCATCGCGCGCTCGTCGGCGTTGAAGGCGGCGCCGTCTCCGGCCGGGTCCCACGCCGGACGGAGGCCCTGCCCGATGCCGACCTCGTCGTTCCAGAGCGTCCCCGACACGGTCGCGCCGTCGACGTCGAGGAAGATCGTGCGGGCCGACCCCGGGTTGCTGTGCAGCTCGAAGGTCTCCTCCAGCGGGTACGCCGGCGGCGAGGTGGCGGCTGCCGCAGTGGTGGTCGCAGTGGCCGTTGAGCCGGAGGCTGGTGCCCGATCCCGGAAGTACAGGGAGCCGTCGGTCGCCAGTGCCGCGGTCGGGTCGGTGCTGAGCAGGGTGCGCAGCTCCGGGCCGGTCATGTCGTTGACGGCCGCGGCGGCGGGCAGCTTCGAGCCGAGCAGCCGCAGCGCCCGGGCGCCGCCTACCGGCCGGGTCAGGTCGAGGTCGACCTCTGCCAGCTGTGGCGCCGACGGCTCTTCGGTGGCGGTGGCAGTGGCAGGGGTCGGCTGCACGATCAGGACTGCCATCACGGCGGTGAGCACGGTGAGGGCGACAGGGCCGCGGCGGGGGATCACGGCGAGACAGTAGAGGCGCGGCGTTGGTGGCGCAGCCGAATCGACGAGTCGACGCCGGTCTCCGGCGGGGTCTCAGGCACCCGCCGCGACCGCGACGCTCGTGCACCAGCGCCCGGCCCGCTCCACGGGGTCTCCGCCGGCCGGGGTGGGCAGCGAGGTGGCCTCGCACACCAGCCACGCGTCGCCGAACAGGCCACGGAAGGACACCGTGGGGCCGCAGCTGAGCGTCACCGACGGCGAGCCGTACGCCGGCGAGCCGTACGCCGGCGCGCCGCTGACCGGCGTACATCCCTCGGTCGCCGCGGCGGCCGTCACCAGCGCCTCGGCGGACTCCGGCGGGACGGGCGGGGCGAACACCCAGGCGGCCACGGCGGCACCGGACGGGAGCGACCAGCGGCAGCCGTACTCGTGTCCGACGTCGGTGCTGCCGTCGGGCAGCGGGACCGGATCGCCGTTGGACCAGGCGGCGCCGTCGTCGGGCGTGCCGCCGAGAGCCGCGGCCACGTCGGTGGCGGCGATGCGCTCGCAGAACGGGGCGCGGGCCAGCGTCAGCGTCGCGGTGTCGAGCGAGGACAGGGGCGTGGCCAGGGGCTGCGCAGGGGGAGCGGACGGCGGCGCGGAGAGCAGCACGCCGAGCCCGACGGGCGCCAGCGTCACCACGACGGCAGCGGCCAGCAACGGCAACGCCCGCACCCACGACACGCGGAAACCTTAGTCACCTGGCGGTTCGCCTATCCTCGATCGGGTGATTCGCTTCGAGAAGGTCACCAAGACCTACCCCGGAACCGGCCGGCCCGCCCTCGACCAGGTGTCGGTGGACGTGGAGAAGGGGGAGTTCGTCTTCCTCGTCGGTCAGTCCGGCTCGGGCAAGTCCACCGCGCTGCGCTTGGTCCTGCGCGAGACCCGCCCCACCAGCGGCCGGGTCTACGTCGCCGGCAAGGAGATCAACCGGCTCGCCGCGTGGAAGGTGCCGCGGCTGCGCCGCCAGATCGGCACCGTCTTCCAGGACTTCCGGCTGCTGCAGAACAAGACGGTCAGCGAGAACGTCGCCTTCGCCATGCAGGTCACCGGGCACTCCCGCGGCGAGATCGGCACCCGGGTGCCGGAGACCCTGGAGCTGGTCGGCCTCGACGGCAAGGGCGACCGGATGCCCGACGAGCTCTCCGGCGGCGAGCAGCAGCGGGTCGCCATCGCGCGCGCGTTCGTCAACCGGCCGATGATCCTCATCGCCGACGAGCCCACCGGCAACCTGGACCCGGCCACCAGCGTCGGCATCATGAAGCTGCTGGACCGGATCAACCGCACCGGCACGACGGTGGTCATGGCCACCCACGACGCTGGCATCGTGGACCAGATGCGCAAGCGGGTCATCGAGCTGGCCGACGGCCGGGTGACCCGCGACCAGGCGCAGGGCGTCTACGGCTGGCAGCACTGACCCGTCGTACCCTCCGAGAGCCCCTCCCGAGAGCCCAGAGAGCGAAAACCTGACCTCATGCAGCTGCGCTATGTCTTCTCCGAGCTCGCCCAGGGCCTGCGTCGCAACCTGTCGATGCACATCGCGGTCGTGCTCACGCTGTTCGTCTCCCTGACGCTCGTCGGGTTCGGCCTGCTGCTCAACCAGCAGGCCGAGCGCACCGCCGACCAGTGGGGCAACCAGCTCCAGATCACCGTCTACCTCTGCCGCGCCGGCGACGACAACCCGAGCTGCACCAGCGAGGTGACCGACGCGCAGAAGCAGGCGATCACCGAGGTCGTGGACGAGAACCCCGACGTGGAGTCGTGGTACCTGGAATCCAAGGGCGAGGCGTTCCGCAAGGTCAAGGAGCTCTTCGGCGCGGAGCGGTTCGAGGGCCCCGACGCCGTCATCACCGAGGCCGACCTGGCCGAGTCGGTGTGGGTCACGCTCACGGACCCGCGGCAGGCCGACGTGGTGACCGAGGCCGTCGCCGGGCTCGACGGCGTGGCCCGGGTCCAGGACATGCGTGACGTCGTGGGGCCGATCCTCAACTCCATCGACGCGCTGCAGTACGGCGCCCTCGCGATCGCCCTCTTCCTCGTGCTGGCGGCGCTGCTCCTGGTGGCCAACACCATCCGGCTGGCGGCGTTCGCACGCCGCAAGGAGATCGGCATCATGCGGCTGGTCGGTGCGAGCACGCTCTACATCGCGCTGCCGTTCCTCCTGGAGGCCCTGGTCACCGCCGCCATCGGGGTGGCGCTGGCCGGCGGCGCGCTCGGGGCGTTCATGGAGTTCGGCCTGCAGCAGCGGCTGCAGGACTGGCTGGGCTTCATCCCGTGGGTCGGCTGGTCGGACTTCTGGTACGCCGTCGGGCTGGTCGCCGTGCTGGGGCCGGTGCTCACGCTGTTGCCGACACTCCTGCTGACGCGGAAATACCTCAAAGTCTGATCCGCTCGGTCTAGGTTCGAGGCGTTCTCTTCCCCGAACGAAGGCTTCACGGTGCGTCCCTTCCCCCGTGCCGCACGCCGACGGTTCGCCGCCGCCACCCTGGCAGCGGTCACCCTCGGCGGGCTGTGTGTCCCGATCAATCACTCCCTCGACGCCGCGTTCGCCGCTGACGGCGACAAGCTGAAGGAGAAGCAGAAGCGGGTCCAGGAGCAGCTCGCGCACGCGCACGACGAGCTGGAGCACTCCAGCGCGGGCCTGCGCGCGGCCAGCGAGCAGCTCGAGGCGGCCGACGCCCAGCTGGCGACGGCGAACGCGCGGCTGGCCCGGACCCGCGCGGCGCTCGCCGGCGCGCAGCAGAAGC
>NZ_DASWXC010000063.1:0-21086 GCF_036405735.1 Nocardioides sp.
CGCTCATGGATACCTCGTCGCGGGTCAGGGTGGCGTCAGTCAACCATCCGGCTCGGGGCGGGGCGATGGGGAGCCCGTGGGGAGAGCGCTACACGGCGTCGGCGATGGCGCGGCCCGCGGTGCGGCCGGAGAAGAGGCACCCGCCGAGGAAGGTGCCCTCGAGGGAGCGGGAGCCGTGCACGCCGCCGCCGCCGAAGCCGGCGACCTCGCCCGCGGCGTACAGGCCGGGCAGCGGCGTGCCGGCGCTGGTCAGGCACCGCCCCGACAGGTCGGTCTCGAGGCCGCCGAGGGTCTTGCGGGACAGGATGTGCAGCTTGACCGCGATGAGCGGACCGGCCCCGGGGTCGAGCAGGCGGTGCGGCTTGGCCACCCGGATCAGCTTGTCGCCGCGGTAGTTGCGGGCGCCGTGCATGGCCGTGATCTGCGCGTCCTTGCCGAAGGGGTTGTCGATCTCCCGGTCCCGGGCCTCGATGAGCGCGCGCAGCGCCCGCGCGTCGACCTGGGGGCCGGTCGGCTCGACGCCGGCGAGCCGGTTCATGCCCGCGACCAGCTCGTCGAGGGTGTCGGCGACCACGAAGTCCTCGCCGTGCTCCTTGAACGCCTCGACCGGGCCGGGCGCACCCTTCTTGACCCGGCTCAGCAGCAGCTTGACGTCCTTGCCGGTGAGGTCGGGGTTCTGCTCGGAGCCGGAGAGCGCGAACTCCTTCTCGATGATCGACTGCGTCAGCACGAACCAGGAGTAGTCGTAGCCGGTGACGCGCAGGTGCTTCAGCGTGCCGAGCGTGTCGAAGCCCGGGAAGTACGGCGCCGGCAGCCGCCGGCCGGTCGCGTCCAGCCACAGGCTGCTCGGGCCGGGCAGGATCCGGATGCCGTGGTTGGGCCAGATCGAGTCCCAGTTCCGGATGCCCTCGACGTAGTGCCACATCCGGTCCTCGTTGATGATCCGGGCGCCGGCGTCGCGCGTGATCTGGATCATCCGGCCGTCGACGTGGGCGGGGACGCCGCTGACCATGCTCCGCGGCGGCTCGCCGAGCCGCGCGGGCCAGGCCTTGCGCACCAGGTCGTGGTTGCCGCCGATGCCGCCACTGGTGACGATCACGGCCTGACCGCGCAGCTCGAAGTCGGCGGTCTCGATGCGGCTGCTGGCCCGTCCGCGGTCCACGGCGGAGGGCTCCAGCACCCTGCCCCGGACCCCGACGGCCGCGCCGCCCTCGACGATCACCTCGTCCACGCGGTGCCGGAACGCGAACCGGATCCGGCCAGCCTCGACGTGCGCCCGCACCCGTCGCTCGAACGGCGCCACGACGCCGGGACCGGTGCCCCAGGTGATGTGGAAGCGCGGCACCGAGTTGCCGTGGCCGTCGGCGCGGCCGTCGCCGCGCTCGGCCCAGCCCACGACCGGGAACGTGCGGTGCCCCATGGCGCGCAGCCACGACCGCTTCTCGCCGGCCGCGAAGTCGACGTACGCCTCGGCCCAGCGGCGCGGCCACAGGTCCTCGTCGCGGTCGAACTGGGCACTGCCCATCCAGTCCTGCAGCGCGAGCTCACGGGAGTCCTTGATGCCCATCCGCCGCTGCTCGGGGCTGTCGACGAGGAACAGCCCGCCGAGGCTCCAGAACGCCTGGCCGCCGAGGCTCTGCTCGCCCTCCTGGTCGACGAGCACCACGGTCCGGCCGGCGTCGGCCGCCTCCGCGGCCGCCACCAGCCCGGCCAGGCCGGCGCCCACGACGAGGATGTCTGCGGTGTCCGTCATGGCGCGATCCTAGGGCTGCAGTAGCGTGCGCGCCGTGACTCTGCGGGTAGCGGCGGTACAGGCCGAGGCGGCGCCCGGCGAGGTCGAGCACAACGTGGCCGCCGCTGCCGGCTGGATCCGCGCCGCCGCGGACTCCGGCGCGGAGCTGGTCGTCTTCCCCGAGGCGTTCACCACCGGCTACTCCCCCGCCGCGTTCGCCGGGACGCTGCCGTCCGCGGACGACCTCGGCTGGCTGGCTCCGGCACAGGCCGCCGTGGAAGCAACCGGCACGGTCGCCCTGCTCAACACCCCGCTCCGGGACGGGCGCTCGGCCGCCCTGGTGCAGCTGGTCCTCCGGCCGGGAGCGAGCCCGGAGCCGGCGTACGCCAAGCAGCACCTGTACGCCGAGGAGCGCCGCTGGTTCACGGCCGGCGACCACGGCACCACGCTGGTCGTGGACGGCACGCGCGTGGGTCTGTCGGTCTGCTACGACGCGAACTTCCCCGAGCACGCCGCGGCCGCAGCCGCCGACGGCGCGACGGCCTACCTCAACAGCGGCGCGTACTTCCCCGGCGGGGCGGCCCGGCGCGACCTGCACTACGCCGCCCGCGCGCTCGACAACGGCATCTACGTCGTCTTCGCCGGGCTGCTCGGCGCGCCGTACGACTTCATCGGCGGCGCCGGCGTCTGGGATCCCGAGGGCCGCCTCGTCGCCCGCGCCCCCGAGGGCGTCGAGGGCCTGACGGTGGCCGACCTCGACCCGGCCCGGGTCGCCGAGGTGCGCGCGTCGCAGCGGATGTGGGCCGACCGCCGCGCCGACCTCGGCCCCCGCCGCGAGCTCCGTTAGCTCCAACAGCCGGGGGCGCGTCAGCGGGGCGGGCCGAGCCAGCGGGGGACGCGGTTGAGGTAGGCCTCGTACTCGCCGGCGAACTTGTCGGCGAGCGCCCTCTCCTCCGCGGCGATCTGGAGGTGGTCGATGACGCCGACGAACGCCGCCACCGGCAGCAGCGGCAGCAGCCCGCCACGACGGACCGCGTGCGCGGCGAGCAGGCCCGCCATGCCGACGTACATGGGGTTGCGGGTGAAGCGGAAAGGACCGTCGGTGACGATCGCGCTGGCCTTGGCGGGGTCGAGCGGGTTGATGGTGGTCGCGTGGCGATGGAAGGCGACGTCGGCGCTGGCCAGGAGGCCGACCGAGCCGGCGGCGAGCGCAGCCGCGGCTGCTGTGCCCAGCCGGCCCGCGCGTGCTTCCGGCACGAGCGCGCGCTGGGTGACCAGACCGGCGAGGAGATAGACCGGCGGCGGAATGCGGGGCATGGCTGCCAATCTGCCACTCCGTCGCGGCGCCGTCACCTGCCTGAGCCTGAGCCCTCCCTCAGCCCTCGACGACAGCGGCGGCGAGCCGGCGGGCACGCTCGAGGACCGCGTCGTCGCCGAACAGCTGGAACCGGGCATTGGCGGCGGTGAGGTAGGCGTCGATGCGGAAGGCACCGTCCTCGGGGTCGGCCGCGCCGGCGGCCCGCAGCTCGCGCTCGAGGAGGTCGAGCCACTCCTGCTTGAGGGTGCGGACGGCGTCGGCTACCGGGCCCTCGCGGTGGCCGTACTCCACCGACGCGCAGGCCAGGAAGCAGCCGCCCGGGAACGTCCGGGCCCGCACGTAGCCGATCCAGCCGTCGAGGAAGGCCAGCAGCCGCTCACGGCCGGCGGGCAGGTGCCACACCGGCGTTACGACCGTGTCCACGTAGATGTGCCGCGCCTCGGCGACCGCGGCCAGCTGGATCGCCTCCCGGTTGCCGAAGACGGTGAGGATGCCGCTCTTGCTGAGCCCCGTCTCGGCGGCGAGCCCGCCGACGGTGATGGAGTCCAGGCCGGTCACGGTCGCCGTCATGGCGGCGCTGCGGGCCGCCGTACGCCGGGTCGCGTCACCGCGGGCGCGTCTGCCGTCACTCATGCCCACCAGCCTATACGACCGACTGGACGTATAGGCCTGTCCCGCTCTAGCATCGAAGCATCACGACCGATCGGTCGTATATCTGGAGAGGCGGACATGATGGACACCAGCATTGGAGCGGTACGCCGGATGCGGCTCTACGTCGACGATCTGGACGGCTTCGGGATGCTGTACCACGCCCGGTACGCGACGCTGTTCGACCACGCGGTCCTCGACTACTGGACCGAGGCGGGCTGGTCGGTCGACCCGAGCCGCTCGATCCAGGTCATCCGAGAGCTGGCCGTGACCTACCACCTGCCGGTGCTCGGCGCCGGCGAGGTCGACGTGCACTTCTGGATCGGGCACGCCGGGCGCACCAGCGTGCGCTACGAGTTCGCCGTGCTCTCACCCGACCACACCGTGATGCACGCCGAGGGCGGCCGCACTCTGGTCAACCTCGACCCGCAGACGCTGCGCCCCACGGCGCTGACCGACGACATGTGGCAGATCGCCGGCGCGCTGCTCGCACCCGGGGTCAGCCGGCCGCAGGCCGCCTGATCAGTGGTCCGTGGCGGGGTCGTCGGCGTCCGTGCGACCCCAGCGCCAGCGCGGGCTCGGACCCTTGACCCGGCTGATCGCGAAGAGCGCGACGACGAGCACCGCGACGTAGACCAGGAAGCCGGCGACGCCGTCGTCGGCCTCCCCCAGCGTCAGAGCGCCACCGACCACGAGCACCACGAAGCCGATGATCACGGCCCAGCCCTGCCAGGTCACGGGGACCCAGCCCCAGCCGTACCGCCTGCGCTTGAACCAGTAGCTCGTCACGGTGCGAAGGGTAGTGGCGGGCGGCGCGCCGCCGCACCCGATTTATGGCACCGCGAGTTATGGCACGGTGAGTGCGTGGAGCTGGTGATCGCGACGAGCGCGGGTCTCGACGACGGCACGGTGTCGGCGTTGCGGCGGCTGTGGGCCACGGCGTTCGACGGCTTCAGCGACGACGACGCCGACCACGCCTTCGGCGGCGTGCACGTGCTCCTCCGCGACGGCTCCACCGTGCTCGCGCACGCGAGCGCGGTGCCGCGCACCATCCGGGTGGGCGAGCAGGCGTTCGCGACCGGCTATGTCGAGGCGGTCGCCGCCCTGCCGGGCCACCAGGGATGCGGCCTCGGGACGCGCGTCATGCGGGCGCTCGAGCCCGAGCTGCGCCGCCGGTGGTCCTTCGGCGTCCTGGCCACCGGAGCCCACGGCTTCTACGAGCGGCTCGGCTGGGAGCGATGGCGCGGGCCGTCGTACGTGCTGACGGCGCAGGGGCCGGTGCGCTCCCTCGAGGAGGACGACGCCCTGATGGTGCTGCGGTTCGGGCCGAGCCGCGGCGCCGACCTCAGCGCTGCGATCACCTGTGAGGACCGGCCCGGCGACGCGTGGTGAGGAGCGACCGGCGACCACCCGGGTCTCGGCCTCACAGGGTCTCGACGAGGCACACGACCAACGAGCCGAAGTAGACGACTCCGGCGAAGAGGGCGTGGAAGGTCACCGGCCTCGGGAACCGGCCGCGCAGGACAGCCACGACCGCGGCGCCGTAGTCCCGCCAGAAGGACCGTCGCCCGACCAGTCGCCGCGCCCTCGCCCGCAGCAGCTCGTCCCCGAAAGTGTTGGCGACCGTGAGCACCCCCAGGGAGGCCCAGCCCCAGCCCACGGAGCCGTCGAGCACGAAGACCGCCCACAGCGCGAACGCCAGCAGTGCCGGGCCGACGTGCGCGGCCACCACGGCCTTCGAGGCCCGTCCGTGCCGCCACCATCCGGTGAGGAGGACCACCCCGACGGCCGCCTGGATCCCGAAGGCGAGGAGTACGGCGAGCGCCATGGTCCGACGCTACGTGCTGCGCGAATTCCTAGGGCGACTTCCTAGGGCGGCCTGCTGGACACGATGCTCGACAGCGAGCTCTCACGCGGTGGCCATCGCCTCGCGCATCCCCCGCGTCGCCAGCTCGTCGGCGAGCTCGTTGTCGGCGACGCCGGCGTGGCCCTTCACCCAGAACCACTCGACCTCGTGGCTCGCGCAGGCCTGCTGCAGCCGCTGCCACAGGTCGACGTTCTTGACCGGCTGCTTCGCGGCCGTGCGCCAGCCGTTGCGCATCCAGCCGGCCAGCCATGTGGTGATCCCGTTGCGGACGTAGGTGCTGTCGGTGTAGATCCGCACGGTGCACCGCCGGTTGAGCGACTCCAGCGCCATGATTGGCGCGGTGAGCTCCATCCGGTTGTTCGTCGTCGCACCGGCCTCGCCGCCGTACAGCTCGCGGACGTGGGCGCCGTACCTCAGCACCGCGCCCCAGCCGCCGGGCCCGGGGTTCGGCGTACAGCCACCGTCGGTGTGCACGATGACGGGCGTCACCGGGGGCTGGGTCATCAGGCGCCCCAGATCCAGTTCAGCAGGCCGGTCAGCGGTTCGGGGATGTCCTCGAGCGGGACGGCCTCGGCCATCGCGGTCGCATAGGTCCGCTTCCGGGCTCCGTTGGCGCCGATGAAGCGCCGCAGCTGCTCGCCGGCCTCGTCGGCGCGGTGCGCGTCCTGGTTCTGGAAGGAGCGGAAGCCGGCCAGCTCACCGCGACCCGCCAGGAGCTCGGTCACCGCCACCACGCCGAGCGCGCGGACCAGCTCGTCCTCGAGGTCGCGGCGGCAGGCGAAGAAGCCCTGCCGGCTCAGGTCCTCACCGTCCTGCCGGTTGAGGGCGCGCGCGAAGAAGCGCTCCTCACCCTCGTCGTAGAGACCACCGACCCGGCGACCCTCGGCCGCCTTCTCGGCGATGAAGCGGCCGGCGTTGCCGGCTCCCCCCATGCTGACGACCTCGATCTCCTCGGTCTCGAGGTCGATGCCGTAGCGCGGCGCCAGGGCCTCCACGGCCGCCTTGTCGGAGTCGCCCTCGACGAGGATCGTGATCGGTCGTGGCATGGGCGGGAGCCTAGTCGCCGTATGTCGTTGAGCGGCTGCTACGGCTGGCGATGTGCTCGTGACCTAGTCGGCCGGCGGCGTCGCCAGCGTGCTGACGTACTCATCGAACGTCATCCCGCCTACTTCCAGCCTGTCCACAACTCGTCTGGCACGTAGCAGCGCAGCATGCTCGTTGTAGCGACAGCGCCGAAGGAAGTGCCCGTCGCAGAGCACAGTTGCGCGTTCCTGCTCCCACTGCATGGCGATGTTGAGACACATGTCGCCCCGCCGAATCGCCCAGCCGTTCCCTGCGTCCACCACCGACAGGCACCATTGCTCCTTGGCCGCGCCCTCGAACTCGTCGAAGTTCGACGGGTAGACGGTGTAGGAGGCGACCCGATAGATCGGGCCGACCGGTTCGGGCGTGGTCGCCGCTCCCTGAACAGGACTCTTTCGTCGACCCTTCGACGTGTCTCGATTTGTTGCACCCGGCAGTCGGCGCTTGCTCGTGGTGGGTCGCGCAGACACGCTCGCCGACAGACGGCCCTGCTGGGCCACTCCTACCCTCCGGGTGGTCAACGTGACGCCGACTTGCTGAGCAGGGTGCGGATCTCGCCAACAGGGGCTGGGCGACCTAGAAAGAAGCCCTGCGCCATCGGAATCCCGATCTCTTTCAGACGTGCGAACTGGTCGGCGCGTTCGACGCCCTCGGCGATGATCTGCAGGTCGAGCAGCTCGCACATGTGGCTGACGCCGTCCAGCAGTCGGCGACTGCGATCATCGGAGGTGGCAGCCGCGACGATGCTCCGGTCGAGTTTGACGACGTCGACAGGGAGGCTCTGGAGGTAGTTCAGGGATGCCCGGCCCGAGCCGAAGTCGTCGATGGCAACCGTCACGCCGAGTGCGCGCAGAGCCGAGATCTGGCGGACGGCGTCGGGGAGATCGTCGATGAGTGCCGACTCGGTGATCTCGACCTGAAGCAGGTGCGGGGGCAGTCTCGCATCGCCGAGCATCCGGTCGATCTTCGCTACCAGTTGCGGACTCGTCAGCGTTGTCGCCGAGAGGTTCACCGATACGTATACGGCCTGTGTCCGGTTCGGCCAGTCGCTTGCCTCGGCGATGGCCTTGCCCAGGACGTATTCGTCGATGTGTGCGATCGCGCCGGTTCGTTCGGCGGTCGAGATGAAGGTGTTGGAGTTCGCGTGTCCCACCGCAGGGTGGCGCTGGCGCCAACGGACGAGCGCCTCGAAGCCGACCAGACGCTCGTCCCGCACTCGATAGATCGGCTGGTAGACCACGTCGATTTCACCGGCCCTGAGGGCTCGAAGCAGCCGTACCGACACCACAGCGTCCAACAGTCGGCTTCGAAACGTCGCTTCGGGGTTCTCGACGAGCAGCGCGAACAGGACTCCGATCGTCACGAACACACCCAGCCGCAGCATCCATGCGCCGGGGTCCTGTGCCAGGTTCAGGGAAACGTCAGCGGGCAGCAGTGGTCCGGCCAGCACTCCGGCGCCGACCGCGACGGTGGCCGTCACAGGCCAGGTGAACCGAACGGCGGCGAGAACGATCCCGACGTAGAACAGGTGTGGCCCGACGCTGTGCGATCCGCCTAGCGCGAGGCACCCGACCCACGCGCCCGCTAGAGCGGTCCCGACGGTTACCGCCGCACGGATGGGATGAGCGTGCGAATACCCGGCCCAGAGATGAACGCCGCTTCCGGACAGCATCCTGGTGAGCGGTGCCGCTGCGTCGCCCGAACTCGGACGCATCCGCACCCTCTTCTCCGTCACCCGCACTCCTTCGTCACGTCCAGCAGGCCCCGGCACCAGCGTTGTTGCGGACGTCCGGCGGCGGGACTGGTGGCGCCCCGCCCTGCCTGCGGGCAGGTGCTCAAGGCGCCACCAGTGACGCCGGCCGTCTTGGGGGATAGACGCAAGGCATCACGAGGGGTGCCGGAAGCGAACCCCTCGCCCTCACAATGACGCCCCAAGACGTCGGGCTGCGCATCGTGTCGGCCGGCTCTGCGCAGTTCGGACACACAACAGCGCTACCCGGCTCACGAAGCCTCGGGTTGTCCACGTTGTCTAGGATCCACAGGACCATGGGATGAGCGGTCAACCCCAGATCACACGGGCGCTCGCGAATCCGCTGCGATTTCGGCACAGTCAGCAGTTCGGGCGCTCAGAGGACCACAGCATGGAGAAGGTGGCATGAGCGCCGCTGCGGCGGGGTGCGGTGGGCCGAGTCCGGACTCGCCGCGACCACGACCCACCCCTCACCTCCGGTGTGCGACCGACGACCGCGATGAGGCCGAGACCGTTGTCAGCAAGCTCTACCTTCCGAACCGGCTCGAGCTCCGCAAGGGGTCCGTGCCCCTTGGGATGGAGGTGGCCGGCCTACGGCTGGGGGCACTCACGGTTGGCCAGTTGTCTTACGCGCGCGAGGTGCGTCTCCGCACAGCCGACGCACAGAACGTCCATGTGAACATCCCGCTGCGCGGGCGGGTGCTCTCCAAGAGCGGAAGCGGTGAGCCCGCGACGACAGGTCCCGGCGAGGGGCTTGTGTTCCCACCGAACGAGCCCGCCGAGATCTCGTGGTCACCCCACGCCCAACAGCTGTGCCTCATGATTCCGCAAGACGCTCTCGAAGCCGAGCTGGAGAAGTTGCTCGGCCGACATCTCCGAGGTCGCCTCATCTTCGACTTCGCCGCGGACCTGAGCAACCCTCTAGGACGCCGCTGGCGGACGGTCCTGGAACTGCTCGTGGACGAGCTCGACAGACCCACGGACATGGGCCAGAACCCACTCGTAGGGAGACACCTGGAGCGGCTGGTGATCGATGGCCTTCTGCTCGGCCAGAAGCACAACCACACCGACGCCATGGTCCACGACCGTCCGGCCCCCATGGGAGCCGCGATCAGGCATGCCGTCGAGTTGATCGAGGACCGACCCTCCGAGCCGTGGACGGCGGTCAGCCTCGCCAGCGAGGTGCACTTGAGTGTGCGGGCACTCCAGGAGGGGTTTCGTCGCGACGTCGCCACGACACCCATGACTTACCTGCGACAGGTGCGTCTGCGCCGAGCCCGGGAGGCACTCCAGGCGGCTCACCGCGACACCACCACGGTCAATGCTGTCGCGGCCGGCCTCGGGATTCTCCATATGGGTCGCTTCGCCGCCTCCTACCGGCAGGCCTTCGGCGAGTCACCCTCCGACACACTCAACCAACCGCCGTGAGGCCCAGCGCGGACCCGTTGCCGTCGGCCAGCACCCCTGCCCGGGTGCAGCGGCGGTAGACCGCCGCGTCAGTCGGGCGTCGCGCCCACGAGCACGCCGGTGCCACCGAGCCGCTCCGCCAGGGCGCCGAAGTCCATCGGACGCCCGAGGTGGAAGCCCTGCGCCAGGTCACACCCGAGGTCCCGTACGGCGGCCAGGTCGGCGGTCGTCTCGACCCCCTCCGCCACCACGCGCATGCCGAGGTTGTGCCCGAGCTCGACCACGGAGCGGGCGATCGCGGTACGCGCCCGGTCGCCGCTCATGCCGGTGACGAAGGCGCGGTCGATCTTGAGCTCGCGGATGGGCAGCTCCGCGAGGTAGCCGAGCGAGGTCTGCCCCTGACCGAAGTCGTCGATGCTGACGTTCACGCCGGTGGCGTCGAGCTGCGTGAGCACCGCCCGCGCCCGCGCGGGGTTGGTGAGCAGCGCTGTCTCGGTCACCTCCACCACCAGCTGCGAGGCCGGTACGCCGGCGCGTGCCAGCGCGTCGATCACCTCGCGGGCGAACTCCTCACGCACCACGCTGCGCGCCGAGACGTTCACCGCGATCGGGATGGGCGTGCCGCGCGCGGCGAGCTCGGCCGCGTGGGCCAGCACGGCGTCCAGCACCCAGGCGGTGAGCCGCTCGATGAGGTCGGTCTGCTCGGCCAGCGGCAGGAACCGGCCCGGGGGCAGCAACCCGTAGACCGGGTGCTGCCAGCGGACCAGCGCCTCCGCGGCGACGACCGCACCCGACGCCGTGTCGAGCTGCGGCTGATAGTGCACCGTCAGCTGGCCGTCACGGAGTCCGTGGGGCAGCTCCGCGATCAGCTCCACGTCCGCCGCCACGAAGCGCTCGAGGTCGGTGGCGTACTCCGCGATGCCCGTATGGCCGGCCTTGGCGGCGTACATCGCCACCTCGGCACGCTGCAGCAGCGTCTGCGGGCTGGTGCTGGCGCCGGCGTACGTCACGTAGCCGAGGCTGGGCGCGACCGCCAGCGGCAGGCCGCCCACCTCGACCTCCTCCCGCAGGACGGCGGCGAGCCGGGCCAGCTCCGCCCGCACGTCCCGCGGGGCCCGCAGGACGAGGCCGAACTCGTCGCCCCCGAGGCGGGCGACGGTGCCGGAGGACGCCACGGCGGCGTCGAGGCGGTCGGCCAGCGTGACGAGCAACTCGTCCCCGCTCGAGTGCCCGAGCGTGTCGTTGAGGTCCTTGAAGTGGTCGAGGTCCACCACCGCCACGACGACGGGCTGCCCGCTCTTCTTCGCCCAGGCGACGGCCTCGGCGACCCGCTCCATGAACAGGTCGCGGTTCGGCAGGCCGGTGAGCGCGTCGTGCCGGGCGAGCCAGGCGTTCGCCGCCAGCTCGCGTCGCAGCCCGCGGCTGACCGAGAGCGTGATGATCAACAGCACCACGAAGAGCCCGGCCAGCCCGAGCGCCAGGTCGCGGTAGAGGACCCGGAGACCGGCCTGGACCTCCGCGTCGATCGGCGCGTACGGCAGATAGGTCTCCAGCACGCCGATCAGCTCGGCCGGGTCTCCCGCGGTGAGCGGCTGATAGACCTCGACGGCGGCCGCCCCGACCGGTCCGGCGTCGTCGCCGTCGGCGTTGACGCGCGTCAGCATCGCTGCCACACGCCCCGCCCTGGCCTCGGCCAGCTCCTCGTTCTCGCCCGACCCGCCGTGCTCTCCGGCGTCGGCTTCAGCGTCGCGTCGGTGGTCGTCGGAGAACACCACCCGGCCCTGCTCGTCACGCAGCCGGAGCCGGAGCAGGTGCCCGTCCGCGACGGCGCGGTCCACCAGCCGCGCCAGCGCGGCGCGCTCGCGGCGCGAGAGTCCCTCGCTGAGCGGACGCCCATCGAGCTGCGGCACCACCGCGGTCTGCGCGACCAGCAGGGCCGCCGACCGCCCCTCGGCGAGGCCGCGGCTCTCCGCCGTACTCCTGATGCCGAGCGACAGCGCGACGCCCAGCAGGATCACGGGGACGAGGATCAGCGCGCCATGCGTCAGCAGCAGCCGCACGGTCGACGCCGTCACCCGCCGCGACGGATCGAGCGTGCGGGTCATGGCGCAGACGCTAATGCACAGCAGCCTCATCCGACGGCTGTTCGCGCCGCCTGCCGGCCGGATTCCCACCCGACTGGTGGTCCGCCCAATGTGGGTACTTCCCGGCGCAGGCCTTGACGCGGGCATCGGAGCGGTGAACCGTGGGCGCTTGGAGCCTGCGCGTAGGGCGCAGACATTCCCTACCCCCGCTTCTGGTCTCCCCTCGGTCTTCGGAGTTCCGATGAGCTCTCGGCAAGGAACCCAGCGGACCCGGCTCATCCCTGAGCCAGGCATCCGGCAGCAGCGCGCTCCCCCGCCGCCGGGCGGTGCCGGCGTGCGCGACGACGTACGCCGATCACGTTCCAACGCCGAGCCCGGCGCCCTGATGACCTGCTACGAGTCGAGCGCCGAGCCCGGACGCCACCTGCTTTCCAGGTGAGGGCCGCCTCGCTGAGCGGCCCTCCCATGCTACGCGCGCGCCTCGAGCGCGCCAGGAGGTTCCACCATGAAGCGACTGCTTCTCCTCGTGCTCACACCCTTGTTCCTCGTGCTCGCCACGACGTTGCCGGCCCAGGCGGTCAGCCCCCACTTCATCAGCGCCAGCGGTGGCCTGAACGCCAACGGCAGCCTCACGGTGAACTTCAAGGAGGCCGGACTCGGGACGAACCAGAACATCACCTACGTTCTCAGCGCCGATGCCACCGCGACCTATGTCTGCGTCAACCGCGGTGGTGCCAACCCGAGTGCGTCGAACAAGACCACGGTCTCCGGTCCGGTGAGCGCGACCGGCACGTTCAGCTCCGGCAAGAACGGCAACGTCGTCGGCTCCCTCACCGTTCAGCCGCCGCCGACGTCCCTCACCTGCCCAGGGGGTCAGACCCTGCGGCTGGCGTCGGTGTCGTACACGAACGTCACCCTGACCGACACCACCAACGGCATCACGGCAAGCATCCCGGGGACCTTCGACTCCGGCTGCCTACTGCCCAACGTCCGGGGCGCTTGCTGACGCCCACCCACAGAAGGAGCGAAAGGGCCAGGCCTCCCGGCCTGGTCATTCGCCTCCGTGCGGGAATGTGGCTAGGGAGCCGCGTGGCCGCACTCACCGTCGAGCTTGTGACCGAACGCGGCGGGCGTGTCGATCGCCTCCTCGACGGCCCGCAGGGTGCTGGTGTCCGAGTGGCTGCCGTACCCGGGCGTCTGGCCGGGCGGGTCCGCGACGTCGCCCAACGGGTGAGCCGCGTCGGCCGTCGGACTGGCGCAGTCCGCCGACTCCACGATCGGGTGGATCGTCGCCGAAGCGCTGGGGGCGAACATCACGGTCGCTGCCGCGGCGACCGCGCTCACCGCTAGTGCTCTCTTCATCGAAGCCCTCCTTGCCTTCGACACGAGGGGCACGCCGCTGACCGGCGTTGACCGAGAAGCCTCGCGCCGTCCGCCTCATTCACCTCGCTTCAGCGCGTGGCAGGCATCGCCAGATTGCGGGAAATCCGGACCGCCGGTCGCTGCGCCGGGGACGTCGCCAGCCGCGCCCGGGGTCGAAAAACCGCGTCGAGGGATGCGGCGAAAGATACCCAGTCTGCGGCCTGTCGCCCGAGGCTGTAGGAAGCGCACGCTGGGGTGTTGGGACGGGCGATCCAGCATCACGCGACGGAGGTGTGCCATGAATGCTGATGCGGTCCGGGAATGGCGGCTCAAGGGCCAATGGTTCGACGCCTGCAAGTGCTCGGTGCCGTGCCCCTGCTCGTTCGCGCAGCCACCGACCTCGGGCGACTGCGAGGGCGTGCTGGTGTGGCACATCGACGAGGGCACCTACGGCGACACCCGTCTGGACGGGCTCAACGTGGCGATGCTCGGCTCGTTCGTGGGCAACGTCTGGGGCGAGCACTCGGACTCCTACGGCGCCATCTTCATAGACGCCGCAGCGGACGAGGAGCAGCTCGGCGCGCTGCAGACGATCTTCGGCGGGGAGGCGGGCGGCTGGCCTGCCCGGTTCGGGGAGATCGCGGCGATGGAGGTGCGGGGCATGGAGGTCGTGCCGATCAACGTGTCCATCGCCGACGACCTGTCGGCGTGGAGCGTGGAGATACCGGAGCGGGCATCGGCGAGGGTGGAGGCGCTCGGAGGACCCACGACCCCCGAGGGCTCGCGCGTCCAGTCGCACCACCTCCCCGGAGCCGAGGTCGGACCGGGCCAGGTCGCGACGTGGGGCGTGTCCACCTACAGCGCCGACGCGTTCGGCTTCAGCTTCGATCGCAGCGGTGTCTCGAGCAAGCACTTCGAGTTCGACTGGAGTGGGCCGGACCGGTGACGACCGCGTGGCGCACCACGCCAGAGGTCCCCGCGCTTCGACGATGGTCGCGACGCGAGGCACTCCTCGCCGGCGTACTGGTGGCGCTGGCGGCCGCGGCCTGGTTGCTCACGCATCTGCTGGGGACACCGGAGATGCGCGCCGGGATCCTCACCGGCGCCGAGCCGATAGACGACATGATGCCGGCGGAGCAGATGAGCGCCGCCTTCTTCCTGGCCACCTGGATCGTGATGATGGCCGCGATGATGCTGCCCAGCCTGGTGCCGTTCACGATCGGCGTCAGTCGGCTGATGCGGGTCGGAGGGGCCGGCCGATCCGGCACCGCGCTGCTGACCCTCGGCTACTTCGCGGTGTGGGCCACCACGGGCGTCCTCGCCTATCTGGTGTGGCGCGGCTTCGAGGAGCTCTCGACAGGGTCACCCACGACGGTGTCGCGCGCCGGTGCGGCCGTGCTCGCCGGAGCGGCGATCTACCAGCTGACCCCGCTGAAGCGGGTCTGCCTGCGACACTGCCGATCGCCGAACCTGCTCCTCCTGCAGCACGGGCCGCGCGCCGTGGCCAGTCGCACGGGAGCGGTTCGCGCCGGCCTGGCGCACGGCGGGTACTGCCTCGGGTGCTGCTGGGCACTGATGGCGGTCCTGCTCGCGCTGGGCGTCATGAGCCTCGTGTGGATGGGCGTCGTGGCAGCCGTGATCGCGATCGAGAAGATCACCCGTCACGGGGAGCGCCTGAGCCAGGCCCTGGGCGTCCTGCTGGCAGCCCTGGCCGGGCTCGTCCTGCTCGAGCCGACCGTCCTGGCCACGATCGCCTGACGCACCGGTTCAGACGTTGAAGCGGAGCATCGCTCGCGCGTCGGCGTGCCTCCGGTACCCAGGTCAGCCCGACCAGCCCGGCGAGATCACCTGACGAGCGCAGGGGGCAGCAGCGCGGGAGCATGGGGAGAATCCCGGCATGGACTACGCCCGCTCGATCCTGCTCTTCACCGCCGCCGCCGTTGCCGAGATCGGCGGTGCGTGGCTGGTGTGGCAGGGCGTACGCGAGCAGAAGGGCTGGGTCTGGATCGGCGTTGGCATCGTCGCGCTCGGCGTCTACGGGTTCGTGGCCACCCTCCAGCCCGACGCCCACTTCGGCCGCATCCTCGCCGCGTACGGCGGGGTCTTCGTCGCAGGCTCCCTGGTGTGGGGCATGGTGATGGACGGCTTCAAGCCGGACCGCTACGACGTCACCGGAGCCTTGATCTGCCTCGTCGGTGTCGCCGTGATCATGTACGCACCGCGCGACGCCTGACACCAGCCCAGTCGTCAGTCGTCGCAGACGAAGGGCTCGTGGTGACGTGTGCCGACACAGCCGGTGCTAGACGTTGAAGCGGAACTCCACGACGTCGCCGTCGGCCATGACGTAGTCCTTGCCCTCCATGCGGACCTTGCCGGCCTCCTTGGCCTTGGCCATCGAGCCGGTCTCGACGAGGTCGTCGAAGGAGACGACCTCGGCCTTGATGAAGCCCTTCTGGAAGTCGGTGTGGATGACGCCGGCGGCCTCGGGGGCGGTCGCCCCCTTGCGGATGGTCCAGGCGCGGGCCTCCTTGGGCCCGGCGGTGAGGTAGGTCTGCAGGCCGAGCGTGTCGAAGCCGACCCGGGCGAGCACCTCCAGGCCGGGCTCGGCGACACCGGCCTCGGCCAGGAACTCCGCGGCCTCCTCGTCGTCGAGCTCGATCAGCTCGGACTCGAACTTCGCGTCCAGGAAGATCGCCTCGGCCGGGGCGACCAGCTCGCGCATGGTGTTCTTGAGCGACTCGTCGGCCAGCTCGTCGCTGTCGCAGTTGAAGACGTAGATGAACGGCTTGGCCGTCAGCAGCGACAGCTCCCGGATCAGCGCCCGGTCGATCGAGGTGGCGATGATCGGCGTACCGGCCTCCAGCGCGGCCTTCGCCTCGCGGGCGGCGTCGAGGTTCGCGGCCAGCTCCTTCTTGCCGCGCGCCTCCTTCTCCAGCCGCGGGATCGCCTTCTCGACCGTCTCCAGGTCGGCGAGGATCAGCTCGGTCTGGATCGTGGAGATGTCGGAGCCCGGGTCGACCTTGCCGTCGACGTGGGTGACGTCCTCGTCGCGGAAGACGCGGGTGACCTGGCAGATGGCGGCGGACTCGCGGATGTGGGCGAGGAACTTGTTGCCCAGGCCCTCGCCCTGCGAGGCACCGCGCACGATGCCGGCGATGTCGACGAACTCCACGGTGGCCGGGAGGATCCGCTCCGAGCCGAAGATCTCGGCGAGCCGCGCGAGCCGGTCGTCGGGGACGCCGACGACGCCGACGTTCGGCTCGATGGTTGCGAACGGGTAGTTCGCGGCGAGCACGTTGTTCTTGGTCAGCGCGTTGAAGAGCGTGGACTTGCCAGCGTTGGGCAGGCCGACGATGCCGATGGTGAGAGCCACGGCGGGCAACTCTACGGGCGGTTCCGACGGGCCGGGGAATCGTGGGTGTGGAAGGCTTCCCGCCGTGACCGCGCTGCCACCCCACCGCCTCCGCGAGCCCGCCCACCGGGTCTCGGACAAGGCGCCGTCGTACTGGCGGCTGACCGCCGTCCTCAACGCCGCCGTGGTCTGGATCGCCGCCGTCGTCGCGGTCGTGGTGGCGCTGTTCCTGACCGACGGGTGGCGCGCGCTGGTCATCGTGGTCGCCGCCGTCGCCGTGCTGGCGACGCTGCCGTGGGTGACCGTCGCGCCCGGCATCCGTCACCGGGTGCACCGGTGGGACGTCACCGACATCGCCGTCCACGTGCGGCACGGCTGGCTGACCCGGGTCGACGAGATCGTGCCCCTCTCACGGGTGCAGACCGTCGACTCCACCCAGGGGCCGCTGATGCGGCTCTTCGGCCTGCGGACGGTGACCGTGCAGACCGCCTCGGCGGCCGGCACCGTGGCCATCGCCTGCCTCGACGACCCGGTCGCGCAGGACCTGGTCGCCCGGCTGGTCGCGATCACGGCGGCGACGCCGGAGGACGCCACGTGAGCGAGTACGACGGCTGGCGCCGCCTCGATGTCAGGAGTGTCCTGACCGCCCCGGTGACGGTGATCCGCCAGGCCGGCGTACCGGCGATCGCGGGCCTGGTCGGCCTCGCCAGCACGGGCGTCGGCGCGCTGGTGCTGCTGCCCGCGGCGCTCGGCGCCGCCGTCCTCGTCGGGCTGCTGCCCTGGCTCACCACGGAGTTCCGCGTCACCGCGACCCATCTGGAGGTCCGCCGCGGGATCCTCAACCGCAGCACCGTGACCGCCCGGCTCGACCGGGTCCGCGGCGTCCAGCTCGAGGCCAACCTGCTGCACCGGGTGCTCGGCCTGACCAAGGTCGCCGTCGGCACCGGCGTCGACGAGGGGCAGATCGAGCTCAACGCGCTCTCGGTGGCCGACGCCGAGGCGCTGCGCCGGGCGCTGCTCCACGCCGCACCGGACGCCACCGTCGGCGCCGCGGCGCCCGAGGTCACCGAGCTGGCACGGCTGGACTGGTCGTGGCTGCGGTTCGCCCCACTGAACCTGCGCAACCTGCTGATCGTGGTGGCGGCGCTCGCCGCCCTGGCCAGCCAGGTCGGCGAGCTGCTGCCGGTGACCCCGGACCTGCCCGCGCTGGGCATCGAGGACGGCGAGATCGACGGCGTCTGGGATCTGGTCACGCGGTTCGGGCTGCTCGCCCTCGCCGGGGCGCTCCTCGGCACGCTGGCGCTGTGGGTGCCGGCCGCCTGTCTCGGCTTCGCGGTCCGGTGGGGCGGTCTGCGGGTGACCCGCGAGCCGGGCCGGGACGGCACCACGCTGCGGCGTACCTTCGGCCTGCTCACCCAGCGTGAGGCGACGGTCGAGGAGGCCAAGGTGCGCGGCGCCGTCGTGACCACGCCGCTGCTGGTCGGGGTCGCCGGCGGGGCGGAGCTGGCGCTGCTCGCGACCGGCTTGGACGACAACGAGCCCGACGTCCTGCCCACGGCGCCCCGTGCGACCGCCCTCGTGGTCGCCGCGGACGTGCTCGGCGAGCGCGACGCCATGGAGGCCCCGCTGACGGGCCACGGGCCGCGTCCGCGACGCCGCTACCACGTGCGCAACGCGCTGACCTCGCTCCTGCTTGCGGCACTCCTGCTGGTGACGGCCGCCGCAGCCGAACGGTCCTGGGACGTCGCGCTGTGGTGGGTCCCGGCGATCGTCGTCCCGTGCTGGCTGGCGCTGGGCGGGGTCGTCGCCGAGCTCCGCTGGCGTCGCCTCGGCCACGCGGTGACGCAGCGCTACCTGGTCTCCCGCGTCGGCGCGTTCACGACGAGGCGTGCCGCTCTCGAGGCCGACGCCATCGTGGGCTGGCGGGTGCGCCAGACGCTCTGGGACCGCCGGCTGGGCCTGGCGACCCTCACCGCGACGACGGCGGCCGGCCCCGAGCATCTCGACGTGCCCGACCTGCCGCTCGAGGAGGCGGTGGCGCTCGCCGCCCGGGCGACACCGCGGACAGTGGCGCCGTTCCTCGCACCGCCGGCCGGATAAGGACTGGCCGACGCGAGCCGGGACCGCCAGGCTGCACCCGTGACCGTCCTCATCAACAACATCACCTTCGACTGCGCCGACGCTCGCACGCTCGCGGGCTTCTGGGCCGAGCTGCTCGGCTGGCAGGTCTTCTACGACGACGACCCCGAGGTGCTCGTGGCGCCGCACTTCCCCGCGCACGACGTCCAGTCGCTGCTCTTCATCCCCGTGCCGGAGGGGAAGACCGCGAAGAACCGGGTGCACCTGGACCTGGTGCCGACCGACCGAACCCGCGACGAGCAGGTCGAGCAGGCGCTCGCCCTCGGCGCGACCCTGGTCGGCGACCACCGCAAGCCCGACGGCACCGGCTGGGTCACCCTCGCTGACCCGGAGGGCAACGAGCTCTGCATCGAGCGCTCCGACGCCGAGCGTCCGGCCTCCCGCAAGGCCTGGCGCCTGTCCTGACCCAGACATGGAAACCCTGGCGCCCGGCGGCGCACGGGTGGATGCTGGGCCAGTGATCAGCCCCGGTGCGCGGTTCGCGCAGGCACTCGCCGCCAAGGACGTCGACGCGCTGCGGGCGGTGTTGACCGACGATGTGGACTTCCTCGGGCTCACGCCACGGCGGCTGTGGGAGGGCGGCTCGCCCGACGAGGTGCTCGAGGTGCTGCTCGGCCACTGGTTCGAGGAGGAGGACCGCATCGACGCGCTCGAGGAGGTCCAGGAGGGCGAGCCCGTCGTCGACACCGCCCACGTCGCCTACCGTCTGCGCATCACGACGCCCACGGGTCCGCACGTGGCGGCGCAGCAGGCCTACTACCGCGCCGACGGCGACCGGATCGGCTACCTGCGGGTCATGTGCTCCGGCTTCCGGCCGGCCACCTGACCAACCGTCCAGCCGGCCAACCGGCCGGGGTCAGGGCGCGGGCCAGACCACCGTGCCGCTGTCGTCGACGACGGCGTCGGCGAAGGACGAGTCGAACCAGCCCGCGGCCTGGTCGGGGGTGACCGCGACGCCGCCGTACTGCGAGATCAGGCCGGCCAACGCCCGCACGTTCGCCGGGTCGACCGAGCCCCACTTCACCGGCAGCGGGTTCTCGGCGATCACCCGCGTCTCGGTGGTCCAGACCGTCGTCTCGTGCTCGGGGTCGGCCTCGGCGCCGGCCCGCTCGTTCTGGAACCCGATGCACTCCGCGACGTGCGCGTCCTCGGCGCAGTACTGGTAGGCGCGGAACACCGCCCGCAGGAAGTCCTCGACCGCGGTCGGGTGCTGCTCGGCGAACTCCGGGTTGGCCGCGAACGCGCCGATCGAGCCCGGGACCCCGAAGTCCTTGGGCTCCCAGACGGTGACCTCCTCGCCGGCCGCCCGCAGTTGCTCGGGCTCGTTGGAGATGAAGCCGACCAGGGCGTCGACGTCGCGGCGCGGCAGGATCGTGGGGTCGTAGCCCACCTTCACCTGCTCGACGTCGTCGGCCGCCAGCCCGGCGCTGGCCAGCATCGCCGAGACGCCCATCGGCACCCAGCCCTTGTGGCCCAGCACCTTGCCCTTCAGCTGTGCGAGGTCGGTGACGTCGGGGCGGGTCATCAAGACGTCCAGCCCGGCGTCGGAGTACGACGAGACGCCGACGATCTCCAGACCGTTCGCGTTGGCGGTGATCGTGTCCTGCTGGGACAGCCCGCCGATCTTCACCTGGCCGCTGGCCAGCAGCTTGGTGTTCTGCGAGACGTCGCCGGGGCCTGGCTGGAGCCGGACGTCGAGGCAGAGGTCGGTGAAGTAGCCCAGCGCGTCGGCGGCGATCACCTCAAGGATCGAGGCGGAGGCCTGCCAGTAGTAGCCGGACAGGTAGGTGACCGTGCCGGCCGCCTCGTTCTGCTCGCAGCGCTCGGCGGAGACGGCCGAGCCGGTGCGACCGGCGTCCTCCGGGCTTCCGGAGTCGTCACCACATGCGGCGAGACCGGCGACGACGAGGGTGAGCAGGGCGGCCGCGGCCAGCCTCCGGACGTTGCGCATGCCTCCTAGTCTGGCGGGTCCCCCGGCCACCCCGGCCGGCGGCTCCGCGGCGTGGACACCCGGCCCGGGCCCGAGCTGTCGCTAGTGCCAGCGCAGGGCGCGCCGCTGGACGAGCGTGACGAACAGGAGCAGCAGGGAGCCCATCAGCGCGAGGACGAAGATCGCGGCCCACACGGTGGCGAGCCGGTTCATCGAGGAGGCCACCTGGATCGTCGTACCCAGCCCGGCGGCGGAGCCGGCGGCCGACAGCTCGGCCACGACGGCACCCACCACCGAGAGCGGGAAGACGATCTGCAGGGCGGCGAACAGGTAGGGCAGCGAGCCCGGGATCCGCAGGTGCCAGAGCACCTCCCACCGCGAGGCGCGCACCGACTCGAACACCTGCAGCACCGG
>NZ_DASWXC010000064.1:0-8326 GCF_036405735.1 Nocardioides sp.
AGCCGGCGGGCGCGATCGACCAGCTGCTCCGGCGTCGTCGCGAGCGCCGCCGGCACGGGCGGCAGCGGCCCGACCAGCGTGGCCTCCAGCGCCGCGAGGGTGAGCTTGTCGACCCGCAGCGCCCGCGCGAACGGATGCCGCCGCAGCCGCTCCACCAGCTCCGCCGTGCCCAGCATCAGGCCGCACTGCGGACCGCCGAGCAGCTTGTCGCCCGACGCGGTCACCAGGTCGGCGCCGGCCCCGAGCGCGGCGGAGGCGCTCGGCTCGTCGGGCAGCCGGGGGTGCGGCCGCAGCAGACCGGAGCCGATGTCGACGACGACGGGCGCGCCGAGCGTCGCCAGTTCGGCGACCCCGACCGAGGACGTGAAGCCGGAGACCACGAAGTTGGAGGGGTGCACCTTGAGGATGAACGCCGTGTCGTCCTCGACCGCCGCCTCGTAGTCGGCCAGGCGTACCCGGTTCGTCGTCCCCACCTCGCGCAGCCGCGCCCCCACCGACTCCAGCAGCTCGGGGATGCGGAAGCCGTCACCGATCTCGACCAGCTCCCCGCGCGCGACCACGATGCTCCGGCCACCCGTCGCCAGCGCGCAGGTCACCAGCGCGAGGGCGGCGGCGCCGTTGTTGACGACGTGGACGTCGCCGGCCTCCGGCACCGCCTCGGCGAGCGCGGCCAGCGCCGACCGGCCCCGGCGTCCGCGCCGGCCGGTCGCCAGGTCGAGCTCGACGTCGGTCGCGCCCGCCGCGACCTCCAGGGCCTCGACCGCGGCGGGGGAGAGCGGCGCACGGCCCAGGTTGGTGTGGACGACGACGCCGGTGGCGTTGATGACCCGCCTGAGCTGGGTCGCGGTGCGGGGAAGCGCGGCCACCGCCGCGTCGGCGACCTCCTCGGGAGCCAGCTCACCCGCCCGGCAGCGCTCCAGGGCGTCCCGCACCGCCTGCTTCACCAGCCGTTCGCCGAGCCGCTCGGCCGCCTTGTGCAGGCGGTCGTCGGCCAGCACGGCGTCGGTCCGCGGCGTACGGCGCCTCGGGTCGGTGTCCACGCTTCGCATTGTGTCCTACCCGGCTGGTGTGAAGCAGCGTCGACCTTCGCTGCGCGGGGGCTGCTTCACACCAGCGGCATGGGGTACAGCGGTCCCTATGACCAGTGACCTGGAAGCAACGACCGACGACCTCTACAACGCGATCCGCGACCTCTGGCTGGAGGCCCAGGGCGGGGACGACGTCTCCGACGGCGGCTTCGGCCAGCGCGTCACCTCGATCCGGGACACCGACATCGCCGCGGCGGTCCAGCTCGACCTGGCGGCGGTGCGGGAGTACCTCGACAACGCCGACGGCGTGCAGATCGTCGTCGAGCGCGACGGTGAGACGCGGCTGGTCAAGGGCTTCGCCTGAGCCGGAGCACCACGGCAGCACTACAGTGTCAGGCGGTGTGCGGGGAGGCGTTTCTCGTCTGGTGACGGGCGCGGTCCTCAAAACCGTAGGGGCCCAGTCGCTGGGTCCGGCGGGTTCGATTCCCGTCCGCCTCCGCCACCGCCGGGCCGCTAACGGCGGTGCGCCTGCACCCCGCCCACGGCAGCCGCCCGGCCGAGTACGTCGTCGAGCATCGCCTCGGTGAGCCGGCCGGTGAACGTGTTCTGCTGGCTGGGGTGATAGCAGCCGAGCAGCGTCACCGAGCGACCCTCGCCGAGCAGCGTCGCCTCGACGCCGTGGCCGAAGCGCGGCTTGGGCCGGGCCACCTGCCAGCCGAGCGCGGCGTAGGACCGCAGCGCCGCGTCCCAGCCGTAGCCGCCCAACGCCACCACCACCCGGACGTGGTCGGCGAGCAGGCGCAGCTCCGCCTCGATCCACGGCGAGCAGGTGTCACGCTCGGCTGTGGTCGGCTTGTTCTGCGGCGGGGCGCACCGCACGGTCGCGACCATCCGGGTGTCGATCAGCTCGAGACCGTCCGCGGCGTGCACGCTCGTGCCCCGCGTCGCCAGACCGACCCGGTGCAGCGACGCGAACAGCCAGTCGCCGCTGCGGTCGCCGGTGAAGATCCGGCCGGTGCGGTTCGCGCCGTTCGCGGCCGGCGCCAGGCCGACCACCAGGATCCGCGGGGTGGCCGACCCGAAGCCGGGGCTGGGCCGGCCCCAGTACGGCTGCCCGGCGTACGACGCGCGCTTGGTGACCGCGACGTCCTCGCGCCAACCGACCAGTCGGGGGCACGCGCGGCACACGCTCACCCGGGCGTCGAGCTCCTCCAGCCCGACACGAGCCGCGAGGCGGCGGACCTGCGACGCGGTCCGCGCCACCGGCGTCTCCGCGGTGGCCGGGTCGCCGGGCCAGCCGGTGCCCGGTGGCACCGGTGAGGCGAACAGCTCGCCGGTCGCCGGGTGGGGCAGAAGGTCGTCGCTCACGATCCTCATGGTGCCCCACCGGATCCGGCCTGGCCCGGCCTAGATTGGCTCCATGACGACCGCGGCCTCGGACCTGCGCCTCACCCAGTACGCCGCGGGCGGCGGCTGCGCCTGCAAGGTGCCGGCCGGGGAGCTGGAGCGGGTGCTGGCCGAGCTGCCGCTGGGCGGCGGGACCGGCGACCTGCTGGTCGGGCTCGAGCACGGCGACGACGCCGCGGCCGTCCGCATCGACGGCGAGCGCGCGATCATCGCGACCACCGACTTCTTCACCCCCGTCGTGGACGATCCCTACGACTGGGGCCGGATCGCGGCCGCGAACGCGCTCTCCGACGTCTACGCCATGGGTGGCGAGCCGGTCGTGGCGCTCAACCTGCTCGCCTGGCCGCGGGAGAAGATCCCCTTCGAGGTCGCCCGCGAGGTGCTACGCGGCGGAGCCGACGTCTGCCGCGAGGCGGAGACGCATCTGGCCGGCGGGCACAGCATCGACGACCGGGAGCCGAAGTACGGCCTCGCCGTCACCGGCCTCGCGCACCCCGACCGGCTGCTCCGCAACGATGCCGGGGAAGCCGGCCTGCCGCTGACGCTGACCAAGCCGCTGGGTCTCGGCGTCCTCAACAACCGCCACAAGGCGACGGGGGAGCGCTTCGAGCAGGCGATCGCCGCGATGACGACGCTCAACCGCGACGCGGCACGCGCGGCGCTTGCGGCCGGGGCGAGGGCCGCCACGGACGTCACCGGCTTCGGGCTGCTCGGCCACCTCTACAAGCTGGCGCGGGCCAGCGGCGTCACCGCCGTCGTCGAGAGCGCGGCGGTGCCCTACCTCGACGGTGCGCGCGAGGCGCTGCGCGACGGCTTCGTCCCCGGCGGCAGCCGCCGCAACCTCGACTGGGTGCGACCGCACCTCGATTCCGCGGGGACGGTCGACGACGACGAGCTGGTGCTCCTGGCCGACGCACAGACCTCGGGCGGCCTGCTGGTCGTCGGCGAGGTGCCCGGCTACCCGATCGTGGGCGAGCTGGTGCCGCGCCAGGACGCCGTACTCCTCGTGCGCTGACCGCGGGCACCTGACGTTCCCAACCGGATCCCGGCGTGTCGCGGTCGGAAATGTCAGGTGCCCGCGCGCACCCCGCAGGTGTGCTCCAGGTCACGGCGGGTTACCGTGGCCAGGACAAGCAGGAGGTGCTGGTGGCGAAGACGTTCCTCTCCTGGCCGGTGCTGCGACAGCTGACCGGCCAGGACCCGTTGGGTCGGGGCACGTCGGTGCGCTCGCCGCACACCGAGGAGATCACGGCGCGGACGCAGACCGCCGACCGTGTCGCCAAGAGTGTGTGTCCCTACTGCGCGGTGGGCTGCGCGCAGAACGTCTACGTCAAGGACGACAAGGTCATCCAGATCGAGGGCAACCCCGACAGCCCCGTCAACCGCGGCCGGCTGTGCCCCAAAGGGGCGGCGAGCAAGAACCTCGTCACCAGCCCGCTGCGACAGACCAAGGTGAAGTACCGCGCGCCGTACGCCACCGAGTGGACCGAGCTCGAGCTCGGCACGGCGATGGAGATGATCGCCGACCGGGTGGTCAAGGCGCGCAACGACACCTGGCAGGACCTCGACGAGAAGGGCCGCCGCGTCCGGCGGACGCTCGGCATCGCCAGCCTCGGAGGGGCGACCCTCGACAACGAGGAGAACTACCTCATCAAGAAGCTGTTCACGGCGATGGGCGCGATCCAGATCGAGAACCAGGCCCGCATTTGACACTCCGCCACGGTTCCCGGTCTGGGGACCTCGTTCGGGCGGGGAGGCGCCACCGGATTCCTCCAGGACCTCGGCAACGCTGACTGCATCGTCATCCAGGGCTCCAACATGGCCGAGGCCCACCCCGTGGGCTTCCAGTGGGTGATGGAGGCCAAGGCGCGGGGCGCGAAGGTGATCCACGTCGACCCGCGCTTCACGCGCACCAGCGCGCTCGCGGACAGCTACGTGCCGATCCGCGCCGGCAGCGACATCGCGTTCCTGGGCGGCATCGTCAACTACGTGCTCAGCAACGGGCTGGAGTTCCGCGACTACGTCGTCCACTACACCAACGCGGCCACGATCGTCAGCGACGACTACCAGGACACCGAGGACCTCGACGGGCTGTTCTCCGGCTTCGACCCGGAGAGCCGCACCTACGAGCCGAAGTCGTGGCAGTACGCCGACGCCGAGCGCGACGGCGAGCAGCGGCAGGACCACGAGATGCAGCGCGAGACCGCCAGCGCGCTGCAGCACGAGACCCACGGCATCAGCGTCGAGGGCAACCCGCCGCGCGACGAGACGCTGCAGCACCCCCGGTGCGTCTTCCAGATCCTCAAGCGACACTACGCCCGCTATACCCCGGAGATGGTGGCGCGCACCTGCGGGGTGAGCGAGGAGCAGTTCCTCGAGGTGTGCCGGGCGTGGACCGAGAACTCCAACCGCGAGCGCACCACCGCGCTGGTCTACAGCGTCGGCTGGACCCAGCACAGCGTGGGCGTGCAGTACATCCGCACCGGTGCGATCCTGCAGCTGCTGCTCGGCAACATGGGGCGGCCCGGCGGCGGCATCATGGCGCTGCGCGGCCACGCCAGCATCCAGGGCTCGACCGACATCCCGACGCTGTTCAACATCCTGCCGGGCTACCTCCCGATGCCGAACGCCGAGCAGCACCAGTCGCTGCAGCAGTGGATCGACTCCGTGCGCCATCCCGGGGCGAAGGGGTTCTGGGCCAACGCCGGCGCCTACGGCATCAACCTGCTCAAGGCGTACTTCGGCGACGCGGCCACGCCCGAGAACGACTTCTGCTTCGACCTCCTGCCCAAGATCACCGGCGACCACGGCACCTACCGGACCGTCATGGACATGATCGACGGCAAGGTGAAGGGCTACTTCCTGCTCGGCCAGAATCCCGCGGTCGGCTCGGCCCACGGTCGTGCCCAGCGGCTCGGGATGGCCAACCTCGACTGGCTGGTGGTCCGCGACCTGTTCGAGATCGAGAGCGCGACCTTCTGGAAGACCTCGCCGGAGGTGGCGACCGGCGAGATCGTCCCGGAGGAGTGCCGCACCGAGGTGTTCCTGCTGCCCGCGGCCTCGCACGTGGAGAAGGAGGGCACCTTCACCCAGACCCAGCGGATGCTGCAGTGGCGCGACAAGGCCGTCGAGCCGCCCGGCGACTGCCGCTCGGAGCTGTGGTTCTTCTACCACCTGGGCCGGATGGTGCGGGAGCGGTACGCCGGCTCGACCCTCGAGCGCGACCGCCCGATCCTCGACCTGGCCTGGGACTACCCGACGCACGGCCCGCTGGAGGAGCCGAGCGCCGAGGCGGTGCTCAAGGAGATCAACGGCTACGAGGTCGCCACCGGCCGGCCGCTGTCGACCTTCAACGAGATGAAGGACGACGGCTCGACGCTCGGCGGCTGCTGGATCTACACCGGCGTCTACCAGGACGGCGTCAACCAGGCGGCCCGGCGCAAGCCGGCGAGCGAGCAGTCCTACGTCGCCCCCGAGTGGGGCTGGGCGTGGCCGGCCAACCGCCGGATGCTCTACAACCGCGCCTCGGCCGACCCGGACGGCAGGCCGTGGAGCGACCGCAAGGCCTACGTCTGGTGGGACCCGGACCGTGGCGAGGCCGGCGAGTGGACCGGGCCGGACGTCCCGGACTTCGAGAGGACCAAGCCGCCGACGTACCGGCCCCCCGACGGCGCCGACGGCGTGGCCGGCCTCGCGGGCGACGACCCGTTCATCATGCAGGGCGACGGGAAGGGTGCGCTCTACGTGCCGCAGGGGCTCATCGACGGCCCGCTGCCGACCCACTACGAGCCGGTGGAGTCGCCGTTCCGCAACCCGCTCTACGGCCAGCAGGGCAACCCCACTCGCAAGGAGTACGACCGCGAGGACAACCCGATGAACCCCGCGCCGTCCAAGGCCCACACCGACGTCTATCCGTTCGTGTTCACCACCAGCCGGCTGACCGAGCACCACACCGCCGGCGGCATGAGCAGGTACGTCGCCCGGCTGGCCGAGCTGCAGCCGGAGATGTTCATCGAGGTGTCTCCCGAGCTGGCCGCCGAGCGCGAGCTCGAGCACGGCGGCTGGGCGACGATCGTCACCGCCCGCTCGGCGATCGAGGCGCGGGTGCTGGTCACCGAGCGGCTCACACCGCTGCGGGTCGACGGCCGCGTCGTGCACCAGGTGTGGCTGCCCTACCACTGGGGCGAGGGCGGCCTGGTCACCGGCGACTCCGCCAACGACCTGATCGGGATCTCGCTGGACCCCAACGTGCTGATCCAGGAGTCCAAGGTCGGCACCTGCGACGTCCGGCCCGGGCGCCGGCCGCAGGGCGCGGAGCTGCGCCGGTTCGTCATGGAGTACCACGACCGTGCCGGGCTGGACGCCGAGCCGGCCAACCCGATCGTCACCGCCGGCCCGATGCAGGACGGCGACCGCGACCCGGCCAAGGGGTCGAAGGAGGAGGGCACGTCGTGACCAGCCTGTTCCAGCGCAACGACCTGTGGGGGCCGCTCGACCCGGCCGAGGAGGCCGGCTACGGCGAGGACCGCCCGAAGCGGAAGGGCTTCTTCACCGACACCAGCATCTGCATCGGCTGCAAGGCCTGCGAGGTGGCGTGCAAGGAGTGGAACGACGTCCCAGCGACGCACTTCGAGATGCTCGGGTCGTCCTACGACAACAGCCACTCGCTCAACGCCAACCAGTGGCGTCACGTCGCGTTCATCGAGCAGCCCAAGCGCCTCGGGCAGCAGGACACCGGGCTACGCGAGACCGTCGACCTGGGGATGCCGACGATGCGGCCCGAGGCGTCCGAGACCGAGAAGCCGGACTTCCGCTGGCTGATGTCCTCCGACGTCTGCAAGCACTGCACCCACGCCGCCTGCCTCGACGTGTGCCCCACGGGTGCGCTGATGCGCAGCGAGTTCGGCACGGTCGTGGTGCAGGACGACGTGTGCAACGGCTGCGGCTACTGCGTGCCCGCCTGCCCGTACGGCGTGATCGACCGCCGCCACGGCCCCGACGGCGACAAGAACGTCGGCATCGCCCAGAAGTGCACGCTCTGCTACGACCGGCTCGACGCCGGGCAGACGCCGGCCTGCGCCCAGGCCTGCCCGACCCAGTCCATCCAGTACGGCGACGTCGAGGAGCTGCGCGAGCGGGCCAACCAGCGGGTGGCGGCGCTGCACGAGGCCGGCATCATGGACGCCCGGCTCTACGGCAACGACCCCGAGGACGGTGTCGGCGGCACCGGCGCGTTCTTCCTGCTGCTCGACGAGCCGGAGGTCTACGGCTTCCCGCCCGACCCGGTCGTGACGACCAAGGACCTGCCGCAGATGTTCCGCCGCGCCGGCGCGGCGGCCGGTGTGATGCTGGCCGCGGCGGCGCTCTCCTTCCTCGGAGGTCGGCGATGACCGAGCAGCAGATTCATGCGACGCCCGGGTCCGCGGGTGGCCGACGGGAGCGGAGCGGCCGGGGCGGCGGTCGGCGCCGCAAGGGTGGCGCCGAGCAGAGCATGGTGCCGGAGGCCGACTTCACCTCGTACTACGGGCGTCCGATCGTCAAGCCGGCGCCGTGGGAGAACGACATCCCGGCGTACCTCTTCAGCGGTGGGCTCGCGGCCGGCTCCTCGCTCATCGCGGCGGGCGCCGACCTGACCGGGCGCCCCGGGCTTCGCCGCACCGGGCGGCTGGCGGCGGCCGGGGCGCTGGGGTTCTCGATGGCGGCGCTGGTGCACGACCTGGGCCGCCCGGAGCGGTTCTACAACATGCTGCGCACCGCCAAGCTGACCTCGCCGATGTCGGTCGGCACCTGGATTCTGACGACCTACGGGCCGTTCGCCGGCGCCGCCGCGGCGGCGGAGGCGGTCGGCCTGCTGCCGCAGCGGTGGCGCAGCTCAGGCCCGCTCGCGCTCG
>NZ_DASWXC010000065.1:0-37934 GCF_036405735.1 Nocardioides sp.
CCGCTCGACTTGCATGTGTTAAGCACGCCGCCAGCGTTCGTCCTGAGCCAGGATCAAACTCTCCGTTGAAAACAACACCCACACACTCACGTGCATGGAAAAAGAGATGCCTGACAAGGAGATCACTGACACACCCAGACCCAAAGGCCTGGGTAACTGCCAGAATCATCTGTCAAAGAAACCATCAACCATCTTCATGGTCGACGGGGCATAACAAACTAATTCGTCGACTATTTGACACACTGTTGAGTTCTCAAGAATCACACGCGCACCACGGCTCGAGGCTGTTGGCCTCTCCCCTGCGGGGCAACCTGCAGAAACTTACCGGTTTCTCTCGGCCCGGTCAACTTGGCGTGACCGCCTCGTTGTGATGGCCCGGGAGCCGGTTGTCGGCGCGCGCTTCACCCAGGACCGTTTGGCCTCTCAGCCGGGTTTGGGAGCCGCTCGCGGCGACAGGAAGAACAGTACACACCGGCACCGGGGGCATCAAATCGGGGGTGCGCTGGGGAGGACGACGCCCTTCGCCGGCCGGTAGACGGACACTGTCGGGTCGCCCGTCACCCAGAACCGCCACGGCCGCTCGGGTGCGCCGCGAAGCCCCACCCGTGGGCCCGAGGAGTAGTCGTCCACCGGCGCGCCGAGCTCCAGGCGGACCGGGTCGCCCGGGCGTAGGTCGGTGCCGTTCATGTCGAGCGAGATGTCGAGCGCCCGGCACAGCCGCGCCGGGCCGCGCGCTAGGTCGCGGTCGGTCGAGCCGAGCCGGCGGGACCGGGCGAGGTCGAGGCCGTCGACGACCTCGCCGGCGCGCAGCAGCATCCCGCTCGAGATCCCTTCGGTGCCGGCGACGACGTTCGCGCACACGTGCATGCCGTAGGTGAAGTAGCAGTACAGGCGGGCCGGCGGTCCGAACATGACGGCGTTGCGGGCGGTGCGACCCCGGTAGCCGTGGGAGCCGGGGTCGTCGGCGCCGGCGTACGCCTCGACCTCGGTGAGCCGCACCGTCACGCCGGCGTGGCTCAGGAAAGCGCCGAGAAGGCGCGGCGCGACCTGTTCGACAGGTCCCGCCAGCGCCTCCTCGAGCTCCATGGGAGTGCTGTTACCCGTTCGCCGCCGGGGCCAACGTCGAGCGGTACGACGCCACCCGCTCGCGCAGTTCGGAGAGCTGCTCGGCGACCCGGGCGGGGGCGGTGCCGCCACGACCGTCACGGGAGGCGACCGAGCCCTCGGCGGTGAGCACGAGCCGCACCTGTGGGGTGAGCGCCGGCGAGATCGCGGCGAACTCCTCGTCGGTCAGGTCGGCCAGCTCGACGCCGCGCGCCTCGGCGGCCCGCACGCAGGCACCCGCCAGCTCGTGGGCGACCCGGAACGGCGTGCCGTCCCGCACCAGCCACTCGGCGATGTCGGTGGCCAGCGAGAAGCCCTGCGGCGCGAGCTCCGCCATCCGCTCGGTGTTGTAGACCAGCGTCGCCACCTGGCCGGTGAACGCCGGCAGCAGCACCTCCAGGGTGTCCACCGAGTCGAAGACCGGCTCCTTGTCCTCCTGCAGGTCCCGGTTGTAGGCCAGGGGCAGGGCCTTGAGCGTGGTCAGCAGTCCGGTCAGGTTGCCGACGAGCCGCCCGGACTTGCCGCGGGCGAGCTCGGAGATGTCGGGGTTCTTCTTCTGCGGCATGATGCTCGACCCGGTCGACCAGGAGTCGTGCAGCGTTACGAAGTCGAACTCCTTGGTCGCCCACAGGATGATCTCCTCGGCGATCCGGCTCACGTCGACGCCGACCTGGGCGCAGACGTAGGCGAACTCGGCGACGAAGTCGCGCGAGGCCGTGCCGTCGATGGAGTTGGCCGTCGAGCCGGTGAACCCGAGCTCGCGCGCGACCAGCTGCGGGTCCAGGCCGAGGCTCTGGCCGGCCAGGGCCCCGGAGCCGTACGGCGAGTCGCCCTCCACCCGCCGGCGCCAGTCGGCCAGCCGGTCGACGTCGCGCAGCAGCGCCCAGGCGTGCGCCAGCAGATGGTGGCTGAGCAGCACCGGCTGGGCGTGCTGGAGGTGGGTGCGCCCCGGCATGATGCTGGGCCCGCCGGGGAGGGCGAGGTGCTCCTCCGCCTGTCCCGCCAGGGCGTCGACGAGGTCGAGCAGCTGCCCGCCGACGGTGAGCGAATGGTCGAGCAGGTAGCAGCGGAACAGGGTCGCGATCTGGTCGTTGCGGGAGCGCCCGGCGCGGAGCCGGCCGCCCACCTCGGGGCCGACCTCCTCCAGCAGCAGCCGCTCGAGCGCCCCGTGCACGTCCTCGTCCGAGGACGACGGGACGAGCTCGCCGTCGGTGAACCGCTGGGCCAGGACGTCGAGGCCGCGGTGGAGCGTCGCCTCGTCCTCGGCCGTCAGCAGCCCGGCCGCCCCCAGCGCCTTGGCGTGGGCGTGCGACCCGGCGATGTCGTAGAGCGCCAGCCGCCAGTCGAAGTGCGTCGACCGGGACAGCGCCTCCAGCTCGGCCGAGGGGCCGCCGGCGAACCGGCCGCCCCACAGCTTGCCCTCGCCCGTGGTGCCCGTGCTCAGCTCGGCCATCAGTCGGTCCCGAGCTCCATCGCGGCCTCCTCGGCGGCGGCCTCGACATCCGCGTCGACGTCGGCGCTGACCGCGATCCGGTCGAACCCGCCGGCCGGCAGCTCCCCGAACAGCGTGCCGTGCTCGACCAGGACCGTGCCCTGGTCCAGCGGCTGGCCGGCGTAGATCTCGAGCTTGGCCCGGGAGTCGGCGATGTCGAGATTGCGCATCGTGAGCTGGCCGATCCGGTCGGTCGGACCGAAGGCGGCGTTCTCGACGCGCTCCATCGAGAGCTTCTCGGGGTGGTAGGAGAAGTGCGGGCCCTCGGTGTTGAGGATCGTGTAGTCGTCGCCCCGGCGCAGCCGCAGCGTCACCGTTCCGGTCACCAGCGAGGCGATCCAGCGCTGGATGGACTCACGCAGCATGAGCGCCTGCGGGTCGAGCCAACGGCCTTCGTAGAGCAGCCGACCGAGCTTGCGTCCCTCGGCGTAGTAGTTCGCCAGCGTGTCCTCGTTGTGGATCGCGTTGAGGAGCCGCTCGTACGCCGCGAAGAGCAGCGCCATGCCGGGTGCCTCGTAGATGCCCCGGGACTTCGCCTCGATGATCCGGTTCTCGATCTGGTCGGACATGCCCAGGCCGTGGCGACCGCCGATGGCGTTGGCCTCGAGTACCAGCGCGACGGGGTCCGGGAACGTGCGCCCGTTGATCGCGACCGGGCGGCCGGCCTCGAACGTGACGGCGACGTCCTCGGTCTCGATGGCGACGCTCGGGTCCCAGAACTTCACGCCCATGATCGGCTCGACCGTCTCCAGGGAGACGTCGAGATGCTCCAGGGTCTTGGCCTCGTGGGTCGCCCCCCAGATGTTGGCGTCGGTGGAGTACGCCTTCTCGGTCGAGTCGCGGTAGGGCAGGTCGTGGGCCTTGAGCCACTCGCTCATCTCGTGGCGCCCGCCCAGCTCGGCGACGAAGTCGGCGTCGAGCCACGGCTTGTAGATGCGCAGCTCGGGGTTGGCCATCAGGCCGTAGCGGTAGAACCGCTCGATGTCGTTGCCCTTGTACGTCGAGCCGTCGCCCCAGATGTTGACGTCGTCCTCGTGCATCGCCCGCACCAGCATGGTGCCGGTGACGGCACGGCCGAGCGGCGTGGTGTTGAAGTAGGCCTTCCCGGCGGACCGGATGTGGAACGCGCCGCAGGCCAGGGCCGCGAGTCCCTCCTCGACCAGCTGCGGCTTGATGTCGACCGCGCGGGCGATCTCCGCGCCGTACTGCTTCGCGCGGCCGGGGACGCCGGAGATGTCCGGCTCGTCGTACTGCCCGATGTCGGCGGTGTAGGTGCAGGGCACCGCGCCCTTGCTGCGCATCCAGGCGACCGCGACGGACGTGTCGAGGCCTCCGGAGAAGGCGATGCCGACGCGCTCGCCCTTCGGGAGGGAGGTCAGGACCTTGCTCATGCGGGGTTACGTCTCCTGGTTCTGGCTGTTCGGGGAGCTGGGCTCGGGGTCGTGGTTCTCGGCCGGCTGGGCGAGGGCGAGGAAGCGGCGGGCGAGATCGTCGCCGCCCTGGGGATCACGGCCGATGAGGAGCACGGTGTCGTCACCGGCGATGGTGCCGAGGATGTCAGGGAACTCTGCCTTGTCCACGGCCGAGGCCAGGAACTGGGCCGCCCCGGGGGGCGTGCGCAGGACGACGAGGTTGGCGCTGGCGTCGGCGCTGGCGAGCAGCTCGCTGCACAGCCGGGCGAGCCGGTGCCGGGCCGCGGACGACTCCCCCGGCGCGACGGGGCGGCGGTCACCGCCCTCGCCGGGCAGCGCGTAGACGAGCACGCCGCTGACCGCGCGGACCTTGACGGCGTCCAGCTCGACGAGGTCCCGCGACAGGGTCGCCTGCGTGACGTGGACGCCGCGCTCGGCCAGCAGGTCGGCGAGCTCGGTCTGCGAGCGGACCTCGTGTCCGGTCACCAGCTCGGTGATGAGCCGGTGCCGGGCGTTCTTGGTGGCCGGGCGCAGGGCGGACTCCGTCATCGCGGCAGCTCCGTGTGCTCGAGCAGGAACGCCAGCACCGCCTTCTGTGCGTGACGGCGGTTCTCGGCCTCGTCCCACACGACGCTGCGCGGACCGTCGATGACCTCGGCGGCGATCTCCTTGCCGCGGTACGCCGGCAGGCAGTGCATCACGATCGCGTCGGGCTTCGCGTGCTGCAGCAGCCCGGGCGTCACGGCGTACCCGCCGAAGACCGCGAGCCGGTCCGCGGCCTCGTCCTCCTTGCCCATCGACACCCAGGTGTCGGTCACGACGACGTCCACGTCGGCGACGGCCTCGACCGGGTCGGGCTCCCAGCGGGCGCTCCCGCCGGTGGCCGCGCCCAGCTCGGCGGCGCGCGCGAACATCGCGTCGCTCGGGGCGAAGCCCTTCGGCGCGCCGATCACGACCTCCATGCCGGCCAGGGCACCGGCCAGGATCCAGGAGTTGCCCATGTTGCAGGCCCCGTCGCCCAGGAAGGCGACCCGCAGCCCTGCGAGTGTGCCCTTGTGCTCGCGCACGGTGAGCAGGTCGGCGAGCAGCTGACAGGGGTGGAAGTCGTCGGAGAGCGCGTTGACGACGGGCACGCCGGCGTACTGCGCCATCTGCTCCAGCTTGGCCTGCTCGTAGGTGCGCCACACGATCATGCTGGCCTGCCGGCCGAGCACCCGCGCCACGTCGGCGACCGACTCGCGCACGCCGATGCCCGCCAGGCTGCCATCGACCTGCATCGGATGGCCGCCGAGCTCGGCGATGCCGGCCGAGAAGGACGACTGCGTGCGCAGCGTCTGCTTGTCGTAGATGGTGGCGACCGTGCGCGGCCCGGCCAGCGGCTGCCGGCTGAACGGCTCGGCCTTGAGCTGGGCGGCGAGGTCGAGGACGGCGGCCTGCTCCTGGGCCGTCAGGTCGTCGTCGCGCAGGAAGTGCCGCATCAGTACGCCTCCTCGAGGATGCCCGGCCACGCCGTCAGCAGTGCCGCGACGTCGTCGTCGGTGAGGACGAGCGGCGGCGCGAGCCGGATCCGCGTGGGCGTCGCGTTGTTGACGATGAAGCCGGCGCGCAGCGCCGCCGCCGCGACCGCCTCCGCCCGCGGCTCGCTGAGCACGACCCCGATCAGCAGCCCCTCGCCGGTCACCTCGACGACCCGCGCATCGGCGGCGAGGCCGTCGCGCAGCTTCTCGCCCACGACCGTGGCTCGGTGCAGCAGGTCGTCGGTCTCGATCGTCCCGATCACGGCCAGGGCGGCCGCGCAGGCCACGGGGTTGCCGCCGAAGGTGGTGCCGTGGTTGCCCGGCTGCAGCAGGTCGGCCGCTGCACCGAGGCCGACGCAGGCACCGATCGGGAAGCCGCCACCGAGCCCCTTGGCGAGCGTCACGACGTCGGGGGTGATGCCGCTGGGCGTGTGCGCGAGCCACCGGCCCGTGCGGCCCATGCCGGTCTGCACCTCGTCGAGCCACAGCAGCGCGCCGTGCTCGTCGGCGATGCGCCGGGCGTCGGCGAGGAAGCCGGCCGGGGGTACGACGACGCCGGCCTCACCCTGGATCGGCTCGATGACGATGGCCGCGGTCCGGTCGCTGACCGCCGCGGCGAGGGCGCCCGCGTCGCCGTACGGCACGAAGGTGACGTCGCCGGGGAGCGGCTCGAACGGGGCGCGGTAGGCCTCCTTGGCGGTGAGCGCCAGCGCGCCCATCGACCGGCCGTGGAAGGACCCCTCCATCGCCACGAGGTGGGTGCGGCCGGTGCGGCGGGTGAGCTTGAGCGCGGCCTCGTTGGCCTCGGTGCCGGAGTTGGTGAGGAAGACCTTGCCCGGGGCGCCGACGAGGGTCAGCAGCTTCTCGGCCAGCTCGACCTGCGGCCGGCTGGCGAAGAAGTTGGACACGTGGCCCAGCGTCTGCAGCTGCGCGGTGACCGCCTCGACGAGGGCCGGGTGGCCGTGGCCGAGCGCGTTGACGGCGATGCCGCCGAGGTAGTCGACGTACTCCTTGCCGTCCTCGTCCCACACGTGGGCGCCGCGGCCGCGCTCGAGGACGAGCTTGGGCGGCCCGAAGGTGTTCATCACGGCGCTGCCGTAGCGGCTGGTCAGGTCGCTCACTTCTGGACCGCCTTCCGGATCTTGGTCTCCACCCCGGGAAGCACCTGGGTGCCGATGCCCTCGTCGGTGAAGATCTCGAGCAGCACGGCGTGCTCCTCACGGCCGTCGACGACGGTCGCGCGGGGAACGCCACCCTGCACCGCCTGCAGGCAGGCCGCCATCTTGGGCACCATGCCGCTGGCCAGGCTGGGCATCAGCTCGGCGAGTGCCTCGGGACCGATCTCCCCGATGACGTCGTCGCTGTTGCCGTAGTCGCGGTAGAGGCCCTCGACGTCGGTGAGCACCAGCAGCTTCTCGGCCTGGAGCGCGACGGCGAGCGCCGCCGCGGCGGTGTCGGCGTTGACGTTGTGCACCTGCCCGTCGGCGTCGGGGGCGACGCTGGAGATCACGGGGATGCGGCCCGCCTCGATCAGGTCCAGCACCGCGTCGGGCCGGACCTCGGAGACCTCCCCTACGAGGCCGAGGTCGACCTCCTCGCCGTCCACGATCGTGTTGGCGGGGATCGCGGTGAAGAGGCCGGCGTCCTCGCCCGAGAGGCCGACGGCCAGCGGACCGTGCTGGTTGAGCAGGCCGACCAGCTCGCGCTGCACCTGGCCGACCAGCACCATCCGGACCACGTCCATCGCCTCCGGCGTGGTGACGCGCAGGCCGCCGCGGAACTCCGACTCGATCCCGAGCCGGTCCAGCATGCGCGAGATCTGCGGTCCGCCGCCGTGCACGACGACCGGCTTGAAGCCGGCCAGCCGCAGGAACGCGATGTCCTCGGCGAAGGCGACCTTCAGCGACTCGTCGGTCATCGCGTTGCCGCCGTACTTGATGACGATGACCTTGCCGTTGTACTTCTTCAGCCACGGCAGCGCGGCCGCGAGGGTCGCCGCCTTGCTCCGGGAGACCTCGCGGTCGTCGACGGCCTTGGTGGCGAGCTGGGTCGTGGTCTCGTGGCTCATGAGCTGTAGGCGCTGTTCTCGTGGACGTAGGCGTGGGTCAGGTCGTTGGTCCAGATCGTGGCGGTGGCGTCGCCGGCCTTGAGGTCGACGGTGACGGTCACGTCCCGGGGGCCGAGGTCGATCCCGGCGGGGTCCTCGGCCGGGACCGAGCCCCGGCACACCCAGACTCCGTTGAGCGCGACGTCGAGGTCGGCCGGGTCGAAGGCCGCCTGCGTGGTGCCGACGCTGGCGAGGATGCGGCCCCAGTTGGGGTCCTTGCCGAAGATGGCGGCCTTGAACAGGTTGCTGCGCGCGATGCTCCGGCCGACCTCGACCGCGTCGTCCTCGCTGGCGGCGTTGACCACGGTGATGGCGATGGAGTGGTCGGCGCCCTCGGCGTCGGCCAGCAGCTGCATCGCGAGGTCCGTGCACGCCTGCGTGAGCGCGGCGGTGAGCTCCTCCAGGCTCGGCGCGACGCCGCTGGCGCCACTGGCCAGCAGCGCGACCGTGTCGTTGGTCGACATGCAGCCGTCGGAGTCCAAGCGGTCGAAGGAGACCCGGGTCGCGGCCCGCAGCGCGGTGTCGAGGTCCTCGCTGGACGCCACGGCGTCGGTGGTGAGCACCACGAGCATGGTGGCGAGGGCCGGCGCCAGCATGCCGGCGCCCTTGGCCATGCCGCCGACCGACCAGCCGTCCCCTTCGACCACGACCTGCTTGCTGACCGTGTCGGTGGTCATGATCGCCTCGGCCGCGGCGAGGCCGCCGTCGGTGGCGAGCGCCGCCGCCGCGGCATCGACGCCGGCGAGCAGCGCGTCACGGTCGTTGAGCAGGCCGATCAGGCCGGTCGAGCAGACGACGACGTCGATCGCGCCGATGCCAAGATGGTCCGCGACCCGCTCGGCGGTCTGGTGGGTGGTCTGGAAGCCCTCCGGGCCGGTGTAGCAGTTGGCGCCGCCGGAGTTGAGCACGACGGCCTTGACCACGCCGTCCTTGGCGGCCTCCTGGCTCCACAGCACCGGGTTGGCCTTGCAGCGGTTGGCGGTGAAGACGGTGGCCGCGTCGAAGCGCGGTCCGGTGTTGACGACGAGGGCGACGTCCTTGCTGCCGCTGGCCTTGAGGCCCGCGGCGACGCCGGCGGCGGTGAAGCCCTGGGGGTGGGTGATGCTCACTTCTTGTTGTCCTTCGGTACGACGGGAACGGCTGGCTCGACGGTGTGCCCGGATCGTCGCCAGGCCTCCGCCGCCCGCTCCGCGTCGCCCGCGGGGACCAGGATCCAGTCGGTGTCGAAGGTGGAGAGCGTGAACACGCTGATCTCCTCCTCCGCCAGGGGCGTCAACAGTCCCGCGAGCACCCCGGTGAGCGCGAAGTCGAGCGGTCCCTCGACCGCGAAGGCGGTGAAGGGGCGCTGGTGGACCGACTTCTTCGGGACGCTGCGCGCCGCGCACACGACGCTGGTCTCGGTCGCCGTGGCCGTCACCGAGAAGATCGAGGACGACTCCGCCCAGGCCGGCACGGTCGCGCCTGGCCCGAGCCGGACGACGGCGAGGGTCTCCGGGTACTGGTTCAGCTTCACGGTGCGAGTCCGATCGTCGTCAGTCCGGTGCCCTCGTCGAGGCCGAGCGCGAGGTTCATGCACTGCACGGCGGCGCCGGCGGTGCCCTTGGTGAGGTTGTCCACCGCCCCGACCGCGACCAGCCGGTGCGCGTCGTGGTCGACTGCGACCTGCAGGTGCACCGCGTTGGAGCCGGTCACCGACTTGGTCTGGGGCCACTGCCCCTCGGGCAGCAGGTGGACGAAGGGCTCCTCGCCGTACGCCTTGGCGTACGCCGCCCGGACGTCGGCCTCGCTGACGCCGTCGACCAGCCTCGCGGTGCAGGTCGCGAGGATGCCGCGCGGCATCGGGACCAGGATCGGCGTGAAGCTCACGGTCACCGGGTGCGTGCCGAGCCCCGACAGGTTCTGGGTGATCTCGGGCGTGTGGCGGTGCACGCCGCCGACGCCGTACGCACTGGTGCTGCCCATCACCTCGCTGCCGAGCAGGTGCGGCTTGGCGGCCTTGCCGGCGCCGCTGGTGCCGGAGGCGGCGACGACGACCACGTCGGGCTCGACCACGCCGGCCGCGATGGCGGGCGCGAGTGCGAGCGTCGAGACGGTCGGGTAGCAGCCCGGTACCGCGATCCGGCTCGCGCCCGTCAGCCGCGCCCGCTGTCCGGGCAGCTCGGGCAGGCCGTAGGGCCACGTGCCGGCGTGGTCGCTGCCGTAGAACCGCTCCCACGCGGCGGCGTCGGCGAGCCGGAAGTCGGCACCGCAGTCGATGACGATCGTCTCCGAGGGCAGGGCCGCGGCGATCTCGCCGGACTGGCCGTGCGGCAGGGCGAGGAACACGACGTCGTGCCCGGCGAGCACCTCCAGCGTCGTCGGCTCCAGCACCCGGTCGGCCAGCGGGAGCAGGTGCGGCTGCAGGCCGCCGAGCGGCTGGCCGGCGTTCGAGGCCGCCGTCAGCGCGCCGATCTCGACGCCGGGATGCGCGAGCAGCAGTCGGAGCAGCTCGCCTCCGGCGTACCCGCTCGCTCCGGCGACCGCCACCCGCTTCTTCGTCATATGCATGACTATACACGTCCATGTATGGATCTGCCCGGCACCCCGGAATCGTGTCGCCGCGGCACCGGCCCTCGCACTACCGTGCGCGGGTGACCCGACTCTCCGCCGGCGGCTACCTCGACCATATCCGCTCCGAGTCCGCCCGGTTCCGTGCGGCACTCGCCGCCTGCGACCCGGACGCTCCGGTGCCGTCCTGCCCGGAGTGGACCGCGGCCGACCTGCTGTGGCACCTCGGCGGCGAGGTCCAGCACTTCTGGAACTGGGTGGTCCGCCACCGCCCCGAGGCGCCCGACGGCTACCAGGAGGCCGAGCGCCCGGAGTCCTACGCCGACCTGCTGTCCTTCTTCGACGCCACCAACGCCGCGTTCGTGGCCGCCCTGGCGGGCGCGGATCCCGCCGAGGCCGCCTGGAGCTGGGCGGCGGAGCAGACCGTGGGGTTCACGTTCCGCCGCCAGGCGCACGAGGCGCTCGTGCACCGCATCGACGCCGAGCTGACCGTCGGTGCCCTCACACCGCTCGACCCGGCGCTGGCCGCCGACGGCGTCGACGAGGCGCTCGACGTCATGTTCGGCGGTACGCCGCCGTGGGGCTCGTTCGCACCGCTCCCCCACCACGTCCGGGTGGACAGCGTCGACGTGGGCGCATCGGTCTGGGTCCAGCTCGGCCGGTTCACCGGCACCGCTCCGGACGGCACGGCGCACGACACCGAGGACGTCAGCGTGGTGGCCGATCCGGGCACCGAGCCCGACGTGGTCGTGAGCGGCCCCGCCGCTGCCCTCGACGCCTGGTTGTGGCGCCGCGGCGGCGACGAGGCCGTCACGGTGAGCGGCGACCGGTCGGTCTACGACCGGTTCCGCGCGTGCGTGAACCAGCCGATCACCTGACCGGACGCGCTCACTTGCTGGCCGAGTTGCGGTACTGGCGCACCGACAGCGGGACGAACACCGCGAGGATGAGCGCGATCCACAGCAGGGTGTAGAGCGCCGGGTGCTGCATCGACCACGCGTCGGTCGCCGCGGCGCCACCGGTGTTGCCGAACAGCTCACGCGAGGCCTGGGTCAGCGTGGAGACGGGGTTCCACTCCACGATGTGCCGCAGCACGCCGCTGAAGGACTCGGTCGGCACGAAGGCGTTCGACACGAACGTCAGCGGCATGATCACGATGAACGAGGCGTTGTTGATGACCTCGACGCTCGGGACCAGCAGGCCGACGTACGCCATCACCCAGCTGATCGCATAGGCGAAGACCAGCAGCAGCGCCACGCCGGCAAGCGCCTCCAGCGGGCTCTCCCGGATCCGCCAGCCGACCAGCAGGCCGGTGATGCCCATGATGAGCAGCGAGAGCACGTTGTAGACCACGTCGGAGGTGGTGCGGCCGACCAGCACCGCGGAGCTGGACATCGGCAGGGACCGGAACCGGTCGATGATGCCCTTCTGCATGTCCTCGGCCAGCCCGGCGCCGGTGAAGGTCGCGCCGAACACGACCGTCTGGGCGAAGATGCCGCAGATCAGCCACTCCTTGTAGTCGACCGCGCCCGGCGGAGCGATCGCGCCGCCGAAGACGAACGCGAAGAGCAGCACGAACATGATCGGACTGACCAGGACGAAGACCAGCACCTCGGGGACGCGCTTGATCTTCACCAGGTTGCGCTGGGCGACCACCCAGCCGTCGCTGAGCACGTGGCTCATGCGGTCACCTCCTGCTCGGAGCGGGTCTCCTCGGCCTGGGCCTGGTGGCCGGTCAGGGTGAGGAAGACGTCGTCGAGGGTGGGGCGGCGCAGGCCCACGTCGTAGACCGCGACCCGCTCCCGCTCGAAGCCCTGCAGCACCCGCAGCAGGTCGCTCGCACCCTGCCCGCCGGCGGCGACGGTCAGCTCGCGGCCGTTCTCGCCGACGCGGACGCCGTCCACCGAGACCTCCCGCAGCACCCGCTCGGCCGTCTCGCGGTCCGCTGCGTCGGTGAGGACGACCTCGATGCGCTCGCCGCCGGTGCGGGCCTTGAGCTCGTCGGCGGTGCCCTGGGCGATGGCCCGGCCCTTGTCGATCACGAGGATCTCGTCGGCCAGCCGGTCGGCCTCCTCGAGGTACTGCGTCGTGAGCAGCAGGGTCGCGCCGCTGGTCACGAGCTCGCGGATGACGTCCCACATCTGTTGGCGGCTGCGCGGGTCGAGACCGGTCGTGGGCTCGTCGAGCACCAGCACCGGTGGCGCGGCGACCAGGGCGCCGGCCAGGTCGAGCCGCCGCCGCATGCCACCGGAGTAGGTCTTGGCCGGCCGGTCACTGGCGTCGGCGAGGTCGAAGCGCTCCAGCAGCTCACGCGCCCGCTGCTGCGATCGCGCCCGGCCGAGGTGGTAGAGCCGACCGACCATGACGAGGTTCTCGTAGCCGGTCAGGTGCTCGTCGACGGCGGCGTACTGCCCCGAGAGGCCGATCTTCGCCCGGACACCGGCCGGGTCGCCGAGCACGTCCACGCCGGCCACCGTCGCGCTCCCGGCATCGGGCCGCAGCAGCGTGGTCAGGACCCGCACCGCCGTGGTCTTGCCGGCGCCGTTGGGCCCGAGCAGCGCGAGCGCCCTCCCCTCCGGCACTACGAGGTCGAGCCCGCTGAGCGCCTCGACCTCCTTGAATCGCTTCACGAGCCCTTCGGCTCTGATCATCTCCGTCACATCGCCAGCGTGACACAGGCCACGGACAGGGGCTGTCCGCTTTTCTGGGCGCAGCGGGCCGCGAGCTGGCGTACCGGCCGCCCGCAAACTGTCACCGTGACAGTTTGCGCCGAGAGTGACAGTCCAAAGGGTCACTCCGGACGCCAAGTGTCACGGTGACACTTTGGAGTGTCACCGTGACACGTCGCGGGCGACAGCAGGCCCTCAGCGCTGGACGGCGCCGAGGAGCTCCGCGGCACGGGCCACGGCGGCATCGCGGGCAGCGCCGGACTCGCCCTCGGCCAGGGTGCGATCGGGGGCGCGGAACCGCAGGGCGAAGGCGAGCGACTTCTTGCCGGCGCCGATCTGCTCACCGGCGTAGACGTCGAAGAGCCGGACCGACTCCAGCAGCGGGCCGGCACCCTCGCGCAGCGCCGCGGCGACGGCCGCCGCCGTGACGGTGTCGTCGACCACGAGCGCGACGTCCTCCTTCGCCACGGGGTAGGTCGAGAACTCGGGGCCGCGGACCACCGTGGGCGCCAGCGCGATCAGGGTGTCGAGGTCGATGGCGACCGCCGAGCTGCGTGCCGGCAGGCCGTAGGCGCGGCACACGTTCGGGTGCAGCTCGCCGGCGAAGCCGAGCGTGGTGTTGCCGGCGCTGACCCGGGCGCACCGGCCGGGGTGCCACGGCATGACGGACGCCGACGCGACGGCGATCTCGACACCGAGCTCCGCCGCCAGCCGGTCGACCACCGCGAGGGCGTCCTGCCAGCCCGCGTCGGCCGCGGGACCCCACCAGCCGGCGCGCTCCTGCTCCCCGGCCAGCACGACACCCAGCTCGCTCCACTGCACCGGGATCGCCCCGAGCAGGACCTCCAGCTCGGCGTCGGTCGGGCGCCGGTCGACGCCGTAGATCGGGGCCGCGCCCTCGGCGGGCCTCGCCACGGTCTGGGTCTCGAAGAGCGCCACGCCGGCGGCCCCACGCCCGAGGTTGCGCCCGGCGGCCTCCAGGAGACCCGGCAGCACCGTGGTCGTGTAGGAGGGAGCCTCCGCGGAGAGTGGGTTGGCCAGCCGTACGGCGTTGCGGCGCGGGTCGTCCGCTGGCAGGCCGAGCGCGTCCCAGGCGTCGTCGCCGACGAACGGGAAGCTGACGACCTCGACCAGGCCCGCCCCGGCCAGGGTCCGGCCCACGCGGCGGCGCAGCCGCTGCTCGCGGGTCAGCCCTCGCCCGGTGGCGCGGCGCGGGAGCACCGAGGGCACCCGGTCGTAGCCGACGATGCGGACGACCTCCTCGACCAGGTCGTAGGGGTCGGTGAGGTCCGGCCGCCAGGCCGGAACCTGCGCTGTCAGCGTGTCGCCCTCGACGGCGACGCGGCAGCCGATCGCCTCGAGATGGGCGATCGTCGTCGCGTCCTCGATCGCGATGCCGCTGATCCGGGCCGGCAGGTCCGACGGCATGGTGATCGTCGCCGGGCCCGGCGCCTCGCCGACGAGGGTGAAGCCGGGCTCGGCGCTCGCACCGCCGAGCTCGACGAGCAGCTCGACGACCCGGTCCGCGGCGACGCCGGGCAGCAGCGGGTCCACGCCGCGCTCGTTGCGCTTGCCGGCCTCGGAGGTGAGCTTGTGACGCCGGCCGGTGCGGAACATCGAGGTCGCGTCCCAGTGCGCCGCCTCGACCAGCACCCGGGTGGTGGTCTCCGACATCTCGGTCGACGCGCCGCCCATCACGCCCGCCAGGCCGATCGGGCCGGAGTCGTCGACGATGACGAGATCCTCCTCGGAGAGCTCCCGGACGACGTCGTCGAGCGTGGTGAGCTTCTCCCCCGGCTCGGCACGGCGCACCCGCAGCGCACCCTGGACCTTGTCGGCGTCGTAGCCGTGGATCGGCTGACCGAGCTCGAGCATGACGTAGTTGGTGACGTCGACGGCGAGCGAGATCGAGCGCATGCCCGCCTGCTCCAGCCGCGTGGCCATCCAGTCGGGCGTGGGCGCGGAGGCGTCGAAGCCGCTCACGAGCCGGGCTGCGAAGACCGGGCAGCCGACCGGGTCGGCGACCTGCACCTCCCAGGCGCGGCCGTCGGGCTCGGGCACCCGGCGTACGGCGGGGTCGCGGAACGGCGCGTCGAAGCCGAGAGCGGCCTCGCGGGCCACCCCCCGCAGTGAGAGGGCGTAGGCGCGGTCGGGGTTGATCTCGAACTCGATGACCTCCTCGCCGAAGCCGAGGACGCCGCGGGCGTCGGTACCCGGCTCGGGGGCGTCCGGCGGCAGCACGATGATGCCGTCGTGGTCCTCGCCGATGCCGAGCTCGCGCGCGGAGCAGATCATGCCGGCCGAGAGGTGGCCGTAGGTCTTGCGCTCGGAGATCCGGAAGTCGCCGGGCAGCACGCCCCCGGGCAGGATCACGACCACCTTGTCGCCCGGCTCGAAGTTGTGCGCGCCGCAGACGATGCCCTGCGGCTGACCGGTTCCGTTCGCGTCGCCGACGTCGACGGTGCACCAGTTGATGACCTTGCCGTTCTTCTGCGGCTCGGGCTGCTTGGTCAGCACCCGGCCGACCACCAGCGGGCCCTCGATGCCGGCGCCGGCGGCCTCGAGGGCCTCGAGCTTGAGGCCGAGGGCGGTGAGCCGGTCGGTGAGCGCCTCGGTGGTGAGGTCGGCCGGGAGGTCGACGTACTCCCTGATCCAGGAGACGGGGGCCTTCATCTCTTACAGCTCGCTTCCGAAAGCAGTGGTGAAACGGACGTCGCCCTCGAAGAGCGTGCGCAGGTCCTCCAGACCGTGGCGGAACATCAGGGTGCGGTCGATGCCCATGCCGAAGGCGAAGCCGGAGTAGCGCTCGCTGTCGATGCCGCAGGCGCGCAGCACCCGCGGGTTGACGATGCCGCAGCCGCCCCACTCGATCCAGCCCTCGCCGCGGCAGGTGCGACACGAGTCCGAGTCCACGCCCCGGCACACGAAGCAGACCAGGTCGACCTCGGCCGACGGCTCGGTGAAGGGGAAGTACGACGGCCGGAACCGCGTCGTGATGCCCTCGCCGAACATCTGCGTGGCGAAGTGGTCCAGGGTGCCCTTGAGGTGGGCCATGGTGATGCCCTCGTCGACGGCAAGGCCCTCGACCTGGTGGAACATCGGGCTGTGGGTGGCGTCGTACTCGTCGGTGCGGAAGACCCGGCCGGGGCAGACGACGTAGATCGGGGCGTCCTCGCTCACCCCACGACTGAGCATGGTGCGCGCCTGGACCGGGCTCGTGTGGGTGCGCAGGACCACGTGGTCCTCGGCCGGCTCGGTCCAGAAGGTGTCCTGCATGGTGCGGGCCGGGTGGTCCGGACCGAGGTTGAGGGCGTCGAAGTTGAGCCACTCGGCCTCGATGACGGGGCCCTCGGCGACCTCCCAGCCCATCGCGACGAAGATGTCGGCGATCAGCTCGGCGCCCGTGGTGAGCGGGTGCCGGGCGCCCGCGGGCCGGCGGTCGACCGGCAGCGTGACGTCGACGGTCTCCTCCACCAGCATCCGGGCCTCGTGCTCGGCCTCGAGCACGGCCTGCCGCTCGGCGAGCGCCCTGGCGACGGCGCCCCGGGCCTGGCCGATGCGCTGGCCGGCCTCCTTGCGGGCCTGCGGGGGCAGTGCGCCGATCTCCCGGTTGGCCAGGGCGAGCGGCGACCGGTCCCCGGCGTGGGCCAGGCGGACCTGCTTGAGCTCGTCGAGGTCACCTGCCGCCGCGATGGCCGCCAGGGCCGCGTCGACGGCGCCCTGGACCTCTTCCGGCTGCAAGGTGGAGACCTCCACGGGGTCGTAGTCGGTGTTCGGGCCGGACATGGGGAGCCTTTCCCAGCAGGTGACGTGCGGGCCTCAGTCTAGGGCGGCGGCGGATCGCCTTGGTCCGACGGTCCCGACATCGGAGTGCGAGTCTGGCGACCCAGTCCTAGTCGAGCTGGTCCGCTGCGGGCCAGCTCACGCAGACCCGGGCACCACCACCGGGGGCGTCGTCGATCTCCACGGTGCCGCCATGTGCCTTCACGAGCCCGCCGACGAGGTAGAGCCCGAGGCCCGAGCCGCCCCGCGCCCCGCCTCTCCAGAACTTCGTGAACACGCGCCGGCGCAGGTCGACCGGGATACCCTCGCCCTCGTCGTCCACGACCACCTGGACGCCGTCGACCTCGTGGTCGGGCCGGGTGCGCTGGAGCCTGACCCGCACGGTCCCGTCGCCGTGACGCACGGCGTTCTCGACCATGTTCGTCACGACCTGCGTGAACTTGTCGGGGTCGGCGTGGACCGCCGGCACCTCGTCGGCCACGGTCAGCTCGAGGGCGCGTGAGGTGGCGGCCTGCACCGACTCCACCACGCGCGCGACCAGCATCCGGGCGTCGACCGGTCGGGCGTGGAGCTGCAGCCGGCCGGTGTCGATGCGCGCGACGTCGAGCAGCTCGGCGATGAGCCGGCTCAGCCGGTCGGAGTCGGAGCTGACCGTCGTCAGCATCAGCTTCTTCTGGTCGTCGTTGAGCTTGTCCCACCGGTTGAGCAGCGCCTGCACGAAGCCCTTCACGCCGGTGAGTGGCGAGCGGAGCTCATGGGCGACCGTCGCCACGAGGTCCGAGCGCTCACGGTCCAGTCGGGCCCGCCCCCGCCCGGGGCGCAGCGCCACGGCCACGGTGGTCACCGGGCCGCCCCGGCCGGCCCGGTGGATGCGGGCCGTGGTGAGCACCTCGGTGCCGTCGGGGAGCTGCCAGGCCTGCTCGGGGACACCGCTGCGGGTCGCCAGGCCGCCGTACGGCTGATTCTGCGCGCACCACTCGCGGCCCTCGGTGTCCTGCAGCTGCAGCACCTCCGCGAGCGGCCGGCCGACACCGTCGTCGGGGCCGAGCCCCAACATCCGCCGGGCGAGCTCGTTGATGAGCACCACGGCTCCCGTGCCGTCGGCCACGACAACGCCGTCGGGGAGGGCGTCGACGGCGTGCGGGGGCATGTCCCCGAATCTAGCGAGTGACCCGATGCGCGCGGGCGCTGGCGTAGAGGCACACGGCGGCGGCGGTGGCGAGATTGAGGCTCTCGGCGCGGCCGTAGATCGGGATCGAGACCACGTGGTCGGCCAGCTCGCGCAGCTCCGGGGGCAACCCCCAGGCCTCGTTGCCGAGCAGCCAGGCCGTCGGCTGGGTGAGCACCTCGTCGGAGTCGAAGAGCGAGACGCCGTCCATGTCGGCGGCGAGCACCATGAGGCCGGCGGCCTGAGCGGCGCGTACGGCGGCCGCCGGATCCCGCTCGACGGCGACCGGCACGTGGAAGGCCGAGCCGACCGAGGCCCGCACCGTCTTGGGGTTGTAGAGGTCGACCGCGTCACCGGCCAGCACGACGCCCCCGGCGCCCGCCGCGTCGGCACACCGGATCACCGTGCCGGCGTTGCCGGGGTCGCGCACGTCGGCCGCGATGGCGACCAGCGGCGTGCCGGTGACGGCGTCGGCCAGCGGCACGTCGAGGAACCGGCACAGCGCGACGACGCCGGCCGGGGTGACGCTGTCGGAGAGCGCCTGGAGCGCACGGTCCTCCACGAGCGTGACGGTCGCCGTGGCTAGCAGCCCGGCGTACTGCTCGGCGGCGCTCGGCGTGGCGAAGACCTCGACCACGCAGCCGGGCACGCCGAGCGCGCCCTCGACGGCCTTCGGGCCGTCGGCAAGGAAGAGCCGCCGCTCGGTGCGGACCGAGCGGCGGCTCAACTTGCGTGCTTCCTTCACACGGGCGTTGCCCGCGGAAAGGGGAAGGCTCATCCTCAGGCGTTCGCCGGGGCGTTGACGTCCTCGGGCAGCGCGGCCTTCGCGGTCTCGACGAGCGCGTTGAACGCGGCCACGTCGTTGACGGCGAGCTCGGCGAGGATCTTGCGGTCGACCTCGACGCCGGCCAGGTTGAGGCCCTGGATGAAGCGGTTGTAGGTCAGGCCCTGCGCACGCGCCGCGGCGTTGATGCGCTGGATCCACAGGCGACGGAAGTTGCCCTTGTTCTTGCGCCGGTCGTTGTAGCTGTAGACCAGCGAGTGGGTGACCTGCTCCTTGGCCTTGCGGTAGAGGCGCGAGCGCTGGCCGCGGTAGCCGCTGGCGCGCTCGAGGGTGGTCCGACGCTTCTTCGCCGCGTTCACTGCGCGCTTGACGCGTGCCATCTTCTAACTCCTTGAATGCGTTAAGTCTGGGGTCCGACGGGGGCCGGAGGTGGTCAGCGGCCGAGCAGCTTCTTGGCGCGCGGGACGTCGGCCTTGGCCAGCTCGACGGTGCCGGTCATGCGGCGGGTGACCTTCGAGGCCTTCTTCTCGAGGTTGTGGCGCTTGCCGGCCTTCTCGCGAAGGATCTTGCCGGAGCCGGTCACGCGGAAGCGCTTGCCGGCACCGGAGTGGCTCTTGTTCTTCGGCATCTCTCTCGTCTCTCTATCTCGTGGTCTCGTGGTCTCAGGCGTCGATCTCGGGATCGAGGTTCTCGGAGCGACGACGCTCCTTCTTCTGCGCCACCGGGCCGGCGGCGGCAGCGGCCTCGCGCTCGGCCCGCTCGGCGGCCTCGGCAGCCTCCCGCTCGGCGGCCTTCTCGGCCTTCGCGGCGGCGTGGTCCTGCTTGGCGTCGGCCTTCTTCTTGTTCGGGCCGAGCACCATGATCATGTTGCGGCCGTCCTGCTTGGGCGAGGACTCCACGAACCCGAGCTCGGCGACGTCCTCGGCCAGCTTCTGCAGCAGCCGGAAGCCCAGCTCCGGGCGGTGCTGCTCGCGGCCGCGGAACATGATGGTGATCTTGACCTTGTCGCCGGCCTTGAGGAACCGCACGACGTGACCCTTCTTGGTCTCGTAGTCGTGCGAGTCGATCTTGGGACGAAGCTTCATCTCCTTGATGATCACGTTCGTCTGGTTCCGGCGCGCCTCACGGGCCTTCTGGGCGTTCTCGTACTTGAACTTCCCGTAGTCCATGAGCTTGCAGACCGGCGGCTTGCCCTGCGGGGCGATCTCGACGAGGTCGAGGTCGGCCTCCTGGGCCAGGCGCAGCGCGTCAGCCGTCGGGACGATGCCGACGGTCTCTCCATTCGGTCCAACGAGGCGGACCTCGGGAACCCGGATCCGGTCGTTGATACGCAGCTCGGTGCTGATGTGTCCTCCAGTGTCAGTGAGTCCGGAGGCCTCCGTGCAGCCCGGGCCACGTGCACACTGGCCCGGAAATGCGAGAAGGCTCCCGCTTGGCGCAAGCGGAAGCCAGTCAGTGCCGTCCCCACCGTGGGGACGCCCTCGGCGCAGAGACGGCGCGTACGCCGGGCTGCTCCGTGACCGGACCCGACGACCTGTGGTGTTGCGGCGGTCGATGCGGGTGGGACGGCAGTAGTGCCTTCCGCTTGTGGATCCGACCGCCGAACCTGCGGACAGGTAGGACGGTCTGATCGGTCAACACCGGAGCGTACCGGCTCATTCCTCGCCGGGTCGAATCCAAGCCGCGCCGGTCGTGTTGCCGCTCGTGTCGCCGGCTGCATCGCCGGCTGCATCGTCGGCCAGCAGCACCAGCTGCCAGCCCTCGGCCACCGCGATCAGGTCCGGTCCCTCCACGACGAACCGGACCGGGCCCGCGAGGTCGACCACCAGCGCCTCCGCGCCGTCCTGGACGGCGGCCCGCGCGGCGTCGCGCGCCGACACCGGCACGGGTCGAGCGTCGGCCTGCCAGGCCCGCAGCGTGTCCATCGAGGTGAACGCGAGCAGCGCCCGTCGGCCGTCGGCACCCGTCAGCAGAACCGTGGCCATGTCACTGGTCTTGTCGTGGGCCAGGCTGCGCCCGTCAGGGGTGTCCTCGTACTCGACCTCGCCGAGGACGGCGACCACCGGCACCAGCAGCCGGCTGCGCACGAGCGCGGCCAGCGCGGCCGGATAGCCGCCGGTGCCCGCCTCGAGCTCCGCGAGCGCGCGCGTCACGGCCGCGTCGGCCTCGCCGGTGTCACCGGCGAAACCGGGGCCGGCGAGCCGGCGCGCCTCGGCCGGGGAGTCGGCGGGAGTGTGCTCGGACATCCCCGGAATGCTCGCATGTGGCGGGCGTACGGGACCAAACCGGCGCCGTGCCAGACTCCAGGCATGCTCGACTCCGCGACGTGGGGCGTGTTCGCCCTGACCCTCACCGTGCTCGGGGCGGCCGGGACCTGGCTCGCCTTCCGCCGGCGCGGCCCGCGCAGCGGGGTCCGTTGGCTGGCCGCGACACTGCTCGTGCCGGCGGCGTACTTCACCCGCACGCTGCGGATGGTGGGCCGGATCGCCGACGCGGTCACGGACTGGGCCGCGTCGTTCGTCTGGAACCCGTTGGTCTGGGTCGGCCTGGGCCTGGCCGCGGTCTCGGCGCTGCTGTTCCTGGTCTCCGGCCGGCTGCCGACGCGCAAGCCTGCGCGCGAGCCGGCCAGCAAGCCGGTCCGCAAGCCGGTCCGCAAGGCCGCCGGCGACCCGGCGATCACCGCCGGCGACCCGGACCTGACCGAGATCGAGGAGCTGCTCAAGCGACGGGGCATCACGTGATGCTGCAGCAGCGCGACCGGCTCTGGCACCGGCTCAACGGTGCCGTGGCTGCCCACCCGGAGCCGCTGCCCACGCCGCTCATGGTGGTCGACCTCGACGCGTTCGACGCCAACGCCGGCGCTCTGGCGCAGCGGGCCGGCGGGGTCCCGATCCGCGTCGCGTCGAAGTCGTTGCGGGTCCCGGACCTGATCCGCCGGGCGTTGGCACGGCCCGGGTTCGCCGGGGTGCTCGGCTTCACCGTCGCCGAGGCGCTCTGGCTGGAGGAGCAGGGCGTGAGCGACGACATCGTGGTGGCCTACCCGAGCGTGGACCGGGCAGCGCTGACGCGGCTGGTCTCCTCCCCCTCGGCGGCCTCCCGGATCACGCTCATGGTCGACGACGAGGCGCACCTCGACGTCGTCGACTCGGTGCGCTCCTCGACGGCCGTCCCGGTCCGGGTCGCGCTGGACGTCGACGCTGGCCTGCGATGGGCGGGGCAGCACGTGGGTCCGAAACGCTCCCCGTTGGCCGCGGTGGACGACGTCCTGGCGCTCGCTCGGCAGGTGGTCGACCGGCCGGGGTTCCGGCTGGTCGGGGTGATGACCTACGAGGGCCAGGTGGCCGGCGTACCGGACGACGTGCCCGGTCAGCGCGCCCGCTCGGCCGTCGTACGTCGGCTCAAGCGGCTCTCGCTGGCCCAGCTGACCGACCGCCGCGCCGCCGTCGCGGCCGCGCTCGGGGAGCTCACCGAGCTGGAGTTCTGGAACGCGGGCGGCTCCGGCTCCGTCGCCGAGTCCGGGGCCGACCCGGTCGTCACCGAGGTGGCCGCGGGTTCGGGGCTGCTGGTGCCGGGGCTGTTCGACCACTACCGGTCCTTCACGCCGCGGCCCGCCGCGTTCTTCGGCGTGCCGGTCACGCGCCGGCCGCGGGAGGGGATCGTCACCGTGCACGGCGGCGGCCTGGTCGCCTCCGGGGCGGCCGGACGCGACCGGCTGCCCCTCCCCTGGGCGCCGGCGGGGCTAGCGCTCACGTCGCTCGAGGGAGCCGGCGAGGTGCAGACGCCGCTGACAGGCGCCGCGGCGGCGATGCTGGGCATCGGCGACCTGGTGTGGTTCCGTCACGCGAAGGCGGGCGAGCTGTTCGAGCACGCCACGCGGGCTCACCTGCTGGCGGCCGACCGGCTCGTCGGCGAGGCGACGACCTATCGCGGCCATGGCCACGCCTTCTGATCCCGCGGCGGACGTCCTCGCCCTGCTGGACGACCGACGCCCCGCGCTCGGCGGGGGCCATCTCGTCTGCGTCGACGGCCCGGCCGGCTCCGGCAAGACGACGCTGGCCGATCGGATCGCCGAGCGCCGGCGCGACGCGGTCGTCGTGCACACCGACGAGCTGCTGGAGGGCTGGCGCGGGTTGCCTGGGCTCGCGCGCGCCGTGGGCGCGCTGGTCGAGCCGCTCGGGTCGGGCCGTCCCGGTCGTTGGCGGCGATGGGACTGGCATGCGTCGCGGTGGGCGGAGTGGCACGAGGTCGCGCCCGGCGGACTGCTGGTGCTGGAGGGCGTCGGCTCGTGGTCGCCCGCCATCGCGCCGTGGGTCAGCGCCCTGGTGTGGCTGGAGGCGCCCCGCGACGTACGCCGTGAGCGGGGGCTCTCGCGAGATGGCGAGGCGTTCGCTCCGTACTGGGACCAGTGGGCTGCCGACGAGGTCGTGCTGTTCGACGCGCTGTCCACCCGCGACCACGCCGACATCGTCGTCGCCACCTGAGCCTCACGCCGTCAGCACGAAGTCGACCTCGACGCGGGGCAGCCCCGGGCGGTGGACGACGCGCGTCCCCGTGTGGTCGACGAGGTAGATCTGCCCGTCGGGCTCGCGCCACAGGTAGATGCCAGGGAACGGCTGCCGGACGTCCCACCCGCCGTGGGTCTTGACGCGGTGGTGCAGGCGGGTGAGGGGGCCGTAGTTGCCGAGCGCCGACTGCCCGCGCTCGTCTGATCCCGGGTCCCACGGCCGGGTGTGGTCGATGTCGGTCTCGAAGGGCCCGTCGGGACCGTCGAGATGGGACGCGTAGGGGAAGCAGTCGGCCGGCGTCATCAGGCGCACGGCCCGGCGATGTCGCTCGGGGATCTCGTAGGCGTCCACCGGGGCCTGTCCGGCCAGGTCGAGCACCGGTTGGACCTTGATCGCGGCTCGTGGCCCGAGCACGCGGGTCAGCCATGCCTCGGTGACCGCCCCGTGGCCCTCGATCCGGGCGATCCCGGGGGCGTCGGGACCGAGGTAGGTGTGGACGTAGAGCGTCGCCTTCGGCAGCAGCCGCTGCGACGGCAGAGTCTGCGGCTCACCGGTGGCCGGGTCGAGGCCCTGGTGACCGGTCAGCAGGTGGAGCAGCGCGGTGACCCGCCGCTCGTCGACCGTCTCGCCCGCGGTCTCGTCCAACCGGCCGGCGACGGTCGTCACGGCATGGTCGAGCTGCGCGACCGTGGCCACGTCGGCGCGGACCATGAAGGTGGCCATCCCGTGGGCGTCACCCTTGGTCCGCTTCGCGAACGTGGCGCGGCTGGCGGCCTCCTCGCGCGCCCGTGCGGCATCGATGTCAGCGGCGACGACCGCGCCCTTCACGACCTCCTCGAACCGGGTCCAGGCGATCCGGCCGTCGGCCACCTCGTGGACCCGCCCGTCGACGTACCCCGCCTGGGTCCTGGTCAGCTGGCGGGTCTGGCGGGCGACGAACCGGGCATAGGAAGCCTTCACCTCCAGCGCCTCCACCCGCGCCCACAACAGCGGCATACGGTGCGCCAGGTCGAGCGCATCGGCCATCAGACCGCGCGCCGCGCTCGGGGAGATCCCGACACGTGCCCCGAACGAGGCCGCGGCGAACTCCGCCACCAGCGGTGTCCCGTCGCCGCCGAACGCCCGAGCCTTCTCCCGGCCGGGCCTGGCCGACTCGACCGGGTCCAACCGGTCGGCCGGATGCCGCACCGCCCAGTGGAAGGCCAGCCGCAGCACGTCGACGTCGGCCTCACGCTGGGCGCGCGCACGCGACTCCACCAGGTCGAGGAAGTCACCCTCACCCAGCTCGTCGAGCGTGTCCGAGAACGTCATGGAGCCAGTAGAGCAAGAGCCACCGACAGTCCAGATGGTCGTCGCTCCCGAGCCTGCGACCTGTGTGGGATCGACCGCGCAGCCAGCGCCGATGCGGAACACTTCGTGCCATGACTCCCCAGCCGCTGCCCATGGTGTGCGTGGCGACCGCCGTAGCAGCGACTCTGTTCGGTGCTTGCGGGACCGGCCAACCGAAGTCCGACGACGAACCCGTTGGAGCCCGCCGTCCAGGCACGGAGACGCCTGCTTGCGCAGAACTTGTCGGGCGAGCCATGACCGCCGGCTTTGCGGGTTGCGAGAGTGGTGGTCGGTTCATCGAAGCGACGCGGACCCCGTGCGCCGACGGGCGCGTGCTCATCGCCCCCGACTATGCCAGGAGTGGTTCCTGGACCGACGCCCAGATCGACGAAGTCGTGTGGGGATTCGTGGGCGAACGCATCCAAGCCGGCGCGGGAGATGGTGCCCTCTACGCGACGATGTTCATCGACTGCAACGACTTCTGAGGGGCCGTGGGTACGGGAAACGTCAGCGACGGGTTTGGGGACCGGAGCTCCGTGACCGGTCAGGAAGCGCTGAGGGCAACGCTTCGCGGCCTCCTCGGCCCTGCCGCAAGGACTCATCGCTACCAGGGGTCGTCTCCGACCTGGCGAAAGTCCTCGCCCGCGGGCGACTGGGCCGTCGTCAACGTTCAGTCTTCGGCCTTCAGCAGCGCCGACGATTTGCGGTGTGTCGTGAATCTGGCGTTCGCGCCGGAGCCGTGGCTGAGGTGGAAAGCCGAGGACTTGGGTGCGCGCATGCCGAAGCGGGTCACGGAGTATCTCGGGCTGTACCGGAGGCGACTACACCCTGCTGGGACGCCCTCCGGTGCCGACCGCTGGTGGGACGTGCGCGACTCCGACTCGGCCACTGCGGCGGTAGCGGACATGATCGCCCAGCTGGATCGGCACGGCTGGGCGACGCTCGAGCAGATGTTCTCTCGGGAAGCGCTGATGGCACGTCTGCGTGAGGGGGACCTCGGGTGGATGAAGCGCCCCTACCAGCCGGTGCTCTTTGCCCGAGCAGAAGCGTTGCTACTGATGGATGCCGGACCTTCCGACGCCTTGGAGGAACGACTCATCGAGGCACGCAACGTCGGTGAGGACGCCCGCGAGCACGCCGAACGGTTCGAGGCGTGGGTGCGCGCGGAGGCCGCCAAGGCCTGACCGACCCGCGCACTCGCGCCGTGGATGCGGCGCCTTCAGGGTCAACGGCCTCCCTCAGCCCGACAGCCCCTCGGCAAGCGCCCGCAACTGCCGGACAGCCCGCTTGGCGCTCGCGCCGTCGGAGCCCTGGATGCCCATGGCGGAGATCTCCGAGCCGTCGGCCAGGTCCAGGCGAGCCCAGGGCGCGCCGGGGGGCATCCGGACCGCGACGACCTCGGCCCACTCCAGCTCGCGGCGGCGGTAGCCGTTCACGACGACCAGCGCGTCGCGGGTCGCGGTGACGCGGGAGCGGGTCAGGGCGTGGACGCACACCAGGATGCCGAGGGCGATCGCGGCCATGGTCAGCTTCTCGAAGACGGTGAACTTCGCCCTGATCTCGGCGTCCATCGTCAGCCAGGTGACGGTGCACAGCACCGCCAGGCCGACCACCAGCACCGACGCGACGATCCGCGGGCCGAGCGGCCGCCAGGTGTGCGGCAGGTCGGGCAGGCGGTGGGGCGTTGAGGCGGGCTCAGAGGCGGCAGGCATGGATGTCCGTCAGCAGGATCGCGCGGGCGCCGATGGCGTACAGGTCGTCCATCAGCTTCTGTGAGCCGTGGCGGGGCACCATCACGCGGACGGCGACCCAGCCCTCGCGGTGCAGCGGGCTGACCGTCGGGCCCTCCAGGCCCGGAGCGAGCTCGGTCGCCGCCGGGACGTCCTGGGCGCGGATGTCGTAGTCCATCATCACGTAGCTGCGCGCCACGAGGACGCCCTCCAGCCGGCGGCGGAAGGTCTCGAAGCCGTCCGGTGCGCCGTCGGCCCGGGTCACCACGATCGCCTCGGAGTCGAGGATGGTGTCGCCGAACGGCTCCAGCCCCGCCTGCCGCAGCGTCGAGCCGGTCTCGACGACGTCGGCGATCACGTCGGCGACGCCGAGCTGGATGCTGGTCTCCACCGCACCGTCGAGACGGGTGACGGTCGCGTCGATGCCCCGCTGCTCGAGGAAGGCGGCCACCACGCCGACGTACGACGTCGCGATCCGCTTGCCCTGCAGCTGAGCGAGGTCGGTGTAGGCCCCGGCCGGCCCCGCGAACCGGAACCGGCTGCGGCCGAACCCGAGGCCGAGCACCTCGGCGGCCTTCGCGCCGGAGTCGTGGAGCAGGTCGCGGCCGGTGATGCCGACGTCGAGGGTGCCCTCGCCGACGTACAGCGCGATGTCGCGTGGGCGCAGGTAGAAGAACTCGACGCCGTTCTCCTCGTCGATGAGGGTGAGCCGCTTGGCGTCGTCGCGCTGCCGGTAGCCGGCCTCGCGCAGCATGTCGGAGGCGGCGCTCGACAGCGCGCCCTTGTTGGGCACGGCGATGCGGAGCAGGCCGTTGCCGGTCGTGCCGGTCGTGGTGGTCATGTCGTTCCTTACAGGTGCGAGTAGACGTCGTCGAGGTCCACGCCGCTGGCCAGCATCAGCACCTGGGCGTGGTAGAGCAGCTGGGAGATCTCGAGCGCGGTGGCCTCCCGGCCCTCGTGCTCGGCGGCCATCCAGGACTCCGCGGCCTCCTCGACCAGCTTCTTCCCGACCGCATGGACGCCGGCGTCGAGCAGCGCGGTGGTGCCGGAACCTGCGGGTCGGGTCCGGGCCTTCTCGGACAGCTCGGCCCAGAGCTCGTCGAACGTCTTCACGCACCCCAGCCTAGGGCGTCGCGTCGGCTGCGCGACGCCCGGTCTCAGCGTCACCACCGGGCCGGGCCGGGCCGGCACGACCACCAGGGCTCAGTCGAAGCGACGCTTGATGCGCTTGATGGTCTGCGCGGTCGCCAGTGCGGCGGCCGCAGCCTCGTAGCCCTTGTCCTCCTGCGAGCCGGGCAGTCCCGCGCGGTCCAGCGCCTGCGCCTCGTCGTCGCAGGTCAGCACACCGAAGCCGACGGCGACGGTGTGGTCGAGCGCCACCCGCGTCAGGCCGTCGGTCGCCGCGCCGCAGACGTAGTCGAAGTGCGGCGTGCCGCCGCGGATCACGACACCGAGCGCGACGATCGCGTCGTACCCCTGCTGCGCGAGCGCGCTGGCGACCACCGGCAGCTCGAAGGTGCCCGGGACCCGGGTGACCACGGGGGCCTCGACCCGGTGGTCGCCGCAGGCCCGCTGGGCACCGGCCAGCAGGCCGTCCATCACCTGCTCGTGCCAGCTGGCCGCCACGATCGCGACCCGCAGGTCGTGGCAGTCGACGGCAGCGGTCTTGGGAGCTCCGGCTCCACTCATCACATGGCTCCCTTGGTGTGGGCGGCGAGGTCCGGCAGGACGTGGCCCATCCTGTCGCGCTTGGTCAGCAGGTAGGCGAGGTTGTGGCCGTTCGGGCGTGGCGTCAGCGGTACCCGCTCGGCGACCGCGATGCCGTAGTCCTCCAGCTCGTCGACCTTGCCGGGGTTGTTGGTGAGCAGCCGGACCGTGTCGACCCCGAGGTCGCGCAGGATCTGGCTCGCCGCGCCGTAGTGGCGGGCGTCGGCGGGCAGGCCGAGGTCGAGGTTCGCGTCGACCGTGTCGCGCCCGCCGTCCTGCAGCTGGTAGGCCTGCAGCTTGGCGACCAGGCCGATCCCCCGGCCCTCGTGCCCGCGCAGGTAGACCACGACGCCACGGCCCTCGGCCTGGATGCGGCGCAGCGACTCCTCCAGCTGCGGGCCGCAGTCGCACCGCCGGCTGCCGAAGACGTCCCCGGTGAGGCACTCGCTGTGCACCCGGGTGAGCACCGGCTCGGGCCCGCTCACGTCACCGTGGACCAGCGCGATGTGCTCGGAGCCGTCGACGGCGATCCGGAAGCCGTACGCCGTGAAGTCGCCGTACGCCGTGGGCAGACGCGTCTCGGCGGCCCGCTCGACGAGCACGTCGTGACGGCGCCGGTAGGTGACGAGCTGCTCGACCGAGATCATCGCCAGTCCGTGCTCGTCGGCGAACTCCCGCAGCTCGGGAGCGCGCTTCATCGTGCCGTCGTCGTTGACGACCTCGACCAGCACGCCGGCCTCCGGCAGCCCGGCCAGCCGGGACAGGTCCACCGCGGCCTCGGTGTGGCCCCGGCGGGCGAGCACCCCGCCCTCGCGGTAGCGCAGCGGGAAGACGTGCCCGGGCCGGGTGAGGTCGCCCGGCTGGGTGCCCTCGTCGGCCAGCAGCCGGGCCGTGAGCGCCCGGTCGGCCGCGGAGATGCCGGTGCTGACGCCCTCGGCGGCGTCGACCGAGACGGTGTAGGCGGTGCGGTGTCGGTCGGTGTTCTCCGGCGTCATCAGCGGGATCCGGAGCCGGTCCAGCCGCTCGGCGGTCAGTGGGACGCAGATGACGCCGCTGCTGTACCGGATCGTGAACGCCATCAGCTCCGGCGTGGCCAGGCTCGCCGCGAAGATGAGGTCGCCCTCGTTCTCGCGACCCTCGTCGTCGACGACGACGACCGCCTTGCCGGCCGCGATGTCGGCGATCGCCTGCTCAACCGGGTCGAGCCGGACGTCGGCGTGCTGGGTGCTCATGCCCGCACCTCCGTCCCGGGCAGGAGCCGCTCGACGTGCTTGGCGAGGATGTCGACCTCGAGGTTCACCGGCTCACCGGCCTGCTTGTGGCCCAGGGTGGTGCGCCCGAGCGTCTCGGGGATCAGGCTGACGGTGAAGCTCGACGGGCCCGCCTCCACGACGGTCAGGCTGACGCCGTCGACCGCGATCGAGCCCTTGTCGACGAGGTAGCGCGCGAGGTGGGGCGGCAGCGAGACCTCGACCACCTCCCAGTGCTCGCTCGGGGTACGGCGCAGGATCGTGCCCACGCCGTCGACGTGGCCCTGCACGATGTGGCCGCCGAGCCGGTCGCCGAGCGCCATGGCCCGCTCCAGGTTGACGCGGGTGCCGGGCGCGACGCCGCCGAGCGAGGTCTTGTCGAGGGTCTCCTGCATGACGTCGGCGGTCCAGCTGCCGTCGGCGGTCTCGGCCACCGTCAGGCAGCAGCCGTTGACCGCGATCGAGTCCCCGAGGCGGACGCCCTCCAGCACGGTGGTGGCGGCGATGGTGAGCCGCAGCGCGTCGCCCTGGTCCTGGACCGCGGTGACGGTGCCGAGCTCTTCGACGATTCCGGTGAACATCTCTCTCAGTCCTGCTTCCTGTGCGGGGTCATGACGAGCCGCACGTTGGGTTCCTCGCCGTCGATGCCGGGGAGCACCATGACGTCGGTGACCTCCGGTCGGACGGCGTCGGCGATGGTGGTGATGCCGAGGTCGGCGACGGCGCCGGCGCCGCTGCCGAGCAGCACGGGGGCGACGTACGCGACGATCTCGTCGACGAGGCCGGCCCCGAGGAAGGCCGCCGCGAGCGTCGGCCCGCCTTCGAGGAGGACGTGGCGCTTCTCGTGTCGCCACAGCTCCGCCAGCGCCGCGCCCGGGTCGCGGGTGCGCAGCTGGAGGCTCGGGGCACGGTCGTTGAACACCCGCCGGTCCTCCGGCAGGTCGCGCTCACCCATGACGACCCGGAGCGGCTGCCGCTCCAGCGGCCGGTCGTGCTCGTCGCGCACGGTCAGCTCCGGGTCGTCGACCGCGACCGTGTGGGTGCCGACCAGCATGACGTCGCACAGCGCCCGGAGCCGGTGGGCGTCGAGCCGGGCCGCCCGGCTGGAGATCCACCGGCTGGTGCCGTCGGCCGCGGCGCTGCGGCCGTCGAGCGAGGTGGCTAGCTTCCAGGTGACGAACGGGCGCTGCAGCTCGATCGCCGTGCTCCAGACCCGGTTGAGGGCGCGCGCGTCGTCGGCGAGCAGCCCGCCCTCCACCTCCACGCCGGCCGCGCGCAGCGTCGCGGCGCCGCCGGCAGCCGCCGGGTTCGGATCGGTCTGGGCGAACACGACCCGGCGTACGCCGGCCGCGACGAGGGCCTGGGCGCACGGACCGGTGCGACCGGTGTGGTTGCAGGGCTCGAGGGTGACCACGGCGGTGGCGCCGCGGGCCCGGTCGCCCGCGGCGGCGAGCGCGGCGGCCTCGGCGTGGGGCGTGCCCGCGCCACGGTGGTAGCCCTCGGCGACGACGGTGCCGTCCGGCGCGAGCAGGACGCACCCGACCAGCGGGTTGGGATGCAGCGGTCCGCCGGGCGTGGCGGCGAGTGCGAGGGCGCGCTGCATCGCGGCGTACTCCGCCGTGAAGCTCGGCGCTTCGGTCATCTGCAGGCCCTCCGTCCGATCACGGACTCCGGGGCTGACAGGTGCTCGGCGGACCGGTCGCGTCACGGACGCGTCCGGTCGAGGAGCAGGTGCGTGCACTTCCCATCCGGACTTTCACCGTCGGTCCAGGAGTTTCACCTGGTCAACCGATGGCTGGCTGCCATCGGGTCGCGGACTGTCACCGCCGGTTCGGAATTACACCGACCCCAGAGCACGCGAGTTGTTCACTCGTCGGCACCAGTGTGCCACACGGCTCAGCGGGCGGCTTCGGCCTTCTCGCGCAGTGCGGCCACCATCGCGTCGGGGTCCGCCGCGGAGTAGACGGCCGAGCCGGCCACGAAGACGTCCGCCCCGGCCTCCGCGCACCGCTCGATGGTCTCCAGCGAGACGCCGCCGTCGACCTGCAGCCACGTCTCGACGCCGTGCTTGTCCATGAGCGCCCGCGTGCGCCGGATCTTGGGCAGGCACAGATCGAGGAACCTCTGGCCCCCGAAGCCGGGCTCGACGGTCATCACGAGCACCATGTCGAGCTCGGGCAGCAGGTCCTCGTACGGCTCGATCGGGGTGGCCGGCTTGAGCGCCATGCTCGCCCGGGCGCCCCGCGCCCGGATCTCGCGCGCCAGCCGCACCGGCGCCGCGGCGGCCTCCACGTGGAAGGTCACGCTGCGCGCGCCGGCCTCGGCGTACGCCGGCGCCCACCGGTCGGGGTCGGCGATCATCAGGTGCGCGTCGAGCGGGATCTCCGTGGCCCGGCTCAGCGCCTCGACCATGGTGGGCCCGAAGGTGAGGTTCGGCACGAAGTGGTTGTCCATGACGTCCACGTGCACCCAGTCGGCGCTGCCGATCCGGGCCACCTCCGCCCCGAGGTTGGCGAAGTCGGCGTTGAGGATGCTCGGCGTGATCTGGATGTGGCCCACGGGCGGCCAGCCTAGGGGATGTCCTCGCGCTCCTGACGCTCGAGCAGGTGCTGGTCCTCGACCAGCGCCAGCGACAGCGTGCGGTAGCCCACCTCGTCGAAGAGGATCGTGAGCCGGTCGTCCTCGACGTCGGTCACCACTCCGGTGCCGAAGTCCTCGTGCCGGACCCGGCTCTGGACGGGGTACGCCGCATCGCGCTGGTCGGCCGGATCGGACGCCGTGCCGGCCCGGCAGTTGTCGCAGACACCGCAGCGGGCGTCGAGCTCCTCGCCGAAGTAGCCCACCAGGAAGTCGGCCCGGCAGCGATCGGTCTCGGCGTACCCCCGCATCATCTCGACCCGGGACCGCTCCAGGCTGCGCTGCGCCTCGGCGAGGTCGCGCACCGCGCCGACGACGTCCCTGGCCCCGGTCGCTCCGGTCTCCTCCGCCATCTCCACGAGGTTGCGGATCCGGCCCGCCTTGCGGCGGCCGAACCCCGCCCCGTCACCCTCGCGCAGCAGCCGCTCGACGTCGGCGCGCTTCGGGACCCCCGCGGAGAAGAACCGGCCCAGCGCCAGGTCCTCGGGACGGTAGACGAGCACGCCCTCGGCCGGCTCGCCGTCACGGCCGGCGCGGCCGGCCTCCTGGTAGTAGGTGTCGGGTGACTCCGGCACCTGGGCGTGGACGACGAACCGGACGTCGGGCTTGTCGATGCCCATGCCGAAGGCCGAGGTCGCCACGATGACGTCGACCTCACCGGACATGAACGCGTCCTGCGCCTCCTCGCGGCGCCGACGGCCCAGCCCGGCGTGGTAGGCGACGGTACGCCGGCCCCGGCCGGCCAGCGCGGCGGCGTACTCCTCCGCCGCCGGCCTGGTGCGCGTGTAGACGATGCCGCTGCCCGGCGCTCCGGCCACGGTCTCGACCACCGTGCGCTGCTGCTCCTCCGGGCTCTCGACCCGGACCACGCGCAGCGCGAGGTTGGGGCGGGCGAAGCCGGTGACGACCGTGCGGGGGTCCCGCATCCGGAGCCGCTCGCGGATGTCGTCGCGGACCGGCGGCGCGGCGGTGGCGGTCATCGCGACCACGCGAGGCTCGCCGAGGTCGGCCAGCAGCTCACCGAGTCGGAAGTAGTCGGGGCGGAAGTCGTGGCCCCAGGTCGAGACACAGTGCGCCTCGTCGACCGCCACCAGCCGCGGACGGAGGCCGGCCAGCCGCTCGCGCACCTCGGGATTGGCGAGCTGCTCGGGCGAGAGGAACACGAACTCCACCGCCCCGGACTCCAGACCTGCGAGTGCGTCGGTGCGCTCCCGCTCGCTCTCCGCCGAGCTCAGCCGCACCGCCCGGACGCCGGCGGCCGACTCCGCGATGCCGTCGATCTGGTCCTGCTGCAGCGCCAGGAGCGGCGAGACGACCACCGTGGGGCCGTCGATGAGCAGGCCGGCGAGCTGGTAGACCAGCGACTTGCCCGAGCCGGTCGGCGAGACCAGCAGCACGTCGTGCCCCTCCAGCAGCGCGCTCGTGGCCGCCTGCTGTCCCGGGAGCAGGCGGTCGTGGCCGAACGCCGTCCGCGCGGTCTCGCGGATCCTGTCGCTGGTGCTCGTCCTGGTGCTGGCGGCTGTCACGGGGCACGGTGACCCGCGACGGCGCGGCTCACTCCCCCGGCTCACTCCCCGGATCGACCGGCGGCGCGGCACCTTCCCGCTCGTCACGCTCGGCCCACTCCAGCAGCGCGCCGATGTCGAAGACGTGGTCGTCGATGTCGTGGTGCAGGTCGCCGAGCTTCGCGAACCGCTCGGGGACGGTCCTGATCGTGAAGTCGCGCGGATCCACGTCGTCGACCTCGTCCCACCGGATCGGGGTCGAGACGCGGGCGTCCGGCACGCCCCGGACCGAGTACGCCGCGGCGATCGTGTGGTCGCGGGCGTTCTGGTTGTAGTCGACGAAGAGCGCGGCGGGATCGCGGTCCTTGCGCCACCACGTCGTCGTCACGTCCTGCGGCGCCCGGCGCTCGACCTCGCGGGCGAACGCGAGCGCCGCCCGGCGTACGTCAGCGAAGCCGTGGTCGGGCTTGATGCGGACGTAGACGTGCAGTCCCGAGCCGCCGCTGGTCTTGGGGTAGCCCACCGCGCCGAGCTCGTCGAGCACCTCGTGGGCGACGTGGGCGACGCGCTGCACCGTGCCGAACGGGCACTCCGGGCCGGGATCGAGGTCGATGCGCCACTCGTCGGGCCGCTCGGTGTCCTCGCGGCGGCTGTTCCAGGGATGGAACTCCACCGTGGACATCTGCACCGCCCAGATGACGGCCCCGAGCTCGGTGACGCACAGCTCGTCCGCCGTACGGCTCCAGCGCGGGAAGAACAGCTGGACCGTCTCCACCCAGTCCGGCGCTCCCGACGGGAGCCGCTTCTGGTGCACCTTCGCGCCGGGCTCGCCGGTCACGCCCTTCGGGAAGCGGTGCAGCATGCAGGGGCGCTCGAAGAGCGCGTTGACGATGCCGGGGCCGACCGAGAGGTAGTAGTCGACGAGGTCGAGCTTGGTCGCGCCGATCTCCGGGAAGTAGACCCGGTCGGGGTTGGTCACCTTGACCACGCGGTCGTCGACCTCGACCTCGACGAAGGGGCTGGGCGTCGCCATGTGCCGACCCTAGCGAGCCTCGCGCGGTCGGAGCACGGCCATGAACATGGCGTCGGTGGCGTGGCGGTGGGGCCAGAGCTGGAGCGTCCCCGGGGCGGGACCCTCGGCGTCGGCGAGGCCAGGCAGCAGGCCGGACACGTCGACCACCTCGCCGGCGTCGGCCGTCACGGCCGCCACGACGTCCCGGGTCTCGGCCAGGACAGGCGAGCACGTGGAGTAGAGGACCACGCCGCCGGGGCGGACCAGGGCGAGCGCGCTGCGCACCAGCGCCTCCTGCAGCGGCACCAGGGTGGCGAGGTCGTCGGGGCGGCGCCGCCAGCGCGCCTCGGGCCGACGGCGCAGCGCACCCAGGCCGGTGCAGGGGGCATCGACGAGCACGCGGTCGAAGGCACCCGGACGGAACGGCGGCCGGGTGCCGTCGCCGGCCACCACACCCGCGGTGCCCTCCGCGCCCCGGAGGTTGGCCCTGACCAGACCGGCCCGGTGCGGCTGCGCCTCGTTGGCGACCAGCTGCGCGCCACGCTCCGCAGCCAGCGCCGCCAGCAGCGCCGACTTGCCGCCGGGACCCGCGCACAGGTCCAGCCATCGCTCGTCGGGACCGTCCAGCGGCGCCGCGGCGAGCGCGAGAGCGACCAGCTGCGACCCCTCGTCCTGCACCCCGGCCAGGCCGTCGGCCACGGCGGGGACCGAGCCGGGGCTGCCACCGCCCAGCACGACGCCGTACGGCGACAGCGCCGTCGGTTCGCCGCCCGTCTGCGCCACCAGCTCCTCACGCGTGATCCGGCCCGGCCGGGCCACGAGGACGACCCGCGGCGGCGCGTTGTCCGCGGCCAGCAGCGCCCCGAGCTCGGCCTCGTCGACCGCGGCGGCGAGCGCGTCGACCACCCAGCGCGGGTGGGACTGCGCCACGGCGTGGTGGCCGTGCGGGTCCGACGCGACCGGCGGGGCGACCTGCGCCACCCAGTCCGCCAGCGGCTGGCGGGCCACCCGGCGCAGCACCGCGTTGGCGAACGACCCGGCACCGACACCGACCTTCGCCTTCACCAGGTCGACGGTGGTGCTGATGGCGGCATGGTCCGGCACGCGCGTCGAGAGCAGCTGGTGGGTGCCGAGACGCAGGGCGTCGAGGACCTTGGCCTCCACCTTCGCCAGCGGCCGGTCCAGGCAGGCGGCCAGCACGGCGTCGTACGTGCCCTGCTGGCGCAGCGTGCCGGACGCGAGCTCGGTGGCGAACGCCGCGTCGCGGCCCTCCAGCCCGTGCTCACGCAACAGGTGAGGCAGGACGAGGTTCGCGTAGGCGTTGTCGACCCGCACCGCCTTGAGCACCTCGAAGGCGACCAGGCGGGCGGGATCCAGCGGCGCGCGGCCGCCCCGGCGGGGGCCGGATGGGCGGCGGTTCTGACCGGGCCGCCGGGAGCTAGACGAGGCGGGCACCGGGCTCCAGACGCAGGCCCCGGGCCCAGTCGGCGGCAGGCATCTGCTTCTTCCCGAACGCCTTCACCTCGCCGAGCCGTACGGCGGCGCTGCCGGTGCCGACCAGCACGTCGCTCTTCGCGACCCGCAGCTCGCCGGGAGCCAGGCCGGTCTCGTCGGTGAGCGACACGGGACCCAGCTTGACCCGCTCCTCGGCCAGCGTCGTCCAGGCGCCGGGCGCCGGCGTGCAGGCGCGGATCCGGCGGTCCACGCCGACGGCGGGCTCGGCCCAGTCGACGCGGGCATCCTCGACGGTGATCTTGGGAGCGAACGTCACGCCGTCGGCCGGCTGCTCGCGCGCCTCGATCTCCCCCGACTGAAGCCCGTCCAGCGTGGCGACCAGCAGCTGGGCGCCGCCCTCGGCCAGCCGGCCCAGCAGGTCGCCCGCGGTGTCGCCCGGGCGGACCCGCTCGGTCATCACGCCGAAGGTCGGTCCTGCGTCCAGCTCGCGCACGATGCGGAAGGTGGTCGCCCCGGTGAACTCGTCCCCGGCCCACAGCGCGTGCTGGACCGGCGCGGCGCCCCGCCAGGCCGGCAGCAACGAGAAGTGGAGGTTGACCCAGCCGTGGGTCGGGATGTCGAGCGCGCTCTGCGGCAGCAGCGCGCCGTAGGCCACCACCGGGCAGCAGTCCGGAGCCAGCGCCGCTAGCTCTTCTTGGAAGGCGGGGTCGCGCGGGTGCTCGGGCTTGAGCACCGGCACCCCGAGCTCCTCGGCGCGCTGGGCGACCGGACTGGCGACCAGCCGGCGGCCCCGCCCTGCCGGGGCGTCGGGACGGGTGACGACGCCGACCAGGTCGTGCGGGGACGCGGCGATCGCGTCGAGGGAGGGCAGCGCTACCTCGGGCGTGCCGGCGAAGACGATGCGCATCGCGGCCGTCAGATCGCGAAGCCGCGCGTCGCGTGCGGGCTCACCTTGACGGTCGGCTGCTCGAGCCCGAACCAGTCCGACTCGCGGATCTCGCGCATCGCCGCCTTGCGCGCCGCCGGATCGAGCCGGTCGATGAAGAGGATGCCGTCGAGGTGATCGGTCTCGTGCTGGATCGCGCGGGCGAGCAGGTCCGAGCCCTCGATGACCACCGGCTCGCCGTGCATGTTGAAGCCCCGGGCGACCACGAGCCGGGACCGGACGCAGTCGAAGGTCACGTCCGGTAGCGAGAGGCATCCCTCCGGACCGTCCTGGGTCTCCTCGGACAGGCTGAGGTCGGGGTTGACGAGGTGGCCGACCTCGCCGTCGACGTACCAGGTGAAGACACGCAGTCCGACCCCGATCTGGGGTGCGGCCAGGCCGGCGCCCGGGGCGTCGAGCATGGTGTCGGTGAGGTCCGCGACCAGCCGGCGCAGCTCCTTGTCGAAGTCGACGACCTCGGTCGCCGGACGGCGCAGGACCGGGTCGCCGAAGAGGCGGATGGGCTGGACGGGCATGGGCGCCAGTGTAGTGAGCGTCTAGAGAGTGACCGGATCGACCTGGACCCGCACCTGGTCGAGCTTGCGCGCCGAGCGCACCCGCTGCAGCTCGCCCAGGGCGCGGGACAGGGCCGCCCCCTCCGCGCGCGGCACGCGCACCACCACCCGCACCTCTGGGTCGGCCCGACCCGGACTCTCGACCGGCACCGGCCCCAGCGTCTCGGCCGCGGGTGGCAGCGCTAGGAGGGTGAGCGCGTCGTCGACCGGACCCGGCTCCCCCGTGATCGTCGCCAGTCGTGACGCCGGCGGCAGGTGCGCCTCCTGCCGCTCGGCCGACTCCCGCGCCGCGAAGCCGGGCTGATCCCAGCGGACGAGTGCCTGCAGCGCCGGGTGGGCGGGGTCACCCACCGCCACCGCGCGGGCGCCCGGTGCCGCCAGCCCGACGGCCGTCGACCACCGCCGCAGCGCCTCCTCGTCGGTGCGCAGGTCGGCCCGGCCGAGCACCAGCCACGTGTCGAGGAGTACGACGGCGGCGTACCCCCGCTCGGCGACCGGCTCCGCGCCCGGCGTCGCCACGACGACCGCCGGCCGGTCCGGCACCGACGTCAGCACTCGGTCGCCGCTCGACGACACCACCCGGGCCCCGGGGAAGGCCTTGCCGAGCTCCTCCGCCGTGCGCGCGTCGCCGACGACGGGCGAACGCAGCCCGCGGTGGTGGCACACCGGGCACGCCCACGCGTCCTCCAGGCGGCCGCACCAGCGGCACGCCGGCGGCGCG
>NZ_DASWXC010000066.1:0-5403 GCF_036405735.1 Nocardioides sp.
GGAGAGCATGGCCGCGGAGCTCGCCGGCGGACTCGCCGTGGGCGGCTCCTGCCCGGTGTGCGGCTCGTGCGAGCACCCGCACAAGGCCAGCGCGACGGCCGACGCGCCCGACGCCGCGGCCGAGAAGGCGGCTCAGAAGGACTACGACGACGCGAAGTCCGCCGAGCACCTGCGCGACGTCGAGGTGCGTGAGCTGGCGTTCCTGCTCACCCAGGCGGAGTCGGCCGCCACAGGTGACCGCACCCGCCTCGCGGCAGACCTCGCGGGCGCCGAGACGGTGGCCGCAAGGTCCGCCACGCTCGCCGCGGAGGTCGAGGCGCTGCGTGCCGAGCAGCAGACGCTCGCCGAGCGACGGCTCGACCTCGAGCGGCAACGGTCGGCGGCGCAGGCGGATCTGCGTCATCTCGCCGCCGAGGAGCAGGAGCTGCGAGGTGCTCTCGACGCCGCTCTCGCCGCTCACGACGCCGACGACACCGGTGACGCCGTCGACGACATCGCCACCCTGGTGGACCGCCTCGACCGGACGTTGGCCGACATCCGCCGGGGCCTCGCCGCCCTCGAGACCGCCCGACAGGCCGCTGCCACGGTCGAGGACGCGGCTGCCGAGCTCGAGGCCGCCTGCCGCGACGCCGGCTTCGACGCGGCCGACGACGCCGTGGCCGCCGCACTGTCGCCGACCGAGCTCGACGACCGCGCCGCTCGCGTCCAGCACCACGAGCGGCGCCTCGCCGCCGTCACGGAGGTGCTCAGGGAGCCTGGTGCCGACGCCGTCGCCACCGATCCGCTGCCCGACCTGCCCGCCCTCACGGCCGCGCACGCCACCGCCCTCGACGCCCTCGCGACCGCCCAGGCGGCCGTCCAGCGCGGCGTCACCCGCCTGGCCCGGATCACGACGCTGCAGGACGAGCTCGCCGCACAGCTCGCCGCGTGGGGCCCGCTGCGTGCCGAGCTCGAGCTGGCCAGCCGGCTGGCCGCGTTCGTGGAGGGCAAGTCGGCCGACAACCAGCTCCAGATGTCGCTCTCGGCGTACGTCGTGGCCTACCGCCTCACCCAGGTGGTGGCCGCCGCCAACGAACGGCTCGCGACGATGAGCGACCGGCGCTACTCCCTCGAGCACTCACTGCAGAAGGGCGCCGGTGACCGCCGCGGGGGCCTGGCGCTCACCGTGCGCGACGATTGGTCCGGCGAGTCGCGCGACCCGGCCACGCTGTCGGGCGGCGAGACGTTCGTGGTGTCGCTCGCCCTCGCCCTCGGCCTGGCCGACGTGATCACCCGTGAGGCGGGTGGGGCCGACCTGGACACCCTCTTCGTCGACGAGGGGTTCGGCTCGCTCGACGCCGACACGCTCGACGACGTGCTCGACGTCCTCGATGGTCTGCGCGACGGCGGCCGGGTGGTCGGTGTGGTCAGCCACGTCGCCGAGATGCGCGACCGGATCCCCGCCCAGCTCGTCGTCACCAAGCGCCGCACCGGCTCCGCGGTGAGTCTCTCCGGAGCGTGATGCAACCGAGCGGCCGGCTCGGGCGTATCCCTTGCGACATCACTCACAAGGAGACGACGCCATGCACCGCACCGCCCTCGGCACCATCACCGCCGCTCTGACGACCTCTCTCGTCGGCAGCGCCCTGCTGACCCTCTCCCCCACCGCGGCCGGAGCCGCCACCACCACACACCCCGAGCGGGGCCTGGTCGTGGAGTGCACCGGGAAGGTCGCCGGTCAGCACGTCGCGGTCAGCCTGTACGAGAACAGCCGCTACGGCAACGAGCTCCAGGTCGTGTTCGACCACGGCGACGGCCCGGGCAAGGGCCGCAGCCAGGAGGCGAAGCTGGTCCGGGCCGGCCACGTCGACACCACGATCCGGGTGGCCCAGCAGGCGGTCCGCATCACCGGCACCGCCATCCGTACGCAGCACGTCAAGCGGGTCCGTTCCACCCACGAGGACACGACCGCGGTCGGCACCCACCGCCGCCTGAGCACCGACCTCGAGGTGACCTACCGCGAGCGTACGGCGCCGCTCGACTGCGACACGGCGTTCCGTTACCGGCTGCAGGTCACGCACGCCGGCTGAGGCGTCGTCCCGCGTGCGGCCTACTCGGCGAAGGCCTCCGGGGGCGGGCAGGCGCACACCAGGTTGCGGTCGCCGTACGCATTGTCGATGCGCGCCACCGGAGGCCAGTACTTGTCCGGATCGACGCCGGTCGGGAACACGGCCTCCTCGCGCGAGTAGGCCCGCTCCCACGCACCGACCAGCGCACGGGAGGTGTGCGGGGCGCCGCGGAGCACGGAGCCCTCGGGGGTCCACTCCCCCGCCGCCACCCGGTCGATCTCGCCCTTGATCGCGATCATCGCGTCGATGAACCGGTCCAGCTCGGCCAGGTCCTCGGACTCGGTCGGCTCCACCATCAGGGTGCCGGCCACCGGGAAGGACATGGTCGGAGCGTGGAAGCCGTAGTCGATGAGCCGCTTGGCGACGTCGTCGACGGTGACGCCGGTGGTCTTGGTGATCTCGCGCAGGTCGAGGATGCACTCGTGCGCGACCAGGCCGCCCTGGCCGCGGTACAGCACCGGGTAGTGCTCGCCCAGCCGCGCGGCGACGTAGTTGGCCGACAGCACCGCCGTCGCCGTCGCCCGCGCCAGGCCCTCGGCGCCCATCAGGCGCACGTAGGCCCACGAGATCGGCAGGATGCCCGCCGAGCCGTACGGCGCCGCGGAGATCGGTCCGATGCCGGACCGCTTCGCCTCGTCGGGGTGCTGGGCGTGCGAGGGCAGATAGGGCGCGAGGTGGGAGCGCACCGCCACCGGGCCGACGCCGGGCCCGCCGCCACCGTGCGGGATGCAGAAGGTCTTGTGCAGGTTGAGGTGGGAGACGTCGCCGCCGAACTCGCCCGGCTTGGCGTAGCCGAGCAGCGCGTTGAAGTTGGCCCCGTCGATGTAGACCTGACCGCCGTGGCGGTGCACGATCTCGCACAGCTCGGTGATGCCCTCCTCGTAGACGCCGTGCGTCGAGGGGTAGGTCACCATGATCGCGGCGAGGTCGTCGCTGTGGCGCTCGCACTGCGCGCGGAGGTCGTCGAGGTCGACGGTGCCGTCGTCGGCGGACTTCACCACGACGACCCTCATGCCGGCCATCACCGCCGAGGCGGCGTTCGTGCCGTGCGCCGATCCCGGCAGCAGGCACACGTCGCGCTGGGCGTCGCCGTTGGCCCGGTGGTAGGCGCGGATCGCCAGCAGGCCCGCGAGCTCGCCCTGGGATCCGGCGTTGGGCTGGATCGAGACCTGGTCGTAGCCGGTCACCTCGGCCAGCCAGCCCTCCAGCTCGTCGACCAGCCGGCGGTAGCCGAGCGCGTCCTCGGCCGGCACGAACGGGTGCAGGTCGGCGAAGCCCGGCAGAGAGATGGGCTCCATCTCCGTGGTCGCGTTGAGCTTCATCGTGCAGGAGCCGAGCGGGATCATGCCGCGGTCCAGCGCGTAGTCGCGGGCCGAGAGCCGGCGCAGGTAGCGCAGCATCTGGGTCTCGCTGTGGTGGCTGTTGAAGACCTCGTGGGTGAGGTACGGCGTGGCGCGCACCAGCGCGGCCGGCAGCGCGGAGGCCGTCGTGCGGTCCAGCTCGTCGAGGTCGACGCCACCCTCGGTGGTCGAGTCGGTCGGCACCCCGAACGCCCGCAGCACGCTGGTCAGCGTGGACCGCGTCGTCGTCTCGGAGGTGGACAGCCCGACGGTGTCGGCGTCGACGAGCCGCAGGTGGAGTCCCAGGGCGCGACCGCCGGCGACCACGTCGGCGGCCCGACCGGGCACCGCGACCGTGATGGTGTCGAAGAACGCCTCCCCCTGCACCTGCAGTCCACCAGCCCTCAGCGCCGCGGCGAGCACGGCGGCGTACCGGTGTGCGCGGGTGGCGATCGAGCGCAGCCCCTCGGGGCCGTGGTAGACGGCGTACATGGAGGCCGCGACCGCGAGCAGGACCTGCGCGGTGCAGATGTTGGAGGTGGCCTTGTCGCGGCGGATGTGCTGCTCGCGGGTCTGCAGCGCCAGGCGGTACGCCGGCCGGCCCTCCGCGTCGAGCGAGACGCCGACCAGCCGGCCCGGCAGGTGGCGCTCCAGGCCGGACGAGACGGCCATGAAGCCGGCGTGCGGGCCACCGTAGAACAACGGCACGCCGAAGCGCTGCGAGGACCCGACGACGACGTCGGCGCCGAGCGCGCCTGGCGCCTCCAGCACCGTGAGCGCCAGCAGGTCCGCGGCGACGACCGCGAGGCCGCCCCGCTCGTGGACCGCGTCGATGACGGGGCGCGGGTCACGGACCGCGCCGCTGGCGCCGGGGTACTGCACCAGCACACCGCAGATCGCACCCTCGGGGAGCTCCTCGGCGAGGTCCGCCACGACGACCTCGATGCCCATCGCCTCGGCGCGGGTGCGCACCACCTCGATGGTCTGCGGCAGCGCGTCGGCGTCGACCACGAAGACGCTGGCGGGGTCGGCCTTCGTCGCCCGCCGCACCAGCGTCATCGCCTCGGCCGCGGCCGTGCCCTCGTCGAGCAGCGAGGAGTTCGCCGTCGGGAGGCCGGTCAGGTCACCCACCATGGTCTGGAAGTTGAGCAGCGCCTCCAGCCGGCCCTGGGAGATCTCGGGCTGGTACGGCGTGTAGGCGGTGTACCAGCTCGGGTCCTCCAGCACGTTGCGCCGGATGACGGGCGGTGTGATCGTGCCGTGGTAGCCGAGGCCGATGAGGCTCTCCCCCGGCTTGTTCTGGCTCGCCAGCTCACGCGCGAGGCTGGCGACCGCCGCCTCGCTCATCGCGGTCGGCAGGTCGAGGCGCTCCGTGCTCCGGATGCCGCCGGGAACGGCGGCGTCCATGAGCTCGTCGAGCGAGCCCCGACCGAGTCGCGCGAGCATGGCCCGCTCGTCGGCCGGCGTGATGCCGACGTGGCGGTCGACGAACGGCAGCGCCGCGTCGAGCTCGGAGAGGCTGGGCTGATCGGTCACCGGTGGCGCTCCTGGGGTCTGCGGACAGGGGTCGCGTACTGTCCTCCCCCTCTGTCGCCCGGCCGCGGCCGCGCTCCAGAGTCGCCTGTCCCACGCGGTCCGGGTGCCTGAGAGGTTCCGGGGAGGAATTGCCCCTTCGGCGCTCCGTCGACCGGAGCTCTCCCGCACGGGATGTTCAGCGCACACCAGTCTAGACGCCGATCGCCCCGGTCCCGTCAATCGACGGGCCGGGGCGATCGGTCAGACGGAGTGCGGGGCGCCGGTCACCCGATCTTGCGGGCAGCGCGGCGCGCGGCGAGCTCGTCGCCCAGGGAGGACCCGGTGGACCCGGACTCGCCGTCCTCGGCGGTGCGCTCGCTGGGCAGCTCCGAGAGCGTGCCCTCGATCTCGCGCCACACGCCGCCGATGGCGATGCCGAA
>NZ_DASWXC010000067.1:0-58139 GCF_036405735.1 Nocardioides sp.
TCCTCTCAGGCGAGGACGTGCCGACTCGGTGGTGAGGCGTTCGGTCAGTGACCGTGACCGTGACCGTGACCACCGGCCGCGGCGGGCTCCTCGTCCTCGGGCTTGTCGACGACCAGGGTCTCGGTCGTGAGCAGCATGCCCGCGATGGAAACGGCGTTGACGAGCGCCGAGCGGGTGACCTTGACCGGGTCGATGACGCCCTGGGCGACGAGGTCGCCGTACTCGCCGGTGGCGGCGTTGTAGCCGTTGCCGACCCCGAGCTCGCGGACCTTGGTGGTGATGACGTAGCCGTTCTCGCCGCCGTTCTCGGCGATCCAGCGCAGCGGCTCGTCCGCGGCCTTGCGGACGATCCGGACGCCGGCCGCCTCGTCACCGGTCAGGCCGAGGTCGTTGTCCAGCGCGGCGACGGCGTGGATGAGGGCGGAGCCGCCACCGGCGACGATGCCCTCCTCGATCGCGGCGCGGGTCGCGGAGACGGCGTCCTCGATGCGGTGCTTCTTCTCCTTCAGCTCCACCTCGGTGTGCGCGCCGACCTTGATGACGCACACGCCGCCGGCCAGCTTCGCGAGGCGCTCCTGGAGCTTCTCACGGTCCCAGTCGGAGTCGGTGTTGTCGATCTCGGCCTTGATCTGGTTGACGCGGCCCTCGACCTCGGCGGCGTCACCGGCGCCGTCGATGATCGTGGTGTTGTCCTTGGTGATGACGACGCGGCGGGCCTTGCCGAGCACCTCGAGACCGACCTGGTCGAGCTTGAGGCCGACCTCGGGGGCGATGACCTGGCCACCGGTGAGGGTGGCGATGTCCTGCAGCATCGCCTTGCGGCGGTCGCCGAAGGCCGGGGCCTTGACCGCGACGGCGTTGAACGTGCCGCGGATCTTGTTGACGACCAGGGTCGAGAGCGCCTCGCCCTCGACGTCCTCGGCGAGGATGAAGAGCGGCTTGCCGGTCTGGATGACCTTCTCCAGCAGCGGCAGCAGGTCCGCGACGGCGGAGATCTTGCCCTGGTGGATGAGGATGTAGGGGTCGTCGAGGACGGCCTCCATCCGCTCCGGGTCGGTGACGAAGTACGCCGAGATGTAGCCCTTGTCGAACTGCATGCCCTCGGTGAACTCGAGCTCGGTGCCCGTGGTGTTGGACTCCTCGACGGTGATGACGCCGTCCTTGCCGACCTTGTCGAAGGCGTCGGCGAGCAGGTCGCCGATGTGCGCGTCGCGGCTGGAGATGGTCGCGACCGCGGCCATGTCCTCCTTGCTGTCGACATCGCGGGCGGCCTCGCGCAGCGCGTCGCCGACCGCGGCGGCGGCCTGGTCCATGCCTCGCTTGAGGCCCATCGGGTTGGCGCCCGCGGCCACGGCGCGCAGGCCCTCGTGGACCAGCGCCTGGGCGAGCACGGTGGCGGTGGTGGTGCCGTCACCGGCGACGTCGTTGGTCTTGGTGGCGACCTCCTTCGTCAGCTGGGCACCGAGGTTCTCGAACGGGTCGTCGAGCTCGACCTCACGCGCGACGGTGACGCCGTCGTTGGTGATGGTCGGCGCGCCCCACTTCTTGTCCAGCACGACGTAGCGGCCCTTGGGGCCGAGCGTGACCTTGACGGCGTTGGCGAGCGCGTCGACGCCGCGCTCGAGGGCACGGCGGGCGTTCTCGTCGAACTCCAGGATCTTCGGCATGACTCTCCCTTGAATCAGGTGGTGAAAACGAAGCGGGACGTCATACGGGCCGGTTGCTCAGGCGACCAGCGCGTATGACGTCCCAGCGTCGTGGATCAGGACTCGACGACCGCGAGGATGTCGCGCGCCGAGAGGATCAGGTACTCGTTGCCGCCGTACTTGACCTCGGTGCCGCCGTACTTGCTGTAGATGACCTTGTCGCCGACCTTGACGTCGAGCGGGACGCGGTTGCCGTTGTCGTCGATGCGACCGGGGCCGATCGCGAGGACCTCGCCCTCCTGCGGCTTCTCCTTGGCGGTGTCCGGGATCACCAGGCCGGAGGCGGTGGTCTGCTCAGCCTCGACCTGCTTGACGACGATGCGGTCCTCGAGAGGCTTGATGTTGATCGACACGGTGTCGACCTCCCCTTCACACTTCGATAGGCGAATGTTCACGTCTGGCGCCTGCGTCCCCGGACGCCGTCGCGGGGGTCGTCCCCTGGCTCGGCAGGCGCTGGCACACTCGCGGGGAGAGTGCCAGATCAGACGTTAGCACTCACCCCGGATGAGTGCTAGGGCAGGCTCGGGCTGCAAGGATCGGCCCGTGGACCTCGACGCCTTCCGCTGGCTGCTGACCGACGCCGGGCAGCGGTTGCTGACGCGGGCCGAGGAGGTCGGGACGGCCGATCCGCTCCGCGCGCACACCGTGCTCCGCAAGGACGGCGCCGAGCCGGCGTACGTCGCCGCCGCGATGACCCAGGTGGAGCTGCGCGCCCGGGCGACCGCGAAGTTCGGCGAGCTGGCGGCGTCGATGTACTTCACGCCCGACGGGCTGGAGCAGGCGACCCGGCTCCCGGTCGCCGCGCACCGCGCGGGCCGGCTGGTGGCGTTCCAGGCCGCCAGCGTGGTCGACCTGGGGTGCGGGATCGGCGGTGACCTGATCGCCACCGCCCGCGCCGGCATCACGGCCGCGGGCGTCGATCTGGACCCCGTCCGGGTCGCCGTCGCCCAGGCCAACCTCGACGCGCTCGGGCTGCCCGGCGCGGTGCAGGTGGCCGACGCGACCGAGGTCGACCACTCCCCCTTCGATGTCGCCTTCGCCGACCCCGCGCGCCGTGGCGAGCGGGGCCGGGTGTGGGACGCGGAGGGCTGGACGCCGCCGTGGTCGTTCGTGCTCGGCCTGCTCGCGCGCGACGCCTGCGTCAAGGTGGCGCCGGGGATCCCGCACGAGATGGTGCCCGACACCGTCGAGGCGGAGTGGGTCAGCGACCACGGCGACGTGAAGGAGGCGGCGCTGTGGTCCGGCCGCCTGGCGACGGTACGCCGGCGCGCGACCGTGATCGGCGACGGCGGTCTCGCGACGCTGACCGACGAGGACGACCCCGGCGTGGCGGCCGTGGGGGTGGCGCCCGTCGCGGAGTACCTCTACGAGCCCGACGGCGCCGTGATCCGCGCCGGCCTGGTCACCGCCGTGGCCGCCGGGGTCGGCGGCGGTCTGCTCGACGAGCGCATCGCCTACGTGACCTCGTCGCAGTCGTTCCGCACGCCGTTCGCCCGTGGCTACCAGGTGCTCGAGGAGCTCCCCTACCGCGAGCGGGCGCTGAAGGCGGCGCTGCGCGAGCGCGGCATCGGCCGGCTCACGATCAAGAAGCGCGGCGTCAGCGTCGAGCCCGACCAGCTGCGGCGGCGACTGTCGCTGGCCGGCCCCAACGAGGCCACCATCGTGCTCACGCGGGTGGCCGGCGAAGGGACCTGCCTGCTCGTGCGGCCGTTCTAGGGCCAGGACCCGGGAACCGAGGGGCCACGACCCGGGACTCGACTGCAACCTTTCGTGCGCACGCTGCGTCCTCCCCTCGAGAGCCGTGGAGGTGGAGGATGCGAGTGTCGGCTACCCCGTCGAAGGTGCCGTCGCAGGTGCCGTCGCAGGTGCCGTCGGAGGTGAGCATGCGCGCGCGGAGCGACCGGTCGGACCGGGACGCCGACTTCACGGCGTACCTCGAGGGGCGTCAGCCGGCGCTGCTGCGCACCGCCTACCTCCTCACCGGCGACCGGCACCAGGCCGAGGACGTGCTCCAGACCGCGCTCGCCAAGCTCTACCTCGCCTGGGACCGGGTCCGCGACGAGGGCGCCATCGACGGCTACGTGCGTCGCATCCTCGTCAACGAGACCACCTCGCTGTGGCGACGGTCCTGGCGCCGGCACGAGGTCGCCAGCCCCACGCTGCCCGAAACCGGCGTGGACGCGCCGTACGACGACGGCACCGGCGCCGCGCTGTGGGAGCTGGTCCAGGGCCTGCCGGGACGGGCCCGCGCGGTGCTGGTCCTGCGGTACTACGAACAGCTCAGCGAGCGTGAGACGGCCGAGACCCTCGGCGTCTCGGTGGGGACCGTGAAGTCCCAGACCAGCCGCGCCCTGGCCGCGCTGCGCGAGCGGACCCCCGACCACCTCGACCCTCGGGAGGAACGATGACCCCCGATCTCGAGACCCGGCTGCGTCGCGAGCTGGGTCGCCGCGGCGACGCGCTGACCGACGCGCCGCTGACCTTCGACGCCGTCGCCGGTCGTGCGCGACGGATCCGGCGGCGGCAGCGGCGTACCGCCGTCCTCGGCGTCGCCGCGGCGGTCGCGGCGCTCGCCGTGCCGGCGGCGCTGGTCGCGCCCGAGGTGACGGACCGGCCCTCGCCCACCCCGGCCACCCGTACGCCGTCGCCGCCCGTCCTCGACGACCCGCTGGTCCCCTACGTCCGCGACGACGCGCTGCTCCGGCCCGACGGCGGGAGGACCGCCCTGCCCGACGGTGACTGGCAGGACGTCGCCCTGCTCGCCGACGGCCGGATGATCCTGACGCGCTCCACCGACGACGGTGGCCTCGAGGTGGTGTCGGTCGATGGCGATCGCGACGGGGAGATCGGCGGCCCGTCGCCGCTGTCCGGTCGGGTCGTCACGGATGCCTCCGGGGACGCGGCCGCCTGGACCAGGCCGGACGGCTCGGTCGTCGTGGTCGGGCGCGACGACGCCGTGACCGACCTGCCGGGTGCCCGGCTCAGTGGCGTGGAGCTCGGGAACCCCACCGTGGTGGCGCTGCTCGGCGATACCTGCGGCGACGTGCGCACCGGCGACGACTGCCGGGTCGTGCTGCAAGGGATGCTTCCTGACGGCACCGTGACCAACCTGGTCAGCCGGCACCCCGACGCGATGGCCCAGCCGTTCGTGCCCGCGCTCGGCTCGGTCAGCGACGTCTCGGCGGACGGCCGGTTCGTCGCCGGGCAGATCTCGGTCACCGACGAGGGCGGCTGCAGCGGACTGTGGAGCGTGGAGCGCGGCGCGATGCTCTGGCGCGACTGCAACCTCAGCCGGATGGAGTTCGCCCCCGACGGGCGCCACCTGTACGCCGTCGACGTCCGCAGCGACGGGTACGGCCCCACCAAGGGCTACATCGTGGGTGTCGACGACGACATCGTGGACGCGACGCTCGATCCCGACGGCACGATCCTCGACGTCGCCTGGGAGACCAACGGCTCGCTGCTGGCCGTCGTCGACCGCGAGGGTGTGGGGACGTTCCTGGTGCGGTTGACCCTCGACGGCGACGAGGAGGACCTCGTCGGTCCGCTGCCGGGTGGCCCTGACGGCCCTGACGGCGTACCGGTGCTGATGTTGCCCTGACGCTCCCGTCCCCTCCAGGCGGACGTCATACGAGGCGGTCGCCCTGACAGCCAGACCGTATGACCTCCCCGGACGTCATACGAGGCGGTCGCCAGGGCAGCCAGGTCGTATGACGTCCGCGCCGAGCCGCCAGCCCTCAGACCAGGACGCTGGTGATCGGCTGGGAGGAGTCGGCGGGCAGGTCGAGCGCGGAGGGCGTGCGGCCGCGGGCGACCATCTCGGCACCCAGCGCGGCGACCATGGCGCCGTTGTCGGTGCACAGCCCCGGCCGCGGCACCCGCACCCGGATGCCGAGGTCACCGGCGCGCGACTCCGCGAGCACCCGGAGCCGGGAGTTCGCGGCCACGCCGCCACCGATGACGAGGTCCTCGATGCCCTCGGAGGCCGCGGCGTCCAGGGCCTTGCGGACCAGTACGTCGCAGACCGCCTCCTGGAACGACGCGGCGACATCCGCGATCGGCACCGGCTCGCCGGAGCGCTCGCGCGCCTCGACCCACCGCGCGACCGCGGTCTTGAGCCCGGAGAAGGAGAAGTCGAACCGGTGCCGCTCCAGGTCACGGCGCGAGGTCAGTCCGCGCGGGAAGTCGATGGCGACCGAGGACCCGGAGCGGGCCTCCCGGTCGATGACCGGCCCGCCCGGGAACCCCAGGCCGAGCAGCCGGGCGACCTTGTCGAACGCCTCGCCGGCCGCGTCGTCGATGGTCGCGCCCATCGGGTCCACGCCGCCGTGCTCGCCGGTCACGTCCGTGACGCGCAGCAGCGAGGAGTGCCCGCCGCTGACCAGCATGGCGATGCACGGCTCGGGGAGCGGACCGTGCTCGAGCTGGTCGACCGCGACGTGCGAGGCGAGGTGGTTGACGCCGTACAGCGGCTTGCCCAGGCCCAGCGCCAGCGCCTTGGCGGCCGCGACGCCGACCAGCAGCGCGCCGGCCAGGCCCGGTCCGCTGGTGACCGCGATCGCGTCGACGTCGCTCAGCCGGATGCCGGCGGTCTCGCAGGCCCGCTCGACGGTCGGCACCATCGCCTCCAGGTGCGCACGCGAGGCGACCTCGGGCACCACGCCGCCGTACCGGACGTGCTCCTCCACGCTGCTCGCGACGGCGTCGGCGAGCAGCGTGTGCCCGCGCACGATCCCGACCCCTGTCTCGTCGCAGGAGGTCTCGATCCCCAGCACCAGCGGCTCGTCGCTCACCCGCTCATTGTGCCGAACCCCTGAACTCCCGGCGCGCCAGGCACCTGACGCCACCAACCTCCGACCGGCGTGTCGCGGCGGAGGAGGTCAGGTGCCCGCCCTCACGGACCGGTGGACAGCTCTCGCTGCAGGACGACGGCGGTCGTGCCGTCGCGGTAGTACGCCTCACGCCGGTCGATCTCGGCGAACCCGGCGGCGGCGTAGAAGGCGAGCGCGGGGGCGTTGTTCTCCCGCACCTCGAGCAGCAGCCGGTCCGCGCCCTCCTCGGTCGCCTGGGCGACGACCTCGGCGAGCAGGGCGCGAGCCACCCCACCACGCCGGTACGCCGGCAGCACGGCGATCCGCTGCAGCTCGGCGATCTCGAAGACGGTGCTGAGGATCGCGTGGCCGACCACCCGGTCGTCGACCTCGGCGACAAGCAGCCGGACGGTCGGCAGCTCGCCGGCGACCGCCTCGGCGAGGTAGCCGGCCGGCCAGGCGTCGGTCGGGAAGGCGGTCTCCTCGAGCGCCGCGACCTCGGCGACGTCGTCGGGCGCGCCCGGCCGGATCCTCACCGGCCCGCTGAGGTCGAGGCGGCGGTCGAGGCGGCGGTCTCGGCGTCGGGGCGGCGCAGGTACAGCGGCTCGGGGTCGAGCAGCTCGGCCCGCTCCTCCGCGACCACCCGGGCCAGCCAGCCGGCCGAGGGCCGCGCGGGACCGACGGCGTTCGGGAAGGCGTCGGGGTAGAGCGTGGCCCCCTCGCCCACGACGGGCAGGTCCGTGGCCACCGTGGCCGGCCGCTCCACGACCGGTCCGGAGAGCCGCGCGCCGTCCTCGTCGTAGCCGGCGAGGTAGACCTCCTTGCGCCGCGCGTCGGTGGCCACCATGAACCGGCCGGACACCGCGCCGGTCCCCACGGCCTCGGCGGCGAGCACGTCGAGGGTGCAGGCGGCGTAGACGGGGATGTCGAGGACGTGCCCGAGCGTGCGGGCGGTGACCAGTCCGACCCGCAGGCCGGTGAAGGGTCCCGGCCCCGCGCCGACCGCGATCGCGGTCAGGTCGTGTCGGTCGGTACCGGTCTGCCGCAGCAACCGGTCGACGAGCGGCGCGAGCTGCTCGCCGTGCTTCATCGGCCGCTCGGCGACGAGCTCGGCGATCACGGCATCGTCGGCGTACAGCGCCGCGCTGACCTGCGGTGTGGCGGTGTCGAAGGCGAGCAGGATGGTCATCGGGCCAGCCTCTCGTCGACGGCGGCCCAGTCGATGCCGTGCCAGCGCGGGCCGACGGGAGTGATCTCGACGCGGCGGGGGTCCAGGTCGCCCTCCAGCTCGTCCACGGTCAACGCACGCATGATCCGGATCTCGAGGCGCGACTCCGCCAGCCCCTCGGCGATGCCCTCGCCCCACTCCACGACCGTCACCGCCTCGTCGAGCTCGGTGTCGAGGTCGAGGTCGTCCAGCTCCGCACGCGGGTCCTGTCGGCGGGAGCCGGCTCCGCCACCGAGGCGGTAGGCGTCGACGTGGACCAGCGCGGGCCCGCCCGCCTCGGAGGGGTGCACCCGCGCGATGACGAACGTCGGCGAGGTGATGTCGCCGCGCACCCGCAGCCCCGCGCCGAGCCCCTGGGTGAACGTCGTCTTTCCGGCGCCGAGCTCGCCGGTCAGCACCAGCAGGTCGCCCGCGCGGAGCTGGCGGGCCAGCCGCTCGCCGAGCGCGCGCATCGCCTCCGGCTCCTCCACCTCGACTACATGGGTCGTCAGCGGGCGTCGCAGCTCGACGTTCGGGCCGCGCCGGGCGATCTCCCGGAAGCCCTGGCGCTCCCAGAACCGCACGGTCCGGGGCAGCTCCTCACGGGCGACGACGGTCACGTCGACGAACCCGCCGTGCGCCTCGGCGTCGGCCACGGCCGCCTCCACGAGCGCGTGGGCGATGCCGGCGCCCTGGTGGAGCGGGAGCACCGCGAAGCGGCGCAGGTACATCGTCCGGCCGTGCTCGTCGGCGACCGGGTCCAGCACCAGCGCCCCGACCGGCTCGTCGCCGAGGCTGGCCAGCAGGCCGCCGTACGGCGCCAGCCGGGCCGCCATCGTCTCGGCTGTCTCGGCCAGGGCGTCGGCGGGCGGGTCGAGCGGCGGGCGGGCCCGGAACGCCTCCTGCACGATGGCGAGCACGGTGGCGGCGGCCTCCGGCCCGACGTGACGCACCTGCAGCGCGCTGTCGACAGCGGTCATGCGCGCTGCTCGCGCTCGGCCGCCGCGGCCAGCAGCTGGTCGAGGGCGGCGTTGACCTGGCCGTGTCGCTCCATGATCACCATGTGCCCGGCGTTGTCGCACTCCAGCAGCGTGGAGCCGGGGATCCGGCTGTGCAGCTTGCGGCTGTGGCCGACCGAGGTGAGCCGGTCCGCGGTGCCGCAGACGACCGTGGTCGGGACGGCCCCCAGGATGCCGACATGGTCGAACTTGTCGAGCTCGCGGAACCCCGGGAAGAACTCCGCGGCGACCTGGAAGGGCGTGGCGGCGATCATGTCGTCCACGAACTCGACGTACGACGCCGGGACCTCGTCGCCGAAGGCGAACGCGTCGGTCAGCACGGTGGCCAGCGAGCGGCCGATCCGGCGTACGCCGTCGACCGCACGGTGGCCCCGGCCGAGCGCCCGGATGGTGCCGTGCGTGATGCCCGCGCCGATCCGCGACGGAACCATCGGGAAGAGCACTCGGGAGGGGTCCAGGCCGCCGGCCGTCGTCGAGATGAGGGCCGCGCCGAGCACCTTGGTGCCGAACAGCTCCGGGAACTGCTGGGCCAGCGCGACGATCGTCATGCCGCCCATCGAGTGGCCGACGAGCACGACAGGACCGTCCGGCACGACCGCGTCGATGACGCACTTGAGGTCGCGGCCGAGCTGGTCGATGGTGCCCTTGGTGATGCTGCCGCGGCCGGAGCGGCCGTGCGAGCGCTGGTCGTAGAACACGGTGCGCACCAGGCCGCGGTAGGCGGCGCGCTGGAAGTGCCAGCAGTTGAGGTTCAGCGTGTAGCCGTGGACGAAGACGATCGTCACTGCCGGCGCGCTGCTCCCCCGCCGCGCCTCGTCGACCTCGTCGACCTCCACGTGGAGCGGCACGCCGTCCTCGGCGATGATCGTGCGGGGCGGGGAGTGCAGGCTGCCGAACGCCGGCGGGTCCCCGACCCGCCGCGAGATGAGCCGTCGTCGTTGTGCCACACGGAGCGCTGTACCCGCTGCGGCCACTCCTGCCGCACCGGCCGTCAGCCCGGCGATCCGTCCGGTCACGCCCATGGCGAACCCTCTCCCTGCCCGATGTCCTGTGCCGTCTCGTCCTGTGCCGTCTCGTCTCGTGCGGTGTCGACGTGGCGCCGGACCAGCCGGCCGCCGAGCCGCGTGACGATGTCGTAGCTGATCGTGCCACTGACCTCGGCCCAGTCCTGGGCGGTCGGCTCCCCCGCGTCGCCGGGACCGAGGAGGAGCACCGGCTCGCCGACCGGCGGCTCGTCCCCGCCGAGGTCGACGACGAACTGGTCCATGCACACCGCGCCCCGCAGCGGACGGCGGCGTCCCGCGACCAGCGCCGCGCCGCGGTTGGCCGCCTGTCGCGGCACCCCGTCGGCGTACCCCACGGGCACCAGACCCAGCGTCGTCGCCCCCGGCGCGACCCACAGGCCGCCGTACGACACCGCGGCGCCGGCCGCGACGTGCTTGACCAGCGTGAGCGGCGCGCGCACCGTCATCGCGGGCCGCAGGCCGAGGCCGGGCCACGGGCTGTCGGCGAGCTGCGGGGCGGGGTCGAGGCCGTACGCCGCGATGCCGCAGCGGACCAGGTCGAAGCGGGCGCTGGGTCGCAGCAGTGCCGCCGCGGAGTTGGCCAGGTGCCGCACCTCGGGGCGCAGGCCCGCCTCGGCGGCGAGGTCGAGCGCCTCGCGGAAGAGCTTCTCCTGGGCGTCGTTGGCGGGGTCGTCGGGCACCTCGCTGGAGGCGAAGTGGGACCAGATGCCGGTGATCGTCCAGCTGCCGGCCTCCTCGCCGGCGCGGGCGCGGGCGACGACGCCCGGCCACTGCGCCATCGTGGCGCCGCCGCGGGAGAGTCCGGTGTCGATCTTGAGCTGCACGCGGGCGGGGCGGCCCGCGCGGGCAGCAGCGGTGGCCAGGTCGTCGAGCTCGGCGACGGTGTACGCCGTGAGGTCGACTCCGGCGGTGATCCCCGCGGCCAGGTCGTCCCCGGGCAGGAGCAGCCAGCACAGCAGCGGGCCGGCGTCGCCCGCGTTGCGCACCGTGAGCGCCTCGTCGAGCGTCGCCACGCCGAGCCAGGCGGCGCCGCCCTCGCGCGCGGCTCGCGCGGACTCGACCATGCCGTGGCCGTAGCCGTCCGCCTTGACGACCGCCATCACCGGGACGCCCGTGTGGGCGGTCAGCCGCGCGACGTTGTGGCGGATCGCTGCGAGGTCGACGACGATCTCCGCTCTCGTCTGCGTCGTCGCGGCCCCACTCATGCCCTCATTGTCCCACCGGGTCCCGCCGGCAGGTCGCGCACCACCTGCGGCACCGCCGCGGCGACCTGCCCGGCGACCAGCGGGCCGCCCGCCGAGGCCAGCGTCGCCGCCGCCCCGTGCACCCACGAGCCGACGCTGGCCGCGTCGAAGGGGTCCAGTCCGGCGGCCAGCAGTGACCCGATGACGCCTGCCAGCACGTCGCCCGCACCGGCGCTGGCCAGCCACGGCGTCCCGACGGTCGTCACCCGGGTGCGCCCGTCGGGCCGGGCGATCAGCGTGTGGCGTCCCTTGAGGAGTACGACGGCGTCGTACCGCTGCGCCGCGAACCGGGCGTGTCGCAGCGGCGCGGCCTCGATGCTGGCCCGCTCGACGCCGAGCATCGCGGCGAGCTCGCCCGCGTGCGGAGTGAGCACAACTCCCCCCGCTCCCGGTGGTCGAGCCGACGAGCGCAGCGAGGCGTGTCGAGACCACTCCCCCAACGCGTCCGCATCCACCACCACGGGAACCCCGTCCTCGAGCGCGGCGGCCAGCTGCGCGCCTGCCTCGTCGGCCGTCCCGGGGCCGACCACCCACGCCTGCACGCGCCCGTCGCCGACCACTTCGGGATGGTGCTGCTTGACGGTGTCGGCCGCGCTGCCGACGTAGCGCACCATGCCGGCGAGGCCGGTGTTCGCGCCGGCGACGGCGAGCAGTGCGGCGCCGGGGTAGGTGGCCGAGCCGGCGCGCACGCCGACGACGCCACGGGTGTACTTGTGCGCGTGCGGCGCCGGGTGCGGCAGCAGCCGGGCGACGTCGAGCGGCTGCAGCGCCTCCATCTCGGCCTGCCCGATCGCAGTCGAAGCGTCGCCGAACCCGAGGTCGACCAGGTGCACGGCGCCGCAGGCGGTGGCGGCGGGGTCGACGAGGTGGGCGACCTTGTGCGTGCCGAAGGTGACGGTGAGGTCGGCACGCAGGTGCATCGCGCCGGTCTCCCCGGTGTCGACGTCGACGCCGCTCGGTACGTCGACGGCCACGAGCGGGATGGACGGGTGGATCGGGATGACCGCCTCCGCGACGTGGTCCGGCAGGCCCGGTCGGCCGCCGATGCCGACGATCCCGTCGACGACGACGTCGACCGCGCCGGCTCGCAGTGGTCGCGGGGCACCCACCCGACCGCCGGCGGCACGGAGCGCAGCGAGCCCGCCCTCGTGGGCGCGGTCGGCGAGCAGCCAGGCCTCGACGGCCGCGCCCCGGCGGGCGAGCCGCGCGCCGGCGTACAGCGCGTCGCCGCCGTTGTCGCCCGGGCCGACCAGCAGCAGGACCCGCCGCCCGTAGGCGCCACCGAGGAAGTCGATCAGCGCCGACGCCAGTCCGGCGGCCGCGCGCTGCATCAGCGCGCCCTCCGGGAGCTGGGCCAACAGCGTCGCCTCGACAGCGCGGACCTGCTCGACCGTGTGCGCGAACCTCACGCCGTCACGCTAGTGGCCGCCGCCCGCAAAGTGTCACCGTGACACTTTGCGGCGAGCGTGACCCTCGGGAGTGTCACTCTCGGCCCAAACCGTCACCGTGACAGTTTGCAACGGTCACGGTGACACTTTGCGCGCGGCGAGACAGCGTGTAGCTCGGGCGGCGCAGGTCAGTGGTTGCGCGGGAAGCCGAGGTTGATTCCCCCGTGGGAGGGGTCGGGCCACCGGGCGGTGACCGCCTTCTCGCGGGTGAAGAAGTCGACGCCGTGGGTGCCGTACGCCTTCGCGTCGCCGAAGAGGGAGGCCTTCCAGCCGCCGAAGGAGTGGTAGGCGACCGGCACCGGGATCGGCACGTTGACCCCGATCATCCCGACCTGCACCTCCCGCTGGAACCGCCGCGCGGCACCGCCGTCGTTGGTGAAGATCGCGGTCCCGTTGCCGTACGGGCTGGCGTTGATCAGCTCGACACCCTCCTCGTAGCCCGCCACGCGGACCACCGAGAGCACCGGCCCGAAGATCTCGTCGGTGTAGACCGCCGAGTCCACCGGCACCCGGTCGACCAGCGTCGGACCGAGCCAGAAGCCGTCGGGCGCGCCGTCGAACTCCGCCTTGCGGCCGTCGACGACCACGGTCGCGCCGTCGCTCACCGCCCGGTCGACGTACGACGCCACGGTGTCCCGGTGCTCGCGCGTGACCAGCGGGCCCATGTCGCAGCCGCGCCGGCCGTCGCCGGTGCGCAGGCCGGCCATCCGGTCCGCGACCCTGGCGACGAGCTCGTCGGCGATGGTGTCGACGGCGAGCACCACCGAGACCGCCATGCACCGCTCGCCCGCGGAGCCGAAGCCCGCGTTGACCGCGGCGTCGGCGACCAGGTCGAGGTCGGCGTCGGGCAGCACCAGCATGTGGTTCTTCGCGCCGCCGAGCGCCTGGACCCGCTTCCCGGCGGCGGTGCCGGTCTCGTAGACGTACCGCGCGATCGGGGTCGATCCGACGAACGAGATCGACGCGACGTCGGGGTGGGTGAGCAGCGCGTCGACCGCCTCCTTGTCGCCGTGCACGACGTTGAAGACGCCGTCGGGCAGCCCGGCCTCCTGCCACAGCGCGGCGATCCAGTTGGCGGCCGAGGGATCCTTCTCCGACGGCTTGAGTACGACGGCGTTGCCCAGCGCGATCGCGATCGGCGCGAACCACATCGGGACCATCACCGGGAAGTTGAACGGCGTGATCAGGCCGACCACGCCGAGCGGCTCGCGCAGGGAGTACACGTCGACGCCGGTGGAGACGTTGTCGGAGAAGGCGCCCTTCGCCAGGTGCGGCATCCCGCAGGCGAACTCCACGACCTCCAGGCCCCGGGCGATCTCGCCGGCCGCGTCGGAGAGCACCTTGCCGTGCTCGGAGGTGATGATCTCGGCGAGCTCGGCGGTGCGCGCGTGGAACAGCTCGCGGAAGGCGAACAGCACCTGGTTGCGGCGCGCCACGGAGGCCTGCGACCAGCCCTCGAAGGCGCTCCGGGCGGCGCTCACCGCGGCGTCCACGTCGGCCGCGGTCCCGAGGCGCACCTGCTTGGTCACCTCGCCGAGGGCCGGGTCGTAGACCGGTCCGAGCCGGTCGCCCGCGCCCGGCACGGCGGCACCGCCGATCCAGTGGTCCACGGTCGTGGTCATCACAGTCCTCCCAGGACGTCGTCGTACATCTCCAGCGCCTCCGCGACCTCGGCGTCGGTGACGACGCACGGCGGTACGACGTGGATCCGGTTGTCGGCAACGAACGGGATCAGGCCGCGCTCCAGCAACCCCGCCTTGACCCGGCCCATGGTCGCGGCGTCGACCGGCGCCCGGGTGTCGCGGTCGGCGACCAGCTCCAGGGCCCAGAACACGCCCATGCCGCGCGCCTCGCCGATCACGTCGTGCTTCTCGGCGAGCGCGGCCAGGCCGGGGCCGAGCACGTCGCGGCCGATCCGCTTGGCGTTGTCGACGATCCCCTCCTCCGCCATCGCGTCGAGCGTCGCCACGATCGAGGCCGCCGCCAGCGGGTGACCGCTGTAGGTCAGACCGCCGGGGAAGACCCGCTCGTCGAACGTCGCCGCGATGGGCTCGCTGATGATGACGCCGCCGACGGGCACGTAGCCGGAGTTCACCCCCTTGGCGAAGGTGATGAGGTCCGGCACGACGGTGCCGTCGACGTTGTAGGCGTCGAGCGCCAGCCAGTCCCCGGTCCGGCCGAAGCCGGCCATCACCTCGTCGAGGATCAGCAGCACGCCGTACTCGTCGCACAGCGCGCGCACGCCGGCGAGGTAGCCCGGCGGCGGGACCAGCACGCCCGCGGTCCCCGGGATCGTCTCGAGGAGTACGGCGGCCACGCTGGCCGGCCCCTCGGCCTCGAGCACCCGCCGCAGGTGGTGCAGCGCCCGCTCGCACTCCTGCTCGGCGGTGGTGGCCCAGAACTCCGAGCGGTAGAGGTAGGGGCCGAAGAAGTGGACGTGCCCGCGGGCGAACTCGTTGGGCACCCGGCGCCAGTCGCCGGTGGCGACGATCGCCGCGCCGGTGTTGCCGTGGTAGCTGCGGTAGGCCGAGAGCACCTTGTCGCGCCCGGTGTGGAGCCGGGCCATCCGGACGGCGTTCTCGATCGCGTCGGCGCCGCCGTTGGTGAAGAAGACCTTGGCGAAGCCGTCGGGGGCGCGCCCCAGGATGCGGGCGGCCGCCTCGCCGCGGACGAGGTTGGCGGTGGCCGGCGCGACGGTCGGCAGTACGGCGGCCTGCCGCTGGATCGCCTCGACCACGCGGGGGTGCAGGTGCCCGATGTTGGTGTTGACCAGCTGGCTGGAGAAGTCTAGGTACTCCCGCCCGGCGTGGTCCCACAGCCGGCACCCCTTGCCGCCGGCGATGACGAGCGGGTCCAGCGCTGCCTGGGCCGACCAGGAGTGGAAGACGTGGGCCCGGTCCAGCGTCCGGGCGAGGTCGTCGTCGGGTGCCCCGGTCATCACAGCCACCTGCTCACGCGTTTGTCACGGATCCGGTCGAGGTTGCGACCGATGACCACTGAATCCGTGGCCATCAGGCGACTATAGCGACGGTGTCCGCCGGCGTCAGCCCTCCAGCACCACCATGGCGGAGGCGATCCCGGCGTCGTGCGACAGCGACAGGTGCACGCGGGCGACGCCGAGCTCGTCGGCCCGGGCGCGCACCGTCCCGCGCAGCTCGAACAGCGGCCGGCCCGAGTCCTCCGACACCACCTCGGCGTCGTGCCAGGCAAGTCCCTGGGGCGCCCCGAGCGACTTGGCGAGGGCCTCCTTGGCGGCGAACCGCGCCGCCAGCGACGCGTCGCGGCGCTCCCGCTCGGCGGGCGTGAAGAGCCGCTCCCGCAGGCCCGGGGTGCGCTCCAGCGTCGCGGCGAACCGCTCGATGTCGCACACGTCGATACCGACGCCGAGGATCATTCCACCGTCACTGACTTGGCCAGGTTGCGCGGCTGGTCGACGTCGTGACCCATGGCGGTGGCCAGCTCGCAGGCGAACAGCTGCAGCGGGACCACGGCGACCAGCGGCTGGAGCAGCACCGGCACCGTCGGCAGCGTGATCAGCGCGTCGGCGTACGGCGCGATGCGGTCGTCGCCCTCCTCGGCCAGCACGATGGTGCGGGCGCCGCGGGCGCGGACCTCCTGGATGCCCGACAGCATCTTGTCGTGCAGCTGGTCGCGGCCCTGGGGCGGGACCACGCACAGCACCGGCAGACCGTCCTCGACCAGGGCGATCGGGCCGTGCTTGAGCTCGCCGGCCGCGAAGCCCTCCGCGTGCAGGTAGGCCAGCTCCTTGAGCTTCAGGGCGCCCTCGAGCGCCACCGGGTAGCCGGCGTGGCGGCCGAGGAAGAGGAAGGACTTCTTGTCGACGTGCTGCCGGGCGAGGGCGTAGACCTCCTCTGCCTTCTCCAGCACCCGCTCCATCTGGGCCGGGATCGCCTCGAGCTGCTCGACCACCTGGGTGACCTCGTCGCCGAACCGGGTGCCCTTGACCTGGGCGAGGTAGAGCGCCAGCAGGTAGCAGGCGACCAGCTGGGTGACGTAGCCCTTGGTCGAGGCGACGCCGATCTCCGGGCCGGCGTGGGTGTAGATCACCGCGTCGGACTCGCGTGGGATCGTCGAGCCGTTGGTGTTGCAGATGGCGAGCACCTTCGAGCGCTGCGCGCGGGCGTGGCGGATCGCCTGGAGGGTGTCGGCGGTCTCGCCGGACTGCGAGATCGCGACCACGAGGGTGGAGTAGTCCAGGATCGGGTCGCGGTAGCGGAACTCGCTGGAGAGCTCGACCTCCACCGGGATGCGGCACCAGTGCTCGATGGCGTACTTGGCCACCATGCCGGCGTAGAACGAGGTGCCGGCCGCGATGATGATGATCTTGTCGATCTCGCGCAGCTCCTGGTCCGAGAGCCGCATCTCGTCGAGCTGCAGCAGGCCGTTGGCGCCGTGGCGGCCGAGCAGGGAGTCGGCCACCGCGCGCGGCTGCTCGAAGATCTCCTTGCGCATGAACCAGTCGTAGCCGTCCTTCTGGGCCGCCGAGAGGTCCCAGTCGACGTGGTAGCGGCGGCCCTCGGACGGCGTACCGTCGAAGTCGCTGACCGACACGCCGTCGCGCGTGATCGTGACGACCTGGTCCTGGCCGAGCTCCATCGCCTCGCGGGTGTGCTCGATGAAGGCCGCCACGTCGGAGCCGAGGAAGTTCTCGCCCTCGCCGATGCCGACCACCAGCGGGCTGTTGCGGCGGGCGCCGACGATGCGGGAGGTGTCGTGGCTGTCGACGGCGACGAAGGTGAAGGCGCCCTCGAGCCGCTGACACACGCGCTGCATCGCGACCGTGAGGTCGTGGCCGGCCTCGAGCTCGAGCTCGAGCAGGTGGGCGGCCACCTCGGTGTCGGTCTCCGAGGCCAGGGTGTGGCCGGCTGCCGTGAGCTCGGCGCGCAGCTCGGCGAAGTTCTCGATGATGCCGTTGTGGACCACGGCCACGCGGCGACGGTCGCCGGCGTGCGGGTGGGCGTTGGCGTCGGTCGGGCCGCCGTGGGTGGCCCAGCGGGTGTGGCCGACGCCGATGGTGGCGGTCGGGATGGCGTCGTCGGCGAGCACCTTCTCGAGGTTGGCCAGCTTGCCGGCCTTCTTGCGCATGGCGAGCACGGGCTCGCTCGCGCCGGTGTCGACGACCGCGATGCCCGCGGAGTCGTACCCGCGGTACTCCAGCCGGCGCAGCCCCTCGATCACGACCGTCTCGGCCGACCGCTCCCCGACGTATCCCACGATCCCGCACATGGCATCGCAGTCTACGTGCGCGGGTGCCCGTGGCCGGCTTCTGCGACTCGTGCGGAAGAATCGCGCGCATGGCGTCCCAGGAGCGGCCGGTCGACGGTGGCAGCGCGAACGGCACCGTCCCCGAAGGAGCCGAGGGCCGCGAGTCCTCGCCGTACCTCGAGCTGGACCGCGAGGCCTGGGCGAAGCTCGCCCACGAGACCGAGAGCCCGCTCACGGCCGAGGAGCTCGAGCACCTGCAGGGCCTCGGGGACCAGATCGACCTCCGCGAGGTGCAGCAGGTCTACCTGCCCCTGTCGCGACTGCTCTCGCTCTACGTCTCCTCCGCCGGCCAGCTGCACCGGGAGCAGGAGGCGTTCCTGCACCGCACCACTCCCCCGCGCACGCCGTTCGTCATCGGTGTGGCGGGCTCGGTCGCCGTCGGCAAGTCCACTACCGCCCGCGTGCTGCAGCAGATGCTGGCGCACTGGCCCGAGCACCCCAACGTCGCGCTGGTGACCACCGACGGCTTCCTCTACCCCAACGCCGAGCTGGAGCGCCGCGGGCTCATGCACCGCAAGGGCTTCCCGGAGTCCTACGACCGGCGGGCGCTGCTGAAGTTCGTCGTCGACATCAAGTCCGGCAAGGACGAGGTGGAGGCGCCGGTGTACTCCCACCTGGTCTACGACGTCGTCCCCGACGAGAAGGTCGTCATCAAGCGCCCCGACATCGTCATCGTCGAGGGCCTCAACGTCCTGCAGCCGGCGCGCGTGCGCGAGGACGGCCGCGCCGGCCTCGGCGTCTCGGACTTCTTCGACTTCTCCGTCTACGTCGACGCCGGCACCACGCACATCCGGCAGTGGTACGTCGAGCGCTTCCTGCGGCTGCGCGAGACGGCGTTCCGCAACCCCTCGTCGTACTTCTCCAAGTACGCCTCCCTCACCCACGACGAGGCGATCGCCGAGGCCGAGCGGATCTGGGACACCATCAACGGCCCCAACCTGGTGCAGAACGTGCTGCCCACCCGTTCCCGCGCCACCCTCGTGCTCCGCAAGGACAAGGACCACTCGGTCCGCTACGTCCGCTTGCGCAAGCTGTAGGCCCCGATACGCCCTCGCTCGTTCCTCGCGAGGGCTACTCGACCAGCGAACCTCGTTGGTCGAGTAGCGAGCGCCAGCGAGCGTATCGAGACCCGGTCGCCTCAGAGCGCCAGCCGCGTGCGTACGACGGCCGCGAGCCGCTCGGCGACGGCGGTGGCCTGGTCGGCGGTGGGCGCCTCGACCATGACGCGGACCAGGCTCTCGGTGCCGGACGGACGCAGCAGCACCCGACCGGAGTCGCCGAGCGCGGACTCCTCGGCGGCGACCGCCGCGAGCAACTCGGGGTCGTCGGCTCGGCTCTTGTCGACCCCGCCGACGTTGACGAGCACCTGCGGGAACCGGGTGACGACCGCGGCGAGCTCGGCCAGCGGGCGACCGGTCACGACCATCTGCTGCGCGAGCTGGAGCGCGGTGAGCGTGCCGTCTCCGGTGGTGGCGTGCTCGCTCATGATGACGTGGCCGGACTGCTCGCCGCCCAGTGAGTAGCCGCCGGCCTTCATGTCCTCGAGCACATAGCGGTCACCGACGGCCGTGGTGCGCAGGGTGATGCCGGCGGCCCGCATGGCCTGGTGCAGGCCGAGGTTGCTCATCACGGTGGCGACCAGCGTGTCGGAGGCGAGCCGGCCGGCGTCGCGCAGCGCGAGGGCGAGGACGCCCATGATCTGGTCGCCGTCGACGACCTCGCCGGTCGCGTCGACCGCGAGGCACCGGTCGGCGTCGCCGTCGAAGGCGAAGCCGGCGTCGGCGCCGTGGGCGACCACGGCCGCACGGATGCCGTCGAGGTGGGTCGACCCCACCCCGTCGTTGATGTCGAGTCCGGTCGGCTTGTCGTTGATCGCGATCACGGTGGCGCCGGCCCGCTCGAAGGCGAGCGGGGCGGACTCGTGGGCGGCGCCGTTCGCGCAGTCGAGCACGACCGTCAGCCCGGTGAGCGGGCCGGTGAGCGTGGCGACCAGGTGGTCGACGTAGTCGTCGATGCCGCCGTGGTAGAAGCCGATCCGGCCCACCTCGGCGCCCGTGGGGTGCGTCCACGGCTTGCCGAGACGCTGCTCGATCGCGTCCTCGAGGACGTCGTCGAGCTTCACGCCGCCGCGCGCGAGGAACTTGATGCCGTTGTCCGGCATCGGGTTGTGCGACGCGGTGATGACGACACCGAGGTCGGCGTCGAGCGCACCGGTCAGGTAGGCGATGCCCGGCGTCGGGACGATGCCGAGGTCGAGGACGTCGACGCCGGCGGAGGCCAGCCCCGACGCGACGGCGGCCTCGAGGAACTGGCCGGAGATGCGAGGGTCCCGGCCGACGACCGCCCGGGGGCGGTGGCCCTCGAACTGGCCGGCGTCGGCGAGGACCTGGGCTGCGGAAACGGAGAGGTCCAGGGCCAGCGAAGCGGTGAGGATCTCACCGTTCGCCAGGCCCCGGACCCCGTCCGTGCCGAAAAGGCGAGCCATACAGGCAGCGATTCTTCGAAGATCAGCGCTTCGAGAACTGCGAGGCCTTGCGGGCCTTCTTGAGACCGGCCTTCTTGCGCTCCACGACGCGGGCGTCGCGGGTGAGCAGACCGGCCTTCTTCAGGGACGGGCGGTTGGCCTCCACGTCCACGGCGTTCAGCGCGCGGGCCACGCCGAGACGCAGCGCGCCGGCCTGGCCGGCGATGCCGCCGCCGTGGATGCGCGCGATGACGTCGAAGCGACCCTCGAGCTGCAGCGTGGCGAACGGCTCGTTCGCGACCTGCTGGTGCAGCTTGTTCGGGAAGTAGTCCTCGATGGTGCGGCCGTTGATGGTCCAGTTGCCGGTGCCCGGGACGATCCGGACGCGGGCGACGGCCTCCTTGCGGCGACCGGTGGCACCGGCCGGGGCGATGGTGGCGGGACGGGCCGGGGTGTCGGCCGACGGGGCGCTCTCGGAGGTGTAGGCGACGCCCTGCTCGTCGGTCTCGAAGGTCTCCTCGACCTCGCCAGTCTCGTGTACTGCGTTCTCAGACACTAAAGTTCCTCAGCTCAAAATCGATTACTGGGAGATCTGCTGGATCTCGAACGGGACGGCCTGCTGGGCCTGGTGGGGGTGCGTCGGGCCGGAGTAGACCTTGAGCTTCTTCAGCATCTGCCGACCGAGCTTGTTCTTCGGGAGCATGCCCCACACAGCCTTCTCGATCGCCTTGCGAGCGTCCTTGTCCAGGACCTCGCCGATCGGGGTCGCCGTCAGACCGCCCGGGTAACCCGAGTGACGGTAGGCGAGCTTCGCGGTGCGCTTGTTGCCGGAGAGGGAGACCTTCTCGGCGTTGATGACGATGACGAAGTCACCGGTGTCCGCGTTCGGGGCGAAGATCGCCTTGTGCTTGCCGCGCAGCAGGTTCGCCACCTGCACCGCGAGGCGGCCGAGACGGACGTCGGTCGCGTCGATCACGTGCCAGGCGCGCTCGACGTCGCCCGGCTTCGGAGCGTAGGTACGCACGTGTGCCTCATTCGTTCGTTCGGACCGGCGGACGGTCGCCCGCCGGGTGGTGCTGCTCGTGGCTTCTGACGAACACGGCCCGGCTCAGCTGAGCTGTCCGGGACTGCCCCCTCGACCGTGCGCGGTCGGGAGAGCGGCAGGAGTCACGACCGCACAAGGCTACGGGCCCGGTCGGGAGGGGTCAAAACGAGCCGGTCGTGTGGTACGGCGCGGCACCGGCGTACCGCTCCTTCGGGCCTGCGGCTACCGTGAACCCCGTGACTGAATCCCTTACCGTGCGCGACAACCGCACCGGGTTGGAGTACGAGGTCCCGATCACCGACGGCACCATCCGCGCCGCCGACATCGGGCAGATCAAGCCGGCCGAGGATCAGCCCGGGCTGGCCGTCTACGACCCGGGCTTCGTGAACACCGCCTCCTGCCGCAGCTCGATCACCTACATCGACGGCGACAAGGGCGTCCTGGAGTACCGGGGCTACCCGATCGAGCAGCTGGCCGAGAAGTCCACGTTCCTCGAGGTGGCCTACCTCCTCATCCACGGCGAGCTGCCGAGCCGGGAGGAGTACGACACCTGGGTGCACAACGTCACGTACCACACGTTCGTGCACGAGAACGTCAAGGGCTTCATGGAGGGCTTCCGCTACGACGCGCATCCGATGGGGATGCTGATGGCGTCGGTGGGGGCCCTCTCGACGTTCTACCCCGACGCCAGCAACATCAGCGACCCGGAGACGCGCGACATCCAGATCATCCGGATGATCGCCAAGATGCCGACGCTGGGCGCCTGGTCGTTCCGCCACGCGCAGGGCAAGCCGTACGTCTACCCCGACAACGACCTGTCCTACACGGCCAACTTCCTCTCGATGCTGTTCAAGATGAGCGAGTCGAAGTACGAGGCCGACGAGCGCATCGTCAAGGCGCTCGACACCCTCTTCATCCTGCACGCCGACCACGAGCAGAACTGCTCGACCAACGCGGTGCGCTCGGTGGGCTCCAGCCAGGTCGACCCCTACTCGGCCGTCGCGGCCGGCATCGGCGCCCTCTACGGCCCGCTGCACGGCGGCGCCAACGAGGCCGTGCTCCGCATGCTCAAGCGGATCGGCTCGAAGGAGAACATCCCCTCCTTCATCCAGGGCGTGAAGGACGGCAACGAGCGGCTGATGGGCTTCGGCCACCGGGTCTACAAGAACTACGACCCGCGGGCCAAGATCATCAAGAAGGCCTGCGACGACGTCTTCGAGGTCACCGGGGTCAACCCGCTGCTGGAGATCGCGCAGGAGCTGGAGAAGATCGCGCTCGAGGACGAGTACTTCGTCAAGCGCAAGCTCTACCCCAACGTCGACTTCTACTCCGGCCTCATCTACGAGGCGCTGCAGTTCCCGCCGGAGATGTTCACGGTCCTGTTCGCCATCGGCCGCACGCCCGGCTGGCTGGCGCAGTGGCTGGAGCTGACCCAGGACAAGGAGCAGAAGATCGCCCGGCCCAAGCAGATCTACACCGGCGCGCGCACGCTCGACTTCGTGCCCGCCGCGGAGCGCTGGGCCTGAGCCTCGCCCTTCCGCCGTACGACGGCCGCCACCCGCCTCGGGTGGCGGCCGTCGTCGTTGCCGGGCCCGCGCGTCCGCCCGGCCGGCCCCGAGGCTCGCTAGAGCCGCCGGACCTCGCGGGAGAACAGCGCGGCGACCTCCACGGCCAGCATCGCCAGGCCGACCACCAGCAGCCAGCGGTGCAGGCCGACCGCCTCGGCGACCGGTCCGGTGAGCGCGAGACCGACCGGCCGCGCCACGAACGAGCCGACCACGTCGAGGGAGTAGACCCGGGCGAGCTTGTCCTCCGGCACGTGCCGTTGGATCGAGAGGTCCCAGAAGATGTCGAACAGCTGCAGCCCGAAGCCGTGCAGGAACGCGCCGGCGAGGATGACCGTCAGGCTGCCCGACAGCGCCATCGCGAGCGGGAACAGCGCGGTCAGGCAGAGCAGCCACGCGCCGGCGTACAGGCTGCGGCGCGGCCGCCAGCGCATCGCCACCACGCTGCCGACGACGAAGCCGGCCATCAGCGCGGCCATCGCGAAGCCCCAGGCCGAGCGGCCGATCCCCTCGCCGACCACGACCGGCCCCAGCACGCCCTGCGCCCCGCCGTAGAGCAGGTGGTAGACCATCGCCTGCAGGATCATCAGCCACAGCCACGTGTGCCGCAGCACCTCGCGCACGCCCTCGCCGAGGTCGGCGAGCATCGAGGTCCGCGGCCCCTCCGGGCGGGCCTGCGCGACCCGGATGCGTCCGAAGCACACCGCCGAGACGGCGTACGTCGCCGCGTCGATCGCGATCGCCCAGCCGGATCCGACGCCGGCGACCAGCACGCCGCCGACCGCGTAGCCGGCGGTCATCGCGGAGGTCTGCAGCATGGTCCGGGTGGCGACCGCACGGGCCAGGTCGGCGGCCGGCACGGTCAGCCGGGTCATCGCGCGCGAGCTCGGCTGGCTCAGGGCGGACAGCACGCCGGTGAGGCCACCGAGCACGGCCAGGAGCGGGATGGTGGCGACGCCGGTCAGCAGGCTGGCCGCGAGCGTGGCCTGCACCAGCGCGCTGCCGGCGGCCGACCCCTCCATCATCAGCCGGCGCGGGATCCGGTCCCCCAGCACGCCGCCGAACAGGGCGGTGACGACCTCGAGCAGGGCGAAGACCGCCACGACCAGGCCGAGCTCGCTGGCCGAGCCGCCGAGGTCGAGCACCGCGAAGGCGAGCGCCACCGGGGTGATCGCGTTGCCGAACGAGCTCGCGGTGGCTCCGGCGACGAGCAGCCGGAAGTCCCGGAGGTCGGGGTGCCGGAGCAGCGCGGGACGGGACGGCACGGCCGCGATCCTTCCGTCCCGACGTCCCCGGGCGCCACTCGGTTCTTCCGACTGCTACAGCGACGTCTCAGCGTCGTCACAGATTCCGGGCGCATCGTGGAGCCATGAGCGAGCACCCCGAGCGGCCGCACGACGCCGACCGCGCCGACCAGGAGCCCACCCGGCCCTACCCCAGCTTCGGCACCTACCCGGGACCCTCCGGTCCCCCTCCGACCACGAGCACGGTGGCCGGGCCGGTCGTTGCTCCCCCGGCCCCCCGTCGACGGCGCGGGATCGCCGCGGCGGCACTGGCCACCGTGCTCGTCGCCGGTGGCGCGGGGTACGGCGGCGCGGCGCTCCACGACGCCACGCAGGAGGACGGCGGCGGCTCCGGCATCTTCGCGGGCGTCACCGACAGCGGTGAGAACACCACCACCTCGACCACGGCCCCGTCGGGCTCGGTCCAGGCGGTCGCCGCCTCGGTGCTGCCCTCGGTGGTCCAGATCGACGTGGCCGGCGGCCAGGAGCAGGGCTCGGGCTCCGGCATCATCCTCTCGGCCGACGGGCTGATCCTCACCAACCACCATGTGGTCGACGTGGCCGGGGACGGCGGCCAGATCCGGGTGGACTTCAACGACGGCAGCACCGCCGCGGCCACCATCGTCGGCACGGACTCGCTCACCGACACCGCCGTCATCAAGGCCCAGGACGTCTCCGGCCTCAAGCCGGCCACCATCGGCAAGTCCGGCGACCTTCAGGTCGGGCAGCAGGTGGTCGCGATCGGCTCGCCCTTCGGGCTGAGCTCCACGGTCACCAGCGGGATCGTGAGCGCGCTGGACCGGCCGGTCAACGTCGGCTCCGACAGCGCCAACAACGCGACCGTCTACCCCGCGATCCAGACCGATGCGGCGATCAACCCGGGCAACTCCGGCGGCCCGCTGGTCGACATGTCCGGCCGCCTGGTCGGCATCAACTCCTCGATCCGCACGACCTCCTCGGGGCTGACCGAGGCCGGCTCGATCGGCCTGGGTTTCGCGATCCCGATCGACGCGGTGGGACCGATCATCGACCAGATGATCGCGGGCGAGGAGCCCACCCACGCCCGGCTCGGCATCACGGTGCGCGACGTCGGCGCCGGCGAGGAGCAGAGCCGGCCGCAGCAGCCCGAGGGCGGCTTCCCCGGCTTCGGCGCACCCGAGGAGTCTCCGGCCCCCGAGCAGCCGGAGGACGGCTCGCCGTTCCCCGCGAACGGTGCGGAGATCCGCGAGGTCGGCGCCGGCTCGGCCGCCGCCGAGGCCGGGCTCAAGGTCGGCGACATCATCACCAAGGTCGACGACCGGCTCATCGTGAGCTCCGACAGCCTGGTCGCGACCGTCCGGTCCTACCGGCCCGGCGAGAAGGTGACCGTCACCTACACCCGCGGCGGCAAGGAGCACACCGTCACCCTGACGCTGGACTCCGACGCGGGGACGGCGCGGTCCTGAATCTGGCCGGCCGCGGAATCCCCGGTGAACCGGTGAAACTTGAACTTCGGGGGCGTTGCAACGCCCCCGAAGTCGCGGAACCCCCGGTTAACCGGGGATTCCGCGACCCTCACCCGAGCAGCTTCTGGAACTCCCCGAGCCGCTCGCTGGGGACGAAGCCGAGCGCCTCGTTGACCGCGATCATGTGCTCGTTGACCTCGGCGTTCCAGGTGATCACCCGGCCGATGGCGGGGTAGTCGGCGGTCTGCAGCAGCCGCAGGGCGGCCACCTTCACCGCCAGTCCGAGCCGGTGGCCGCGGTGGTCGCGGCGCACCAGCGTGCCCCACTGGTAGGCGCGGTCCGGCTCGTGGCGCGTCGTCATCAGCTGGGTGTAGGCGACGACCTGGCCGGCTGCGTCCAGCGCCACCGCGTTGACCGACCGCCGGCCCTGCCGGGCCTGCAGGTCCTCGGCCTCGCGTACGGCGGCCAGGTCGACCGTCGTCGCCTCGATCGCCAGGTCTCCGGTCGGCGCCTCGGTCTCCAGGCTGGCACTGAGCTCGGCCCAGCCGGGCAGCAGCTCCTCGGGCACCGGACCGCTCCAGGAGCGCAGCCGGTACGCCGGGTGCCGCTCGGCCGCGAGACCGGCCAGCTCCGCCAGCCGCTCCTCGGCGACCGGGAGCCGCAGCGTCCGCTGCACCTCCTCCAGCACCAGGTCGAAGCCGTGCGAGCGCGCGAAGAGCACTCCGGCGCGCTGGTCGTCGGTCCCGCCGTCGTACGGCCAGCGGACCTCGGCGCCCAGGATGGTGCGGCCCTCGGCTCTCACCACCTCGACGAGGTGCTCGAGCAGGGCGGTTCCGAAGCCGCGTCGGCGGTGCTCCGGCGGCGTGAAGACGCCCACCTCGGCGCGGCGGAGGTTGTCCAGCTGCGGCAGCTCGACGCAGCCGGCCGCCACCACCGCTCCCGAGCGCAGACCGGCGAAGGCCAGGCTCCGGCGCTCCCGACCCTCGCTGGCGAGCTCGGCCCGCAGCTCCTCGAGCTGCCACACGTCAGCCGACTCGCCACGGCCGTGGGCCGCCGCCTCGGCGTAGGCGGCGTACCAGGCGGCGAACAGCCCGGGATGCGCCACGTCGTCGTCCGGGTGCACGCGGACGATCTCCAGGGCCGTCATCGGACCCGCTCTACGCGGCCCTCGTCCCACACCGGCACGTCGGACTCGTAGACCGTGCCGTCGGCGCCGTAGACCAGGAACCGGTCGAAGTCGCGGGCGAACCACCGGTCGTGGGTGACCGCGACGACGGTCCCGGCGAACGCCCGCAGCCCGTCCTCCAGCGCCTCCGCGGACTGGACGTCGAGGTTGTCCGTCGGCTCGTCGAGCAGCAGCAGCGTGGCGCCGGACAGCTCCAGCAGCAGGATCTGGAACCGCGCCTGCTGCCCGCCCGAGAGCGACTCGAAGGTCTGCTCGGCGCTGGCGCTGAGCTCGTAGCGGTCCAGCACCCGGCTGGCCTGCTCGCGCGGCATGCCGTCGCGGTGCTGGTCGCCCCGGTGCAGGATCTCCAGCAGGGTCCGGCCCCGCAGCTCGGGGTGGTCGTGGGTCTGCACGAACCAGCCGGGGCGCACGCGCGCGCCGAGCTTCGCCAGCCCGCGGTGGGCGACGGGCTCGATGACCATCTCCCCCACGGGCAGGTGTTCGAGGTCGGGCCGGGTGCCGCCGGCGGCGAGCAGGCGCAGGAAATGCGACTTGCCCGAGCCGTTGGATCCGAGCACGGCCACCCGCTCGCCGTACCAGACCTCCAGGTCGAACGGCCTCATCAGCCCGGTCAGCTCCAGCTGCTCGCACACGACCGCGCGCTTGCCGGTGCGACCGCCCGTGAGCCGCATGCGGACCTGCTGCTCACGGGGCTGCTCGGTCGGCGGGCCGATCTCCTCGAACTTGCGCAGCCGGGTCTGCGCGGCCTGGTACTGCGAGGCCAGACCGTCGTTGTACGCCGCCTTGGTCTTGTAGCGCAGCACCAGGGCCTTGAGCTTGGCGTGCTCCTCGTCCCAGCGGCGGCGCAGCTCCTCGAACCGGGCGAACCGGTCCTGCCGCGCCTGGTGGTAGCTGGCGAAGCCGCCGGGATGCGTCCACACCGTGTTGCCGGAGAAGCCGAGCTCGACGGTGACGATCCGGGTGGCGGTGTTGGCGAGCAGCTCCCGGTCGTGGCTGATGAACACGATCGTCTTGTCCGACTCCCGGATGCGCTGCTCGAGCCAGATCTTGCCGGGCACGTCGAGGTAGTTGTCCGGCTCGTCGAGGAGGAGCACCTCGTCGGGGCCGCGCAGGAGGTACTCCAGCACCAGCCGCTTCTGCTCGCCGCCGCTGAGCGTGGCGAGCTCGCGGTACTTCGCCCGGTCGTAGGGGATCGCCAGGGCGGCCGTCGTACAGACGTCCCAGGTGACCTCGAGGTCGTAGCCGCCGGCGTCGGCGTACTCGGCCAGTGCCTCGGCGTACCGCAGCTGGGTGCGCTCGTCGTCGGTCTCCATGAGCGCCAGCTCGCAGCGCTCGACATCGGCGGCCGCGGCGCGGATGCGCGGCGGCGCCACGCTCAGCAGCAGCTCGGCGACCGTGGGGTTCTCGACGGTCGCGCCGGGCGAGACGCCGACCTTCTGGCTCATCACGCCGAGCCCGCCCGTCCGGGTGACGACGCCGCCGTGCGGCTGCAGCTCGCCGGTGATGATCCGCAGCAAGGTGGTCTTGCCCGCGCCGTTGGCGCCGACCAGCGCCACCTTCGCGCCCTCGCCGACGCGGAAGGAGACGTCGTCGAGGAGCACCCGGCCGTCCGGGAGCTCGTACCTGACGTTCGCGACATCGACGTGGCCCACGAACCGACATCCTCCGCCGGATCGCCGCGGCGCACACCCCATTTCTCCCCCGCACGACGGCGGCGGACGCGAGCATTGCGCCCGACGGCCGGGCCCTCTTTACTTGCGGCGTGACCGACACCACCCCCGCCCTCGATCCTGCGCTGGATCCCTCCCTCGACCCCGAGCTGGCAGGCCTGCTCGCCTTCCTGGCGCAGGCGGGTCATCCCCCCATGTGGCAGCAGACCCCCGCGGACGCGCGGCGCGGCTTCCGGGTCCTCACCGTCGACCTCCTCGACCCGGCGCTGGTGCCGCAGCTCGCCGAGGTGCGCGACACGACCGTGCCCGGCGGCGCGGGCGAGCTCCGGGCCCGGGTCTACCGGCCGAGCGCGGGTCCGCTGCCCACGATCGTCGTCTTCCACGGCGGCGGCTGGGTGATCGGCGACCTCGACACCCACGACCTGACCTGCCGCACGCTCGCGCGCGACTGCGAGGCCGTCGTCGTGTCGGTCGACTACCGGCTCGCGCCGGAGCACCCGTTCCCCGCCGCGGTCGAGGACGCGCTGGCGGCGGCCCGCTGGGTCGCCGAGCAGGCCGGGACGCCCGAGGTCGGGCTCGGCGGCACCGGCGTTGTCGCGGTCGCGGGCGACAGCGCGGGCGGGAACCTGGCGGCGGTGGTCGCGCAGACCTTCCGCGACGAGGGTCGCGACCTGGCCGGCCAGCTGCTGATCTACCCCGCCACCGACGTGGCCGGCGACTACCCGAGCCTGGTCGAGAACGCCGAGGGCTACTTCCTCGACACCGCCACGATGGTCTGGTTCCTGGAGCAGTACGCCGCCGGCGCCGATGCGTCCGACCCGCGGCTCTCCCCGCTCCGGGGCGACGTGGCCGGGGTCGCCCCGGCCGTGGTCGTGGTGGCGCAGTTCGACCCGCTGCGCGACAGCGGCACGGCGTACGCCCGGAAGCTGGAGGCGGCCGGCGTACCGGTCGAGCTGCGGACCTTCGCGGGCCTGATCCACGGCTTCGTCGACATGGGGCGGCACTCCCGGGGCGCCCAGGCGGCGGTCGAGGAGACCTTCGCGCTGTTCCGTTCGGTGCTGCACGGGGAGCACCCCGAGGGCTGAACCCGGGGTGACCCTGATGGCCATCGACCGACACGACCGTCCAGACTGTTCCCCATGTCGCTGACCTGGGTACCGGCACCGGTTCGCCGTCGCGCGCTGCGCTTCGCCCTGCGCCGGCAGTCGTCTCCGATCCCCGACATCACCACGCTGCGCAAGGTGCCCGAGCACGCGACGTACCCGCTGCGGCGGCACGGCGTCGACCCCGTCCCGGCGCTGCGCGAAGCGCGTGCGGAGCAGGGGCCGGTGCTCAAGATCGCCAACATCCTCGGGCTCGACGTCTGGCTGGTCACCGGGCACGCGGAGGCCAAGGCGGTGCTCGCCGACGCGCGGTCCTACAGCAACGACATGCGGCACCTGCTCGGCAGCCGGCCCCGCACCGAGGCCGAGCGCATCGGCGGGCTCGGCATGACCGACGCCCCCGACCACACCCGGCTGCGCGGCCTGCTCACGCCGGAGTTCACGATGCGGCGGCTGGCGCGGCTCGAAGGGCTCATCGACGGCATCGTGGCCGAGGCGCTCGACGAGCTGGAGCGGCGCGGCCCGGTCGTCGACCTGGTGGCGCACTTCGGCTTCGAGATCCCGTTCCGGGTGATCTGCGAGCTGCTCGGGATCCGCGACTCCGACCGCGAGGCGTTCCACGCCCTGGGCGCCGCCCGGTTCGACGTGTCGGAGGGCGGGGCCGGCGTGTTCGGCGCGGCCACCGAGACCCGCACCTTCCTCATCGAGGAGGTACGCCGGCAGCGGCTCGATCCCGGCGACGGGCTGATCGGCGAGATCATCCGCACCCGCGGCGACGAGTTCGACGACGTCGAGCTCGGCGGCCTGGCCGACGGGGTGTTCCTGGGCGGCTACGAGACGAGCGCGTCGATGCTCTCGATGGGCACCTACGTGCTCACCCAGCACCCCGAGGCGATGGCGGCGCTGCGCAGCGGCGACCGGCAGCAGGTCAACACCGTGGTCGAGGAGCTGTTGCGCTACCTGTGCCCGGTGCAGATCGCCTTCCCGCGCTTCGCCCGCCACGACCACGACCTGTTCGGCCACCGGGTCACGAAGGGATCGGTCGTGGTGGTCTCGCTCAGCGGCGCCAACCGCGACCCCGGCGTCGTACCGCGGCCCGAGCAGTTCGACCTGCGCAACGCCGGCACCGCCCACCTCGCCTTCGGGCACGGGCTGCACCGCTGCGTGGGTGCGGAGCTGGCCCGGATGGAGCTGCGGGCGGCGCTGACGGCGCTGGCCCACCGCTTCCCCGACATCGAGGTGGCCACCGAGGACGTCGGCGAGCTGGCCTTCCGGGAGCTGTCCATCGTGCATGGGCTGGAGTCGCTGCCGGTGCGGCTCGGGGCGAGCGTCATACGAGGTGGTCGTCAGGGCGACCCGGTCGTCTGACGTCCGGCGGCCGTCGGGGCCGACGTCATACGGAGTGGTCGTCAGGGCGACCCGGTCGTATGACGTCTGGCGGCCGTCATACGAAGTGGTCGCCAGAACAACCCGCTCGTATGACGTCCGGCGACTCAGGGCCGGCGCGACTCCAAAACGCGGAACCCCTTGGCCGACCCGAGGCGCGTGGTCGGGAAGCCCTGACCGGTCAGCCACGCCTGCAGCGAGTCCCCGCCGAGGTTCTTGCCAACCACCATCACGGCGCGCCCGCCGGGCACCAGCCGCGGCAGCCAGGTGAGCAGCAGCTCGTGGAGCGCCTCCTTGCCGATCCGGATCGGCGGGTTGCTCCAGATCTCGTCGTAGGTCTCGACCCCGATCTGCTCCGGCGTCCCCGCGCGGTAGCGGTCGGCGACCCCGAGGGACGAGGCGTTCTCGTTGGCCAGCAGCACGGCCCGCTCGTTGACGTCGACACCGGTGACGGAGCCCGCGGCAAGACCCTGCCGAGCCCACTGCGACGCGATGGCGAGCCCGATGACGCCGTACCCACACCCCAGGTCGAGGATCCGGCCCGGCGCGGGCGGCTCGGTCTCGCGGAACAGCACCGAGGTGCCGATGTCGACGCGCCCTTGCGCGAAGACGCCGCTGCCGCTGACGAGCTCGAGCCGCTGTCCCCACACCTCGGCGGTCACCGGGGCGCGCTTGAAGGCCACCGAGGGGTCGGCGGAGAAGTAGTGGTCCTCGCTCATCCGAGCTCGCTCTCCTGGCGTCGGGCCTTGGTGATCAGCAGCCGGCCGGCGAGGTCGGTGTCGGGCGGGTAGCCGACCTCCTCCAGCGTCAGGCCGCGCGGCGAGGCGATGTGGATGTCGGAGGAGCGTTCGGCCCGCTCCAGCATCTCCGCGGCCCACGCCACGGGCTTGCGACCCTCCCCGATCGCCAGCAGGCAGCCGACCAGCGCCCGCACCATCGAGTGGCAGAAGGCGTCGGCCAGGACGGTCATCGTCGCGGTGCCGGACGCGTCACGGTCCCAGTGCAGCCGCTCGACGCGACGGATGCTGGTGGCGCCCTCCCGCGCCTTGCAGAAGCTGGTGAAGTCGTGGAGCCCCAGCAGGTCGGCGGCGGCGGTGTTCATGGCCGCCAGGTCCAGCTCCCGCGGCCAGTGCAGCACGTGGTGGCGAGTCAGCGGGTCGTACGCCGTCGGCCGGTCGGCCACCCGGTAGGCGTAGCGCCGCCACAGCGCGGAGAACCGCGCGTCGAACTCGTCGGGAACCTCCCGCGCCGCCTGCACACGTACGTCGGCCGGCAGGATGCCGTTGAGCTTGCGGACCAGCGCCTGCGCCGGTGGCAGGGCGGACCGCCCGGCGCTCCGCTCGAGCGTCTCGGGGTCGGTGTCGACGTGGATCACCTGGCCGCGCGCGTGCACGCCGGTGTCGGTGCGCCCGGCGCAGGTCACCCACACCTCCGGGACCCGCAGCGCCAGCGCGAGCGCCTGCTGCACCTCGCCCTGCACCGTCCGCAGCCCCGGCTGCACGGCCCAGCCGTGGAAGTCGCTGCCGTCGTAGGCGAGGTCGATCCGGATGCGCACGGGCTGCATCCTCCCACCGCTCGGGTACCGCACCTGCATGGACGGCGTGCGGATCGGCACCTCGGGATGGACCTATGGCCACTGGGCTGGGGTCTTCTACCCGCCCGAGCTGGGCAAGGCGCGCTGGCGGGACTACTACGTCGAGCGGTTCGACACCGTCGAGCTCAACGCGTCGTTCTACCGCTGGCCGGGCGAGCGGTCCTTCCGCTCCTGGGCGACCGGCCTGCCGCCGGGCTTCGCGATGTCGGTGAAGGCGTCGCGGTGGCTCAGCCACGGCCGCCGGCTCAACGACCCGGACGCCGCCTGGGCGGGGCGGCTCACCGCGGCGGCGCGACTCCTCGGCGACCGGGCCGGCGTGGTACTGGTCCAGCTGCCCGGCGACTTCGAGCGCGACGACGATCGGCTGGCGGCGTTCCTGGCGACCATGCCGGCCGACGTACGCGTCGCCATGGAGCTGCGCCACCCCTCCTGGGACCACGACGACGTCGCGAAGCTGCTGGAGAAGCACGGCGCCGCCTTCGTCGTCACCCACGGCACGGGCCTGCACACCGTGCTGCGCGCGACCGCGCCGTTCGTCTACTGCCGGTGGCACGGCCCCACCTCCGCCCCGCTGTACGCCGGCCGCTACTCCCCCGCCGAGATCGAGTCGTGGGCCTCGCAGGTGGAGGCCTGGCGCCGGGAGGGCCGCACGGTCTGGGGCTACTTCGACAACGACGGCTCCGGCCACGCCATCACCAACGCCATCGAGCTCCGCACCCTCCTCACCTGACCGATCCCGCCGGTCGAGCAGCGAGCGCCAGCGAGCGTCGTCGAGACCAGTGTGTCGTAGCGCAGCGCCCAACAGGTGCGGCGAATAGCCAACTTCGTTGGGCGGACTCCGTCGCGGGGCGCAGCCAGTGTTGACCCGTGTCCAACCGCCAACCTCCCGCCGGTTACTACCGGTCTGCGGAGCTGTTGGCGAAGCGGGTGTTCGAGCGACGCGTCGCTCTGCGCCTCACCCAGGAGCAGCTCGCCGAGCGGACCGGGATCTCCCGCAACCAGATCCAGAACATCGAGAACAACCGCAACAACCGCAAGGACCCCGTCACCGGGCGCCCCGGGCCGGCCAACGCCCGGCTCGACACCATCTTCCTGCTGGCGGAGGCGCTGGAGATGAGCCCACTGGACCTCATCGACCCCGGCGAGGGCTGAGCCGCCCGACGCCCCGCTGGCGCGGTGCGCGGGCGTTTGGATCAGCGGCGGTTCGCTCCGCGTTTGGCTGCGTCACGCCAACCGGGCAGGACGGCGTTGAGCGCCATCACCAGGACGATGCGACCACGCGGCTCTTGCATCCGGTCCCCGAAGAGGCCTTCGAGCTGGCGCAGGCGGTGACGGACGGTGTTCGCATGGACGTCGAGCCGGACGGCGATCTCGCGTGCGGACCCACCACGCACGATCGCGTCGTACAGGGTGAGCGCCAGCATGTAGCGCTGGTGCGGGCCGAGATCCGTGAGCGGGTGCAGCGCCGTTCGGGTGACGTGGTTCAGCAGCGGAGGATCCGACGCCGCCAACAGCAGGTCGAGCCACTCCGCACAGTCGACGACCGGATCGGCAGGGAGCACGCCGTCGCGCCTCAGGGCGAGCGCCTGGCGCGCCCACCGGTGAGCGTCGCCGAGCGTCTCCAGCCCCACCGGACCCATCAGCGCGACCGGCGACGGCCGCACCGCGGCCAGGAGCGCGGGCCGTAGCTCTTCGTACCGCGCAGCGTCGAGGATGACGGTCGTGCGCGACGTGTCCGACCAGGCCAAGACCGCTGCGGAGAGCTGGCGCAGGTCGGGTGCAGCCCGGCGTGCGGCATGCTCCACGACAGCCACCACCGCCAGCTTCGGCGGCTGCCAGCACGCGGCAGCAGCGAGGCTCGGCAGTGCGTCGTTGCCCGGCGACAGCAGCAGCATGCGGCCGAGACGGGCCCGTACGTCGTGCGGCCGCGTCGCCTGGAGGAAGCCCGCCTCGACGTAGCGGAAGAGCTCCTCCATGAGTTCATGCAACAGCTCGCCGAGGACGGTCAGCGCACCCGCATCCGCACCTGCCTGACGGCAATGGCGGGAGATCTCACGCCATGCGTGGCGGGTCGTGACCTGCCATGCCGCGTGCATCCGATCCAGGTGGATCCGCTCCTCGGCCTCGACCCGGCCCAACCGCGCGAACAACTGGTCGGTGCCCGTACGCGGAGGCTGACCACCAGCCGCCTCGGCGACATAGAGGTCGGCGGCCGCCTTCACGGCCGCGCACACCAGCCGGCCCGGCGGCTTGGCCGACCCGCCGGCGTAACCGCGAGCCTGGCCCTCCAGGTGGCGTGTGACTGCCGCCATGATCGGCTCCTGGGCGCGGCGCAGCGCATCGACCACCTGCGTGGGCAGACTGGGACGCGGGCCGTTGTGGGCTGGCTGCCGTGGTTTCGGCACCGGGACCCCGTTGCTCACCGAACCTCCCCGTCGAGTCGGACGACCTCCCTGGCGCCCGAACATCAGGTCAAGGAAGCCCGCCCCAGCCCGCCGCGGCAAGCGATTCCCGGCAAGGCGGGACGGACAGAAGCAGGACTTGTCACCCCCATGACAACCGATGCCGAACAGGTTGTGCCTATTCTTGCCAAACGTCTGTCAAGCGCCGTCATGCGCTCGTGGGTCGAGCCGGCCCCCTCGTTGGTCGAGCCGGCGAGCCGCCAGGCGAGCCGTGTCGAGACCACCCGTGATGCGGCTGGGAGCCAGGGTGTCGGAACCCATGATCGGCCCTCCACAAGCGCGGCGGCGGGCTCGCGGTGACTGTCGGTGCCGGGTGCTTGAGTGGACCCATGACCAGCCCGGGCATCGACCTCGACACCACGCCGGACGCCCCGGCCGCGGTGCTGGCCGACCTGCGCATCCACCGCGAGGCCGCCCGGACCGCCGAGGTCCAGATCATGGTCGACGCGATCGGCTGGGCGGCGATGCACTCCGTCGACTCGCTCACGCAGGCCGCGACGCTGCCGGGCACCGAAGGTGCCGTCGCGATCGCCGGTGAGGGTGCGCCGTTGGTGGCGGAGTTCGCCATCGCCGAGCTCGCCGCGGTGCTGGGTCGCTCCACCGACTCCGGTCGGATCTGGCTCGGCCAGGTCATGGAGTGCCGCTACCGGCTCCCTCGCACCTGGGCCGGGTTGACCGCCGGGCGGGTGCAGCCCTGGCAGGCCCGCCGCATCGCCGAGGCCACCCTCGGCCTGTCGTGGGAGGCCGCGGCATGGGTGGACCGACAGCTGGCGCCGGTGGCGCACAAGGTCGGCCCCGCCCAGCTGGACCGCACCATCGCCGAGGCCCTCACCCGCTTCGACCCCGACCGGGCTCAAGCCCAAGCCCAGGCAGCGCGGGAATGCCGCTACGTGACCGTGGAGACCCGGCACGTCACCACCGACGGCTGTGTGCAGCTCCACGGCATCCTGGACCTGGCCGACGCCCTCGACCTCGACGACGCCCTCCACGCGGTCGCCACCACCCTGGCCCAGTTGGGCTCCACCGACTCCCTCGACGTACGCCGCGCCAAAGCCCTCGGCGAGATCGCCCGCAACGACCTCACCCTCAACCTCACCAGTGACTCCGATAAGCAGACCGAGGAGCCGGGCGATGCGCGGGTGCCCGTGCCGCGGCGTCAGGTGGTGCTCTACGCCCACCTGGACGTCGACCGCTCCGGCACGCCGGACCCGTTCGTGCGGATCGAGAACACCCGCAGCATGATCACCCTCGACCAGCTCCGGGAATGGCTCACCATCCAGAACACGACCGTGACGGTGCGGCCGGTGCTCGACCTCAACCAGCACCTCGAGACCACCGGCTACCAGCCGTCAGGGAAGCTGCGGGAGCAGGTGGCCCTGGTCAACGGGCGCTGCGTGTTCCCGCACTGCACCCGCCCCGCCCGGAGCTGCGACACCGACCACATCACCGCCCACACCGCTCATGCCGCCGGCGGGCCCACCTGCTCCTGCAACCTCGCGCCGCTGTGCCGACGGCATCATCGGATCAAGACCCACACCGCCTGGAGCTACGACCTGCTCGACCCCGGCGTCTATGTCTGGCGCAGCCCCCACGGCCTGACGTTCCACGTCGACCCCGACGGCACCACCAGCATCGACACCACTCGACATCCAACCCGCCCCTGACCCCGCCACCCCACCCGGTAGGCGGGGGCATTGGCACGCCCTGGATGGTCTCGACACGGCTCGCCTAGCGGCTCGCCGGCTCGACCAACGAGATAGCGGCTCCTCGACCGACGAAGAACCGGCGCGACCAACGGAGAGCGGCCGGCTCGACCGGCGAGGCGGTGGGTCAGAAGGGTCGCAGGAGGCGCTCGACGAACTGTTGGGTGCGCTCCTGCGTCGGCTCGCCGAGTACGACGGCCGGCGGGCCCTGCTCGACAATCCGGCCGCCGTCGAGGAAGACCACCTGGTCGGCGACGTCGCGGGCGAAGGCGAGCTCGTGAGTGACGATCAGCATGGTCCAGCCTTGCTCGGCCAGCTCCTTGATGACCGAGAGCACCTCACCGACCAGCTCGGGGTCGAGCGCGGAGGTGGGCTCGTCGAAGAGCAGCAGCTTCGGCCGCAGTGCGAGGGCGCGGACGATGCCGACCCGCTGCTGCTGGCCGCCGGAGAGCCGGTGCGGCTGGGCGTCGGCCTTGTCGGCGAGACCCACCCGCTCCAGCAGCGAGCGCGCCTCGGCCTCCGCCTCGGCGCGCGGACGCTGCTGCACCCGGACCGGACCCTCGGTGACGTTCTCGAGGACCGTCAGGTGGGGGAAGAGGTTGTGGTGCTGGAACACCATGGCGCTCTGGTGGCGCAGCGAGTCCTCCAGCGCGCGGGAGGGCCGGGCGCCGAAGTCGACCGACACCTCACCGATCCGGACCACGCCGGCATCGGGACGCTCCAGCCCGTTGAGGGAGCGCAGCACGGTGGTCTTGCCCGACCCCGACGGCCCGATCAGGGCGACGACCTGGCCGGGCGTCACCGTCAGGTCCACACCGGACAGCACGACGTGGTCGCCGAAGGCCTTGTGCAGGCCGCGGACCTCGAGCAGGGCGTCAGGCGACACGACGATCCAGCCTCTCCTCCAGCCGGGTCTGCCCGAAGGACAGCACCAGGCAGATGACCCAGTAGATGGCGGCCGCCTCGATGTAGATCAGCAGGAACTGCGAGCTCTCGGCGGCGATCTCCTGACCACGCCGGAACATCTCCCCCACCAGCACGAGGGAGGCCAGCGCGGTGTCCTTGACCAGGCTGATGAACGAGTTCGACAGCGGCGGCACCGAGACCCGCGCCGCCTGCGGCAGGATGATCCGCCGCAGCGTGAGCGTGCGGTCCATGCCGATCATGTGGGCGGCCTCCCACTGGCCGCGCGGGACGGAGAGGATCGCTGCCCGGACGATCTCGGCGGCGTACCCGCCCACGTTGACCGAGAACGCGATGATCGCGGTCGGCCAGGGATCGAGCGTCACGCCGACCTCGGGCAGCCCGTAGAAGATCACCAGCAGCTGCACCAGCAGCGGCGTCCCCCGGATGATCGAGACATAGACCCGCGCCGGCGCGGCGAGCCAGCGGTGCCGGCTGATCCGCATCAGCGCGATGACGATCGCAATCGCCAGGCCCAGCGCGAAGCTGATCAGCGACAGCGGGATCGTCCCCAGGAGGGCGCCCTTGACCAGCGGCCAGAACGCCCTCCCGAGCAGCTCGAAGTCGAGGTCCACTACTGGGTGACGTCCTCGCCGAAGTACTTCTGCGAGATGGCCGCGAGCGTGCCGTCGGCGGCCAGGTCGGCCAGCGCCTCGTCGACGGCCTCGACGAGGTCGTCGCTGCCCTGGCGGAACGCCATGGCGTTCTCGGAGACCTCGTCGGACTCGGCGGCGATCTTCAGACTGGTGTCACCCTCGGTCTTCTGCCAGTCCAGGAACGTCAGCACGTCGTTGACGGTCGCGTCGACACGGCCCTGCTTGAGCAGGGTCACGGCCTGCGCCCAGCCCTCGATCGGCTGCACCTGGGCGCCGTTGTCCTTGGCGACCTCGTACCAGTTGCTGGTCAGGCTCTGGGCGGTGGTCTTGCCCTTCAGGTCGGCGAACGAGCTGATGCTGTCGTCGTCCTTGCTCACCACGACCACGCCGGGGCTGACGGTGTACGGCGTGGAGAAGGAGTACCGCTCCTCGCGCTCGGGGTTGATCGAGACCTGGTTGGCGATCGCGTCGAAGCGGCCGGAGTCCAGACCCGCGAAGATCGCGTCCCACGGCGTCTCGACGAACTCCACCTCGACGCCGAGCTGCTCGCCGACGGCGCGGGCGATCTCCACGTCGAAGCCGGTGAGCGGACCGGTGCCGCCCTCGTGGAAGCTGAACGGCCGGTAGGTGCCCTCCGTGCCGATCTTGAGTACGCCGGCCTCCTGGATCTTCTCCAGCGAGGTACCGCCGGCGGCCGGAGCGGCGTCGCCGTCCGCGCCGCGGTCGGTCGGCTCGCCGCAGGCGGCCAGCCCGATTCCGAGGGCGAGCAGCAGCGGGACGGGGACGAGGCGACGAAGGCGCATGGGGTTCCTCTTCTGGTGATCGATGGACGAGCGCGTCGGCCCGCAGGCCCGACGCCCGGACCACAGGTCCGTTACCCCGTAACGCCCAGAAGACGGCACTCCTTCCGTGACGTGGGTCGCGTTGGGCTCACCCGACCCGGTCGTCGGCGTCCTGCCGGTCGGCGACCACAGTGGCGATCAGCTGCTCGGCGGGCATGGGGCGGTACATCAGGTAGCCCTGCGCGCACAGCCCCGGGCCGTCCACGCCGCTGAGCAGCTCCAGCTGCGACTCCCGCTCGATGCCCTCGACGACGACCGCCAGGCCGAGCGTGTGGCCCATGGCGATGACCGAGCGGAGCAGGGCCCAGGCCCGCTCGTCGGTGTCGATGCCCTGCGACAGGCTGCTGTCGGCCTTGATGACCTGGACCGGCAGGTCGTGGAGGTAGCTGATGGAGGAGAACCCGACGCCGAAGTCGTCGACGGCGAACTCCACGCCCGCCGCCCGGATCGCGTGCATCGCGTCGAGCATGCGCTCGTGGACGTCGATGCCCTCGCGCTCGGTGATCTCCAGAATCAGCGTGACACCGGCGGCCTCCGCGGTCGCCTGCTCGATGCTCCGCACGAAGCCCGGCTCGGCGAGCTGACGCGCCGAGACGTTGATCGCCATCGAGAACGGCCCGTCGACCGCCTCGCGCAGGCGGACGGAGTCGGCCACCACCTTGCGCAGCACGACGTCGCCGAGCTGGACGATCAGTCCGGCCTCCTCGGCCGCCTTGATGAAGACGTCCGGCGGCACGGGCCTCCCCCGGCGGTTCCAGCGTGCCAGCGCCTCCGCGCCGACGATCCGTCGCTCGTCGACGAGGAGCACCGGCTGGTAGACGACCTCGATCTCGGAGCGCTCGATCGCCCCGCGCAGGTCGTCGACCAGCTCCAGCCGCTCGAGCCGGGCGCGGCCGATCGAGGCGTCGTACTCGACCAGCCGGCCGCGCCCCTCCTCCTTGGAGACGTACATCGCCAGGTCGGCGTTGCGCAGCAGGCCGGCGGCGGAGTCGCCCGGGGCCGCGACCGCCAGCCCGGCGCTGCCGCGCAGCGAGATGCGGTGGCCCGCGATGCTCACCTCCTGCTGGATCGCCTCCAGCACGCGCTCGCACACCCCCACGACGTCGTCGTGGCCGAGGTCCTCGAACAGCACCGCGAACTCGTCGCCACCCAGCCGGGCGACGGTGCCTGCGCCTCCCACCAGCGCCCGGAGCCGGCCGGCCAGCGAGACGAGCAGCTGGTCGCCGGCCGCGTGACCGAACCGGTCGTTGACCGGCTTGAAGCCGTCGAGGTCGATGAAGAGCAGGGCGACGGGCGCCTCGTGCCCCCGGCCCCGGGCAAGCGCGTCGGTGACCCGGTCCAGCAGGATGCCGCGGTTCGGCAGGTCCGTGAGCGGGTCGTGGCGCGCGATGTGCACCATCTCGTCGATCAGCTCCAGGCGCGCGAAGGCGTCGGAGGCGACCGCCGTGAGCGCGCGGAGCGCCTGCTCGTCCGCGCCGATCGTCGACCGCGCCCGCTCCTTGGCCTTGGCCACCACCCAGCTCGGCATGCCGCGGCGCTGGACCGGCGCGCCGATCTCGCCGCGCCCTGGCGGCGAGGAGTGCAGCGCGACCTCGGGGAGCCGGAGCAGCCGGCGGGCGTCCGCGACCAGCGCCTCCTCGATCTGGTTCCGGTCCGAGAGCGTCTGGGCGCGCAGCGCCGCGTCGAAGAGGACCGTGAGCCGCCGCGCGTGCTCGCTGCCCCTGGTGACGGCCTTGGTGGCGACCAGGAGCGTCGCCAGCGGCCCGCCGAGCAGCATCACGGTCCACCACGGCTGCGACCGGTAGACCATGGCGCCGAGGTAGCCCAGCGTGTCGAACGGGACGAAGCAGGCCAGCGCCAGCAGCATCTGCCGCTGGAGCAGATGCTGGCCCAGGCCGGTGCTCGTGCTGATCGCGACCGAGACCGCCGACAGCACGAGGTCGGCGAGGAAGTACGCCGCCGCCGCGAGCGCCACGGCAGCCAGCTCGCGCGGCGTACCGATGCTGTCGCCGCGCACCTCGACGAGGACCAGTCCGGCCAGGAAGCCGGCGAGGATCCCGACGCCGATGTTGAACAGCTTCGAGGACAGCCGGCGGTCGCTGATCACCTGCGTCGCCAGGACTCCGCACGACCACACGACCAGCGCCTCGGGCAGGTCGAGGGTGCAGAGCATGAACATGAGGATGCTGGAGTCGAAGCCGATCTCGATCCCGCCGCCGTCGCCGCGGTCGATGACGATCGGGAACCGCGAGATGACCACGGTGAGCACGACGCCCACCACGCACATCGCCCAGGGCACCGTGCCGGCATCGGCGAACGCCTCGACGCAGGCCAGCACGAACAACGCCAGGCCGGCGCAGCACACCAGCACGTTGAAGCCCCACGCACGCAACTCCGGCAGGCGGGCCAAGAACGCGGGCATGGGAAGTGCCTCCGAACCGAGTCAACGGGGACGTGCTGCCGCAACCACCGGTCGGGGTCGGACCCGTGCAGCGTACCCAGGGAGCCTACTCACCAGTCGCTCCTGGGATCAGACACGCGCGAGACGCACGAGGGGCCCGCCACCTCGCGGTGACGGGCCCCTCGCTCGGAATCCGAAGGCCTCAGGCCTTCTCCTCCTCGGTGCTCTCCTCGGCAGGCGCCTCAGCGGCGTCCTCCGTGGACTCCTCGGTGCTCTCCTCGGCGACCGACTCCGCCTCGGCGGTCTCGGTGTCGGGCTCGACGGCGACGACCTCGGTCTCGCCGGCCTCGTTCTCCGCCTCGACCTCGGCCGGGGCGACCTCGGTCGCCTCGGTGACCGTGGCGGCCTTCGTGGCCTTCGTGGACTTCGACGCGGCGGGCTTCGGGTTGTAGGCCTCGGTCACGAGCTCGATGACCGCCATCGGAGCGTTGTCGCCCTTGCGGGGGCCGATCTTCGTGATCCGGGTGTAGCCGCCCGGACGCTCCGCGAACTGCTCGGCGATCTCGGTGAACAGGACGTGGACGATGCCCTTGTCGCGGATGACCTTCAGGACCTCGCGACGGTTGTGCAGGTCGCCCTTCTTGGCCTTGGTGATGAGCTTCTCGGCCAGCGGACGCAGGGTCCGGGCCTTGGCCTCGGTGGTGGTGATGCGGCCGTGCTCGAACAGCGCGGTGGCGAGGTTCGAGAGGATCAGCCGCTGGTGGGCCGGGCTGCCGCCGAGACGGGCGCCCTTCTTGGGAGTAGGCATCTGCCTCTTCCTTTCTCTCCGGCCGTGTCAGGTACCGGGGTAGACGACCCGCCGGACGGCGGATCGGTTTTCGGTGGTGGTGCTGCTGCGGACGTCATGCGCCCCGGCTGCCGGAGCAGCCAGGACGCATGACGTACGGCGGGATCAGTACTGCTCGTCCTCGACGAACGCATCGTCGTCGTCGTCGCCGTAGGCGGCGAGGGCGGCGGACGGGTCGAAGCCCGGGGCGCTGTCCTTGAGCGAGAGGCCCATCTCGTGCAGCTTCGCCTTGACCTCGTCGATGGACTTGGCGCCGAAGTTGCGGATGTCGAGCAGGTCCTGCTCCGAGCGGCTGATGAGCTCACCCACGGTGTGGATGCCCTCGCGCTTGAGGCAGTTGTAGGACCGGACCGTCAGCTGCAGGTCCTCGACCGGGAGGGCGAGGTCGGCAGCCAGCTGCTCGTCGACCGGCGACGGGCCGATGTCGATGCCCTCGGCCTCTACGTTGAGCTCACGGGCCAGGCCGAACAGCTCGACCAGGGTCTTGCCGGCCGAGGCGAGCGCGTCGCGGGGACGGATCGACGGCTTGGTCTCGACGTCGATGACGAGCTTGTCGAAGTCGGTGCGCTGCTCGACACGGGTGGCCTCGACCTTGTAGGTCACCTTGAGGACCGGGCTGTAGATCGAGTCGACCGGGATCCGGCCGATCTCGTTGTCGGCGCCCTTGTTCTGGACGGCCGAGACGTAGCCGCGGCCACGCTCGACGACGAGCTCGAGCTCGATCTTGCCCTTGTCCGACAGGGTCGCGATCTTCAGCTCGGGGTTGTGGACCTCGACGCCGGCCGGCGGCGCGATGTCGGCGGCCGTGACCTCACCGGCACCCGACTTGCGCAGGTACATGGTGACCGGCTCGTCGTGCTCGGAGGAGACGACCAGGCCCTTGAGGTTCAGGATCACCTCGGTCACGTCCTCCTTGACGCCCTCGATGGTCGAGAACTCGTGGAGGACACCGTCGATCTTGATGCTGGTGACGGCGGCGCCGGGGATGGAGGAGAGGAGCGTACGACGCAGCGAGTTGCCGAGCGTGTAGCCGAAGCCGGGCTCGAGCGGCTCGATGACGAACCGCGAGCGGAACTCGTCGACGGTCTCTTCCGACAGAGTGGGGCGCTGTGCGATGAGCACTGGATCTTTCCTTTCCGGACCCACCCGCTATATGACGGATCCGAACTTCTAAGGGGAGCGACGGAAGGTGTGGAGCTGTGGGGTTCTGAGGAGCGCCTCCCGCCCCCGCGTGGCGGGGGCAGGAGGGCGGTGATCAGAGCTTCGAGTAGTACTCGACGATGAGCTGCTCCTGGACCGGCAGGTCGATCTGCGCCCGGACGGGGAGCTGGTGCACCAGGATCCGCATGCGGCCCGGGATGGCCTCGAGCCAGGCCGGGACGACGCGCTCGCCGTGGGTCTCGCGAGCCACGATGAACGGGGTCATCTCGAGCGACTTCTCGCGCACGTCGATGATGTCGTACTGCGAGACCTGGAACGACGGGATGTTGACCTTCTTGCCGTTGACCAGGAAGTGGCCGTGGACGACCAGCTGGCGGGCGTGGCGGCGGGTGCGGGCGAAGCCGGCGCGGTAGACGACGTTGTCCAGGCGGCTCTCGAGCAGCTGGAGCAGGTTGTCACCGGTCTTGCCGGGACGGCGGTGCGCCTCGGCGTAGTAGTTCGCGAACTGCTTCTCCAGCACGCCGTAGGTGAAGCGAGCCTTCTGCTTCTCCTGCAGCTGGGTGCGGTACTCGCTCTCCTTGATGCGCGCCCGGCCGTGCTGGCCGGGAGGGTAGGGACGCTTCTCGAAAGCAGCGTCGCCACCGACAAGGTCGACACCGAGACGGCGCGACTTGCGGGTCATGGGGCCGGTGTAACGGGCCATGTTCTCTCAGTCTCCTTGGAAGTCTCGGGTCGGGATCAAACGCGACGGCGCTTGGGCGGGCGGCAGCCGTTGTGCGGGGTCGGCGTGACGTCCTGGATGGTGCCGACCTCGAGGCCGATGGCACCCAGCGAACGGATCGCGGTCTCGCGGCCCGAGCCCGGGCCCTTGACGAAGACGTCGATCTTCTTCATGCCGTGCTCCATGGCGCGGCGGCCGGCGGCCTCCGCAGCCATCTGCGCGGCGTACGGGGTGGACTTGCGCGAGCCCTTGAAGCCGACGGTGCCGGCCGAGGCCCACGAGATCACCGCGCCGGTGGGGTCGGTGATCGTGACGATCGTGTTGTTGAACGTGCTCTTGATGTGAGCCTCGCCCTGGGCGACGTTCTTCTTCTCCTTGCGGCGGACCTTGGTCTTCGCCGCAGCCTGACGGCTCTTGGGAGGCATTCAGTAACTCCTGCTGTAGCTGGTCTGTGAGATCGAGGAAGAGGTCAGCGCATCGCTGGTCGAGTGGCCCGCGAGGTACGAGCGGGCGTATCGAGACCAGCGATCACTTGGCCTTCTTCTTGCCGGCGACGGTGCGCTTCGGACCCTTGCGGGTGCGGGCGTTGGTCTTGGTGCGCTGGCCGCGGACCGGAAGGCCCATGCGGTGACGGCGACCCTGGTAGCTGCCGATCTCGATCTTGCGGCGGATGTCGGCCTGCACCTCACGACGGAGGTCACCCTCGATCGTCAGGCCACGGGACTCGATCTCCTTCGCGAGCTTGACCAGCTCGTCCTCAGCAAGAGCGTGGACGCGGGTGTTGGGGTCGACACCGGTCGCGGCCAGAAGCTGCTGGGAGGTGGTACGGCCGATGCCGTAGATGTAGGTGAGCGCGATCTCGACGCGCTTGTCACGCGGGAGATCCACACCAACGAGGCGTGCCATGTTGATTCCTTCGTAGTTTCAGCCTCAGGTGTCAGTCGACGTACGTCCCAGGTGGCGCCTGAGCTCTGGCCTGAAGCTCCAGAGGTGGTTCCCCGCAGCAGTTCCGCGGGTAGTACGTCGAGGTGGGTTATTCAGTTGTGTGGCCCGCGGTCTCGATACGCCCTCGCCTAGCGGCTCGGGCTACTCGACCAGCGAAGGGCGTTCAGCCCTGGCGCTGCTTGTGGCGCGGGTTCTCGCAGATCACCATGACGCGGCCGTGGCGACGGATCACCTTGCACTTGTCACAGATGGGCTTGACGCTGGGGTTGACCTTCATGGTCAGCCTCTTTCTGGTAGATCGGCTGCTTACTTGTAGCGGTAGACGATCCGACCCCGGGTGAGGTCGTAGGGAGAGAGCTCCACCACCACGCGGTCCTCGGGGAGGATCCGGATGTAGTGCTGGCGCATCTTGCCGCTGATGTGGGCGAGAACCTTGTGGCCGTTGCTCAGCTCGACGCGGAACATGGCGTTGGGGAGGGCCTCCACGACGGTGCCCTCGATCTCGATCACGCCTTCTTTCTTCGGCATGTCCTCCACAATCTGTTGAAGCGATGTCTACCGTTGTCCTGCACCGCTCCTCGGGTGAGGAACGGGTGGCCCGGGAACCTCTCGCGTGCCCGCAGGGGCATCGGAGTGGACCTCGTGCAGCCGTCCGGGCACCTCATCCTCTCGCTCACCAGGTGAGCGACAGGCAGCCGCGAGGCACGACGGAACAGACCCACGTTGGGCCGACGCATCAGTCTAGTGGGACGCGGAGACGATTCCCTAATCGACCGCGGCGAGCAGCCGGAGCGTCTGCTCGCGGCCCGGCGCCCGGTCCACCGGGTCGCCCACGTGGGCGCCGCCGACCGGATTGACCATGACCTCGTCGACGCCGTACTCCCCCGCCAGCGCCGCGATCCGCTCGCGCGCGGCCGCCGGGGCGTCGATCACCCAGCGGCGTCGCATGGCGTCGAGCAGGCCCTGGTGCGCCTCGGGCACCTCCTCCTTCTCGGCCTCCTCGACCAGCTGCTGGGCCGTCAGCGGCGCACCCGTGCGCAGCCGGAGCATCGTCAGCAGCTGCGGGAGCGCCTGCCGCTCGGCCTCCTCGCGCGTCTCGGCGACCGAGGCGTTGACCGTGAGGAACGTGCGCGGCTCGGCCAGCTGGTCCGAGGGCCGGAAGCCGGAGCGGTAGAGATCGATCGCGGCCCGGGTGTCGGCGGCCGACCCGGCGAAGTGGTGGGCGAAGACGTAGGGCAGCCCCTTCTCCGCGGCCAGGCGGGCGGAGTAGTCCGAGGACCCGAGCAGCCAGATCGCCGGGACCGAGGTGGCGGCGGGCGTCGCGTGGAGCTCGTGGCGCCGCCCGCCGAGCGCGATGGAGACGCCGGTCGTGTCCATCATCGCGAGCACGTTGTCGACGTGGTCGGGGAAGCGGTCGACCGCCGAGTCACCCATCGCGTCGGAGGCGCCGTCGCGCAGCACGTAGCGCGTCACCGGGTCGGTGCCCGGCGCCCGTCCGATGCCGAGGTCGATGCGGCCCGGGAAGGCCGCCTCCAGCAGCGCGAACTGCTCGGCGACGACCATCGGCGCGTGGTTGGGCAGCATCACGCCGCCGGAGCCGACCCGGATCCGGCGGGTGGCCGAGGCCATGAGCGCCATGAGGACGGGCGGGTTCGTGGCCGCCACGGCCGGCATGTTGTGGTGCTCGGCCAGCCAGTAGCGGGTGTAGCCCAGCTCGTCGGCGAGCCGGGCCAGCGCCAGGGACGCCTGCACCGCGTCGCCGGTGGTCTGGTCGGTGCGGACGGGGACGAGGTCGAGCACGGAGAGCGCGGGAGTCACGAGGGACCAACCCCGCGCGCCCGCGGGTTGTTCCTGCCCACCGGGCTCAGTCGAGGTCCTTGGAGCCCGGCCGGCCCCGGCCCACCAACCCCCGCAGGCCGGTACGCCGGGCCGCCTCCTGCTCGGCGGCGGCCAGTCGCTCCCGGAGCGCGGCGATCTCGGCCTTGAGCCGCCGATTGCGCTCGACGAGCTTGCCGTTCCGTTCTCCGAGCCGGGCGTTCGCCGCCTCCTGGGACCGGAGCGCTCGGCGCAGCTCCCCGATCACGACATTCCGCGTCGTGGACTCCTCGACCGTGGCAGCGAGCGTGTCTTCGAGCTGGTCGATCCGGTCACACAGGGCCTGCCGATCGCGGGAGTGCCGACGTTGCGCGCGCAGCAATTCCTCGGCGGGGTCATATGGCTCCTCAGGCAGGGTCTCCCAGCGGAGGCGGACACCGGACACCTCGCGGTAGGCCCTGTGGACCACCTCGACAGCAGTCTCCTCGAGCTCATAGCCACTGGGTGCCGCTCGCAGCACCCATCCGGTGACATCGCCCTCCGGATCGGTCGCGAAGGCCGGAAGCCACGTCGACCGAATGGTCACTACGTGTCGTGGACGCACTCCCCACTCCGCCGGGAGAAGAGAGGGGGGCAGGTCTCGACGCTCCACCTCGACGACCGACTCGAGCGCCGACAAGGTGGCCGCAGCCTCGCCCCGAGCCGGCACGTATCGCACCTGGCCGGAGGACGTGAGGGCGTTGGCGAAGGCGAGCATCGCGCGAGCCTGGGCCAGGGCCGTATCGGGCGGTTGGAACGCCGCGTCGCCGTTGCTCCCCAGGATCACGACCAGGTCATCGACCGGCAAGGTGCTGTCGACGACCACTCCGTCCACGACGGTCGTCGGCGAGACATGCTGGTCGAGCACCCCCGGCGGGATCATCGCATGCGGGACTCCCGCATCGAGATCATGGAGCACCACCTGTTCGCCAAGCAGGTCGATGAAGAGTTGCAACCCGGAGCGCGTGCCCTCGACGTGCTCGGGACGAGTCCACCGGCCCGGGACGACGAAGACGTCGACGTCGACGTCGGGGTCCACCACGGCACACGAGATGGCTGCGCTGCTGAGAAAGGTGGCCAATCGGCGCGGGGCGACTCCCGAAATGATCGCCTCCAGCTCGATCGGATGGCCGAGCGGGCGCACCTCGACCAACGTCGCCACGGCTTCGAGCTTCTCCGGGAGCTCGTCGCGATGCGGGATGTAGACGACGGCAGCTTCGGGGTGCAGCCGCTTGGCCGCGTGGAGTGCCAACGACGTGAGCGCGATGTCAAGGCTCGAGTCGGTGAGGACCATCTGGAGCGGAGACCCGACGAAGTAGATCTCGGGCGCGGCGGGGCTCGCATCGAAGCGGAGAACCTCGCGCAGGACAGCAGGGTCAGCCGGTTCCAGAGCGTCGATCTCTAGCAACTGGTGATCGAGCGGGTAGCGGCTGTAGAACGTGACGGGAAACGCGGCGAACGCGGCGTGGGCGGACTCGATCTCGTTGGTCTGGAGCAGGTGGACTATCTGCGGCGTCGCGTGCCGGTCGCCGATCGTTGCTGCGTAGCTGCCGACACCCTCGTCCACCACCACGACCTCATCGATCCGCGCACCGTAGCGCTCGACCAGGAACCACAGGAACGGATGGTGGAAGCCACCGCTCACGATGCGCACCGGCCCTGCGTGGCTGGACAGCAGTGCGCCGACGTACGCGAGTTCACCCGCGGTCTCGTGCGGGTCGTCCCTCAGGACGTACTCCTGAGCATCCGGCACGAGCGCTTGACGCGCCGTCTGCATCCATTCGAGGGTTCGAGGCGATGCCGGGGCGTTCTGCACGAGCAGGTGGTCGAGCGGAAGGTCGTGCGCCCGGCAGTACTCCACGATGTGGATGACATGCAGGCCGGTGATCGCCAGACCGATGGTCAGCGGGGCCTGCGGGGGGTCTCCTGGCACGCGCCGGAGTCTAGGGGGTGCCGCCCAGCACGGGGCCCGCAGCGTCCTCGGTGTCGCCGGTGTCGCCGGTGTCGTCGGGGTCGCCGGTGTCGTCGGGGCCGGCGATCACCCAGGCGCCGACGACGCCGTCGTCGGCCCAGTCCCTGATCCGGGCGTCACGCGCGCGGACGTCGTGCTCCCAGAAGGCGCCGACGTCGGCCAGCCCCGCCTTGGCCAGGGCCTCCTTCCGGCTCCACAGCAGGGTGCGACGGACGGCGTCCTCGCCCGCCCACGCGAGCTCGGCCTCGGAGAGGGCCAGGTCGGGCACGTGGCCGACCTCCTGCACGTCGATGCCGCAGGGCGTCGCGGCGGCGACCGCGGCGACCCAGCCGCGGGTGTGGCTCAGGCTGACGTGCAGGTCGGCTCCGACGACGTACGGCGCGCCGTGGTCCTCGCCGCCGCAGTCACGGCACCGGTGCGCGATGACGACGTCACGCGGCTCGGCGTCCAGCAGGGCGGCCGCACACTCGCGCACGAGCACGTGCGCGGCGACGAAGGCCGTGCGGTCCGGGGTCTGCACGAGCCGGTCGCGACGGGACCGCTCGGCGGCCGTGAGCCAGCGCTCGTCGTACTCCCCCTCGACGGGGGCGAACCGGACGACGCTCACGAGACGACCCTAGCGGCTACCCGCAGGGCCACGACCGCGACAGCGCGGGCGATCGGGATCAGTCCCGGCCGCCGTACGGCACGCCGAGCTCCTCGAGCTTGGCGCGACCGCCGTCCAGTGCGGTGAGCACCCACGCGCCCTGCGGCGTCAGGGTGAACGTGTGCTCGAAGTGGGCCGCCCAGCTCCCGTCGGTGGTGACCACGGTCCACTCGTCCTCGAGGGTGTCGGTCTCCTTGGTGCCGAGCGTGATCATCGGCTCGACGGCGAGCGCCAGGCCCTCGACCAGCTTGGGCCCGCGGCCGCGCTTGCCGAAGTTCGGGACGTTCGGCGGCTGGTGCATCTGCGAGCCGATGCCGTGGCCGGTGTAGTCCTCCAGGATGCCGTAGCGGCCCCGGCGGCGGACATAGCTCTCGATCGCGGCGGAGATGTCGGTGACGCGGCCGCCGAGTCGCGCGGCGGCGATGCCGCGCCACATCGACTCCTCGGTCACCTCCATCAGCCGGGTGAGCTCCTCGGAGACCTCGCCGATGGCGACCGTGATCGCCGCGTCGCCGTGCCAGCCGTCGACGATCGCGCCGCAGTCGATCGAGACCAGGTCGCCCTCGGCCAGCACCCGCTCGCCCGGGATGCCGTGCACGACCTCGTCGTTGACCGACGCGCAGATCGTGCCGGTGAAGCCGTGGTAGCCCAGGAACGAGGGCACGGCCCCGGCCGACCGGATGCTGTCCTCGGCGATGGCGTCGAGCTCACCGGTCGTCATGCCGGCGCGCACCGAGCCGCGCAGCAGCTCCAGGGTGCGGCCGACGACGAGGCCGGCCCGCCGCATCGCGTCGATCTGCTCGGGCGTCTTGATCTCGACGCCGCGGTCGAGAAGGCCCATCAGCTCTCGGGGACGACGTCGAGGGCTTCGAAGATGCGCTTCGTGACGTCCTCGACGGCACCCATGCCGTCGATCTGGTGGACGATCCCGCGCCCGCCGTAGACCTCGATGAGCGGCGCGGTCTGCTCGACGTAGAGCTCCTGGCGGCGCCGGATGACGTCCTCGGTGTCGTCGGCCCGGCCCTCGACCTGCGCGCGCTGCAGCAGTCGCTGGACGATCTCGTCCTGGTCGACCGTCAGGCAGACCACCGCGTCGAGGCGGTGACCGGTGAACGCGATCATGCCGTCGAGCTCCTCGACCTGCGCCAGCGTGCGGGGGTAGCCGTCGAGCAGGAAGCCCGTGGTGGCGTCGGGCTCGTCGATCCGGTTGCGGACCATCCGGTTGGTGACCTCGTCCGGGACGTACTCCCCGGCGTCCATGTAGCGCTTCGCCTCGACGCCCAGCGGCGTGCCCTGCGACACGTTGGCGCGGAAGATGTCGCCGGTGGAGATGGCCGGGATGCCGAAGTGCTCGGCGATGAACTTGGCCTGGGTGCCCTTACCGGCGCCGGGCGGGCCCATGATGATCAGACGCATCAGCGGAGGAATCCTTCGTAGTTGCGCTGCTGCAGCTGGCTCTCGATCTGCTTCACCGTGTCGAGCGCGACGCCGACCATGATGAGGATGGAGGTGCCGCCGAACGGGAAGTTCTGGTTCGCACCGATCAGGGCCAGCGCGATCAGCGGGATCAGCGCGACCAGACCGAGGTAGAGCGAGCCCGGCAGCGTGATGCGGGACAGGACGTAGGACAGGTAGTCCTCGGTCGGCTTGCCCGCCCGGATCCCGGGGATGAAGCCGCCGTACTTCTTCATGTTGTCCGCCACCTCCGTCGGGTTGAAGGTGATGGAGACGTAGAAGTAGGTGAAGAAGATGATGAGCAGGAAGTACGTCGCCATGTAGATCGGGTGGTCCCCGCTGACGAAGTACTTGTTGATCCACTCGACCCAGATCGAGTCGCTGCCCTGGTTGAACTGCGCGGCCATCGCCGGCAGGTAGAGCAACGAGGAGCCGAAGATGACCGGGATGATGCCGGCCTGGTTGACCTTGAGCGGGATGTAGGTCGACGACCCGCCGAACATCCGGCTGCCGACCATGCGGCGGGCGTACTGCACCGGGATCCGGCGCTGCGCCTGCTCGATGAAGATGACCGCCGCCATGATCGCCAGACCGATGGCCATCACGACGCCGAAGGTCCACCAGCTGTGCTGCTCCTGGACCGCCCACATGGTCGCGGGGAACGTCGCCACGACCTGCGTGAAGATGAGGATCGACATGCCGTTGCCGATGCCGCGCTCGGTGATGAGCTCGCCGAGCCACATGATCACCGCGGTGCCGGCGGTCATGGTCACGACCATGACGAGGAAGGTCGCGGTGCCGTTGTCGTGCAGCAGTGGCTGGGTGCACTGGAGCAGGTCGCCGGACCGGGCCAGCGCCACGATGCCGGTCGCCTGCAGCACGGCCAGGCCGAGCGTGAGGTAGCGGGTGTACTGCGTGATCTTGGTCTGCCCGGTCTGGCCCTCGTTCTTCAGGGCCTCCAGCCGCGGGATCACCACGACGAGGAGCTGCAGGATGATGCTCGCGGTGATGTAGGGCATGATGCCCAGCGCGAACACGGTGAGCTGCAGCAGTGCGCCGCCGGAGAAGAGGTTGACGAGGTTGTAGAGCCCCGCGCCCGCGCCGTCCTTCGTGAGGTTGATGCACTCTTCGACGTTGGCGACGTTGACGCCAGGGGCAGGGATCTGCGAGCCCGCCCGGAAGACCACGATGATCCCCAGGACGAACAACAGCTTGCGTCGCAGGTCCGGGGTCCGGAATGCGTTCGCGAACGCGCCAAGCACGAGTCGGTCCTCTTCTCAACAACCAGCAACGACAGGTTCTGCCCGCACGTGAAGCAGCCTGCAGAACCCGGGCAGCCTAACAGGGCAGGAGCGACAAAGGCGCGGCCGGGGATCACCTTCGCAGGCGACCCCGACCGCGCCTTGTCACGATCGAACAATCAGGAAACGGTGACCGTTCCGCCGGCGGCCTCGATCTTCTCCTTGGCCGAGCCGGAGAAGGCGTCCGCGGTGACGTCCACCTTCACGGTCAGCTCGCCGGTGCCGAGCACCTTGACGGGCTGGTTCTTGCGGACCGCGCCCTTGGCGACCAGCGCCTCGACGGTGACGGCGCCACCCTCGGGGAACAGCTCGCTGAGCTTGTCCAGGTTCACGACCTGGAACTCCACCTTGAACGGGTTCTTGAAGCCCTTGAGCTTCGGGAGCCGCATGTGGATCGGCATCTGGCCACCCTCGAAGGCGACCGGAACCTGGTAGCGGGCCTTGGTGCCCTTGGTACCGCGGCCGGCGGTCTTACCCTTCGAGCCCTCACCACGACCGACGCGGGTCTTGGCGGTCTTGGCACCGGGCGCCGGACGCAGGTGGTGCAGCTTGAGCGTCATGTCAGTCGACCTCCTCGACCGTCACGAGGTGACGGACGGTGTTGACCATGCCCCGGATCTCCGGGCGGTCCTCCTTGACGACCACGTCGCCGATCCGCTTCAGACCCAGGGAGCGCAGCGTGTCGCGCTGGTTCTGCTTCAGGCCGACGAGGCCCCTCTTCTGCTGGACCTTGAGCTGAGCCATCAGTTGCTCACCTCCGCCGGGGCAGCAGCGGCCTCCGCGCGCGCCTTGAGCAGCGCGGCCGGGGCGACGTCCTCGACGGCGAGACCACGGCGGGCAGCAACAGCCTCGGGCTGCTCGAGCTGCTTGAGGGCCTCGACCGTCGCGTGGACGATGTTGATCTGGTTGGACGACCCGAGCGACTTGCTCAGGATGTCGTGCAGGCCGGCGCACTCCAGGACAGCGCGCACCGGGCCACCGGCGATCACACCGGTACCGGGAGCGGCCGGACGGAGCATGACGACGCCCGCGGCCTTCTCACCCTGGACCGGGTGCGGGATCGTGCCCTGGATGCGGGGGACGCGGAAGAAAGCCTTCTTCGCCTCCTCGACACCCTTGGCGATCGCGGCCGGGACCTCCTTCGCCTTGCCGTAGCCGACGCCGACGAGACCGTCACCGTCGCCCACGATCACGAGGGCGGTGAAGCTGAAGCGACGACCGCCCTTCACGACCTTGGCGACACGGTTGATCGCAACGACGCGCTCGATGTAGGCGGTCTTCTCAGCGTCACGTCGACCGTCGCGACCGCGACCACCCGACTGGCGCTCGCCACCACGCTGTCCGCGCTGGGCTCCGCTCATGAGACTGTTCCTCTTCTCTCTCTAGTCGCTGGTGTTGCGATCAGAACGCCAGGCCACCCTCGCGGGCGCCCTCGGCGAGCGCCGCGATGCGGCCGTGGTACTTGTTGCCGGCACGGTCGAAGACGACGCCCTCGATGCCCTGGGCCTTGGCCCGCTCGGCGACGAGCTCGCCGACGCGCTTCGCCTTGGCGGTCTTGTCGCCCTCGACGCCACGCAGGTCGGCCTCGATCGTCGAGGCCGAGACGAGCGTCTTGCCGACCAGGTCGTCGACGACCTGGGCGGTGATGTGCTTCGAGGACCGGGTGACGACCAGGCGCGGGCGCTCGGGCGTACCGTGGATCTTCTTGCGACCGCGGACCTGGCGACGCAGGCGCGACTTGACGCGGGCGGCGGTGTGCTTGCGGTTCGACAGCGAGATGGCCATCACTTACCAGCCTTTCCGACCTTGCGGCGGACGTTCTCGCCGGCGTAACGGACACCCTTGCCCTTGTACGGCTCGGGCTTGCGGAGCTTGCGGATGTTGGCCGCGACCTCTCCGACCTGCTGCTTGTCGATGCCGACGACACCGAGCTTGGTCGGGCCCTCGACGGTGAAGGTGATGCCCTCCGGCGCGTCGAAGACGATCGGGTGCGAGTAGCCGAGCTGGAACTCCAGCTGGGTCGGGCCCTTGGACAGGACGCGGTAGCCGACGCCCACGATCTCGAGCTTCTTCTCGTAGCCGTCGGTGACGCCCACGACCATGTTGTTGACCAGCGTGCGGGTCAGGCCGTGCAGCGCCTTGGAGACGCGCTCGTCGTCGGGACGCTTGACGTCGAGGACGCCGTCCTCACCCTTCTCGACGGTGATCGGGGACGCGACGGTGTGCGACAGGGTGCCCTTGGGGCCCTTCACCGTGACGGTGGCGCCGTCGATCTGGACGTCGACACCGGCCGGGACCGGGACGGGGAGCTTGCCGATTCGCGACATAGTTCTTCTCTCCTCTCTCGGTCTCAGGTCACCAGACGTAGGCGAGGACTTCCCCACCCACGCCCTTCTGGTTCGCCTGGCGGTCGGTCAGCAGACCCTGGCTCGTCGAGATGATCGCGACGCCCAGGCCGCCGAGCACGCGCGGCAGGCCGGTGTGCTTGGCGTACACCCGCAGGCCGGGCTTGCTGATGCGCCGGACACCGGCGATCGAGCGCTCACGGTTGCGGCCGTACTTGAGCGTGATGGTCAGCGTCTTGCCCACGCCGGGAGTGCCGTCAGCAGCGACGTTGTCCTTCACCTCGAAGGAGGTGATGTAGCCCTCCTGCTTGAGGATCTCGGCGACACCCTGCTTGATCTTGCTGTGGGGCATGGACACCGAGTCGTGGTACGCCTGGTTGGCGTTACGCAGACGGGTCAGCATGTCTGCGATCGGGTCAGTCATCGTCATGGCCTCATCGGCCCTTTCTCCACTCCGGTTTCGCACCTGCTCATCGCGGTGCGACCTGTAGCGACTCGTGTGTTGATGGGAAGGTCGATTACCAGCTGGACTTGGTCACACCGGGCAGCTCGCCGCGGTGGGCCATCTCGCGCAGGCAGATGCGGCACAGGCCGAACTTGCGGAAGACGGCCTTGGGGCGGCCGCAGCGCTGGCAGCGGGTGTAGCCGCGCACCGCGAACTTCGGCTTGCGGGCGGCCTTGACCTTGAGAGCGGTCTTCGCCATGTCAGTTCTCCTTGAACGGGAAGCCGAGGGCCTTCAGCAGCGCCCGACCCTGGTCGTCGTTGGTGGCCGTCGTGACCAGGGTGATGTCCATGCCCCGGAAACGGTCGATCTTGTCCTGGTCGATCTCGTGGAACATGACCTGCTCGGTGAGACCGAAGGTGTAGTTGCCGTTGCCGTCGAACTGGTTGCCGTTGAGGCCGCGGAAGTCGCGGATGCGCGGCAGCGCAAGGGACAGCAGCCGGTCCAGGAACTCCCACATCCGGTCGCCGCGCAGCGTGACGTGCGCGCCGATCGGCATGCCCTCACGCAGCTTGAACTGGGCGATGGACTTGCGAGCCTTGGTGACCAGCGGCTTCTGACCGGTGATCGCGGTGAGGTCCTTGACGGCACCCTCGATCAGCTTGGAGTCGCGAGCGGCCTCGCCGACACCCATGTTGACCACGATCTTGGTCAGGCCCGGCACCTGCATGACGTTCTTGATGTCGAACTGCTGCTGCAGGGCGGGGGCGATCTCCTCGCGGTAGCGAGTCTTGAGACGAGCGGTCGTCGTCGCGGTCTCGGTCATCTCAGATCTCCTTGCCGGTCTTGCGCGAGACACGGACGCTGCGCTCGGCGGAGTAGGTCGAACCGTCGGGACGACGCTTCTCGACCTGCTCGCGCTTGAAGCCCAGGCGCACCGGCATGCCGTCCTCGAGGACCATCACGTTGGAGACGTGGATGGGGGCCTCGGTCGTGACGATGCCGCCCGTGGTGCCCGACTGGGTCTGCGTCTTGACGTGCTTCTTGATGCGGTTGACACCCTCGACGATCACGCGCTCCTCCTCACGGAGAACGGCGATGACCTTGCCCTCGGCGCCCTTGTCCTTGCCGGCGATCACCTTGACGGTGTCGCCCTTCTTGATGTTCACGGTCTTCTTCGAGACGGCCATGAGTCAGAGCACCTCCGGTGCCAGCGAGATGATCTTCATGAACTTCTTCTCACGCAGCTCGCGACCGACCGGGCCGAAGATGCGGGTGCCACGGGGCTCGCCGTCGTTCTTCAAGATGACGGCGGCGTTCTCGTCGAAGCGGATGTAGGAACCGTCCGGGCGACGGCGCTCCTTCACCGTGCGCACGACGACGGCCTTGACCACGTCACCCTTCTTCACGTTGCCACCGGGGATCGCGTCCTTGACGGTGGCGACGATGACGTCGCCGATGCCGGCGTAGCGGCGCCCAGAGCCACCGAGAACGCGGATGCAGAGGATCTCCTTCGCACCCGTGTTGTCGGCGACCTTGAGCCGCGACTCCTGCTGGATCATTGTTTCTCCTTGTCGAGCCGGTTCTCATCCGCATCCGTGGCGGACGAGCCTGGCCGAACTGGTAGTGATTGCGGGCGACAGGCCCAGCGTCAATGGTCGCTGGGCCTGCCTCCCAGGGTCAATTTCACGCCGTACGACGCGAGCGTGACGCCCGCCGTACGGCGCGGGTCACTTGGCCTTCTCGAGGACCTCGACGAGGCGCCAGCGTTTGGTCGCGCTCAGCGGCCGGGTCTCCATGACGAGGACGCGGTCGCCGATGCCGGCGGTGTTCTGCTCGTCGTGGGCCTTGAGCTTGCTCGTGCGGCGCAGCACCTTGCCGTAGAGCGGGTGCTTCACACGGTCCTCGACCTCGACGACGATCGTCTTGTCCATCTTGTCGCTCACGACGAGGCCCTCGCGGACCTTGCGCGAGTTGCGCGCGGTGGTGGTCTCCACCTCAGCCTGCTCAGCCATGGTCAGGCCTCCTCAGTGTTGTTGCCGGCGTTGTTGGCGGCACCCGGAGCGGTGCGGATGCCGAGCTCGCGCTCACGCACGACGGTGTAGATCCGGGCGATGTCCTTCTTGACCGAGCTGAGCCGGCCGTGGCTCTCCAACTGGCCGGTGGCCGCCTGGAACCGGAGGTTGAACAGCTCCTCCTTGGCCTCGCGCAGCTTCGCCTCGAGGTCCACGTTGTTGAGCTCGTCGAGCTCGTGCGCCTTCAGGCTGTTCGCCATCAGAACTCACCGGCCTCTCGGGTGATGAAACGGCACTTCATGGGGAGCTTGTGCATGGCACGGCGCATCGCCTCGCGGGCGATGTCCTCCGAGACACCGGACAGCTCGAACATGACGCGGCCGGGCTTGACGTTCGCGACCCACCACTCCGGGGAGCCCTTACCGGAACCCATGCGGGTCTCGGCGGGCTTCTTGGTCAGCGGGCGGTCGGGGTAGATGTTGATCCACACCTTGCCGCCACGCTTGATGTGACGGGTCATCGCGATACGAGCCGACTCGATCTGGCGGTTGGTCACGTAGTGACCCTCGATCGCCTGGATGCCGAAGTCACCGAAGGCGAGCGAGGTGCCGCCCTTGGCAGCACCGGATCGCTTCGGGTGGTGCTGCTTGCGGTGCTTGACGCGACGGGGCATCAGCATGACGGTCAGGCCTCCTGTCCTGCAGTCTCAGCCGCGGTGTTCGCGACGGCGGTGTCGCCGCCGACCGGGGCCTCGGTGACGGCCGGCGCGTCGGCGCGGTCGCCACGGGCCGGACGGTCACCGCGCGAACCGCGGGTCGGACGCTCGCCGCCGCGGGTCGGGCGACCGCCACGGCCGGGGACACCGGCGCGGGCAGCGGCCTGGGCCTGACGCTCGGCACGGGTGCCGGCGACCTCGCCCTTGTAGATCCAGACCTTCACGCCGATGCGGCCGAAGGTCGTGCGGGCCTCGTAGAAGCCGT
>NZ_DASWXC010000068.1:0-43643 GCF_036405735.1 Nocardioides sp.
CGCCGCGCCGGCGGGCCGGGCGGCGTACGTCGCCGACGCGGCGGGTCTCGGCACCACGCTGTACACCGCGCCGGCCGACGGCTTCGCGCCGCGGTTCGGCGTCGCTTCCCGGGCTCAGCACGACGGCAGCGGTGCCGTGGCCCTCGCAGGCGAGCTCGGCTCGCTGCGCCACGACGTCGACGAGCTGGCCGACCTGCGGCTCGCGGCCGCCATCGGCCTCGGGCCGCGCACCGCTGCCGCGACGGCCGAGCTTCTCGGCTGGTAGGACCAGGCGCCGCTCGAGCGTCGGCGGCCGGCCGTGTCTAGGAGTCGGTCGGCGAGTCGGTCGGCGTGGCTGGCGCCTTCTTCGTCGCCGTCTTCTTGGTCGCCGTCTTCTTGGCCGCCGTCTTCTTGGCCGCTGCCTTCGTCGGCGTGCTCGTGTTAGTCGCCGTCGTCGGCGTGGTGGCCCTCTTCGCGGTCGCCGTCTTCTTGGCCGCCGTCTTCTTGGCCGCCGTCTTCTTCGCCGGGGCGCTCTTGGTGGTCGCGGTCTTCCTCGCGGCCGGCGCGGCGGCGCCGGAGTCGCTCGCGGCCCGGGAGGCAGCCGGCGAGGCCGCTGCCTTCGCCGGCGGAGTGACCTTCGCCGGAGCCGCCTTGGCCGCGGCCGCCTTGACCGGTGCGCTCGCCATCGACGCCGCCGCACGGGCGGCGTCGAGGTTGAGCTTCGGCAGCTTCTTGACCCCGGACACGACGTTGCGCAGGTCGGCGCCGGCGCTGAACTTCGGGACGAACGTCTTCTTCGACTTCATCCGCTCGCCGGTCCGTGGGTTGCGGCCCCATCGAGCCGGCCGGAGCCGCTTCTCGAACGAGCCGAAGCCCGTGATGGCGACCTTCTCACCGCGCGCCACCTCGCGCGTGATGGTGTCGAGCACGGACTCCAGCGCGTGCGCCGCTGCCTTCTTGTTCCCGTCGTACCGCGCGGCGAGCGCGTCGATGAGCTGAGACTTGTTCACTTCCGACCCTTCCTGAACCCCTCGGCGCCGAGCCTGGGCGCGCGGCGTGCCTGCTTGGCACGCTAGGCACTCGGCGGGGTCGTCACAATGACCAGCTCCAGAGACCAGCCCAAAGACCAGCGCCAGAGACCAGCCCACAGGACCAGGAAAGGTCGCGCTCGCGACAGGGTCAGAGCGTGGCGGGCTTCCAGCTCGGCCGGTGCGCCTCGTAGGCGGCGATGTCGGCCTCGTGCCCGAGCGTGATGCCGATGTCGTCGAGGCCCTCCAGCAGCCGCCAGCGGGTGTAGTCGTCGATGTCGAAGGAGTCCTGCACCTCGCCGTCGGGGGTGCTGACGGTCTTCGCCTCCAGGTCGACGGTGATCTGCCCGCCGGGGTTGTCGTCGAGGTAGTCCCAGAGCCGCTGGACGACCTTCTCATCGACCTGCGCGGCGAGCAGCCCGGCCTTGCCGGAGTTGCCGCGGAAGATGTCGGCGAACCGGCTGGAGATGACGGCCTTGAACCCGTAGTTCTGCAGCGCCCAGACCGCGTGCTCGCGGGAGGAGCCGGTGCCGAAGTCCGGCCCGGCGACGAGCACGGTGCCCGCGGCGTACGCGGGGTTGTTCAGGACGAAGTCGGGCTCCCCGCGCCAGGCGGCGAACAGGCCGTCCTCGAAGCCGGAGCGTGTGACGCGCTTGAGGTACACGGCGGGGATGATCTGGTCGGTGTCGACGTTGCTGCGCTTGAGCGGGACGCCGACGCCGGTGTGGGTGGTGAACTTCTCCATGGTCAGACTCCTGCGGGGATCAGGTCGGCGGGCGAGGACAGCGTGCCGCGGACGGCCGTGGCGGCGGCGACCGGCACGGACACCAGGTGGGTGCGACCACCCTTGCCCTGGCGACCCTCGAAGTTGCGGTTGGACGTCGAGGCCGAGCGCTCGCCCGGCTGCAGCGTGTCGGGGTTCATGCCCAGGCACATCGAGCAGCCGGCACCGCGCCACTCCGCGCCGGCCGCGAGGAAGACCTCGTGCAGTCCCTCGGCCTCGGCCTGCATCCGGACCTTCACCGAGCCCGGGACGACCAGCAGCCGGGTGCCCTCGGCGACCCGGTGACCGGCGATGGTCTCGGCGGCCAGGCGCAGGTCCTCGATGCGGCCGTTGGTGCAGGAGCCGATGAACACGGTGTCGACCTTCACCTCGCGCAGCGGGGTGCCGGCCTCCAGGCCCATGTAGGCCAGCGCCTTCTCCGCGGCGATCCGGTCCTGCTCGTCGGCGAAGTCCTCGGGGTGGGGGACGTTGGCGCCCAGCGGCGCGCCCTGCCCGGGGTTGGTGCCCCAGGTGACGAACGGCGTGACCTCGGCGGCGTCGAGCACGATCTCCTTGTCGAAGACCGCGTCGTCGTCGGTGACCAGCGTCCGCCAGTGCGCGACGGCAGCGTCCCACTCGGCACCCTTCGGCGCCTCGGGCTTGCCCTCGATGTAGGCGAAGGTGGTCTCGTCCGGCGCGATCAGGCCGGCCTTGGCGCCCCACTCGATGCTCATGTTGCAGATCGTCATCCGGCCCTCCATCGAGAGCTCGCGGATCGCCTGGCCGCGGTACTCCACGATGTAGCCCTGGCCGCCACCGGTGCCGGTCTTGCTGATCAGCGTGAGGATCAGGTCCTTGGCGGTGACGCCGGCCGGCAGGCTCCCGTTGACGGTCACGGCCATGGTCTTCGGCTTGGCCTGTGGCAGCGTCTGGGTCGCCAGCACGTGCTCGACCTCGGAGGTGCCGATGCCGAAGGCGATGGCACCGAAGGCGCCGTGGGTCGAGGTGTGCGAGTCACCGCAGACGATCGTCATGCCCGGCTGGGTCAGGCCCAGCTGCGGTCCGACGACGTGGACGATGCCCTGCTCCACGTCGCCGAGCGGGTGCAGACGCACGCCGAACTCGGCGGCGTTCGTGCGCAGCGTCTCGACCTGGGTGCGCGAGACAGGGTCCGCGATGGGCTTGTCCCAGTCCACGGTCGGGACGTTGTGGTCCTCGGTGGCCAGGGTGAGGTCGGGGCGGCGGACCTTGCGGCCCGAGAGCCGCAGGCCGTCGAAGGCCTGGGGACTGGTGACCTCGTGGATCAGGTGGAGGTCGATGTAGAGGAGATCGGGCTGTCCGGCCTCGCCGGTCCGGACGACGTGCTCGTCCCACACCTTCTCCGACAGGGTCCTGCCCATGACGCTCTCCTCCACTAGGCGACCACGATGCGGCCACCGCTCGATGACACTTCAGATGCTAGCTCTTGCATCCCATCACGTGAGACCGTAGTCTTGCCATATGGACAACGGCAGCGGAGTGGGCGTCCTCGACAAGGCCGCCCTGGTGCTCACCGCCCTGGAGTCGGGCCCCGCCACGCTCGCCGGCCTGGTGGCCGGCACGGGGCTGGCCCGTCCCACGGCTCATCGTCTCGCGGTCGCGCTCGAGCATCACCGGCTCGTGGCGCGCGACATGCAGGGGCGCTTCATCCTCGGACCGCGGCTGGCGGAGCTGTCCGCGGCCGCCGGTGAGGACCGGCTGCTCGCGACCGCCGGTCCCGTGCTGGCCCGGCTGCGTGACATCACCGGCGAGTCCGCGCAGCTGTGGCGACGGCAGGGGGATGCACGAGTCTGCGTCGCCGCCGCCGAGCGACCTTCGGGCCTGCGCGACACGATCCCCGTGGGTTCGCAGGTCACGATGCGCGCGGGCTCGGCAGCGCAGGTGCTGCTCGCGTGGGAGGACCCCGAGCGGATGCACCGCGGTCTGCAGAACGCCGCGTTCTCCGCGGCCGCGCTCTCGGGCATCCGCCGCCGCGGCTGGGCACAGTCGGTCGGCGAGCGGGAGCCCGGCGTCGCGTCGGTCTCGGCGCCGGTCCGCTCCCCCGGCGGCAAGGTGATCGCCGCGGTCTCGGTCTCGGGCCCGCTCGAGCGGCTCTCGCGGCAGCCCGGCCGGATGCACGCGCCGGCCGTCATCGCCGCGGCCGAGCGGCTCTCCGAATCGCTGCGTCGCGCCGCGGCGGAGTGACGTCGCGGCGAGGAATACGGGCCTCAGCCGAGCTTGCCCAGCGCGATCGCCGCACGCAGCAGCGGCGCGATCGTCTCGCCGTCGGTGATCTCGCCGCTGCCGACCATCGCCATCGCGCGCTCCCACGGCACGGTGATCACCTCGGTGATCCCCTCCTCCTCCATCGCGGACGCCGCCCCCGACGGGCGCAGCCGCTGCGCGAGGAAGACCCGGCCGGGGGCGTCGGCGACGCCGTTGAGCGACGTGATCGGTCCGAGGTCGCGCCAGCTGTCGGCCTCCAGCCCGGTCTCCTCCCGCAGCTCGCGCTGCGCCGCCTCGAGGGGCGGCTCGCCGTCGGTCCCACCGGCGGGGATCTCGATCGACTCCGTGCCGGTCGTGTAGCGGAACATGCGCACCAGCACGACCTCGCCCGCGTCGGTCACCGGAACCACGAACACCGCGGTGTGCCGCACGGTGACCACGCCGTAGATGCCCGCCCCGCCGTCGGGCCGCACCACGTCGTCCTCCCGGACGCTGATCCAGCGGTTCTCGTAGACGACACGGGAGGCGCGGGTCTGCCAGGGCATGTCGCCACCCTAGGGGCCCCGCGAGGGGCTCAGGGTGACGGGCACTAGAACAGCGCGTCGGTCTCGAGGTCCAGCAGCAGCTGCTTGCGGTCCAGGCCGCCGGCGTACCCCGTCAGCGTGCCGTTCGCGCCGATCACGCGATGGCACGGGATCACGATGGGGATCGGGTTGCGGCCGTTGGCCAGCCCGACGGCCCGGGAGGCGGCGAAGGTCATGCCGAGACGCACGGCGATCTCGCCGTACGTCGCCGTACGGCCGAAGCCGACCCGGCGCAGCTCGCTCCAGACCCGCTGCTGGAAGTCGCTGCCGGCCGGCGCCAGCGGCAGGTCGAACTCCGTCAGCTGCCCGGCGAAGTACGCGCGCAGCTGACGCGCGCACTCCTGCAGCACGGGGTGGTCGTCGGCCCGGTCACCGAGCGGGCGGCCGGTCGTGTCGCGGAACGGGCTGAACTCGATCGCGGTGATCGAGCCGGCCTGCTCGACCAGGCGCAGCTCCCCGATCGGTGAGTCGATCACGGTCCACATCAGGCGGCCCTCCTCGAGGCGGTGTCGGGCAGCGAGTGCCACAGGTGCATGAGTGCGTAGGAGCGCCACGGCGCCCAGTCGGTGCCGTCGGCGGCGGGATGCCCGAGGGCGGTGAGCGCCCGTCGCACGCCGACGTCGCCGGGCAGGAAGACGTCGGGGTGGCCCAGCGCGCGCAGCGCGACGTAGTCGGCGGTCCACGGCCCGATGCCGGGCAGCCCCATCAGCCCGGCGCGTACGTCGGCCCGGTCGGTGCCGCGGTCCAGCCGGATCTCGCCGGTGGCGAGCGCGCCGGCCAGCCCCGCGATCGCGCGGCCCCGCGACCGCGGCATCGGCAGCGTCTCCGGGTCGACCTCGGCCAGCGACGCCGGGCGGGGGAACAGGTGGGTGAGACCGGGGATGCCCGTGGCGACCGGTGTGCCGTGCTCGGCCACCAGCCGTCCCAGCACGGTGCTGGCGCCCGCGACGCTGACCTGCTGGCCGACGACGGTGCGCACGGCGAGCTCGTCGCCGTCGACGTGTCCGGCCACGCGCAGGCCGGGTGTCGTCGCGACGAGCGGTCCCAGCACGGGGTCGCCGCCCAGCGCCGTGTCGACGGCGACGGGGTCGCAGTCGGCGTCGAGCAGCCGGCGGGCCCGCTCCACCGCCGCGGTGGTGTCGCGCAGGTCCGAGAGCGTGAAGGCTGCCGTCACGAAGGCGGTCTCCCCCGCCGCCGGTGCGTCGGCGAGGTCGAGCCTGACCGTCCCCGGCCCGTGCGGCAGGTCGAGCGTGCGGGCGAACCAGCCGTCACCGCCGGTCTCGACGCCGGGGACGGCATGACCTATGAGGAAGGCGTGCAGCGCCCGGCCGGCGAAGGGCGTGCGGACCGCGAGCCGCAGCCGCAGCGTGCCGCCCGTGCTCCGGGTGCTCGCCCGGCGACCACGCAGCTCGGTCGGCGTCGCGGCGTACACCTCCCGCACGGTGTCGTTGAACTGCCGCACGCTGGCGAACCCGGCCGCGAACGCGACATCGGCGTGGGACAGGGTCGTGGTCTCGAGCAGCGTCCGTGCCGTCTGGGCACGGCGTGCGCGCGCCAGCGCGAGCGGGCCGGCCCCGAGCTCGGCGGTGAGGAGCCGGGTCAGGTGACGCGCGCTGTAGCCGAGGCGCTCGGCGAGTCCCGCGACGCCCTCGCGGTCGACGACGCCGTCAGCGATCAGCCGCATCGCGCGTCCGGCGACGGACGCGGCGAGGTCCCACTCGGGGCTGCCCGGGGTGGCGTCGGGCAGGCATCGCTTGCAGGCGCGGTACCCGGCCGCCTGTGCCGCCGCGGCGGTGCGGTGGAACGTGACGTTCGCGGCGTGCGGCGTCCGCGCCGGACAGGACGGGCGGCAGTAGATCCGCGTGGTGCGCACCGCGGTGTAGAAGACGCCGTCGAAGCGGCGGTCGCGCGACTGCACCGCCCGGTAGCAGGCGTCGGCGTCGAGGAGCATGGCTCCATCATCCCCCGGGTCGCCGACATCTTCTGGCGGGAATCGGACACGACGGTTCTCGTCGGTGTCGATGCCCACCCGGAGGCGCGGCGCTCAGGAGCTCCGGGTCTTGGCGCCACGTCGCTCCCCTATTGGGGGTAAACCTGCCGATCGTCGGCGGGTCGGGCGCGTCTCGCCGGATACGCACAACGGCAAAGCGCTGTTCGTGAGGAGGACCCTCGTGTCGTATCTGTATGACGATGGCCATGGCCGGACCATCCTCTCGGTGCTCGCGGGGGTGGTGGCCGGCGCACTGCTGGTGGGTCTGCTCTGGATGGCGCAGGCCCGGAGCGGTTCCGACCCCGACGCGGACCAGCCCGCGACGACCTCGCAGGGGCAGCGGATGGGCGACCCGACGACGGACGACCAGCCCGATGACGTCGCCGAGGACCCTGCGGAGCACGGGACGGAGGACGGGACCGAACACGGGACGGGTGACATGGCGCGAGACATCGCGGGCGACGATCAGAACCCGATCGCTCTCGAGCGCTGCCAGGAGGTGTACGACGCCCAGACCGACGGGCTCGAGGCGGCCACCGAGTCGCTCGGCCAGTGGGAGGTTCACATCGGGGCCATGAACAAGCTCGTCACAGGCGCGATCACTCTCCAGCAGGCCAACCAGTTCTGGAACCAGACCCGCGTCGGCGCGGCTCACCGGCTCGACCGCTTCGACGCCGCCTATCGGGCGTTCGGCCAGCGCACGGCCCGTTGCCCGGAGCAGGCGCTGTCCGAGGAGTCCGGCGCGGAGCTCCGCCCCTGCGTGGAGGCGGTCGCCGCTCGGAACCGGGCGCTGCGCCGCGCGTCGGTCGCCCTCGAGACCTGGCGGATGCACGTGCACCACATGGAGATGCTCCGCACCGGCCAGATGACGCCCGCCCAGGCCACGCGGCTGTGGCTGCGGAGCTGGCGCCAAGGCGACCGGGAGGTGAAGGCGTACCGCGCCGCGGCGAGGGCCGCCGACCAGGCGGCGACCTGCTGACCACGTTGACGTCCGGTTGGCGCGGGCCGGTCCGGCGGAAATGCCGAAGGGGTCCCACTCAGCTGCCTGCTGCGCGGGACCCCAACGGATCGGTACCCCCGACCGGATTCGAACCGGCGCTACCTGCGTGAGAGGCAGGCGTGCTAGGCCGCTACACAACGGGGGCTTGTTGCTGTCTTTCGACTCGGAGAACACTAGCGATGCTGTCGTTCTCCGCCAAATCCTCGCGTTTCCGCTCGGATCCGCTGGTCTACTAGGACTCGAACCTAGACTAACTGAACCAGAATCAGTCGTGCTGCCAATTACACCATAGACCATCGACTTCGCAGTCGAGCGGCCCTTCCGCCGAGGCGGCCGGGCCGAGGCAGAACACTACACGGACGGGTTCTGGCCGACCAAAACGGGCGGCCCCTCCACCGGCCCCGCGTCCGAGGTGGTCTGCAGCCCGCGTCGCCGGGCGGCGTACGTCACCAGGGCGAGGAACGCGAGCGACTGCGTCAGCGTGACGGGCATGATCCACCAGTTGCCGTCGGCGGCGGCGAGGGTCTGCGTCATGTCGCCGAAGGCGAGCGCCAGACCGAAGGCCATCAGGTTGTTCAGCACATGCATGGCGATGCCCGCCTCGAGGCCGCCGGTCACGATCACCAGGATCCCCGCGACCAGGCCGAAGGCGAACCGGTCGACGAAGACGGGGATCGGCTGGCCGAGCCCGTGCAGCAGCGCGAAGACCAGGGCCGGCACGACGACAGCGACCACGCGGCTGCGCGCCAACGCCCCGCACGCCTGGGTCAGGTAGCCGCGGAAGGCGTACTCCTCCCCGACGGCCTGCAGCGGGGTCAGCAGCACGATGACGATGAGGAAGTCGCGCGTCTGCGTCGTGAAGTCGTTGAGCTCCCCCGACGCGCCCGCGACATCCGCACCGGTGCCCTGCGCCGGCAGCAGCGCGGAGACGACCAGTGTGATGAGCAGTGCGGCGGCGCTGAGCCCGAAGCAGGTCACCAGCCAGCGCCAGCGGATCCGCCCCACCACCGAGGCGGCCCATCCCGGCCGCAGTCCGTGGGCGGCCCAGAGCACCAGCCAGACCGCCGGGATGGCGGCCGCCCAGCCCAGGTTCACCACCGTGAGGAACATCGGTGTGACGGGGTCGCCGGTGAGCCGGTCCTGTGCCTCGCCCGCGTCGGTCCCGGACAGGAACAGTACGGCGGCCGCCACCACGACCAGCCCGACCTGGACGACGAGCAGCAGGATCGTGAGCAGCGGCAGGCCGAGGAACGGCCAGGCCCACCCCCGGCGACCGCCGCGCAGCAGCTGGTCGTAGCGCAGCCCGGGCATCGGCGTCCTCAGCCCAGCGCCGCGCGGAGCCGACCCAGGCTGCGCTCGCGGCCCAGCAGCTCCATGGACTCGAACAGCGGCGGACTGACCCGCTTGCCGGTGACGGCGACGCGGACCGGGCCGAAGGCCACCCGTGGCTTGAGGCCGAGCCCGTCGATCAGCGCGGACTGCAACGCCTCCTGGATCGCCGCCGTCGACCAGGTCGCGAGACCCTCGACCGCGGCCAGCGCGGCCCGCACGATCTCCGTGCCCCGCTCGTCGAGGAGCTTCTCGGCGTCGGCCGGGTCGAGGGCGAAGGACGCCTCGTCGACGAAGAGGAAGCCGAGCATGGCCGAGGCCTCGGTCAGCTTGTTGATCCGCTCGGCGACCAGCGGCATCGCCAGCTCGAGCAGCCGGGCATCGGCGTCGGAGACCGGATCGCCGACCACCCCGTCGGCCTTGAGGAAGGGCAGCACGCGGTGGGTGATCTCGTCGGTCGACAGCAGCCGCATGTGCGCGGCGTTGATGGCGTCGGCCTTCTTCAGGTCGAAGCGGGCCGGGTTGGGCACGACGTCCGTGACGTCGAACGCCTCGACCATCTCCTCCAGCGTGAAGACGTCGCGGTCCGCCGCGATCGACCAGCCCAGCAGCGCCAGGTAGTTGAGCAGCCCCTCCGGCAGATAGCCCTGGTCGCGGTAGGCGAGGGCGTGGGCCTCGGGATCGCGCTTGGAGAGCTTCTTGTTGCCTTCGCCCATCACGTAGGGCAGGTGACCGAACTCCGGCGTCACCTTCGCGATCCCGAGCTCCTTGAGCGCCTCGTAGAGGGCGAGCTGTCGCGGCGTGGAGGACAGCAGGTCCTCCCCGCGCAGCACGTGGGTGATCTCCATCAACGCGTCGTCGACCGGGTTGACCAGCGTGTAGAGCGGGTCGCCGTTGGCACGGCACAGCGCGTAGTCGGGCACGAACTCGGTCTCGAAGGTCACCTCGCCGCGCACCAGGTCGCGCCAGGTGATGGAGCCCTCGGGCATCCGGAACCGGACGACCGGCTGGCGACCCTCGGCGAGGAACGCCTCGACCTGGTCCTCGGTCAGCTCACGGCAGAAGCCGTCGTACCCCATGACCTTGGAGCCGGACTCCATGCGGCGCGCGGCGACCTCGTCGGTCGTGCAGTAGCAGTCGTAGGCGAAGCGGGACTCGCGCAGCCGCTGCAGGGCGTCGGCGTAGAGCTCGCCGCGCTCGCTCTGGAAGTACGGCGCGTGCGGGCCGCCGACCTCCGGCCCCTCGTCCCAGTCCAGGCCGAGCCAGCGCATCAGGTCGATGATCGCCCGGTAGGACTCGTCGGTGCTGCGCTCCTTGTCGGTGTCCTCGATGCGGAACACGAAGGTGCCGCCGTGGTGGCGGGCGAAGGCCCAGTTGAACAGCGCCGTGCGCACCAGGCCCACGTGGGGCGAGCCGGTCGGGGACGGAGCCATACGGACGCGGACAGTCACAGTGCACTCACTTCTGGGTCAGGGCCTCTGGTCAGGGCTTCTTGATCACGGGGTTGGTCAGCGCGCCCAGCCGCGACGAGGTCACCTCGACCTCGTCGCCGGGCTGCATCGGGCCGACGCCGGCGGGTGTGCCGGTGAGGATGACGTCGCCGGGCAGCAGGGTCATCGCTGCGGTGACGTGCTCGATGATCCGCGCGACGTCGAAGATGAGGTCGGCGGTGGTGCCGTCCTGCTTGAGGTCGCCCTCGAGGTACGTCTTGAGGTCGATGCCGGCCTCGATCTCCGCCAGCGTCAGGTCGGTGTCGATCCACGGCCCGAGCGGGCAGAACGTGTCGAACCCCTTCGCGCGGCTCCACTGCTGGTCCTTGACCTGCAGGTCGCGGGCGCTGACGTCGTTGGCGAGGGTGAAGCCGAAGATCACGTCGGCGGCCTTGGCCGCCGGGACGTCCTTGCAGATCCGGCCGATCACGACGGCCAGCTCGCCCTCGAAGTGGACGTTCTCGGTCTGCGGCGGGTAGACGATGCTGTCGCCCGGCCCGATCACGCTCGTGTTCGGCTTGAGGAACAGCAGCGGCTCCTCGGGCGCGTCACCGCCGGTGACGCCCTTCATCTCCGCCACATGGTCGGCGTAGTTCTTGCCGATCGCCACGACCTTGCTGCGCGGGATCACGGGCGCGAGCAGCTTGACGTCGGCGAACCGGAGCGTCTGCTCGGTCGGCTTGAGGCCCACGTAGAGCGGGTCACCGGCCAGCACGAGGAGCTGCGCGTCCTCCGCCGGCTGGCCGAACTGGTCGAGCTCACCGGCGATGACGCCGTACTGGGGGTCTCCGCCGGTGGTGAATCTCGCGATGCGCACGCTGCGAGCCTATCGACCTACCCTTGTCGGCCGTGGAGGTGATGTCGCGCGAGGAGTGGCTGGCGCGGGCCGCGTCACACCGCGCCCGGCTCGCGCCGTACGTCGAGCCGCACCTCGCGCGTCGCGAGGCCGGTGTCGCCCACCCGGTCCACGACTTCCTCTTCACCTACTACGCCCAGCGTCCCGCGCAGCTGCTGCGCTGGCATCCGGGCTTCGGGGTGCTCGTCGAGGACGCGCCGGAGCTCGACGGTCTCAAGGGGTACGACGGCGGGGCGGTCGCTGCGGCGTACGTCGCCGCGCAGCGCATGCTGCTCCAGACGCTGCACCGGCTGCTGCGCGCGACCCTGTCGCGGCCCGGCAACCTCGGCTGCTTCGGGATGCACGAGTGGGCGATGGTCTACCGGAGCGCGGAGTCGGGCGAGACCCGCCACCGCGTCCCGCTGCGCCTCGGCGCCGCTGGCACCGACGCCGTGGTGGAGTCCCACCGGATCGCGTGCTCCCACTTCGACGCCTTCCGCTTCTTCACCCCGGCCGCGGTCCCGCTGAACACGCTCTCCCCCGCCTCGGACGACCGGCCCGACTTCGAGCAGCCGGCCTGCCTGCACGCGGGCATGGACCTGTACAAGCACGCCTTCCGGCTCTCGCCGATGATCTCCTCCGACCTGGTCGCCGACTGCTTCGAGCTGGCCTGGGACATCCGGATCCTCGACATGCGGGCCGCGCCGTACGACCTGACCGGCTGGCGGCTGGACCCCACCGGCGAGGAGTGGTCCCCCGTCCGGGTCGAGACCGCCGAGGGCAAGCGCGAGTACGCCGCGCGGCAGGAGTCGTTCGCCGCGCGAGCCACTCCGCTGCGCCGGCGCCTGGCCGCCGAGTGCGAGCGTCTGCTGACCGGGTAACTGGCTGGGTAAAGGGAAACCGGCGCCGGGGGACTAGGGTTCGCTCATGAGTGCCATCGTGCGCAACCACGTGACGGTCACCGGACCCGAGTCCGGCCGGCCGATGGTCTTCGCGCACGGGTTCGGCTGTGACCAGACGATGTGGCGTCATGTCGCTCCGGCGTTCGCCGCGGACCACCGGGTCGTGCTCTACGACCACGTCGGCGCGGGCGGTGCCGATGCCTCGGCGTACGACCCGGAGAAGTACGCGTCCCTGGACGGCTACGCGGACGACCTCGTCGAGATCCTCACCGAGCTCGACCTACACGACGTCGTCTTCGTCGGCCACTCGGTCGCCGCCATGATCGGCGTCCTCGCCGAGCGACGGGTGCCGGAGCGGTTCTCGCGGCTGGTGCTCGTCGGCCCCTCGCCGCGCTACATCGACGACGAGGGCTACCGCGGCGGCTTCAGCCGGGCCGACATCGACGAGCTGCTGCAGTCGCTGGAGAGCAACTACCTGGGCTGGTCGGCGGCGATGGCACCGGCGATCATCGGCAATCCCGAGCGCCCGCAGCTCGGCCAGGAGCTCACCGCCAGCTTCTGTCGCATGGACCCGGAGATCGCGCGCCGCTTCGCGCGCGCGACGTTCCTCTCCGACAACCGCGAGGACCTGGCGCACGTCGTGACTCCGACTCTCGTGCTGCAGTGCAGCTCGGACGTGATCGCGCCACCGGAGGTGGGCGAGTTCGTCGCGAAGACCATCCCGGACAGCGAGCTGGTCATGCTCCGGGCAACCGGCCACTGCCCGCACCTCAGCGACCCCGCGGAGACGATCGACGCCATCGCCGCCTTCATCGGCTCGCGGTCCTAGCCGATGGTCCAGGAGCGGGTGCCCGAGGCCCCCGGCGAGGCGTTCGTGGAGGACGACGCGGTCGCCCTCTACGAGCATGCGCCCTGCGGCCACCTGTCCACGACCCCGGATGGGCGCATCGTGCGGGTGAACGAGACGTTCCTCGCCTGGACGGGCTACGACCGCGCGGAGCTGGCTGGTCGGCACTTCGTCGACCTCCTCTCCGCCGGTGGACGGCTCTACCACGAGACCCACTACCGACCGCTGCTGCAGCTGCAGGGCTCCGTGCGCGAGATCGCGCTGGAGGTCGTACGCCGTGACGGCAGCCGGATGCCGGCGCTGGTCAACGCCGTGCTCGACCGCGACACCGCCGGAGACCCGCGCGTCGTGCGCATCGCGGTCTTCGACTCGACCGAGCGGCGTGAGTACGAGCGCGAGCTGCTGCGGGCCAAGGAGCGCGCGGAGGTGTCCGAGCAGCGGGCCCGCTCGCTGGCCCGCACCCTTCAGGGCACCTTCATCCCTCCCTCCGTGCCGACCGTGAGCGGCCTGGAGGTGAGCGGCGCCTACCGACCGGCCGGCGACGGCACGGTCGTCGGCGGCGACTTCTACGACGTCTTCGCGGTCACGAACGACGAGTGGGTCGTGGTGCTCGGCGACGTCTGCGGCAAGGGCGCCGAGGCCGCGGTGGTCACGGCGTTCGTCCGCCACACGCTGCGCGTGCTGACCGTCGCCGAGCGCTCGCCGGCCCAGGTGCTCGGCCAGCTCAACGAGCTGCTGCTCCTCAACGGGGACGAGGACCGGTTCTGCACCTGCGTCCTGGTCCGTCTCTCCCGTGAAGAGGCGGGCTGGCGCGCGGTGCTGAGCGTCGGGGGCCACCCGCCGCCGGTGCTGATCGGCCCGGGCCGCGAGCCGCGCTTCGCCGCGTTCTCGGGGCCGCTGATCGGCATGCTGCCCGACCTCCCGTTCGCCGAGCAGGAGCTGCTGCTCGGACCGGAGGAGGGCATCGTGCTCTACACCGACGGGATCACCGACGGGCGCGCCGGCGGAACGATGTTCGGCGAGCAGCGGTTGCTCGCCTCGCTGCGCGACTCGCTCGCCGCGTCCGACACGATCGACGGCGCCCTGTCCCATCTGGTCTCCGAGGCGCTCGCCTTCCAGGACGGCAACGCGTACGACGACATCGCGGCCGTCGGCGTCCGCGTCCCACCGGCTCACTGACGCTCGGGCCCGGTCCCAGGACCGGCCTCAGGACGGGCTTCAGGACCGGGTGGCCCCCACCACCTGGATGCCGGCCACGATCATCGCGAGCCCGACGCCGAAGTCGTCGACGTCGCGAGGGTCGTCGTCGATGGCACCCGCCGCGGTCGCCTGCAGGTGGGTCTGCTCGTCGACCGCGTGACCGTAGACGTAGTGCAGCAGCGTGCGGGCGGCGGCGGGAGCGACGGGGCCGACACCTCCGTCGGCCAGCGCCGCCAGGAGCAGCTCGTGCGGCAGCCTGGCGCCGAGACCGAACGCGTGCACGGTCGCGACCAGCTCGGCACCGTCGCGGTAGGCCAGCAGCGCGTCGCGGAGGGTGCCGCAGATGGCGACCACCCGGTCGGCCCACTCCCCCGTCACCGGCCACGCCGGGCGCGAGAGCAGCTCGTCGGCGATCGCGGCCAGCAGCGTCTGCTTGTTGGCGAAGTGGTGGTAGAGGGCACTCGGCTGCACGCCGAGCTCGGAGCCGAGGCGTCGCATCGACAGGTCGGCGAGGCCGTAGTCGTCGAGGACCTCGACGGCGCGCTCGACGATGTCGCGGCGGCGGTAGCGCATGTGACGGACTCCACGGTTGACCGGCAGGGGTCGCCACCCTAACCTGAACGCCGTTCACCTGACCACTGTTCAGGTCCCTGCGACGAAAGAGTCCACGATGACGACCGAGACCTCCGAGACCTCCGAGACGTCCGAGACCTCCGGCACCCTCGCCGACGGGGGCCCCGCAAGGCCGCGACGCCTCACCACCACGGACCTCGCGCTGATCGCCGCGTTCGCAGCGCTGATCTCCGCCTGCGCCCTGGTGGGCGGCATCCCGACCGGTGCCGGCATCGACATCACGCTGCAGACCTTCGGCGTGATGCTCGCCGGCTGCGTGCTCGGCCCGGTGCGCGGCTTCCTCGCCGTCGCCCTGTACCTCGCCCTCGGCGCGATCGGCCTGCCGGTCTTCTCCGACCACTCCTCGGGCATCGCCCCGTTCACCGGGGTCAGCGCCGGCTACCTTTGGTCGTTCCCGGTGGCCGCGTTCCTCGGCGGCCTGCTCGTCAAGTACGTCGCGGGCGAGAAGGGCAAGACGCGTGCCCTGGTCGTCTTCCTCTGCTCCGCGGCCGGCAGCGTGTTCGTGATCCACCCGCTCGGCATCACCGGCATGAAGCTCTTCCTCGACGTGTCGTGGAACGACGCGCTCCACTTCGACATGCCGTTCTGGCTGGGTGACTTCGTCAAGACCACCCTGGTCGCGTTGGTCGCGGCGGAGGTCCACCGCGCCTTCCCGCAGCTGCTGCGCCGCGGCTGATGCCGCTGATCCGGCTCGATGAGGCCGCGGTCGTCGTCCCCGGGACCACCGGGGGCGGCGACCGCGTCCTGCTCCACCCGACCTCGCTGACGCTGAGCGAGCATCGGATCGCGATCATCGGCGCGAACGGCTCGGGGAAGTCGACGCTCGCACGCCTGCTCAACGGCCTGGTCACCCCCACCACCGGTCGGGTGCGTGTCGGCGACCTCGATGTCGCCCGCGACGGCGCGGCGGTACGCCGGACGGTGGCGTTCTGCTTCACCGACCCCGCCGCCCAGCTCGTGATGCCGACCTGCGTCGAGGACGTCGAGCTCTCGCTGCGCCGTCGGATCCGCGACAAGGCGGCGCGCCGCGAGCACGCGGTGGCGGTGCTGGACCGGTTCGGCCTGGCCGCGCACGCCGACCAGAGCGTCCACACCCTCTCCGGTGGCCAGCGCCAGCTGCTCGCGCTCGCCGGCGTGCTCGCGACCGAGCCCGCGGTGGTGGTCGCCGACGAGCCGACCACGCTGCTCGACCTGGCCAACTCCCGCCGGGTCGGCGAGACGCTGCTCGGCCTGACCCAACAGCTCGTCCTCGTCACCCACGACCTCGACCTCGCCGCGCGGTGCGAGCGTGCGCTCGTGGTGGCCGAGGGTCGCGTGGTGTTCGACGGACCGGCACCGGCGGCGGTCGAGGAGTACGTCGCCTCGGTGACTCGATGAGCAGCCTGCTGGTCGGCGGCTACCTCGCGGGCGACACGTGGCTGCACCGACTCCCGCCCGGGCTCAAGCTGCTCGCCTCCGCGGCGTTCGGCGTCGCGGTCGTGCTGCTGCGCAGCATGACGGCCGGCCTGGGGCTCCTCGCGCTGGCGCTGGCACTCGCCGTGGTGGCGCGCCTGCCGGTCGGCGTACTCCTGCGCGCCGCGCGCGGGATCCTGCTGCTGGCCGTGCTGCTCTCCGCGATCCAGGGCTGGCTCGACGGGTGGCAGAAGGCGGTGGAGACGCTCGCCGACCTGCTCGCCCTGGTCCTGCTCGGCGTCGTGCTGACCTCGACCACGAGCGTGAACGCCCTGCTCGACACCCTCGTCGCGGCGATGCGCCCGTTGCGCCGTGTCGGCGTCGATCCCGAGCGGGTGGCGCTCACGTTCGCGATGGCGATCCAGTCCCTGCCCGCGACCGTCGCCCTGGCGGTCGAGACCCGCGACGCCGCCCGCGCCCGCGGGATCCGCCACCCGCGCGCCTACCTGACGCCGTTCGTCGTGCGTGTCGTGGCCCGCGCCCACGAGACCGGCGCAGCGCTCCACGCGCGCGGCATCGGCGAGGACTGACCCCTGCGTCCTGCCCCCATGACGTGCCCTGCCCGCCTAGGCTGGCCGGAGAAGGGGGTGCCGTGCTGGACATCGTGACGCTTCGCGTGACGTTCACGCTGATCGCGGCCAGCATGCTCGTCCTCTTCTACGTCGGCACCTACCGCAGCACCCGGGCCGCGTTCTGCGGCTGGTGGTGCGTCTCGCTCGCGGCCTTCATGGGCGCCTCCTTCCTGTGGCTGTTCAACGGCACCGCGGCGCAGGTCTGGGCCAACCCGCTCGGCAACGTGGTCGGCGTAGCCGGTGCCGCCGCCGCCTGGACCGGCGCGCGCTCCCTGCACCGGTCCGGACCGTCGTGGCCGGTCCTGGCCGCCGGGCCGGCGCTGGCCGGCCTGGCGAGCGCGCTCGGCGACCCGCGCGACGACGTGTGGTCCGGCGGAGCGGCCTTCCTGGCCCTGATGGCGCTCGGTCTCGGCCTCGCTGCCCGCGAGCTGTGGCTGGTGCGGCACACGACCCAGGAGAGCCCCGAACGCAACGCCTCCGTCGCCGCGCTGCTGTGCTACGCCTGCGGCGCGGTCGCGGTCTTCTACCTCGGCCGCATGCTGGCGTTCGTGACGGCCGGACCGGACAGCGAGGTGTTCCGGACCTGGTTCGGCTCCACGCCCACGACGCTGCTGATCAGCGTGATGCTCGTGGCGGTGTCGTTCAGCATGTCCTCGCTCAGCCACCGGCAGTTCATCCAGGATCTGCACCGCCGCGCCACCCGCGACGACCTGACCGGCGCCCTGCAGCGCCGGGAGTTCCTCGCGCTCGCGGCCCAGGCCGTCCGGCAGGTCGACCACTCGGTGCTGATCATGGCCGACCTGGACCACTTCAAGCGGGTCAACGACACCTTCGGCCACGCCACCGGCGACGAGGTGCTGGCCAGCTTCGCACGAGCCTGCCGTGACGCCTGCCGCTCCGGCGACCTCGTCGCGCGCTTCGGCGGCGAGGAGTTCGTGCTGCTCCTCCCCGGCGCGCGGGTCGAGGCGGCCGACGTGGTGACCCATGCGATCGCCCGGCTGCTGCAGGCGGCCGACCCACTACAGGGCCGCGGCGAGGTGACAGCGAGCTTCGGCTCGGCGGTCGTCGACGACGGCACCGACCTCACCCAGGCGCTGCGCCACGCCGACGAGGCGCTCTACCGGGCCAAGGCGGAGGGCCGCAACCGGGCCGTGCACTACGTGCGCGCCTAACCTCACCAGCCCGGCGGTCGACGGTCGTGCCAGGGGGCGGCCGCCTCCAGCTGCGCCGCGAGGGAGAGCAGCTGGGCGTCCTGCGCCGGGCGGGCCGCGAGCATCACGCCCACCGGCAGCCCGTCCGGAGTCTGGTGCAGCGGGAGGGAGACGGCGGGCATGCCGGTGACGTTCCAGGCCGAGGTCCACGGGGTGAAGGCCTTCTGGCGTTCGAAGTCGCGTGCCGGGTCGGCGTCGTCGCGGATCGCGCCCACCGGCAGCGGCGGTGTCGCGAGCGTCGGGGTCAGCACGGCGTCGTACGGCGCCAGCGCGTGGAGCGCCGCCGCCGCGTAGCGCCGCAGCTGCCCGATCGCGAGCCCGAAGGCCGGACCCGACACCGCGCGGCCGCGGTCGGTGAGCCAGCGGGTGAGCGGGCGGAGCCGGTCCTCGCGCTCGGGGGGTACGACGGACAGCGCGGTGAGCACCGCCCAGCAGGTCTCGAAGACCGGCACCGCCTCGGGCGGCAGCGGGACCGGCACGTCCTCCACGTCGTGGCCGAGCGACTCCAGCAGCGCCGAGGCGTCCTCGTAGCCGCGCCGCACCTCCGGGTCGACGACGGCGTCGGGCGCGATGAGCGGCGTCGCGAAGCGGGCGATGCGGAGCCGGCCCGGCGGCTGGTCGCAGGCGGTGAGGAACGACTCCTCGGGCGAAGCGGCCCAGAACGGGTCGCCGGTGCGCGGCCCGGCCAGCACGTCGAGGAGCGCAGCGGCGTCGCGCACCGTGCGGGCGATCGGGCCCGACGTCGACAGCCCGACGGGGTCGCCCCACATCGGCGCGGCGGACACCCGGCCGCGGGACGGCTTGAAGCCGACCAGTCCGCAGCAGGAGGCGGGGATCCGGATCGAGCCGCCGCCGTCGCTCCCCTGCGCGACCGGGACCAGCCCGGCCGCGACCGCGGCCGCGGCGCCACCGGACGAGCCGCCGGCGCCCCGGCTGCGGTCCCACGGCGTGACGGCGGGCGGCGCGACGTCCGGCTCGGTGTAGCAGGGTGACCCGAACTCCGGGGTGTTGGTCTTCCCGAGGGAGATCATCCCGGCCGCCTCGATCGACAGCGCGACGTTGTCGGAGACGTCGGGCACGTAGTCGTCGAACGCCGCCGACCCGAAGGTCGTGCGCACGCCCCGGGTCAGGTTGAGGTCCTTGATGGCCGTGGGGACACCGAACAGCGGCGACTCCCCCACGGGCCCGACCGCGAGCGTCCGGGCGCAGGCGGAGACCCGCTCCTCCGCGACCGTCACGAAGGCGCCGACCCCGTCCGGCCCGTCGAGCCTCTCGATGCGGGCCAGGTAGTGCTCGGCCAGCTCGCCGGGCGAGATCTCGCACCGGCGCACCAGGTCGCCCTGCTCCAGCGCGGTGAGGTCGTGGAGATCGGTCACACCGGCACGCTAGTCCGGTATCCCGGTCTGCGACACCCGGCCGGCGACAGCCAGTCCAGGGATTCAGGAGCTGTGGCGGCGCAGCCCGAAGGTCAACCCGTCGACGAGCGCCTCCCACGACGCCTCGACGACGTTCTCGCCGACGCCGACGGTGACCCAGGAGGTGTCGCCGTCGGAGGTCTCGATCAGCACGCGGGTGCGCGCGTCGGTGCCGTGGCCCTGGTCGAAGAGCCGGACCTTGTAGTCGATGAGCTCGAACTGCGCGACCTGCGGGAACGCCTGACCGATCGCGGCGCGCAGCGCCTGGTCCAGCGCGTTGACCGGACCGTTGCCCTCGCCGGTGACGACGAAGCGGACGCCGCCCGCGACCAGCTTCACCGTCGCCTCGGTCGAGAGGTCGCCCGAGGGGCGCGCCTCGGTGATGACCCGCCACGACTCGACCTCGAAGTACGACGGCCGCGCGCCCTCGACCTCCTCGGCCAGCAGCAGCTCGAAGGATGCGTCGGCGGCCTCGAAGGTGTAGCCGGCCGACTCCAGGTCCTTGACCCGGTCCGTCACCCGGGCCACGAGGTCGCGGTCGGCCAGCTCGTAGCCGAGCTCCTTGCCCTTGAGCTCGATCGACGCCCGCCCGGCCATGTCGGAGACCAGCAGCCGCATGTCGTTGCCGACCTCGACCGGGTCGAGGTGCTGATAGAGGTCGGGGTCGACCTTGATGGCGCTGGCGTGCAGGCCGGCCTTGTGCGCGAACGCGCTGGCGCCGACGTACGGCTGCCGTCCCGCCGGGGGGACGTTGGTGACCTCGGCGATCGCGTGGGCGGTCCGGGTCGCCTCGCGCAACAGGCCCGGGGGCAGTACCTGGTGGCCGACCTTCAGCTCGAGGTTGGCGACCACCGCGACCAGGTCGGCGTTGCCGGTCCGCTCGCCGTAGCCGTTGATCGTCCCCTGCACGTGGGTCGCCCCGGCGTCGACGGCAGCGAGCGTGTTGGCGACCGCGCAGCCGGTGTCGTTGTGGCAGTGGATGCCCACCCGACCGCCGGTGGTCTCCACGACGTCGTGGACGACATCGGCGACCCAGCCGGGCAGCATGCCGCCGTTGGTGTCGCACAGCGCGGCGACCTCGGCCCCCGCCTCGAACGCGGTGCGCAGCACCTCCAGGGCGTAGCCGCGGTTGGCCCGGTAGCCGTCGAAGAAGTGCTCGGCGTCCAAGAAGACCTGCAGGCCCGCGCCCGTGAGGTGGGCGACCGTGTCGCGCACCATCGCGAGGTTCTCCTCCAGGGTCGTGCGCAGCGCCAGCTCGACGTGGCGGTCGTGCGACTTGGCGACGAGCGTCACGACGCTCGCGCCGCTGTCACGCAACGCCGCGACCTGCGGGTCGTCGGCCGCCGCGATCCCGGCCCGCCGCGTCGAGCCGAACGCCGCGAGCCTGGCGTGCTTGAGATCGAGCTCGCCCACCGCCCGGCGGAAGAACTCGGTGTCCTTCGGGTTGGCCCCCGGCCAGCCGCCCTCGATGTAGCCCACGCCGAGCCCGTCCAGATGACGGGCGATCGCGAGCTTGTCCGCCACGGAGAGGTTGAGGCCCTCCTGCTGCGCGCCGTCACGCAGGGTGGTGTCGTAGACGTGGAAGGCTCCGTGCAGGTCCATCTTCTTCACTCATCCGGCTTCGGTGGTCAGCGTTGTCTCGGGAACATCAGGGCAGGAACATCAGGGCACAAAAAAACCTCTCGAGGGTGCGAGAGGTCGGCGCGTCAGGATCGCTGACGCGCTAGCTAATGATGGTGCGCAGGTGGGCCACGCTCCTCATCGTGCCACGCCCGCGCCCGGCACGGGCGGGGATCCCACGATGCGACTGGCCGCCGCTACGGCAGCAGGCCCTGGAACGGCGGGCCGCCGGCCGGCGCCCACTGCGCGCCCTGGGTGGCGGCCAGTCCGCCGAGCAGCCCCGCCACGGCGAGCAGCACCAGCGCGGCCCCTAGCCAGACCCTCGGACGCGACGCGAGCGGGTGGACGACCCGGGAGAGCGGCGATCGCACCCGGCCGGCACCGGGACCCCACGACAGACCTGCCACGAACACCGCGCCGCACGCGGCCAGGGTGACGCCGGCCGAAGCCGCGACCGCGTAGCAGAGCAGCCCCGCGGTCAGCACGATGCCCAGCGACCACAGCACCAGCAGCAGCGAGCCGGGAGCGGAGCGGACCACGTGCCACGGAGCCCCGAGGACCAGCCGCGGGCCGTCGTACCACCTGGCGCCGCGCGCCCGGCGCCGCTCCCCTGTCGTCGAGGCGGCCAGCGAACCGCCCCGCAACAGCCACACCAGCACGACGAGCGCGATCCCGGCGAGCCAGGGGTACGCCGTCAGGCCGGCCACGGCGATCAGGGCGGCCGCGGCCCACAGCACGAACCGCCGCAGCCGCTCGGGAGCTCCGACCGCTCGCGGAGGCGCGACGCCGGTCGGGTCCTCACGCTGGTCCGCGTACGGGTCGTCGAGCACGCGGGTGGGCCCATCGTCGGCGTCGTCGAGGAGCACCGCCAACGGCAGGGTCTCGATCGGCTGCTCGATGGGCGGGCGCGTCACGCGCGGCACCACCTGGGTCGTGGGGGCCGGGCCGTGGCCGCGCAGCCAGCCGAGCAGCTGCGGCACCGTCGGCCGACGCCCGGGCTCGGGGTCGAGCGCGGCGTCGAGCACCGGCCGCAGGTCCGCGGGCGCCCCGCTCAGGTCGTGCTCACCGCGCCGAGCGCGGTCCATGACCGCCATGGCCGGGCCCCGGCCGTACGGCGGCCGCCCGGTCGCGGCGTAGGCGACCGTCGCCGCCCAGGCATGCACGTCGACCGCCGGAGTCGGCTCGTCGCCGTAGAGGATCTCCGGTGCCAGGTAGCCCGGCGTGCCCAGCAGCCAGCCCGTGCGGGTCAGCTTGGCGTCGTCGGCGACCCGAGCCAAGCCGAAGTCGATGAGGACGGGTGTGCGGCCCTCCATCAACACGTTGGACGGCTTCACGTCGCGGTGCAGCACGCCGGCCTCGTGGACGGCCGCGATGCCCTCCAGCAGGCAGCGGGCCAGCCAGGCCAGGTCGGAGCCGGCGACCGGACCCTGCTGGGCGACCTGGTCGTGCAACGACAGACCGGGGACGTAGCGGGTCGCGATGTAGGGAACCGGCGCCCACGGATCGGCATCGATGATCTCGGCGACCCATCGGTTCCGGATCCGGCTCAGCGAGCCCACCTCGCGGGCCAGCCGCTCGCGGGTCTCCTGGTCGCCCACGACATGCGGCCGGAGCACCTTGAGGGCGACCCGTTGTCCGTCGGGCCGGCGCGCCAGGTGGACCACACCCATGCCGCCCTCGCCCAGCGGCGCGAGCAGCGTGTAGTCACCGATGGTCCGGGGACCCTCGGAGCGCTCCCCCCGGGCTGTGGTCACCCGCAGAGGTTAGCCGCTGAGGCCCGCCGCGTCGGGGTGCGGCGCTTAGGCGATCCGGTGCATCCAGCCGAAAGTGTCCTCGGCGCGGCCGAACTGCAGGTCGACCAACTCCTTGCGGATCCGGGTGGCGACCTCCCCGTGGCCCAGGCTGGGGGCGGAGCCGCCGTCCCAGACCAGCTCGCCGACGGGGGTGACGACCGCGGCGGTGCCACAGGCGAAGATCTCGGTGATCTCCCCGCTGGCGACGCCGGCCTTCCACTCCTCGATCGCGATGCGGCGCTCCTCGACCTGGTAGCCGAGCTTGCCGGCGAGCTCGATGATGCTGGCGCGGGTGATGCCCTCCAGGATCGTGCCGGTCAGCTCGGGCGTCACGATGCGACCGTCCCCGTAGACGAAGTAGAGGTTCATGCCGCCGAGCTCCTCGACGTACCTGCCCTGCTCGGCGTCGAGGAAGACCACCTGGTCGCAGCCGTTGGCGTAGGCCTCCTGCTGGGCGACCAGCGAGCTGGCGTAGTTGCCACCGGTCTTCGCCGCGCCCATGCCACCGCGTCCGGCGCGGGTGTAGGTCTCGGTGAGCCAGAGCCGGACCGGCTTCACCCCGCCGGCGAAGTAGGAGCCGGCCGGGGAGGCGATGACCATGAACGTGACGTGGTTCGAGGGCCGCACGCCGAGGAAGGCCTCGGAGGCGAACATGAACGGGCGCAGGTAGAGGCTCTTCTCGTCGCCCTCCGACGCCTCCGGCACCCAGCGGGCGTCGATGCGGACCAGCTCGTCGACCGCCTGCACGAAGTCCTCGACCTCGAGCACGGGCAGCGCGAGCCGGTGGCTGGAGCGCGCCATCCGGGCGCCGTTGGCCTCCGGCCGGAACGACCAGATGGAGCCGTCGGCGTGCCGGTAGGCCTTCATGCCCTCGAAGGTCTCCTGGGCGTAGTGCAGCACCGAGGTGGCCGGGTCGAGGCTCAGCGGGCCGTAGGGCTCGATGCGGGCGTCGTGCCAGCCCTGCTCGGGGGTCCACTCGACCTTGAACAGGTGGTCGGTGAAGTGCACCCCGAAGCCGGGGTCGGCGAGGATCTCGGCGAGGCGCTCCTCGCTCGCCGGCGAGGACGAGGCGGTGGTGCTGATCTGCATGGTCATGAATGTAGTCCTGTCGTGGCGGAAGACGTCACAAGGCCGGGCGCAGTCGCTGCGCCCGGCCTCGTGACGGTGATCGGTGAGGGGTCGCCGCTACCCGGCTACGCGGGCAGCGATGGCGTCGCCGACCTCGGACGTACGCCGGGGCGCCGTCCGCTGGTGCATGTCGGCGAGGACGGCCGCGTCGATCGCGGCGGCGGCGTCGGGGTAGCCGAGGTGGTCCAGCAGCAGTGAGGCGGAGAGGATCGCCGCGGTCGGGTCGGCCTTCTGCTGACCGGCGATGTCGGGCGCGGAGCCGTGGACCGGCTCGAACATCGACGGCGTGGTGCGGTCGGGGTTGACGTTGCCCGAGGCGGCCAGGCCGATGCCGCCCGTGATCGCTGCCGCGAGGTCGGTGATGATGTCGCCGAAGAGGTTGTCGGTGACGATCACGTCGAAGCGCTGCGGGTCGGTGGTCAGGTAGATCATGACCGCGTCGATGTGGCTGTAGTCGACCTCGACGTCGGGGAACTCCCGCCCGACCTCCTGCACCAGCCGCCACCACACCGAGCCGGCGTTGACCAGCACGTTGGTCTTGTGAACCAGGGTGAGCTTCTTGCGCGGCCGCTTCTGGGCCCGGTGGAACGCGTCACGGATGACGCGCTCGGCACCGAACGCGGTGTTGACCGACACCTCGGTGGCGATCTCGTGGGGCGTGCCGACGCGCAGCGCACCGCCGTTGCCGGTGTAGGAGCCCTCGGTGCCCTCACGGACGACGACGAAGTCGACGTCGCCCTTCTCGAGGACGTGGTCCGCCAGCGGCGAGACCGCGCCCGGGAAGAGCCGCGACGGCCGGAGGTTGACGTAGTGGTCGAGCTCGAAGCGCAGCTTGAGCAGCAGTCCGCGCTCCAGGATGCCCGGGGGCAGGTTCGGGTCGTTGGGCTTGCCGCCGACGGCGCCGAGCAGGATGGCGTCGTGCTCCCGGACCTCCGCGAGCACCGAGTCCGGCAGCACCTCGCCGGTCGCGAGGTACCGCTCGGCGCCCAGGTCGTAGCGGGTCTGCTCGAACTTCACCGGGGAGGCGGCCTCGAGGACCTTCAGCGCCTCCGCGGTGACCTCCGGGCCGATGCCGTCGCCAGGGATGACGGCGAGCCGCAGGCTGTCGGTGGGGGTGCCCGTAGTCCCCGTTGTGTCAGTCATGGGCAGCACGTTAGTTGTCGTCGGGACGCTGTCCGCCGTTGTCCCGCAGGTCGAGCGCGGCCTGAACGGCCTCGGCGGCCTCGGCGGCCTCGGCGCCGTCGTGGCCGTCGCGGAACCGCGCGTCGGCCGACCGGTGCTTGGCCGGGCCCCACTCGGTGGGGCGATGGCGGGAGTCGGTCGCGTAGTCGTACATCGCGTACATGGGAGGTCCTCCGGCTTCGATCGGGTTGAGGGATGAGAAGCCGGGAAGAGATCTCGGAAGAAATCAGGATGGACCATCACCGCGACGGGGATGGCCTCTCGTCAGCTGCTAGCTGAGGGCCCCGTCGCGGCGGGCTACCAGAATGAGAATCTTCCGCATGATGCGGCGACGGTACCCCGCTGCGCAGCGCCCGCGCCAGGCCCTCTCGGAACCGTCCCGCTGGGCGAGACATCTGGTCCAGGGTGAAAGACTCGGACCATGAGCGCCCCGCCAGACCTGCCGGAGATCGTCACCCGCGCCTTCGACGTCTCGCGCCGCGCCGGCTACGTCTCGTTCTGCCGCAACGAGACCGGCCGCCTCCTGGCGGCGCTGGCCGCCACCCGCGGCGGGACGATGGCGGAGTTCGGCACCGGCACCGGCGTCGGTACGGCGTGGCTGCGCTCCGGCGTACGCGGCGACACCGCACGGATCCTCACCGCCGAGCTCCAGCCGCGACTGGCCAAGGCCGCGGCCGAGATCTTCGAGGACGACCCGCAGGTGGAGGTGCGGACCGCGGACTGGGCCTCGCTCGCGGACGCGGGACCCTTCTCGCTGCTGTTCCTCGACTCCGGGCAGCCCGAGGAGGTGCGGGTGGACCGGATCGAGGGCCTCGTGGAGTCCGGTGGGATCGTCGTGCTGGACGACTTCCCGCCCTGCGAGCAGTGGCCCCCGCTGGCCTACGGCCGCGTCGACACCCTCCGCGAGGAGTGGCTCACCGACGACCGCTTCACCGCGGTGGAGGTCATGGTGGCGGCCGACGCGTCGGCGGTCATCGCCACCAAGCGCTGAGCCGGTCCGGCACGACGGGAACGAGGCGGCCGCAGCGCGGCCGCCCCGTCCTCGTTCTCCCGGTCTCCGTGGGGTGCTAGGTGACCTTCTTGGGCTTGCTGGTCACCTTCACCTGCTGACCGTCGGGCAGCGTCACGACCGCGGTGACGCTGATCTTGCCGCCCTTCCACTGCTTCTTCATCTTCAGCGACGACGACTTCCCGACGGTCTTCGGCTTCGGCTTCTTCTTGCCCTTCTTCTTCGGGGTGAAGGTCCACGTGTAGGTCACCTTCCCGCTCACTCCGGCCGGCAGGACCGTCGCGGCGGACAGCTTCTTGCCCGCCTGGGCCTTGCCCTTGACCGCCGGCGGCGGCACCACCGGAAGCGGAGCCGGCGGTGCCGGCGGTGCCGGCGGGGTGGGCGGCGGCGTGGCGGCCCCGACCAGTGCGGTGGCAGGCGACGCGGCCCAGCTGCTGTGGTAGCCGCGCCGGGTCGCGAGCACCTCGACCGTGATGGCCTTGCCGATGTGGTCGGCGGTCAGCAGCAGCTTGGGGCCGTCGTTCTCGAGCCACTCGTCGTCGGCGTACCACTCGTAGTAGACCTGGACCCCGGCCGGGTCCCACGTTCCCGGCGAGGCGGTCAGCGTCTGGCCGACCTTCGCCGTACCGGTGATCGCCGGCTTGGTGAGGTTGACCAGCGCGCCCTTGACGACCGTGCGGGCAGGCGACGTCGCGGTGTCGGCGACATGACCGGCCTTGGTGGCCAGCACGACGACGGTCAGCGCGTTGTCGAGGTCGTCGGCCGTGATGGCGTAGCTGGGACCGGTGCCGACCTCCGCTCCGTCGGACAGCCACGTGACCGCGGTCGCCGCGTCCGCCGGCGTCCAGGCGAGACCGGTGAGGTCGACCTCGACGGTCTGGCCGACCTCGACGACCCCCGCGATCCCGGGCTGGCCGGTATGGGTGATGGCCGTGGCGTCGGCCGCCGCGATCGCGGCCGTCGCCGCGGATGTGGCGGTCGTGTCGTGGTAGCCCTCGCGGGAGGCGACGACCGTGATCGTGACCGTCTTGCCGGCCTCAGCCGCGCCGGGCTGGTAGGTCGGCCCGGTCGCCACCTGGACACCCGCCACGGACCACGAGACCGACGTCGTCACGGCGCTGGGGCTCCAGTTGCCCTCGTTCGCGGTCAGCGTGCTGCCCACCTGGGCCGTGCCACTGATCGCCGGCGCGCCCACCGCGGCGATGGTCCCCTTGGCCACGGCGGCGGTCGCGGTCGAGGCGACCTCGGCCCCGGTGTAGCCCGCCTTGGACGCGGCCAGCACCACGCTCAGCTGCTTTCCGAGGTCCGCGGCCTTGACGGTGTAGACCGGGTTGGTGCTCACCAGGGCACCGTCGGCCTTCCACTGGTAGCTGACCACGACGTCGGCCGGCGCCCACTTCAGGCTCGTGGTGGCGACCGTCAGCCGTTGACCGACCGCGGCGGTGCCGTTGATCGTGGGGGCACCGGTCGGCGCGATCACCGTCGTGGTGACGCCGAGCGCGCCGAGCTTCACCTCCTGGCCGAGCGCCGGGACCGTCACCACGTCGGCGGCGGCCACCGATGCGGAGAGCCGCGACGCCGACTGGGCGTCGTAGTACCAGATCGACTCCTCCCCCGTGTCGAAGTCATAGCACTCCAGCCGCAGCTGGTAGCCGGCCGCGTTGAGGCCGGTGATCGCGAACGCCTGCGTTCCCTCGCTGGCCTCGTAGACCCGCGGGGTCAGCCGGGTGCTGGCGCTGCCCTGCGGGTCGGCGGCGAGGAGGTAGCAGTCCGCGGTCCGCGTGCCGACCGGCTTGGTCAGCGTGCCGCTGATCCTGCCGCCCGTCTCGATGACCGCGTCGATGCCGCTGGTCGTCTCGCCCGCCTTCACGACGACCGGCGAAGCACCGGCCAGCCCGACGGTCTCGACCTTGTCCTGGTAGAACTCCGCCGCGCCGATGACGTCGGACGCCTGCGGCGACCGGGCGAACCCGACCTTGTAGCTCCCGGCGGGCACGCCGGCGAAGGTGTACTCGCCGTCGTAGGCGTAGGTGCTGCCGGCGGCCTTGCCCGCCTGGTCGTAGAGCGTCACGACACCGTCGCCGTAGGAGTCGGCTCCGGGGGCCTGGCTGACCTGCCCGGAGATCGCGCCGCCCACGGCGAGCTTCTGGTTGAGCGTGAGCGTCTGGGACGCGGTCAGCACGACGTCCGCACCGGCCTCGATCGTGCCCACCAGCCCTGCTGCCGAGTAGAAGCCGCCGGCGAGGTCACCGTCGGCATCGCCGGTGTAGAACCCGATCCGGTAGGTCCCGGACTCGAGGCCCTCGACCGCGTAGCTGCCGTTCGTGCCCGACCAGGAGCAGTCGACGGTGTCCCATTCGGTCTCGTCGCCGTAGGCGTACGGCTCATAGAGGCAGACCTCGACCTCCTCGACGGGCTCGTCGCCGGGACCGGTCACCACACCTGTGACCGTCGCGGCCCGCTCCAGATCGGCGTCGAGGTCGCCCTGGACGTCCCCCAGGGCGAGCGTGATGTCGTCGGCGGTCTCCCAGGCGTCCTGGTCCTCCCAGTACTCGCCCGCGAACGGACCGGTCGGCTCGAACCTCACCTTGTACTCCCCGGCAGGGAGGCCGTCGAGCTCGTAGCTGCCGTCGGCCTCGGTCCAGGTGCTCCAGCGGTCCACCCAGTCGGCGCCGCCGGCGCCGAGCAGGTAGGCGCGGACGCGGGACTCCACGACAGGTGCGCCGTCGGCGGTCACGGTGCCGGCGATCGTGGCACCGCTCGCGAGGTCGGCGTTCATGGCCGACCTGGTCGCGCTGAGCCCCAGGGAGAACGCGGTGGCGGTCTCCCAGGCCGACTTGTTGCGCCAGTACTCGGCGACGAACGGGCCGGCCCCGTCGAACAGGAGCTTGTAGTCACCCGGCGGCAGGTTCGTGATCGCGTAGCTGCCGTCGGGGCTGGTCCAGGCGCTCCACGAGCCGTCGTACCCGTCACCGCTGTCGTCGATGAGGAAGACGTCAACGCGGGCGCCCTCGAGCGCCGTGCCGTTTCCGGTCACGGTCCCGGACACGATGCCGCCGACGGCGACCTCGACGTCCTTGCCGGTGACGTCCTGACCGACGGCCACCTCGATCGTGGTGGCGGTCTCGAGGCGACGCGAACCGCCGTAGTACTGCTCGAGGTGGTTGCCGCTCGGGTACACGTGGATCCGGTAGCTGCCGGTCGCTAGCCCGGTGAACGTGTACTGACCGGCACTGTCGGTGCTGCGCGACCCTGCCCACGACCAGTCGGTCTCCCCGTCCTCGACGACGAGCCGGTAGAGCTCCAGGTGAGCGAAGAGGCCGTCAGGGGCGTCGGAGGCGGTCACCTGCCCCGAGATCGTGCCACCGCGGGCGAGCGTGACATCGGGCACCGCGGTGCTCTCGCCTGCGACGGCCATGACGTCGTCGCCCGCGTCGACCGAAGCGGCACCGTCGTAGTACTCCTCCATGTGCACGCCGTCGTGGGGGAAGAGCCCCAGGCGGACGGGGCCGGGTGTCACGCTGGTGATGGTGTAGGCGCCGTCCCAGTTCGTGGTGCCGTCGCCGCCGTAGTGCCAGGCCTCGCCCGGGTCGTGGCCGTAGTCGGAGTAGCCCTGCGTGAACCAGTCCAGAGACACGCCGCCGAGCGGCTCGCCCTGTGCGTCGAGGACCTTGCCCGTGAGGGTGGCGGCACGCGCGAGGGTGGCGTCGGCCGAGGTGGTCACGCCTGCGGTGACGACCAGGTCGTCGGCCGCGTCGAGAGAGGGCTGGTCGTCGAAGTACTCCGACACGTAGTCGTCGCCGGATCCGGCGTAGTTGAAGCCGACCCGGTAGGAGCCTGCCGGGAGACCGGAGACCCGGTAGGTGCCCTCGTCGAGAGTCCATCCCCAGTCGACGATCGTCCAGGACGTACCGTTGGCCGTCCGCTGCCACACCGGGATGCTCACGCTGGCCAGCGGTTCGCCGGCGGCGTTCTCGATGGTGCCCGCGATCGTGCCGCCGAGGGCGAGGTCCAGGGCGATGCCGGTGCGGGTCGCGCCGTGCGCGACGGTGATGGGGGTGGCCTTCGATGTCGAGGCGGCGTTGTCCCAGCACTCCTCGACGTAGTCGCCGCCGTTGGTCACGCAGACCCGGTAGGTGCCGGCCTCCAGGCCACCGAAGGAGAAGCCGCCATCCGCGACGGAGCTGGTGTCCTCGAGCGACTCCCACGACTTGCCCCACGGGTAGCTGCGCTGCACCGACAGCTCCACTCGGGCGTCGGCGACCGGCGTAGTGCCACTGGTGACCGAGCCGCTGATCGTGGCGCCTTGGGTGAGCTGGGCGTCGATGTTGGCGACGTCCGCGCCGTCCACCTCGACGTCGAGCGCGCTCTCGACCGTGGCCGCGTTGTCGTGGAACTCCTCCCGCAGGCCGTCGGCGCTGAAGCCGATCCGGTACGTGCCGGGGGCGAGGTAGTTGACCTGGTAGGTGCCGTCCGGGCCGGTGGTGGCGGCGTGGGAGCCGAACCAGAAGCCGTCCTCGGGGTCGGAGCTCCACGAGGACCAGGAGTAGACGGTGACGTCGGCATTCGGGACGGCCTCGCCCTCCGGCCCGGTGACGCGTCCGGAGATCGACCGCGCAGGCACGAGGCTGAGGTCGATGCCGGTCCTCGGCGTCGCGGCGGCCAGGCTGAGAGTGATCGCGTCGCTGGCGTCGTAGGCGTCGTCGTAGTACTCGCCGACGTAGGTCGTCAGCGTCTCGCCCTCCCACAAGGCCTCGGCTTCCACGAAGACGCGGTACTGGCCGTCGGGCAGGCCGCCCACCGTGTAGGTGCCGGTGGCCTCGTCGCAGGCGACTGTGGTCGACACGAAGGTCCAGCCGTCATCGACCATGCGCTCGACCTGAACGGACGGGCAGACGTTCTCCGCGCCCGCGGTCACGGTGCCGCTGAAGGTCGCCGCCGGCGTGAGTTGGGTCGCCCCCACCGTGGCCGGCTCCTCGGAGACGGTCACCGTCTGGACCGTGCCGTACGCCGGCTCGAAGGTGTCGCTGTCGTAGTCGCCCAGCCACTCGGTGAGATGGTCGATGCCGCCGTCGAAGCGCAACGAGTAGACGCCGGGAGCCACGCTGAGCTCGTAGCGGCCGTCGGCGTCCGTGGCCGCTTCGGCCCGGTAGGTCCAGTAGCCCGACCCCTCGACGGAGCTCCATTCGTAGGCCGCCACCGTGACGTCCGCCAGAGGCGTCTCCGCGCTGTCGGTCACGGTGCCGGAGAGCGAGCTGAGCGCCTCCGCGGTCACCTCCGTGCCGGCGTCCGGGCCGGCGTCCGGGCCGGTCTCCCCCTCCGCGTGCGCCGGCGCCATCAGGCCGACTCCGCTCATCATGACCAGGACCGCGACGAAGCCGGCCCACCACCGCTTGCTGAGAACCATCAAGACACGCCTTCTGCATTGCACGACGGCTCCCGAGACGGCGCATGCCGAACCAAGCGCCTATTCCACCGGGCACCCCGGCGGCTCGCAGCAGATTCCCACGAGACGGGACGAAGTCCCGGGTGGCGTCTCCGACCGGACTAGCCGGCCTCGGCCAGAACCTGGCCCAGCACCTGCTCGAAGACCTCGACCGACTGGGCGCCGGAGACGCCGTACCTGCCGTCGAAGACGAAGAACGGCACGCCGGTCGCGCCGTACGCCGCCGCCTGGGCGATGTCGGCCCGCACCGCGTCGGCGTACGCGTCGCCGGTCAGGACGTCCACGACCCGGTCGGCCGGCAGCCCTGCGGTCACCGCGACCTCCCGCAGCACCTCGTGGTCGGCGAGGTTGCGGCCCTCGCTGAAGTTGGCGCGCATCAGCGCCTCCGTCAGCTCGGCCTGGCAGCCGAGCTCGGCTGCCAGGTGCAGCAGGCGGTGGGCGTCGAAGGTGTTGGCGTGCACGGTCTTGTGGTGCTGCCACGTCATGCCTTCGGCGGCCGCCAACGCGGTGACCTGTGCCTGCGCCTGGGCCGCCTGCTCCTGCGTCATGGCGTAGCGGCGCGCCAGCATCTGCTGAGCCGTCTCGGTCGCCACCGTCGGCGCCGACGGGTCGAGCTGGAAGGAGCGGTAGACGACCTCGACGTCCTCGGCACTCGACCCCGTCCGCGCCGCCACCGCCGTCAGCGCCGTCTCGAGTCGGCGCTTGCCGAGGTAGCACCAGGGGCAGGCGATGTCGGACCAGATGTCGATGCGCACGCTGTCGCAACGCCGGGCCGCTCGCCGTTCTTCCCGCGCCGGCCCCGTGCCTGTCCCGGGCGGCTGTCGTGACCGCGCCGCGGGACGGCACCCCGACTCACGACACGACGCACGGCTTCCCCATACTGGTATGGGATGCTGGAGGTTGCCGCGTCGGTGGCGCCACCCGGGTGTCCGCGCCGCCGCCTACCGTGGCAGCGGCATTGGCGACAGGAGTCGAGGAGATGTACGAACAGTCCGGGCCGACCTGGCTCACCGAACCCTGTCCGAGCTGGTGCGTGCGTGACCACCGCGAGGACGACCACCCCGACGACCGCTACCACCAGAGCGAGCCGTCGATCCTGCCCGCCATCGCGGGCGACGGCGACACGGTGCCTGCGACCGACTCGCTCACGACCCTGGAGCTCAGCGTCCGGGTGGGTCGTCATCTGGACGACGAGCTCACGTGGGTGGCCATCGAGACGATGGGACCCGGCCCCGGAATGATGCTCAGCGCCGAGTCGGCTCGGCTGTTCCTGGACCGGCTGGAGCGGCAGGTGGCCCTCACCGAGGGCCGCTGAGCCACGGAGTCCCTGCCTCGACCCCGGGGTGCGTTCCGGGGTCGAGTCAGGGTGGTGCCCGAAGCGCGGACGGCCCCGGCGGCGGAAGTCTGGGGGCATGATCACGATCGACTCCCTGACGAAGCGGTACGCCGGCCACACGGCCGTCGACCACGTGACGTTCACGGCCGCGCCGGGACGGGTCACCGGCTTCCTCGGCCCCAACGGGGCCGGCAAGTCCACGACCATGCGCATCATGACCGGGCTGACGCCGGCCACCTCGGGCACGGCCACGGTCCTCGGACGGCGTTACGCCGACCTGCCGAACCCCGGACGAGAGGTCGGCGTGCTGCTCGATGCCTCCGCCCAGCATGCCGGCCGCACCGGCCGGGAGATCCTCACGCTCGCGCAACGCATCACCGGCATGCCTCGCGATCGCGTCGACGAGCTCCTGGCGCTGGTCAGCCTCACCGAGGACGAGGCCGGGCGCCGGGTGCGCCACTACTCCCTCGGCATGCGCCAACGGCTCGGCATCGCGACCGCTCTGGTCGGCGACCCCGAGGTGCTGATCCTCGACGAGCCGGCCAACGGCCTGGACCCGGCCGGCATCCGTTGGATGCGTGACCTGCTGCGCGGCTTCGCCGACCGGGGCGGCACGGTCCTGCTCTCCTCCCACCTGCTGCACGAGATCGAGGTCATCGCCGACGACATCGTCGTTATCGGTCGTGGCACCGTCGTCGCCCAGGGCAGCAAGGAGGAGCTCCTGGCCGCCGCGGGAACCTTCGTGCGCGGCGATGATCCGGCAGCCCTGCTCGCCTGCCTGACCGCCGCCGGCATCGGCGTCCAGCCGAGCGCCGACGGCAGCCTGCGTGCCGAGGCCGAGCCCGCTCTCGTGGGCCGGACGGCGTTCGCCGCCGGTGTCGCCGTCACCGAGCTCCGCGCGGCCGACGGCGCCGGTCTGGAGGAGATCTTCCTCGAGCTCACCGCCGAGACCCAGCGAGAAGGAGCAGCAGCATGAGCACGACGACCCTCGCCCCGGCCACCGCCGGGAACGCCACGACCGCCGGTGTCGGACAGCAGCGGCCGGCACCCACCCGGATCCCGTTCGGCCGGATCCTGTCCTTCGAGCTCCGCAAGATGTTCGACACACGGGCCGGCCTGTGGCTGCTGGCCAGCATCGGGCTGACCTCCGCGGTGGCCACCGCGGTCACGATCCTGCTCGGGGACCGCGAGACGCTGACGCTGGAGTCCTTCGCCGCGGCCGTCGGCAGTCCCACCTCGGTCATCCTGCCCGTCATCGGCGTGCTGGCCGTCACCAGCGAGTGGAGCCAGCGCACGGCGCTCAGCACGTTCACCCAGGTGCCGGGCCGGCTCCGTGTCATCGGCGCCAAGCTGGTCGACGTACTCGCCGTGGGCGCGGTCTCGATGCTGGTGGCTCTCGGCATCGGCGCGGCCGGCAACCTTGTGACGGCCGCCGTCACCGGAACCGACCCGGTCTGGGACATCCCGCTGTCGACGTTCGCCCAGATCATCCTCGCCAACGAGCTCGGGATGCTGCTCGGGTTCGTGCTGGGGCTGCTGCTGCGCAGCTCGCCGGCGGCGATCGTCGGGTACTTCGTCGTCAACCTCGTCCTGCCGGGACTCTCGGGCGCCCTGGCCAGCAGCCAGCGGTGGTGGGCGGAGAACGCCGGATGGCTCGACATCAACGACACCCGCTTCCAGCTGTTCGACGCCACGCTGTCGGCCCAGGACTGGGCGCAGCTCGCGGTGACGTCGACCCTGTGGATCGTGGTCCCGTTCATGATCGGGCTGAGGCTGGTGCTCCGCGCCGAGGTGAAGTAGCCCCCGCGCCTCCCAGAACGTCATACGGCCTGGTCGCGTGAGCGACCAGGCCGTATGACGTTGCGAGATGACGTTGCGAGATGACGTCGCGAGGGTCAGCGAGCGGCGGAGCCCTCGGTGTAGTCGGCGTCCTGCTGCTTCCAGGCGAAGTGCGAGCGCAGCTGCCGGCCGGTCGCCTCGATGGGGTGCTGGGCCTCCTCCTCGCGGAGCTTGAGGAACTCGGCGCCACCGTTGTCCTGGTCGGCGATGAACCGCTGCGCGAAGGCGCCGGACTGGATGTCGTCCAGGATCGCCTTCATGCTCGCCTTCACCTCGGGGGTGACCACGCGCGGCCCGGAGACGTAGTCGCCGTACTCGGCGGTGTCGGACACCGACCACCGCTGCTTGGCGATGCCGCCCTCCCACATCAGGTCGACGATGAGCTTGAGCTCGTGGAGCACCTCGAAGTAGGCGATCTCCGGCTGGTAGCCGGCCTCGGTGAGCGTCTCGAAGCCCGCCTGGACCAGGTGGGAGACGCCGCCGCACAGGACGGCCTGCTCGCCGAAGAGGTCGGTCTCGGTCTCCTCGGTGAAGGTGGTCTTGATGACGCCGGCACGGGTGCCGCCGATGCCCTTGGCGTAGGACTTCGCGAGGTCCCATGCCTGGCCCGAGGCGTCCTGCTCGACCGCGATGATGTCCGGGATGCCGCGGCCGGCGACGTACTCGCGCCGCACGGTGTGGCCGGGCGCCTTCGGGGCGACCAGGATGACGTCGACGCCCTCGGGCGGGGTGATGTAGCCGAAGCGGATGTTGAAGCCGTGGCCGAAGACCAGCGTCTTGCCGGGCGTGACGTGCTCGGCCAGCTCGTTCGCGTACAGACCGCGCTGGTGCTGGTCCGGGGCGAGGATGACGATGACGTCGGCCTCGGCCGCGGCCTGGCCCGGCGTGAGGACGGTGAAGCCCTCGTCGGTGGCCTTCGCGGTGCTCTTCGAGCCCGGCTGCAGGCCGATGCGGACGTCGACACCGGAGTCGCGCAGGTTCAGCGCGTGGGCGTGGCCCTGGCTGCCGTAACCGATGACCGCGACCGACTTGCCCTGGATCAGGGACAGGTCGGCGTCGTCGTCGTAGAAAATCTCAGCCACGTCGGGCTCTCCTTCTGGGGTGTTTTCCTGGGGTGGGATGAACGTATCTGGGCCGACGGGCGGACCCGTGGCGGGGCTGGCTCAGCTGGCGGCCGGCGGCGCGGGTACGGCGACCGGGCGGGCCGGCCGCTCGGAGATCGACCGCGACCCGCGACCGATCGCCACCATGCCGGACTGGACCAGCTCACGGATGCCGTAGGGCTCGACGATCCGGAGGAAGTCGGCCTGCTTGCCGGCGTTGCCGACGACCTGGATCGTGATCGCGTCGGCCGCGATGTCGACGACCTTCGCCCGGAACAGCTGGACGATGTCGAGGACCTCTCCGCGCGTGGACGACGTGGCCGCGACCTTGACCAGCGTGAGCTGTCGCTGGACCCGGTTGTCCTGCTCGAGCTCGACGATCTTGATGACCTCGACGAGCTTGTTGAGCTGCTTGGTGACCTGCTCCAGCGGGCTGCCCTGGACGTTGACCACGATGGTGATCCGGGAGACGTCGGGGTGCTCGGTGGGGCCGACGGCGAGGCTGTCGATGTTGAAGCCGCGGCGACTGAACAGTGCCGCGACGCGCGCCAGGACACCCGGCTTGTTCTCGACCAGCACGCTCAGGGTGTGCTTGGTCGTCTCGGTCTTCAGGGTGGTCATCAGAGGTCGTCCTCCTCGAAGACGGGCGCCAGGTCACGGGCGTACTTGATCTCGTCGTTGCTGGTGCCGGCGGCGACCATCGGCCACACCATCGCGTCGCGGTGGACCCGGAAGTCGACCACGACCGGGGCGTCGTCGATCGCCATCGCCTTCTCGATCGTGGCGTCGACGTCGTCGGCGCTCTCGCAGGCCAGCCCCACGCAGCCGTAGGCGTCGGCGAGCTTGACGAAGTCGGGGATCCGCACGGGGCCACCGTGTCGCTGCAGGTTCGTGTTCGAGTAGCGCTGGTTGTAGAACAGCGTCTGCCACTGCCGCACCATGCCGAGCGACTCGTTGTTGATGACCGCCACCTTGATCGGGATGCCCTCGATCGCGCAGGTGGCGAGCTCCTGGTTGGTCATCTGGAAGCACCCGTCGCCGTCGATCGACCAGACGGTCGTGTCCGGCATGCCGACCTTGGCGCCCATCGCTGCCGGCACCGAGAAGCCCATCGTGCCGAGGCCGCCGGAGTTGATCCAGGTGTTGGGCCGCTCGTAGCCCACGAACTGCGCAGCCCACATCTGGTGCTGCCCGACGCCCGCGGTGTAGATCGCGTCGGGACCGACGATGGCTCCGAGCCGCTCCAGGACGTACTGGGGCGCCAGGCCATCGGCCGGTGCCTCGTAGCCGAGCGGGTACTTCGCCTTCACGCCGACGCAGAACGCGACCCACGCCTCGTAGTCGCCGGTACGGCCCTGGGCCGCCTCCGCCTCGAGCGCCGCGATGAGGTCGACGAGCACCTCGCGGATGTCGCCCACGATCGGGACGTCGGTGTGCCGGTTCTTCCCGATCTCGGCCGGGTCGATGTCGGCGTGGATGACCTTGGCGTTCGGCGCGAAGGAGTCCAGCCGGCCGGTCACGCGGTCGTCGAAGCGGGCGCCGAGGCTGATGATGAGGTCGCTCTTCTGCAGGCCGGCGACCGCGGCGACGGTGCCGTGCATGCCCGGCATGCCGAGGTGCTGGGGGTGGCTGTCGGGGAACGCGCCGCGCGCCATCAGCGTGGTGACGACCGGGATGCCGGTGAGCGCCGCCAGCTGGGCGAGCTCGCGACTGGCACCCGAGCGGATCGTGCCGCCGCCGACGTATAGCACGGGCCGGCGGGAGTCGACGATGAGCCGAGCCGCCTCGCGGATCTGCTTGGCGTGCGGCTTGGTCACCGGTCGGTAGCCGGGCAGGTGCAGCTCGGTGGGCCAGTCGAAGGAGGTCATCGACTGCAGCGCCGACTTGGTGACGTCGACCAGGACCGGGCCCGGACGGCCGGTGCTGGCGATGTGGAACGCCTCGGCGATCTTCTGCGGGATCTCGGCCGGGTCGGTGACCAGGAAGTTGTGCTTGGTGATCGGCATCGTGATGCCGCGGATGTCGGCCTCCTGGAAGGCGTCGGTCCCGATGAGGTCGGTGCCGACCTGGCCGGTGACCGCCACCAGCGGCGTGGAGTCCATGTGCGCGTCGGCCAGCGGCGTGACGAGGTTGGTCGCACCCGGGCCGGACGTCGCCATGCAGACGCCGACGCGACCCGTCGCGGCGGCGTACCCCTGCGCGGCGTGCCCGGCACCCTGCTCGTGCCGGACCAGGATGTGCCGGATGCTGGAGTCCATGAGCGGGTCGTACGCCGGGAGGATGGCGCCGCCCGGGATGCCGAAGATGTGCTCGACCCCGGCCGCCTCCAGCGACTTGACCAGGCTCTGCGCCCCGGTGATCTCGACTCGCTCGCTCGTACCTCGCGAACGGCTCGATCCAAGGATCTCTTCGCTCATCGGTTGTTCCTCATCTGTGGTGCCTTCGTGGTGCGGTCGGGCTCGTCAGGTGGTCTGGCACGGCAACAAAAAACCCTCCGGCCACAAGGCAACGGAGGGAGACGCGTCTGCTGATCGGTCAGCGGGCGCGTCGCGTGCGTACGAGAATCTCCTGGCGCATGCGCCCACGGTACTCCGCAGCGTCGGTTCCGTCAGCACAGTCTCTCACCCGTCCCACCATTCGGGACAGTAATCCCACGATGCGGCTAGTGAGCCGTCGTCAGGCAGCGGGGTCGCCCCGGTCCTGCCATGTGCAGAGGCACACCCGGTTGCCCTGGGGATCGGCCAGCACCCAGAAGCTCGGCGCCGCGCTCTGGTCGGCGAGGGTCCCGCCGGCGGCCAGCGCCGCCGCGATGCGGCCCTCCACCTCCTCCGGCGGCACCCACACGTCGAGGTGCCACCGCTGTGGCGGGGTGGCGTGGGGCTCGGTGTCCTGGAACCACACCGACGGGTTGAGCCCGGTGGGGTCGACCAGGTCGTCGGCCGCGGCATCGCCGTAGCCCAGCACGGCGGCCCAGAACGGGCGCAGCTCGGCGGCGTCCCAGGTGTCGAGGCCCAGCTCGATGATCTCCAGGCCGCCCGGCTCGGCGACCGCACCCGCGTCGGCGGCCAGGCCGCTGATCTCGGCGGCCAGCCGCAGGTCGCGCGAGGTCACGCCACCGACGTCGTGGCTGCGCAGCCGGACATCGACGTGGCCGTAGCGCAGGTCGACGCCGGGATGGTGGTCGGCCGCCTCGGCGACCGTGCCGATCCGGTTGACCAGGGCGAGCCCGGCAGCGAAGTCGGCCGTGCGGAAGCGGGCACAGAGCCGGCCGAGCAGCTGACGCCACTCCTCGGGCCGGCGCTCCTCGACCTCGGTGCCGGAGAGCACCCGGCGGTCGTCGTCCGACATCGACGTCACGGCAGCACCACCTGTCCGATCGGGCCCGGGTTGTAAGCGACCTCCCAGCGGTACCCGTCCGGATCGGCGAAGTAACCGGTGTAGCCGCCCCACTCGCGCTGCTGGCCGGCGGAGACCGGCTCCGCCCCGGCCTCCCGAGCGGTCGCCAGCACCTCGTCGACCTCGGCGGGCGTGGCGACGTTGTGGGCGAGCGTCACGGGCGGCACGCCGCTCGGTGCGCCGATCTCGCCGACCTCGGCCTCGAAGTGCGCGCGGTCCCAGAGGCTGAGCACCAGCCGCTCGCCGGCGCGGAGCATCAGCACCTCGCCCGGAACGAAGACCTCCGGCTGCCAGCCGAGACGGTCGACGTAGAAGCCACGACTGCGCTCGACGTCGCCGACCGCGAGCGTGACGAAGCTGATCCGCTGGTCCATGGGGACCACCCTGCCATCAGGCGCCGACAGCGGCGAGCGGCGCGGCCCGGCACCGCCTCGGGGTACCGGCCCTCATGACCACTGACGCGACCGGCCCGACCGACGACCCGACCACAGCCGGCACCGACGAGGCGCACCAGCGACCCGACGGCGTGGACGACCTGACCGTGGAGGCGCTCGGCAACATCTCCGAGGCGCTGGAGGCCGTCGAGATCGCCCGCGGCCACCTCTACACCTTCCACCGGCTCAGCGGCACCGCCGACTTCACGCTCGGGAAGGGCGTCGACCAGCTCCGCGAAGCCGGCCACACCCAGCTCGCCGACCGGTTCGAGCGTGAGCTGGTCGGCCGCAACGTGCTGTGGGGCCGCTGGACGTTCCAGATCGTCGAGGAGTACGACGACGGCTACTACGCGGCCTTCCGGGAGCTCGAGAAGGCCGCCCGCGACGCGCTCGCCGAGGGTCGGCGTCACCTCTACGAGTCCGAGCTCAAGGAGGACCGGCGCACTCCGGGCCGGCCGGGCCACGAGTACCGGCCCTGAGCTACCGGCCCTGAGCTACGAACCCTGAGACTGTCCGGCCAGCAGCGGCGCGGTGAGATCGCTCAGCGAGGCGAGTTGCCGACCACCGTCGAAGTTCGCCGGGTCGAGCCAGCGCTCGTGTGCGGCGCGGACCGCCGGCCACTCCGCGTCGATGACGGAGAACCAGTCGGTGTCCCGGTTGCGGCCCTGCGTGATCATGTGGCGGCGGAACCGGCCCTCGTGGCTGAACCCGAGCCGGGCGGCCGCGCGGCGCGACGGCTCGTTGAGGCTGTCGCACTTCCACTCGAACCGGCGGTAGCCGAGGTCGTCGAACGCGTGCCGCATCAGCAGGTGGATCGCCTCGGTGGCCGCCCGGGTGCGCTGCAGGGCACGGGCGAACAGCACGCCACCGACCTCGACCTGTCCGGTCGCCGGCTCGATGCGCAGGTACGACGCGATCCCGGCCGCCCGGCCGGCGTACGGCCCCTCCCGCGGGACCAGGGCGAAGGTGACGTTGGCGGGGTCGTCCACGATCGCGGCGAGGTGCATCCACAGCTCCGCCAGGCTGCCCGGTCGACGGATGGGCCGATAGGTCCACAGCGGGCCGTCCTCGGGGCCGCAGACGGCGTCGAACAGCTCCGAGTAGCGCGCGGAGGTCAGCGGCTGCACGCGGACGTAGCGGCCCGTCAGCGTCACCGGCGCGGGCCGCTCGCGCGGCTCCCAGCCCGGGACGAGGTCGCCGACCGCCTGCCCGAACTCGTCGACCTGCGGCACGCGTCGCTCCTCCCGATCGCCGGTCACTGGAAGCTCACGAACCGCACCACCGGCCGCACCCGTCGTACGGCGGCCGCGCGCATGCGCGGGACGTCCTCGTCGTAGAACAGCTTGAAGCCCATGGCGAACTGCCGCGGCCGCGCCACCGCGCGGTAGGTGTCGAGCTTCTGCCCCGGGGTGCCGAACCCGTCGACGTGCTGCACCAGCGCCAGCCCGGGGCGGCGCACGATCCGCTCGGGGCGCTGGAGCATCGAGGTCCGGAACTGGTGGAGCACGAACAGCTTCTCCGGCAGCGCGCGCTGCGCCACCAGGCCGGAGAGCCAGGCCGAGACGCGGTTCACCTCGCGGGCGTGCACGCTGCCGATGACGCGGCCCGGGACGCTGTGCGGCGCCATCCGCCACTCGGGGTCGAGCGCGAGTCCGACCCAGGGGTCCTGCAGCGCCCACGCCCAACGGCGGGCGACGGAGAGGAAGTTCGCCCGGCCGGGCTGGATGTCGAGCACGACGAGTGCGCCGTTGCGGTGCGCGGCGTCGATGTAGCGGCGTACCGCGGCGCGCGGGATGTCGTGGTTGTAGTCGCCGTCCTTGCCGGGGTAGGCGTCGGCGACGGTGACGATGAGCTCATAGACCGGCTGGACCGGGCTGCCCGGCCGGGCGAACGGCGCGGCGGCGCGCACCAGCCGCCGGTGCACCCGATCGGGTGGTCCCTCACCCAGCACGCCGAGCGCACCGGTGCCCGCCGTGCCGTAGTACGCCACGAGGAACCGGTTGCCCTCGAACACCTGCGTCCCACCGCCCGGGAGGCGCGCAGGAATGGCCGCCGGCGTCTCCCCGGTCGACCCGGTCGTGGCTGTCCGCGAGTGCGCCCACCCGGCCGCCCGTACGCCGGCGCGGGCCTCGTCCGCCGTCGCCGCTCCCCCACCGCCGGTCAGCGCGATGGCGGCGAACAGCACCGCCTCGCCGGCCACCGCCGCGATCGCGACCGTGGCCGGCCCCATCCGGAGCCGCACGACCTAGTCGGGGACGCGCCGGTAGGCGCCGTCGGAGGCCGAGGTGGCCATCGAGGCGTAGGCGCGCAGCGCCGCCGAGACGACCCGGTCGCGGCTCACCGGGGTGTACGGCTTCTCCCGCTTCTCCTGCGCCGCCCGGCGCTCGTCGAGGACCAGGTCGTCGACCTCGAGCCGGATCGAGCGGTTCGGGATGTCGATGGAGATGACGTCGCCGTCCTCGACCAGCGCGATGACACCGCCGCCCGCCGCCTCCGGGGAGACGTGGCCGATGGAGAGTCCGCTGGTGCCGCCGGAGAAGCGGCCGTCGGTGATCAGCGCGCACTTGGCGCCCAGGCCACGGCCCTTGAGGAAGGAGGTCGGGTAGAGCATCTCCTGCATGCCCGGGCCGCCCTTGGGGCCCTCGTAGCGGATGACGACGACGTCGCCCTCCTTCACCTTCTTGCCCAGGATGCCGGCCACGGCGTCCTCCTGGGACTCGAAGACGACGGCCGGACCGGAGAAGGTCCAGATCTCCTCGGCCACGCCGGCGGTCTTGACGACGCAGCCGTCGGCGGCGAGGTTGCCGTGCAGGATCGCCAGCCCGCCGTCGGCGGAGTAGGCGTGCGCGAAGTCGCGGATGCAGCCCTCGGCCGCGTCGGTGTCCAGGCTCGCCCACTCGTTGTCGGTGGAGAAGGCCTCGGTGGTGCGGACCCCGCCGGGTGCGGCGTGGAAGAGGTCGATCGCGGCCTGCGAGGGCGACTCGCCGCGGATGTCCCAGGTGCCGAGCCACGCGTCGAGACCGGGCGAGTGCACCGAGTGCACGTCCTCCTTGAGCGCGCCGCCCCGGCGCAGCTCGCCGAGCAGGGCGGGGATGCCGCCGGCGCGGTGGACGTCCTCCATGTGGTACTTCGGGCTGTTGGGCGCGACCTTCGACAGGCACGGCACACGGCGCGAGATGGCGTCGATGTCGGCGACGTCGAAGTCGAGCTCGGCCTCGCGCGCCGCGGCGAGCAGGTGGAGCACGGTGTTGGTCGAGCCGCCCATGGCGACGTCGAGCGCGACGGCGTTCTCGAACGCGGAGCGGTTGGCGATGTTGCGCGGCAGCACCGACTCGTCGTCCTGCTCGTAGTAGCGCTTCGCGATGTCGACGATCAGCCGGCCGGCCTCCTCGAACAGCGCCCGGCGCTTGCCGTGGGTGGCCAGCGTCGAGCCGTTGCCCGGCAGGGAGAGCCCGATCGCCTCGGTGAGGCAGTTCATCGAGTTGGCGGTGAACATGCCCGAGCACGAGCCGCAGGTGGGGCAGGCGGCTTCCTCGATGGCCTTGATGTCGCCGTCGGAGATTTTGTCGTCGGCGGCCGCGACCATGGCGTCGGCGCAGTGGCCGTTGACCATGTATTCCACCGCGTCGGCGATGATCTCGCGGCTCGGCAGCGAATAGAGCATGCCGTCATGCCCCATGGCGATGCCGTCATCCACGGCGATCGTGTTGAATTCCTTGGCGACGCCGCCGGCTGCCTCGATCTCGCGCGCGACGAGCTGGCCGAGGTCCTTCAGGTGCACGTGGCCGGGCACGAACTGCGTGAACGAGTTGACCACTGCGATAATGGGCTTGCCGAAATCGCCGTCCTTCATGCCGGTAGCGCGCCACAGGCCACGCGCGCC
>NZ_DASWXC010000069.1:0-104217 GCF_036405735.1 Nocardioides sp.
CGGTGCCCGGGTCGGCACCGGGGCCGCCGCCGAGCACTCGGACGCCGGCCGCCGGTCCACGGTCGAAGTTGGCGATGGTCGCGATCCGGTGCCGGTCGGCGACCAGGGCCAGGGAGACGTCGAGCGCCTCGTCGGTGCCGACCAGGTCGAGGGCGGCGGAGACACCGGCGGGGGCGAGGTCGCGGACGCGGTCGGCGAGGCCGTCGCCGTACGCCACCGGCTCGGCACCGAGCTCACGCACCAGCGCGTGGTTGCGGGGGCTGGCGGTGCCGATCACGCGCGCCCCGCGCAGCCGGGCGAGCTGCACCGCCGCCTGGCCGACGCCGCCGGAGGCCCCGTGCACGAGCACGACGTCGCCCTCCCCTACGGCGGTCGCCGTCAGGGCGTGGACGGCGGCCGCGCCGGCCACCATCAGGCCCGCCGCCTCCTCCCACGTCACGGACGCGGGCTTGGGCGTGAGCGCGTCGACGGGTACGACGAGCTCGCTGGCGTAGCCGCCGACGACCCGGAAGCCGATCACCTCATCGCCGACGCCGACGCCGACGCCGACGCCCGCGACGTCCGGACCGACCTCGACCACGACGCCGGCCACCTCGGAGCCCAGCCGGCGCGGCAGCCCGCCGCCGAACAGCCCCCGCCGGGCCTTCACGTCCGCGGGATTGACCCCGGCGGCACGCACCTCCAGCCGGACCTCACCCGGACCCGGCTCGGGAACGTCGGTCACCACCACCCGGAGCACCTCCGGGCCCCCGAACTCCTCGACGACGACGGCCCTGCCTGCGCGCTGCGTCCTGCCGGTCATGGCGCCCGAACCTACCGCCTGGACGTCCCGCCTGAAGCTTCCGGTGTGTGCCGAGCGCCGCTGTGGGGCACCGGCGCGTCGTGCGCGCGGAGACGCGTGCCACGCCGACGCACCCAGGAGAGCCCATGGCAGACAGCACCGACGCCGCACTCGGCCACGAGCGGTCGGACACCGACCCGAGGCCCGAGCACAGCCTCAAGCGGGTGATGGGCCCCGGCCTGCTGCTGCTCTTCATCGTCGGTGACATCCTCGGCGCCGGCGTCTACGCCGTCACCGGCCAGATGGCGGGGTACGTCGGCGGCCTGCTGTGGCTGCCGTTCCTGCTCGCGTTCGTGGTGGCGACGCTGACGGCCTTCTCCTACCTGGAGCTGGTGACGAAGTACCCCAGCGCCGCCGGAGCGGCGCTGTACACGCACAAGGCGTTCGGGATCCACTTCCTGACCTTCCTGGTCACCTTCGCGGTCGTGTGCTCGGGCATCACCAGTGCCTCCACGTCGGCCAACACGCTCGCCCAGAACTTCTTCCAGGGCCTGGCCGTCAACGGGGTGTGGGACCAGACGGCCGACGGCTCGGTCGTGACCTCGGTGGACACCGGCGTTGTGACCGCGCTGGCGATGGGGTTCATGGTGCTGCTCGCGCTCATCAACCTGCGCGGCGTCGGTGAGAGCGTGAAGTTCAACATCGTGCTGACCCTGGTCGAGATGGTCGCGCTGTGCATCGTCATCGGCGTCGGATTCGCCGTGATCGCGCGCGGCGAGGCGGACATGTCCGAGCTGGTCAGCTTCGAGGACTACCAGGGGATGGGCTGGGTCTTCGCGGTCACCGCCGCGACCTCGATCGCGTTCTTCGCGATGGTGGGGTTCGAGGACTCGGTCAACATGGTGGAGGAGACCAAGCACCCCGAGCGGATCTTCCCGCGCACGATGCTGCTAGGGCTCGGGATCGCGGCGCTGCTCTACATGCTGGTCGCCGTCTCCGTGGTCAGCGTGCTCAGCCCCGGTGAGCTCGAGCGCATCTACGAGTCGGAGGGCCGGGCGCTGGTCGAGGTGGTCCACAAGGGCTCGCCCGACTTCCCGATCGACAAGGTGTTCCCGTTCCTCGCGGTCTTCGCGGTCGCCAACACCGCGCTCATCAACATGCTGATGGCCAGCCGCCTGGTCTACGGCATGGCCCGCCAGCGGGTGCTCCCGCGACAGCTCGGCTCGGTGCTCGCGGGCCGGCGTACGCCGTGGTTCGCGATCCTCTTCACGACGCTGCTGGCGCTGCTGCTCATCTGGTACGTCACCAGCGACCCGGAGAGCAACGTGGTGGCCAACCTGTCCTCGACGACCGCGCTGCTGCTGCTGTGCGTGTTCGCCGTCGTCAACGTCGCCTGCCTGGTCCTGAAGCGCAAGCGCGCCGATCACGACCGGACCTTCTTCACCGCGCCCGTGGTCGTGCCGGTGATCGCGGCGCTGCTGTGCCTCTACCTCGCGGGGCCCTGGGTGGACCGCGACGGCGTCGTCTACGAGATCGCCGGCGGGCTGATGGTGATCGGCGTCGGGCTCTGGCTGGTCACCTGGCTGATCAACCGCTTCACGAACACCGACCAGGCGCCGCCGCGGTTCGCGGACGTCGAGCACATGGAGGACGGGCTCGACTGACCCGCGACCGGCGGAATGGGCCCCGGGTCAGGGCAGGTCGACGACCAGCGCGCAGTGGTCCGACAGCGGCAGCCGGCGTACCTCCGCGCGCACCTCCAGCGGCGGGTCGGCCAGCACGTGGTCCAGCTGCTCCGTGGGCGCGTCGGCCGGGAAGGTCGGGCCCGCGGCGACGCCGGTCAGGCCGCTGACGGAGGCCGCGCGCTCGGGACCCATGTTGAGGTCACCGGTCACCAGCAGCGGTCGCGGGCAGCCGGCCACCGCCCGCACCAGCGCGCGTAGCTGGCGGCCGCTCCACCACGGGACGAACGACAGGTGCGTCGTGCACACCGTCAGCTCACCCGACGGCGCCTGCACGTGCGCGGCCACCGCCACGCGCGGCTCGTCGCGCACCATCGTCGGCAAGAGGTTGCCGCGGAACCGCATCGGCTGCGGGAACGGCGCCTGCGGAAGCCGGATCACCTGCCACGAGGAGACGGGGAAGCGGCTCAGCAGGGCGATGCCGTACGCCGCGGCGTCCGGCTGCTCGTCGCCGGTGGCCGCCTCCCAGGTCGCGCCCGGGCTGCCGGCGAGCGCGGCGACGAACCGGTGCTCGGGGGCGCCCATCGCCTCGGCCGCGACCGCCGTCAGGTCGGCCCGGTTGGACCGGGGCTGGTTGCGGTCGACCTCCTGCAGCGCCAGTACGTCGGGGTCGAGCTCCTTCACGGCGCGCTCGAGCACCGCCACGTCGACCTCGTGGGCATCCTGCGCGCGCCCGTTGAGGATGTTGAAGGTCACCAGTCGCACCAGTGGCGAGTACCCGGTCGGCGCGCAGGGCATGACCGGGGCATGAACCTGAGGGCATGACCTGAGGGCATGACCGGGGCCTCGCGCGGCAACTGCAACGCCATGACCGACGAGAACCGCCGTGGCCTGCGGGAGGCCCTCAAGCTCGTGGCCGTGACGCTGAAGGAGGGCGACGTGCCGTTCGCCCTGGTCGGTGGCTACGCCCTGTGGGCCCGCGGGGGGCCGGAGCCGCACCACGACGTTGACTTCATGGTCGCCGAGGAGGATGCCGCCCGAGTGCAGGCCCTGCTCGCCGAGGCCGGGCTGCACGTCGTGCAGCCGCCGGAGGACTGGCTGTTCAAGGTGTTCATCGGGAGCGAGCCCAGCACCGCGATGGTGGACGTCCTCTTCCGCGCCAACGGCGTCCCGGTCACCCGGGAACGGTTCGCCGAGGTCGACGAGATCGAGGTCGAGTCGGTGCAGATGCCGGTGCTGGACGCGACCACGCTCATGTCCGACCGGCTCAACGCGATGGAGGAGCACGCCTGCAACTTCGGTGCGTCGCTGCCCGTGGCGCGGGCGGTCCGCGAGCAGGTGGACTGGGAGGAGGTGGAGCGGCGGACCGAGGACAATCCGTTCGCGGCGTCGTTCCTGTTCCTGGTCCGGCGGCTGGGCATCGTCTGACGGGCGGCAGGCGCCCGCGTACCCTGGGGTCGTGACTGATCGCACCATCCCGACGCTGGCTGAGCTGCACGCCATCGGCGCGGCCCAGCAGCCGTCGTACCCCGACCCTGCGGCCGTGTCGGCGGCCGTCGACCGGCTGCGCACCCTGCCGCCGCTCGTCTTCGCCGGGGAGTGCGACGACCTCAAGGCGAAGGTCGCCGCCGCCAGCCGCGGCGAGGCGTTCATCTTGCAGGGCGGCGACTGCGCCGAGACGTTCGCGGGCGCGACCGCCGACAACACCCGCAACAAGCTGCGGGTGCTGCTGCAGATGGCCGTGGTGCTCACCTACGCCGCGTCGGTGCCGGTGGTCAAGATCGGTCGCCTGGCCGGGCAGTACGCCAAGCCGCGCTCGTCCGACACCGAGACCCGCGACGGGCTCACCCTGCCGGCGTACCGCGGCGACGCCGTCAACGGCTACGACTTCACCCCCGAGTCGCGCATCCCTGACCCGCAGCGGCTGCTGGACGTCTACCACGCCTCGGCCTCGACGCTGAACCTCGTGCGCGCCTTCACCACCGGCGGGTACGCCGACCTGCGGCAGGTGCACGCCTGGAACTCCGAGTTCGTGCGCAACTCGCCCGTCGGCGCCAAGTACGAGGCGATGGGCCAGGAGATCGACCGCGCTCTGACGTTCATGCAGGCGATCGGCGCCGACCCCGACGAGTTCCACCGGGTCGACTTCTACTCCAGCCACGAGGCGCTGCTCATGGAGTACGAGCACGCCATGACCCGCATCGACTCCCGCACCGAGCAGCCCTACAACGTGTCGGGCCACTTCGTGTGGATCGGCGAGCGCACCCGCCAGCTCGACGGCGCGCACGTGGAGTACTTCCGCCACATCCGCAACCCGATCGGCTGCAAGCTCGGCCCGAGCGCGACGCCGGACGACGCGCTCGCGCTGGCGCACCGGCTCAACCCCGAGAACGAGCCGGGCCGGCTGACCTTCATCACCCGCTTCGGCGCCGGCAAGATCCGCGACGGCCTGCCGGGCCTGGTGGAGAAGGTCACCGCCGAGGGTGTGAACGTCGCGTGGATCTGCGACCCGATGCACGGCAACACCTTCGAGGCGTCCACGGGCTACAAGACCCGCCGCTTCGAGGACGTGCTGGACGAGGTCCAGGGCTTCTTTGACGTCCACCGCGCGCTCGGCACGGTGCCCGGCGGCATCCTGGTCGAGAACACCGGCGACGACGTCACCGAGATCATCGGCGGCGGCGAGGAGCTCGACGAGCACGGCCTGGCGCACCGCTACGAGTCGGTCGTCGATCCCCGTCTCAACCGGGTCCAGTCGCTCGAGCTCGCCTTTCTCGTCGCCGACATGCTCCGCAAGCCCTGAGCTGGTCGAGTCCCGCCTCCTGGCCCCGCGAGTCCCGCCTCATGGCCCCGCGAGTCCCCGGTTCTGGCCCCTAAAGGGCTGACAGGATCTCGGCGGCCCGCTCGGCGTCGGCCTTCGTCACGTCGAGGTGCGTCACCAGGCGGACCGTGCGGGGACCGACGGCACTGACCAGCACCCCGGCCTCGCGCGCCCGGGCGACGTACGCCGGCGCGTCCGCGTGCCCGAACACGACGATGTTCGTGTCGACGCTGGCGGGGTCCACGCCGACCGCGTCGGCGAGGAGCCGCGCGTGGGCGTGGTCCTCGGCGAGCCGTTCCACATGGTGGTCGAGGGCGTGCAGGCCGGCGGCGGCGAGGATCCCGGTCTGACGCATGCCGCCACCCATCCGCTTGCGCCACACCCGGGTCTCCGCGATGGCGGCGCTCGAGCCGACGACCAGCGAGCCGACCGGCGCACCGAGGCCCTTGGACAGGCACACGGCAAGCACGTCCGCGACGGCGCCGTACTCGGCCAGCGGTACGCCGGTGGCGACGTGGGCGTTCCAGATCCGCGCGCCGTCGAGATGGACCGCCGCGCCGTGGCCGTGGGCGAAGTCGCGCACCGCCTGGAGGTCGGCGAGGGGGAGCACGGCGCCGCCGGCGAAGTTGTGGGTGTTCTCCACCGAGATCGCGGCGGTGGGGACGAAGAACGGCCCGAGGTCGGGGGCGAAGAGAGTCTCGATGAGCGGCAGGTCGACCTGCCCGCGCGGGTGGTGCCAGGTGCGCATCGTGACGCCGCTGTAGGCGCCGTGGGCGCCGAGCTCGGCGCGCGCGATGTGGGCGGCCGACTCGCACAGCACCTCCTGTCCGGGGCTCACCAGGGTGCGCACCGCCAGCACGTTGGCCATCGACCCGGTGGGCGTGAACAGCGCCGCCTCATGCCCGAACAGGCCGGCCACCCGCTCCTCGAGGGCGCGGACGGTCGGGTCCTCGCCGTACACGTCGTCGCCCACCTCGGCGCGGGCCATGGCAGCGCGCATCGCCTCGGTCGGGCGGGTCAGGGTGTCGGAGCGCAGGTCGATCACGTGGTCATCCTCTCCCACCGTCGAAACCCGTTCGATGGCCCCTCGAATCCCGGCCCGTGGCCCTGCGAGTCGCGGCGCGTGGCCCTCACCAGCGCCGGTTGGTGTAGCGGCTGTCCAGCGTCTCACGAAGCTCGGCCAGCCAGCGCTCCCGAGCGCGCCCGGTGAAGTCGCCGCGCTTGACCACGATGACGACCCACCCCTGCTGGCGCAGCCAGGCGCGGCGCCGCTCGTCGTGCTCCCTCTGCTCGGGCGTGCGGTCGTGGAACTCCCAGCCGTCGTACTCGATCGCGATGCGGTAGCGCGGGTAGCAGAGGTCGAGGCGGTACGTCGGCACGCCGTCGATCTGGATCCAGACCTGTGCCTCCGGGACCGGGAGCCCGGCGTCGCGGATCTCCAACAGCGTCCACGACTCGCGCGGCGACTCGACCCGCAGATCGATGAGAGGGATCATGCTGCGCAGCTGGATCACCCCGCGCCGGCGACGGTAGCGACGCGTCGTCTCGGCCGCGAGGCGGTCGGGACTGAGGTCGTGGCGGCGGCACATGTCGTTGAGGAGCGCGTAGGCCTCCCGCCGCCGCAGCAGGCAACCGAGGTCCAGGGCCGTGCGCAAGGGGGTCGTCACGCGGAGGCCCTCGACCACCATGATGTCGTCGGGCTGGAGGTCGCGTGAGTGGCCGTCGACATCACCTCGTTCGGTCGGATGCCGACCGCGCAGGGTGCAGATCTCCACCGGTGGCAGGTACTGGTGCTCGCCGTACGTCAGCGCGTCGACGCCGTGGATCCAGGCAGCGGTGCGATCGCACACGACGTGCTGAGGCTCGACGACGAGCGCGACGGCACCGGTCCGCAGCTCGATGGTGTCGGGCAGGTCGGCGCTCACATAGACACCGGTCAGGAGGCGTCGTACGTCGCCGGCTGTGACCAGCGCGCGCAGCCTCTTCCTCGTCAGGCCGATCGTGGCGAGCTCGTCATAGCGGAAGGGAGTGTCCGGGAGAACGATCGTGGTCATGGGGGCAGCGTCCGACGGACGGACGTGCTCGGTGGCGGGCGCTCAGCGGGACTGTGGACGACGCGGCGCACGAGCGGTGCTGTGGACGGTGAACGGCCCCGTCGGCGGCCTCAGGCGGGACTCGCGGGGCCATCAGGCGGGACTCACGGGGCCACGGGGCGGGACTCAACGAGTCGTCCCGACCAGGCTCACCTCGCTGATCGGGGTGGCGTCGCGGGAGACCGGTCGACCGGGGGCCGACACGGCAAGGAGGCGGAGCCGGACCGTGGCGGTGCGAACGTCGTCCAGAGACATGGTCTGCAGCGAGCGGGACTCGGTGAGCTGCTGGGTGAGGGCGGTGCCGTCGTCGAAGAGCCACTCGACCGCGAGGACGCGGCGGTTGGCGGCGTACCAGTCGACCCGCCGCCCGCTGGGACCGTCGCTCTTGGCGTAGCCGTTGACGAGGCCGACCTCGCTCAACGTCACCGGCCCGGCGAAGGCGAACGTGAGCTCCGCACCCGTGCCGTCGCCCGGCATCCGCCAGGCCGTGCTCGGGTCGCCGTCGAGGACGTTGGCCGCGGCGAAGGAGATCGGCGCGCCCGCGAGGTCGACGCCGTCGGGGGAGGTCGCCGACGCCTCGGCGGTGGCGTACGCCGCCAGGGCGACCGCCTCGCCGGTCGTCCCGGCGCTCCCGGCGGAGGCGGTGGGGGTCCCGGATTCCCGGTCGGAGCCGTCCGCGAGGAGCAGCCAGCCGGCCACTGCGAGGACCAGCACGAGCATTAGACCCCCGACGCCCCAGACCGCCCCGGCGTGCAGCCGGGTCAACCGGGTCAGGCGGGTCAGCCGGCGACGCGGCGGCAGCACCGGCACCGCCGGCAGGGCCGACCGCACGGCCGTCATCGTCGTGACGGCCTCGGTCGCCTCGTCGGCGTACAGGGGGTAGCGCGGCCCCGCGGTCGGGAGGGCAGGGGCAGGAGGTGGCTCCACGGCGGCGATGGTCCCGCAGCGCCCGCAGGTGCGGCTGGCCCCGAGCTCGTGGCCGCACTGCGTGCAGTACTTCACCGCACCGACTCTAGGCGACGCTGCTGCGTCCGACGACTTGCGGAAGCGTCCGCACCGCCTGGGCCAGCTCGCGCAGCTCACCGCCGAGCAGGGCCTGAGGGCCGTCGCACAGCGCGGTCTCGGGGTGCGGGTGCACGTCGACGATGATGCCGTCGGCGCCGGCGGCGATGGCGGCCCGCGACAGCGGGACGACCAGGTCCTTGCGACCGGCCGCGTGCGAGGGGTCGACGATCACGGGGAGATGGCTGGCGGCCTGCACGACCGGAACCGCGGAGATGTCGAGGGTGTTGCGGGTGGCCGGCTCGAAGGTCCGGATCCCGCGCTCGCACAGCACGATGTCGAGGTTGCCGCGCTGGGCGATGTACTCCGCAGCCATCAGCCACTCCTCGATGGTCGCGGTCATGCCGCGCTTGAGCAGCACCGGCTTGCCGGCCTTGCCGACGGCCTGCAACAGCCCGAAGTTGGCCATGTTGCGGGTGCCGATCTGCAGCATGTCGGCGTGCTCGGCCACGACGGCCACGTCGCGGACGTCGACCACCTCGGTCACCACCGGAAGCCCGACCGCGTCGCCGGTCTCGCGCAGGATCTGCAGCCCGGCGACGCCCAGGCCCTGGAAGGCGTACGGCGACGTGCGCGGCTTGTAGGCCCCGCCCCGCAGGATCGTGGCGCCGGCGGCCTTGGCCATCTGGGCGGCGGCGAGAGTCTGCTCCGCGGTCTCCACGGCGCAGGGCCCGGCCAGGAACGTGAACGTCTCGGGGCCGATCGGCACGCGGGTGGTGCTGCCCACCCAGATCGTGCTGCGCTCCGGGTGGTGCTGTCGGCTCACCAGCTTGTAGGGGTCGGAGATACGGTGCACGTCGGCCACCCCGGCCAGGGTGCGCAGGTTGAGGTGGTGGAAGGACTCGATGTCGCCGACCAGTCCGATGATGGTCCGACTCAGGCCCTTGCTGACGAAGGCCTCGCCGCCGACGCTCTCCACCCGCTCGACGACGCGGGCCACGTCCTCGGCGGTGGCGTCCGGCGCCATGACCACGACCATGCTGGGACGGTAGCCCAGCGGTCCGCCATGCGGGACGGCAATTCCGCATGGCGGGATGACAGCCTGCGCCGCGCGCCTACTGCGGCAGGTGCGGTACGTCGGCGATGTCGGGCGCCCCGCGGCGCGGCCGCACCTCGACGACCAGCATCGCGGTCAGCACCAGCGCTCCACCGAGCAGCATCCGGATCCCCAGCGACTCCCCGCCGAGCAGCACGGCGAAGAGCGCCGCGAACACCGGCTCCATCGTCATGATGATCGCGCTGCGGGTGGGGGAGAGGTGGGCCTGCGCCCACGTCTGTGCCAGCAGGCCGAGCAGGCCGACGACCAGCGCGAGGTAGATCATGACCGCCCAGTCCTGGCCGGTGCTCGGCAGCACCACCCCGCCCGGAGCGGTGCCCGCGAAGCACACCGCGGCGATGACGAGCAGTTGGACCGTGGACAGCCCGAGCGCCTCGCGCGGCGTGGACCAGGCGCCGAGTCCGACGATGTGGAGCGCGTAGAGCGCGGCCGAGAGCAGGGTGAGGCCCTCGCCGTACCCGATCGCGAAGCCGTCCAGGGTCAGCACACCGAGCCCGGCGGCCGCGAGCAGGACCGCGGTCCAGGTGAGCGCGGTGATCCGGCTGCGCAGGATGAGCGCGGCCAGCAGCGGCGTGATCACGACGTACATGCCGGTCACGAAGCCGGAGACACTGGCCGAGGTGTGGTCCAGCCCGACGGTCTGGAGCACCTGGGCGACGCCGTAGACGAGGCCGAGGGCCGCGCCGCGGCGCAGCAGGGTCGGTGACAGCGAGGTCACCGCACGCGGTGCGACGGCGAGGAGGACGACGCCCGCGATGCCGAACCGCACCGCCAGGTAGTCGACGGCGGGCACCCGCTCCAGCATGTCCTTGAGCAGCACGAACGAGCTGCCCCAGCCGAGGGTGACGAAGACCAGCGCGAGCGTGGCGAGCAGCGCCACGGGCGCCGGCCGCCGCGTCACGCGTGCGCCTCGGCGGCCTCCGCGCGCAGCTGCTTGAGCAGGGGGATGCACTCGTTGTCCGCGTCGCGCGACCCGGGTGTCTCGAGGATGAACGGCACTCCCTCGGTGGCAGAGTGCGCGAACAGCTCGCGGAACGCGTCGGTGCCGATGTGGCCCTGCCCGATCTTCTGGTGCCGGTCCTTGAACGCGCCGCGCACGTCCATCGAGTCGTTGGCATGGATCAGCCGCAGCCGGCCCGGGCCGCCGATCTCCACGATGCGATCCACCGTCGCCGCTGCGCCGCCGACCTCGTCGAGCGGCGCGCCGGCCGCGAAGACGTGGCAGGTGTCGAGGCAGATGCCGGCCTTGGGGTGGAAGTCGAGGGCGGCGAGGTACGCCGTCAGGTCCTCCACGCCGGCGCACAGGCTGCGGCCCTGCCCGGCCGTGGGCTCCAGCAGCAGCCACGGCGCGCCCTCGTCGTCGCCGCCCGAGGACCCCGACGACACCGCGTCCAGGACGGGCAGCAGCGCCGCGCGCACCTGCCGCAGCGCCGTCGCCAGCTGCTCCTCGGGGTCGCCGTCGGTGCTGACGAACGAGCCGGTGTGCACGACGACGCCCTCGGCGCCGATCTCGGCGGCGCGCTTGAGGTTGTGCGCGACGACCGCCGCCGACTTCTCGTAGGTCGCGGGGGTGGGCGAGCCGAGGTTCACCAGGTACGGCGCGTGGATGAACGCCCGCATGCCGCGGCTCTCCAGCTGCCGGCGGAACTCCTTGTCCTCGGCCGGCCTACCCGCCGACAGCGCCCAGCCGCGGGGGTTCCCGACGAAGATCTGCAGCGTCTCGCAGCCCATCAGGTCGGCCTGCGCCAGCGCGCCGGCGACGAGGCCCTTCCCGACCTGGACGTGGGTGCCGATCGGGTTGCGCATGGTGCCGGATCCTACGGCCGCCGACGCCATGGCGCCGACTCGTCGCAGCGCCAGGGAGCGCCCTAGACCAGGTTGAGCGTGATGGTGCTGCCCTTGGGGACCTTGCTCCCCGCCTTGGGGTCGGTGGAGAAGACGTAGCCCAGGCCGATGTACGCGGGACTGTGGGCGGTCCGCACCTGGAAGCCGAGCTCCTCGAGCCGCTCGGTCGCCGCCTCGACGCCGGAGGCGCGCAGCTGCGGCACGACGACCAGCTCGGGGCCGCGGGAGACGAGCAGGGAGACGGTGTCGCCCTTGTACAGCGTGCCGGTCGGCGGGCTCTGGCTGATGACCAGACCAGCGGCGATCGTGTCGTCGTACTGCCGGTCGCGCTTCACCTTCAGGCCGGCGGCCTTGAGCGCGGCGACGGCCGCGTCGGCGCTCTTGCCGGTCCAGTCCTCGAGCTCGATGGGCTGTCGGCCCTTGCTCACCACGACGTCGACGGAGGTGCCGGGTCGCAGCACGGTGGCGGCGGCTGGCTCGGTGCGGATCACCTGGCCCGCGGGCACGGTCTCCGACCAGCGCTCGATCGCCTGGCCGTAGGTCATCTTGATCGCGAGCAGTGCGTCCTGGGCCTGGTCGACGGTCTGCCCGGCGAGGTCGGGCAACGCGTAGACCTCGGGGCCCTTCGACAGCGTCACCGTGACCGTGCCGCCGTCGAGCACCCGCTCACCCGGCCCGGGATCGGTGCGGAGGACGGCGCCCGCCTCGACGGAGTCGGAGTACGCCGGGTCCGCGAGCTCGACCTGGAGGCCGGCCGCCTGCAGCCGCTCGACGGCGACCGGCTCGGCGAGTCCGAGCACCCCGGGCGCCTGGGTGTAGCGGGCGAAGCCGAACCACCACGCCCCGCCGCCGACGCCCACCGCCAGCAGCAGCGCCAGCACGAGGACCAGTGGGCCGCGGCGTCGGCGCCTGCTGGTCGGCGCAGGAGTCGGCGCCGGAGCTCGCACCGAGGCCGGGGCGGGGGCGGCCACCGTCTCGCGGGGCACGGCGACGGTGGGGCTGTGCCGGATCTCCGGCCGGGTGTCCTCACGCTGCGCGGGCGGGGTGAGGTCGGCGGTCAGGTCCGGGTCGTCGGGGAGCCCCTCGGCGAGCGCGGCGATGACGCGCTGCACCTGACGCAGCAGCACGCCGGCGTCGGCCGGCCGGAGCCCGGGGTCACGTGCGGTGGCGCGGGCGACGAGCGCGTCGACGTACGGCGGCAGCCCGGCCACCAGCGTGGAGGGGGCCGGCACGTCCTCGTGGACGTGCTTGTAGGCGACCGCGATCGGTGTCTCGCCGGCGTGCGGCTTGTGGCCGGTCAGCAGCTCGTAGAGCATCACGCCGGCGGAGTAGACGTCCGCGCGGGCGTCTGCACGTCCCTCGGTCACGATCTCCGGCGCGATGTAGGAGACCGTGCCCATCAGCACACCGGTCGAGGTGTGCTGGGTCTCGGCGGTCACCGCGCGCGCCAGGCCGAAGTCCGCCACTTTCACGGCGCCCTCGGGGGTGATGAGGACGTTCTCCGGCTTGACGTCGCGGTGCACCAGTCCGGCGCGGTGGGCGGCGGCGAGCGCGGCCAGCACCGGCTCCAGCATCGCCAGCGCGCGGCGCGGGGCCATCGGGCTCTCGGCGGAGACGGTGTCGCGCAGCGTGTGGCCGGGCACCAGCTCCATGGCGAGGAAGAGCGTGCCGTCGTCATCGCCCTGGTCGAAGACCGAGACGACGTTGGGGTGGCTGAGCTTGGCGGCGGCCCGGGCCTCGCGCACGAACCGTGCCGCGAAGGCGGTGTCGTCGCCCAGGCCGGCGTGCATCACCTTCACCGCGACCGTGCGGTCCAGGCGCTGGTCGTGGGCTTCGTAGACGGCCGCCATCCCGCCGCGCGCGATGCGGGCGGTGATGAGGTAGCGGCGGTCCAGCAACCGGCCGAGCAGCGGGTCGGTGTCGGTGCCGGGGCGCGCCACAGCCGCGGTACGGGCATGCCGGTCAGGCTGCATGTCGACCTCCTGCGACCGGTCGGGGAAGGAACCGGATGCGGTCATGGTACGGACCGCGCGCCGCCGGATCGGCATCCGGCGCGCCGGAGTGGGACGATGGACCCATGGATCAGACCTCCGACCCCACCCCGCTGGCCGACCACGACCTGGCCGCGCTGGTCCCCGAGTGGATCGACTGGGCCGAGGCCGCCCGACGGCTCGGCGTCACCGTCGGCAAGGTGCGCACGATGATCCGCGACCACGAGCTCGCCGCTGCCGTCCCCAACCCCGGCGAGCCGGGTGCCGGCCAGCGCATCCCGGCCGACCTCATCCAGGACGGGCTGCCGGTCAAGGGTCTGCCGGGCCTGCTGACCCTGCTCCACGACGGTCACTTCACCGACCGCGAGATCATCGCGTGGCTCTTCCTCGACGCCGATCTGCCCGGCCGACCGATCGACGCCCTGCGGGAGAACCGCGGCTCGGAGGTCAAGCGGCGGGCCCAGGCGATGGCGCTCTGACGGGAGCCGACGATGACCCGACTGGCGGAGCTCCTGGCAGGGGTGCTGGCAGGCCGGGTCGCGCCCGGCGTCTACCACTGGCGCCCGGCGCTCACCCTCGAGCAGCTCGCCGATGCCGCGACGCCGACGGGATGGCGCACCGCCTACCTCGACGGTGAGGGCGTGCAGAGCCGGGGCGAGGCGTACGACGCGCTCAAGGTGACGCTCGGGCTGCCGGCACACGTGGCCAGTGACCTCGACGCGCTGTGGGAGGGTTTGCGTGACCTGCCCCGGCCCACCGTCGTGCTGTGGGAGGAGTGGGGGTCGCTGGCGTGGGCCGACCGGCCCGCGTTCGTCGCCATCGCGCGGCTGCTCGACGAGCGGGCGGCCGAGGTCGGCGGCCTGGTGGTGCTGTTGCGCGGAGAGGGGCCGGCGACGGACTACCCGTCCCTGGACGGATCCTCGGGCTGACCTCAGAGCCGCCGCTGGGTGGCGGCGTCCGCGAGCGCGCCGAGCACGGCCCGCGCGGTGGTGTCGGGAGCGGCCGCGGGCAGCGAGGCGAGCGCCGTACCGGTCAGCTCGGCGATCATCGCCTCCACCCGGTCCCGGGCACCGGAGTCGGTGATGACGGCGCGGAGCCGGTCCACCTCGGTGGCGGCGCCCGGCGTGCCCAGTAGCGAGTCCAGCAGCTCCCGGTCGGCCGGGGGCGCGCCCTCCAGGGCGAGCGCGACCAGGACCGTGCGCTTGCCCTCGACGAGGTCGTCGCCGGCGGGCTTGCCGGTCTCCTGCGGGTCGCCGAAGACGCCGAGCAGGTCGTCGCGCAGCTGGAACGCCTCGCCCAGCGGCAGCCCGACGTCGGTCAGTGCGGCGAGCTGCTCCTCGCCGGCTCCGGCCAGTGCCGCGCCGATGTGCAGTGGGCGCTCGATGGAGTACTTCGCCGACTTGTAGCGCAGCACGGTCAGCGCGGTCGCGACGTCGGCATGTCCGCGGGCCTGCACCGAGACGTCGAGGAACTGCCCGGCGATCACCTCGGTGCGGCACAGGTCGAAGACCTCCAGGGCGGCGGTCACCCGGTCGGCGGGGAGACCGCAGCGCCGCAGGAGCTCGTCGGCCCAGGACAGCAGCAGGTCGCCCAGCAGGATGGCCGCGGCGGCGCCGTACTGGCCGGCGTCACCCCGCCACCTCTGCGCGCGGTGCTCCTCGGCGAGCGCCCGGTGGGTCGCGGGCCGGCCCCGGCGGGTGTCGGAGGCGTCCATGTAGTCGTCGTGGACCAGCGCCGAGGCGTGCAGCAGCTCGAGCGCCGCGCAGGCCCGCACCAGCCCCGCCTCCGTGGCGGCGTCGGGAGCGGGGGCCAGTGCGCGGTAGCCCCAGTAGCAGAACGCCGCCCGGAACCGCTTGCCGCCTGCGACCGTGGTGCGCGCCTGGGTGACCAGCCGCGCGGCGTCGGGGCCGAGCGGCGTCAGCATGTCCTGCCGGCTGTCGAGGAAGTCGTCGAGCGCCTGCTGCACCTGGGCGCGGAACTGGTCGGTCTCCCACTGGCCGGTCACGCCCCGAGCCTAGGGCGTGGACAGCGGGCCGGGCCGGCGGGCCCCGGTCCCTAGACTGTGCGGGTGAGCCAGCGCATCGGGGACCTCGTCGGCCAGGGCGGCCGGTCCTTCTCGTTCGAGTTCTTCCCGCCCAAGGACGAGGTCGGTGAGGCCCAGCTGTGGGCGGCGATCGAGGCGCTGGAGCCGGTCCGCCCGACGTTCGTCTCGGTGACGTACGGCGCCGGCGGCTCGACCCGCGACACGACCGTGCGGATCACCGAGCGCATCGCGCGCGAGACCTCGCTGCTGCCCATGGCCCACCTGACCTGCGTCGGCCACACGGTCGCCGAGATCGAGACCGTGCTCGACGCCTACGAGGCGGCGGGCGTGCGCAACGTGATGGCGCTGCGGGGCGACCCGGTCGCCGGGCCGCGGGCGCCCTGGACGCCGACGGAGGGCGGGCTGACCTACGCGGCCGAGCTGGTCGAGCTGGTGCGCTCCCGTGCCGCCTTCGACATCGGTGTCGCCGCGTTCCCCGAGGGCCACCCGTCCGCAGCCTCGCTCGACGCCGACGCCGACGTGCTGGTCGCCAAGGCCGAGGCGGGTGCCCGGTTCGCGGTCACCCAGATGTTCTTCCGTGCCGCGGACTACTTCTCGCTCGTCGACCGGGTCCGCGCCCGTGGCGTCGACATCCCGATCCTGCCCGGCATCATGCCGATCCTGAACCTCGCGGCCATCCGCCGCCAGGGGGAGCTGATCGGCACCTCGGTCCCCGACGAGATCGTCAGCCGGATCCAGGCCCACGCCGACGACCCCGCTGCGGTCCGCGCCGAGGGCATCGCCCTGGCCGCCGAGCTGTGCGAGGAGCTGCTCGAGGGCGGTGCTCCCGGGCTGCACTTCTACACGCTGAACCGCTCCAAGGCGACGCTGGAGATCTTCTCCGCGCTCAACGTCACCAGCTGACGAGCGACGGCAGCCGGTCTCAGGCGGGGCCGATCGCCTGCGCCACGAGCGCGGCCGAGAGGCCGACGAACGGAAGGCCGTCGCCGGAGACGGCGTGCGCGCCGGCGGCGTACACCCCCGGCACGGGGGTCAGGGGTCCGAGCCGGTCGCGCACCGAGCGCCGGCCCTGCCACACCACTCCCAGCGGCGAGCCGTGCCAGCCCTGGACCAGCTCACGGGGGGAGAGGTCGACCCGGCTGACGACGCGCTCGCGGAGGTCGATCCGGTGCCGCGCGAGCGCGACCAGGACGTCCTCGTAGAGCTTTCCGCGCACGTGCACGGTCCACGCCTGGTGCCCGTCCGGCGCGCGGCCGCCGGTGCGGACCACGAGGGTCGGGTCCCCGTGCAGGACCGTCTCGTGGGGCAGGTCGGGCAGGTCGCCGGTCAGCCCCAGGTGCACGACCGAGGGCGGGATGGCCGGCATGGAGGCCGCGGCGTGTCGCGACAGCGCGGGCAGGCGCCGCGGGTCGACGGCGCACACGACGGCGTCGGCGTCGATCTCGCCGGCACTGGTGGCCACGGCGGCCACCCGGCCGTTGCGGACCACCAGGTCGGTCGCGGTGGTGCCGGTCAGCGCGGTGACCTTGCGGGTGACCAGCCGCCGCGCCAGAGCGTCACCGAGCGCCGCCATGCCGCCCTGGTAGGTCCAACAGCCGAACCGCTGCTCGAGGTAGGCGGTCAGGCCCGCCCAGGCCGGGACGTCGCGGGGGTCGTGCCCCGCGGCGCGGAACGGGTGGGCCGCGACTAGGCGCAGCCGCTCGTCGGGGAGCGCGGCCCGGAGCCGCCGCTGCAGCGTCTCCCGGCTCGTCAGCAGAGCCCGGACCGGCTTCGGGGGCTCGGCGGTGCTGGCCTCGAACACATGCAGCCGGAGCGCCTCCCAGGCCGGCCGGTACGCCGCCACGTGGTCCACCCACGCCTGACCGAGGGGGCGGCCCCGGCGGTCGCTGAGCTGGTCGAAGGCGGCGAGCTGGGCCGCTCGCGAGCCCCCCGGGAGCCGGACCGAGGACCCGTCGGCGAACCGGTGCTCCCGCACGACGTCGAGCTCGACCTCGGTCAACTCGCGCTCGAGGGGGCGGCCGGACTTCCGGAAGAGATCCCGGACGACGGCGGGCAGGATGGTGGCCGTCGCGGCGCCGTCCCAGGCGAACCCGTCCTGCTCGACCGGCCGCAGCGCGCCGCCGAGCGCGGGCTCGGACTCGACGAGTGTCACGGCGTGGCCGAGCTTCGCGAGCCGGGCCGCGGACGCCAGCCCGCCGAACCCCCCGCCGACCACCACCACGCGTGCCACGGGCGAACCCTAGGGCATCGTCGGGACGGTGCTCACTCGACCTCGATCGGGTCGCCACCGGTGAGGGCGAGCAGCTCGGCGTACGTCGTGGAGAAGACCGCCGCCGGGTGCCCGGCCGCCGCCCACACCACCGGATGCCGCTCCAGCCACGGGTCGACGTAGGTCGGTACCGGGGCCGGGTGGCCGATGGGGGAGACGCCGCCGATGACCTGACCGGTGTGCTCGCGGACGAACTCCGGCGTCGCGCGCACGAGCCGCTCGACCCCGATCCGCTGCGCCACCAGCCCGGTGTCGACGCGATGTGCCCCCGAGGTGAGCACCAGCACCGGGTGGACATCCGCGCTCGGGTGTGCGGCTGGATGTGCGGCGAACAGCAGGCTGTTGGCGATCGCGCCGACCTCGCAGCCCAGCGCCTCGGCGGCCAGCGCCGCGGTGTGCACCGAGTCGGGCAGAATGACGACGTCACCCGTCCCGCCTCGCGCGGCGTGCGCCGCGCGGAACCGCGTGATGGACGGGTGCTCGTCAGGCGTCACGGGTGCGCTGCCTGCAGGAGTGCCGGTGGCCATGACGTGACCCTAGCGACCAGTGTGAGTGCGTGTGAGGAGCGTGACCGTGGACGAGCGACCGATGTCGCTGAGGCTGGCCGTGCAGATGCTGTGGGCCCTGCTCGTGGTGGGAGCGGTGACCGTCCTGCTCATCGTCCTGCGCGAGGACGACCTGATCCGGACCTGGGCGGAGGGCAACCGCGCCACGCGCGAGATCCTGGAGCGGCAGGGCCTGGAGGCCGTCAAGGACGGCAGCGTGCAGCCGCCGCAGTTCGTGCCGGTCGCGGTCACGATGTACGTCGTCCTCGCCGCCCTGGTGTGGGTGCTCGGCGTGTTCCTCCGCAACGGCTTCGAGTGGGCCCGGTCGGGGATCACCGTCGTCCTGGTGTTCTCCGGCGTGGCCGCGGTCGGTGGGATGCGCGTGGGGCAGCCGACGCTGTTCGACGTCTGCACCGTGGTCTGTCTGGTGCTGGTGGCCGCCCTGCTGGTGGCGCTGTGGCACCCGCGCACCACCGCCTACATCCATGCCGACCTCGACGGTCCTGCCGACGACCAGGCAGGAGTGTCGGCGCCCGCTGCTTGACTCGGTGACGCGTCGGTCCGGGCTCTTGAGGAGTCGGAGCACCGCCGCTAGACTTCGAACACGTGTTCGAAGCGGATCGAGGAGTGAGCATGACCGAGCTGCTGTCGCCGGAGGCGCCGGCGTTCCTGCCCGCGACCACGCACGCCTACCTGCTGCGCGCGGCGGACTCACTGGCCGAGGCCCTCGACGCGGACGACACGCCGTCGCGCTACGCGTTCGCCCATGTCGCGGCGCTGCAGGCGGCCGCGGCCCTGCTCGCCGCCCGCAGCCGTCCGGCGCTCCCTCCCGCGGGTCGACGCCGCCCCCAGCGCAACGCGTGGGTGCTGCTCGCCGACGTCGCCCCCGAGCTGGCCGAGTGGGCCGCCTTCTTCGCCGCGGGCGCCGCCAAGCGCGCCGCGGCCGAGGCGGGCTCGACCCGGGCGGTCACCGACGACGAGGCGCTCGGGCTCGTGCGTGACGCCGACCGATTCCTCGGCATCGTCGAGCGTTCGCTCGGTCTGGTCCCGCACTCGCAGCTGGTCGCGGCGGACCGGGAGGTCGGCTGACCCGTAGGGTGGCCCCATGAGCGCAGCGAGCGAACGCCGGGGGAGCGCCCGCACCGCCGTCGTGTGGGACACCCTGCGGCCGATGCTCGACGGGCGCGGGCTCGACGTCCTCGACGTCGGCGGCGGGACGGGCGGCTTCGCGGTCCGTGTCGCGGGGCTCGGTCACCGGGTGAGCGTCGTCGACCCCAGTCCCGACGCGCTGGCCGCGCTCGACCGGCGCGCCCGCGAGCAGGGGGTCGTGGTCGAGGGCCGGCAGGGCGACCTGTCGAGCCTGCTCGACGTCGCCGGGTCCTCCGCCGCCGACGTCGTGCTGTGCCACGGCGTGCTCGAGGTCGTCGAGGACCCGGCCGCGGCGCTGGCGGTGCTGCGGGAGGTGCTCCGACCCGGCGGCCGGCTCAGCCTGTTGGTGGCGCAGCGCAACGCCGCGGTGATCGCGCGCGCCATGGCCGGCCACTTCGCACAGGCGGCCGCGCTGCTCGACGACACCACGTCGACCGGGCGGACCGGGCGGCGCTTCACGCTGGCCGAGGCCGAGCAGCTGCTCACCGACGCCGGCTTCACCGTGGCCGCCTCGCACGGCGTGCGGGTCTTCTCCGACCTCGTCCCGGGATCGCTGCTCGACCTGGAGCCCGGTGCCGCCGGCGCGTTGGTCGAGCTGGAGCGGGCGGTCGCCTCGCGGGCCGAGTTCGTCCCCCTCGCCACGCAGCTCCACCTGGTCGCCGAGCGCTGAAATTTCCGGGCTCCGCCTACCGTGGAGCCGACCGCCTGCCTAGACTTGCGTCAAGCACGACCGTCGGACCAGTGGAGGACACGGTGCCACTCTCGGAAGAGGAGCTGCGACTGCTCGAGCAGATGGAGCGGGCCCTTCTCCAGGAGGACCCGAAGTTCGCCTCCACGCTGCGCGGCACGACGCTCAAGCGCGCCGCGCACCGGCGCGCGATCCTGGCCGGCGTCGTGTTCCTCGTCGGCGTCGCGCTGCTCATGACCGGTGTCATCACCCAGCTGCCCGTGGTCGGCATCGTCGGCTTCGTGGTCATGCTGGGCTCCGCCACGGTGGCGGTCGCGGCGTTGCGCGGCAAGCCGACGCCGACCCCGCACCTGCCCGGTCACCACCCCAGCCAGGGCGGGTTCACGGTCATCGACGGCGGCCGCTCGGGTCGCACTGGCCGGTCCGGTCGCAGCGAGCGCCGGTCCCACGGCTCCTTCATGGACCGCATGGAGCGTCGCTGGCAGCGCCGCCGTGACGAGTCCGGCGGCTGGTGACCCAGCCCGTCTAGCTCACCCGGTCAGTTCACCGAGTCGACCAGCTCGCGCGCCAGCCTCGCGTCGGCGTCGACCGCTGCCGGGCTCGGCTGCCGGCTCAGCACCGACCGCGGCCACCAGGCCGCGCGACGACGGGTGCGGCCCGACAGGCCGGTGGTGAGCGCGGCCAGGATCGCCTCGGCGTCCGCCACCGGGACCAGTGCCGCGGGGCGCGGTGAGTACCGCTCCAGCTCGAGCAGTGCCACCAGCCGCAGCAGCGCCTGCTCGGCCTCGCCGTGGCCGACGTACGTCGCCAGCCGCTCGCCGGTCTCCCGTGGGGAGCGGCCCTCGGGCCACGGCAGCCCGATGTCGACGACGGTGTCGCGCAGCTCCAGCCAGACCGACTCGGGGCTGGCCTCGGCCAGTCGTGCGGCCCGGCGCCGGCGGCGGATGCGGCCGGGCAGCATCAGCAGCGCCATGACCACGAGCAGCACCAGGGCCGAGGCGAGCGCCCACCACCAGGCATCTCCGGCGACCTCGCCGCCCGACGCGTCGTCGGTCTGCTGCGTCTCCGGCCGTGGCGCCGCGCTGGGGCCCGAGCTCGCCGCGGCGCTCGGGGCCGCGGAGGTCGTCGGGGCGTCGGGGCGCTCGGCGTTGATGTTGCGGGTGTACGCCGGGACCTGCTCGGCCCGCGCGGCCGGGGTCGGCTCGAAGCGGACCCAGCCGGCGCCGGAGAAGTACAGCTCCGGCCACGCGTGCATGTCGTGGGCGCTGTAGACGTAGGTGTTGGGGGCCACCTCGTCCGGGATCAGGAATCCGACGGCCACCCGGGCCGGGATGCCGAGGGCGCGCGCCATCGCGGCCATCGCCGTGGCGAACTGCTGGCAGAAGCCGGTCCGGCCGCCGGTGCCGGGGGTCAGGAACTGCACCAGGTCGTCCGGGCTGCTGCGCAGCGGCACGTCGTCGTCGTAGGTGAAGCCGCCGTCCTCGCGGAACCAGTCCTGCAGCGCCACCGCCTTCGCGAAGGGCGAGCCCGCGTGCTCGGTGACCGAGCGGGCGAGGTCGCGCGCCTCCCGCGGGAAGTCGTCGGGCAGGTCGCGGAAGATGGCGGGCACCGACCCGGCTCCCACGGCGGCGTCGCGCAGGTCGGCGGCCTGCAGGGTCACCTCGAGCGCGGTGAAGGTGTAGTCCATGCCCGCGGCGCTCTGGCCGTCGCCGGCCAGGAAGTCCATCGTGCTGGTGTCGTAGCGCCAGTCGCCCTCGGCCTCGATCTCGGTGATGGGGTTCTGGGTCGGGAGCCAGCGGGACTCGAAGCCGTCGAAGACGCTCACGTCGTACGCGTGCTCCACCCGCTCCAGCCAGGGGGCGAGGCCCTGCGGGTTGGGCAGTCGTCCGTCGGCGTCGTTGCGCGCCGGCACGTCGCGGTCGCCGGCGGTCCACTCGTTGTCGCCGAAGCGGGCCAGGGCGGCGACACGCAGGTAGCGCGGGTCCGGGTCCGCGGTCGTGATCTGGACCAGGGGGACGTCCCGCCCGCGGGTCAGCTCCTGCTTCAGTCCGACCAGGGGGTTCGTGACCGTGATCTTGTTGCCGCCGCCGCTGCCCGGGCCGAAGCCGAGGAGGTGGACGTCGAGCGTGGGCACGGCGCCCGGCACCACCAGTGCCAGCACGGTCGCGACCGACCCGACCGTGCCGGCGCCCATCCCGAGCCGGCCCCGCCCGGTCAACGTCGGCGGGTCGAGCCGCTCGCCCCAGCGGCGGACGCGCTCGCTCTGCTGCAGCACCAGCATCGTGAGGAAGCCGGCCGCCGTCAGCACGAAGCACCACCACGGGACCGGGTCGTCGACGACGCTGAAGGGGACGGCGAAGATGGCGAGCAGCGGCATCCCGGCCAGCGCCGGACGGCGCAGCGAGCATGCCAGCAGGTCGACCAGCAGCAGGCAGGCGAGGCCGCCGCCGAGCAGCAGCGGCTCGATGCCTCCGGCGACGGGGACCGGTGGCTTGAGCCGGGCGGCGGTGTCGAGGCCGGTGTCCACCGCGGCCCGCAGCTCGGCGGCCGTCCCGCCGACCGGCAGCGGGGAGCCGGTCAGCAGCAGGCTGACAGCGGCGATGCCCAGCACGAGCTGGGCCACGAGCACGACTGCCGTCGGCATTCGCGCCGTGCGGGCCAGCAGGCCGCTCACCGCGACGACCGCGGCGAGCAGCGTCATGGGCTGCAGGTAGCCGCCCGGGTCGGTGGTGAAGCTGCGCCAGGCCAGCGTGCTCGCCCACACGGTCGCCGCGGCCACCAGGGCCAGCAGCACGGGGGCGAGCGCGGTGTCACGAAGTCGCATGGTCACGACCCCTCCCACGCGGACCACGCGACCCGAGCGCCTGCCACGCCTGGTCGATCCGGGTGTCGGGCAGCACGGTCGCGGCACGCCAGCCCTGCTGCAGCAGCAGCCCGGTTGACCCGCCGGTGCCGAGCTGGGTCGGGCCCCAGGCGTCCACGTCCAGCGCCATCGCCAGGGCGAGCCCGGAGTGGTGGACCATCCGCCGCAGCACGGGCAGGTCGGTTCCGGTCACACTGCCCAGCACGGCGACGGTCACGCCGCCGGAGCCGTGCTCGCCGAGCCACCCCGCCTCGAGCGAGACGGTCGGCTCGGGCCGCACCATGGCGAGCGCCTCCAGCAGCTGCCCGGCCGCCACGTCGGCGTCGCGACTGTGCCAGGCGCTGGCCGGCTCCTCGCCCGACGCGGTCACCAGCCGGACGGCGTAACCGCGCCGGCTGAGGTGGGCGGCGACGGACGCGGCCGCGACGACCGCCGTCTCCAGCGAGGACGCCAAGCCGTGTCCGCGGTGCGCGCCCGCGCGGTTGTCGAGGAAGACGGTGGCCCGTGACTGCCAGGGCTGCTCCTCGCGACGCACCATCAGCGCGCCGACGCGGGCCGAGCTGCGCCAGTGCACCCGGCGCAGGTCGTCGCCGCGGCGGTAGTCGCGCACGGTGACGTCCTCCGCGCTCCCGCCGGCGAACGCGCGCGGCCGGTGATCCCCCGATCCCGACTGCGCCGCCTCGAGGGGGACCGACGGGAGTGCGACGGTGCGGGGCGTGACCACCAGCTGCGTGGTGGTGCGGAACGTCCTCGTCAGCTCGACCAGCCCGAAGGGGTCGCCCACCCGGACCGACATCGGTCCCAGGTCGTACCGGCCACGGACCTCGGCCCGCACCGGGTAGGTGACCCGCCGGCGCCAGCCGTGCTCGATCCGCTCCAGGACGAAGCGAGGGCGGCTGCCCAGGGCGTAGGGCAGCTGCTCCTCGACGCGCAGCGCCCCCGAGGGCATCCGCCCGTCGTTGCGCAGCGTCAGCGCGACCTCGGCCGCCTGTCCGGCGCTGACGACCGACGGGGTGACCGTGCGGGTGAGCGAGAGCCGGTAGCGGCCTTGCGCCACGGCGTACGCCGTGAGCAGGGGAAGGGCGAGCAGCAGCACGCCGACACGCAGCAGGGTGGACTGACCCAGCGCGAAGGAGCACACCACGGCGCTGCCGCCGGCCGCGAGGAAGCACCGCCCCCTGACGGTCAGTCCGCGCAGCGACTCGCGCATGGTCGGCCTCCTCAGCCGGCGGCGGGGACGGGCACGGAGGCCAGCACGGAGTCGAGCACGCTGGCCGGGGTCCGTCCGCTCATGGTCGCCTCGACGGTGGGGAGCAGCCGGTGCGCCAGCACCGGCGTGACCAGGGCTGCCACGTCATCGGGGAGCACGTAGTCGCGGCCGTGCAGCGCGGCGCTGGCCTTCGCGGCCCGTACCAGGTGGAGCGTGGCGCGAGGGGAGGCGCCGAGGACCAGCTCGGGGCTGGTACGGGTGGCCGAGGTCAGCGCCACGGCGTAGCGCTGCACCGCGTCGGCGACGTGGACCTGGCCGACGATGCCGATCAGCTTGCGGATCTCCGCGGCGTCGGTGACCGCCTCGAGGTCGTCGAGCGGGTTGGCCCGCGTGTGGGAGGAGAGCATCGCGATCTCGGCGGCGGGCGGGGGATAGCCGACCGACACCCGCGCCATGAAGCGGTCGCGCTGCGCCTCCGGGAGGGCGTAGGTCCCCTCCATCTCGATGGGGTTCTGGGTGGCGATCACCATGAACGGCGTCTCGAGCTGGTACGTCGCGTTGTCGACCGTGACCTGGTGCTCCTCCATGCACTCCAGCAGAGCGGACTGGGTCTTGGGGGAGGCCCGGTTGATCTCGTCGCCGACCACGATGTTGGCGAAGATGCCGCCGGGGCGGAACTCGAACTCGCGGGTGTTCTGGTTGAACACCGACACGCCTGTCACGTCGGAGGGCAGCAGGTCGGGCGTGAACTGGATGCGCCGGACCGAGCAGTCGATGCTGCGCGCCAGCGCCTTGCTGAGCTGCGTCTTGCCGACGCCGGGCACGTCCTCGATGAGCAGATGGCCCTCGGCGAGCAGGACCACGAGGGCGGAGAAGACGACGTCGGGCTTGCCCTCGATGACGCGCTCGATGTTGGCCCGGATCCGGCCGGCGACGCGGGTGACGGTCTCGACGTCGGCGGGGCCACCGGGGCCGGCGAGGCCAGTGCTGGACGTGCTCACGTGCGGGGTCCTTCCGGGCGGGCCGCGTTGCGCGGGTGGGACCACCGTATTCGCCCCGGCAAGGCCTGTGGGCGGCGGGCGGGAGCGGAAACCCCGTCGCAACACCGGCGAAGTGGTTGACGGTGGGGGAAAGTGGTTTAAGGTGGGGCAAAGTGGAGGAAGAGACCACTGACGTGGAGCGGTAGGGGGTGGGCCGGTGTTCTTCATGGGCACGTACACCCCGAAGCTCGACGAAAAGGGCCGCCTCTTCCTCCCGGCGAAGTTCAGGGACCGACTGGCGGAGGGCGTCGTGGTGACACAGGGTCAGGAGAACTGCCTGGTCGTGTGGCCCGAGGACGTCTTCCTGGCGGAGGCCACCCGGGCGCAGCAGGCGCCGCTGACCTCCCGCGGTGCGCGTGACTACGCCCGCGTGCTCTTCGGCGGCGCCGAGCAGGGCGCGCCGGACAAGCAGGGGCGGATCAGCATCTCGCCGTTCCTGCGGGCCTACGCCGGGCTCACCAAGGACGTCGTCGTGATCGGCGTGATGGACCGGATCGAGATCTGGGACCCGGAGCGATGGCGCGACTACTCGACCGTCGCCCAGGCCAAGTTCGCCGAGCTCGACGAGGACGCCGCGCAGAACTGACCGGCACCCGCACCATCCGGCTCCACCCCGCACCACCCGGCACCACAACTCAACAGCGGCTCCGCAGAGCGAGGTCTCAGTCCCGCTCCCGAGGTCTTCTGGGGCACCTTCCCCGGTTCCAGACGACCGTCCGCCCTCTGGGGCACCTTCCCCGGCTCCAGATGGCGATCCCTTCCACCCCGGGAGCGGGCATGAGACCTGGCCCTGCGGAGCCGTTCCCCACTAACCAGCACCACCAGAAGGGTCGAACCGCGATGACCACCACCCCCATCGCACCCCAGGCGCCGCGCCGGGTGCGTCACCAGGCCCGTGAGGCCGCCGTGGTGATGGTGTTCTCCGCCGGGACCTCGCTGGGCATCGCGCTGGTCCTCCTCGTCCTCGCCAGCCTCACCCAGCAGGGCTGAGTCCCCATGAACAGTCCGAGCACCCCTCCGATCCCGCCCAGCGGACCGCGGCACGTTCCGGTGCTGCTCGACCGGGTCGTGGCGCTGCTCGCGCCGGCGCTCTCCCACGACGGCGCCGTCATGGTCGACTGCACCCTCGGCCTCGGCGGCCACTCGGCCGCCGTCTTGGAGCGCCTCCCGGCAGCGCGCGTGATCGGCATCGACCGCGACCCCGAGGCGCTGCGGCGGGCGGGCGAGCGGCTGGCGCCGTACGGCGACCGGTTCACCGGCGTGCACGCGGTGTACGACGAGCTGCTGGACGTGATCGAGGGCCAGAGCCTGGACCGTGTCGGTGGCGTGGACGCCGTGCTGTTCGACCTGGGCGTCTCCTCGATGCAGCTCGACGTGCGGGAGCGGGGCTTCGCCTACGCCGAGGACGCGCCCCTCGACATGCGGATGGATCCGACTCGCGGCCTGACGGCTGCCGACGTGCTCAACACCTACCCGGTGGCGGAGCTGACCCGGGTGCTCCGGGAGTACGGCGAGGAGAAGTTCGCCGCCAAGATCGCCCGGGCCGTCGTACGCCGCCGCGAGACCGAGCCGTTCACGACCTCGGGGCCACTCGTGGAGCTGCTCTACGCGACCATCCCGGCGCCCGCGCGCCGCACCGGGGGACACCCCGCCAAGCGGACCTTCCAGGCGCTTCGGATGGAGGTCAACGACGAGCTGGGCGTGCTGCGCCGGGCCATGCCCGCCTCGCTGGAGGCGATCGGCGTGGGCGGCCGGGTGGTCGTGGAGTCCTACCACTCGCTCGAGGACCGCCTGGTCAAGAACGTCTTCGCCGGGGCCACGCGGCTCGACGTCCCGCCGGATCTCCCGTTCGTGCCCGAGGGCGCCGAGCCCGCCCTGCGGCTGGTCACCCGCGGCGCGGAGCAGGCCGGCCCCGACGAGACCGCCGACAACCCCCGCGCCGCCTCGGTCCGGCTGCGCGCCATCGAACGAGTCAAGCCCTTCCTTCCCCGAGGAGCCACATCATGAGCAGCGCCAGCCCCGTGCCCTCAGGCCGTACGACGCCACTGCGCGGCCGCCCCTGGCTCGACGGCGCTGCGCTGCAGCGCGCCAGGCTCGCCGTCGTACCCCGCGTGCGGGTGCGGGCCTCGCGCTTCCCGTTCGTCACCCTCGTCAGTCTGATCCTGCTGGCCGGCGTGGTGGGACTGCTGTGCTTCAACACCTCCATGCAGCAGGCGGCCTTCACCGAGAGCCGGCTCTCCCAGCAGGCCACCGACCTGGCCGCGCGCCAGCAGACCCTCGAGATGGAGCTGGAGGAGCTGCGCGCCCCCCAGCACCTGGCCGCGCAGGCGCAGAAGCAGGGCCTGGTCATCGCGACCACGGTCGCCATGCTCGACGTCGAGACGGGGAAGGTGAGGGGCCAGGCCGCTCCCGCCACCGCCGACGCGACCCCGCCGCTGCGCCCCCGCGTCCGCAAGCCGGTCTTCCGCTGAGCTTCCCTCACCGCGACACGCGGCCGGCTGACCGCCGGTTGGGCGCTCGCCGGGGGAGACTGGCGGCACACACCGCAGGGGTAGGGAGAAGGGACGAGCGTGGCAGGCAACCAGCGCACCGTGCGCCAGCCGCGACGGGGCACCCGGCGCGGGTCGCCGCACGTGCGGCTGCGGATCGGCTTCATGCTGATCGCGATCGTGCTGTCCGTCTTCGGCGCCCGGCTGGTCCAGCTGCAGGGGATCGACCCCTACTCCTACGCCGCCGCCGCCCGGGCCGCGAACCTGGTCGACATCGACCTGCCGGCCGAGCGCGGTGACATCCTCGACCGCAACGGCGAGCCACTGGCCGACTCCGTCGAGGGCCTGATGATCGTGGCCGATCCCGCCCTGACGAGGAAGCACGCCCCGGAGCTGGCGAAGTTCCTCAGCAACCGGCTCGGGATCGACTACGCCAACGCCCTGCGCCAGCTGCGCGGCGACCCGGACAGCAGGTACGAGTACGTCGCCCGCAAGATCCCGGCCACCGTGGCGAGCGAGGCGGTCGACGAGGCGCGCGAGCTGGGCTACAAGGGTCTCTCCACCGAACGGGACCCCATCCGCGCCTATCCGGGTGGTGATGTGGCCGCCAACCTCGTCGGCTTCCTCGGCACCGACGAGTCCCTGGGCGGCCTGGAGCGCAGCTTCGACACCTACCTCGCCGGCAAGGACGGCAAGGCCACCTACGTGGAGGGCAGCGGCAACCGGATCCCGCTCGGCGAGAGCACCACCGTCGAGCCGGTGGACGGCAAGACGCTCACCACCACGCTCGACCGGGACCTGCAGTCCTATGCCCAGCGCGTGATCGCCGAGGCCGTCGACCGGTCCAACGGCGAATCGGGCGTCGTCGTCGTGCAGGACACGCAGACCGGAGAGCTGCTCGCCCTGGCCGACTACCCGACGTTCGACGCCAACAAGCCCGGGGAGGCGCCGAAGGCGGACCGCGGCAGCCGCGCGCTCAGCGACGTCTACGAGCCCGGGTCGGTGCAGAAGGTGCTGACCCTGGCCGCCCTCATCGACGCCGGCAAGGTCACCAGCCGGACCCGGCTCACCGTTCCGAACACCCTGCACCGCCAGGACCGCGTCATCCACGACTGGTTCGACCACCCCACCAAGCGGTGGACCCTTGCGGGCGTCGTCGCCCAGTCCTCCAACATCGGCACGGTGATCGCCGCCGACAGCTTCGCGGCCGGCCAGCTGCGCGACTACCTCACGAAGTTCGGCCTCGGCCGCACCACCGACATCGGGCTGCGCGGCGAGTCCGCCGGCATCCTGCCGTCCCCCACGCAGTGGAACGCCCAGATCGAGGACCGCATCGACTTCGGCCAGTCGCTCTCGGTCAACGCCGTGCAGATGACCACCGCCGTCAACGCTGTCGCCAACGGCGGGGTGCGCGTCTCCCCGAGCATCGTCAAGGGGTCGGCGACCACCGCGGCCGGGGTGGCGGTCGGCACCGACCACACCACGCGCGAGCGGGTGGTCAGCGCCGAGGCCGCCCAACAGATGATGGAGATGATGGAGCGGGTCCCCGACCCGGAGACCGGAACGGCGCCGCGCGCGCAGGTGCCGGGCTACCGCGTCGCAGGCAAGACCGGTACGGCGCAGCGGGCCAACTCCGAGTGCGGCTGCTACGACGGCTCGTTCACCGTCTCCTTCGCCGGCTTCGCGCCGGCCGACGCCCCGCGCTTCACCGTCTACGCCCTGGTCCAGAACCCGCGCAACGGCGGCGGCGGCGGCTCGCTGGCCGGACCGGTGTTCGCCAAGGTCATGAGCTTCGCACTGCGCCGCTACGGCGTCCCACCGACCGGTACGCAGCCGTCGCGCCTGCCGGTCGAGTGGGGCCGCGGCAGGGGATAATCGCCGCGTGCCCTCCACCGTCGATCGCGCGCTCGTCGCCGCGACCCGTCCGCTGCGTCCGCTGCGCACCCCGCTGGCCGACCTCGTCGAAGAAGGCATGACGCTGGCCGGCGATCCGGCGACCGTCGTCACGGGGGTCTCACTGAGCTCGCAGCGTCTGCTGCCCGGCGACCTGTACGCCGCCCTGCCAGGAGCGCGCGTCCACGGCATCGACTTCGCCTCCGACGCTCTCGAGGCCGGGGCGGTCGCGATCCTCACCGACCACGTGGGCGCGAGCCGGATCCTGCCGGGGTCGCCGATGCTGGCCGGCGTACCCGTGCTGGTGGCATCCGACCCCCGGGCCGTGCTGGGCCGGCTGGCGGCCCGGATCTACGGCGAGCCGGCGACCGCCATGCGGATGATCGGCGTGACCGGCACCCAGGGCAAGACCACCGCGACCCGGCTGATCGAGAGCGGCCTGCAGAAGGCGGGCCTCACGGCCGGTGTCATCGGCACGGTCGGCACCCGCGTCGCCGGCAAGGACCTGTGGACCAGCCTCACCACGCCCGAGGCGCCCGACCTGCAGGGGCTGTTCGCGCTCATGCGCGAGAAGAAGGTCGGCGTGTGCGCGATGGAGGTGTCCAGCCATGCCCTGGTGCTGGGACGGGTCGACGGCGTCGTCTTCGACGTCGGGGTCTTCTTGAACCTCGGCCGCGACCACCTCGACTTCCACCACGACGTGGCCGACTACTACGCGGCGAAGGCCTCCCTGTTCACGCCGGAGCGCGCCCGGCTCGGCCTGGTCAGCATCGACGACGAGCACGGACGGCGGCTGGCGACCGAGGCGGCGATCCCGGTGCGCACGTTCTCGACCCGCCAGGAAGCCGGCGCGGACTGGACCGCCGTCGACGTCGAGCTGGGCCCCGCGGGCTCCACGTTCCGGGCGATCGGCCCCGACACCGACGTGCCGGTGCACTGCCCGCTGCCGGGCGACTTCAACGTCGCCAACACGCTGGCCGCGGTCGCGGCCTGCGCGGAGGTCGGCCTGCCGGCCACGCAGGTACGCCGGCTGGGCGACGCGATCGGGCGCGCCGGCGGTGTCCCGGGCCGGCTGGAACGGGTGGAGGTCGGACAGGACTTCACCGTCGTGGTCGACTACGCCCACAAGCCCGATGCCGTGGAGGCCGTGCTGCGCACGCTGCGTCCGCTCACCGACGGCCGGGTGATCGTGGTCCTGGGTGCCGGTGGCGACCGGGACACCGGCAAGCGCCCGATCATGGGCGCGATCGCGGCCCGGTTGGCCGACGTCGTGGTGGTCACCGACGACAACCCCCGCGGAGAGGACCCGGCGGCGATCCGTGCCGCGATCCTCGCCGGCGCCCGTGGCGGCACGGCGACCGTCCGCGAGGTCGGCGACCGCCGGGCCGCGATCCAGGAGGCGGTCGGCATCGCGGAGGCCGGCGACATCGTCGTCCTGGCCGGCAAGGGCCACGAGAGCGGCCAGGAGGCGGCCGGGGTGGTGCAGCCCTTCGACGACCGCGAGGTCGCCCGCGAGGCGTTGCTCACACGCCTGCGCGGCACGACCGGCATGGCGTGAGGCGGCGTGGTGGGGCGTAGGCCAAGATGGCCTGTGCCTGTGGCAGGGCCCGGCAGGGACATCACCCAGGGACATCAGCGAGTGAACGAGCAGTGAGGCAACGATGAGAGCGATCCTCTTGGGCGGCGGTCTGGCCCTGTTGCTGTCGCTGCTCGGAACGCGTGTCGCGATCCGTCAGTTCACGCGGCTCGGCTACGGCCAGGAGATCCGCGACGACGGCCCGACCAGCCACCACACGAAGCGGGGCACGCCCACGATGGGCGGCGTCGTCATCATCGTCTCGGCCGTGATCGCCTACTTCGTCGCGAAGCTCATCACCCGCGCGGAGCCGTCGGCCTCCGCGCTGCTGCTGCTGTTCTTGTTCGTCGGCATCGGCGCGGTCGGCTTCCTCGACGACTTCATCAAGATCTTCCGGCAGCGCAGTCTGGGCCTGCGCAGCAAGGCCAAGATGATCGGCCAGACGGTCGTGGCCATCGCCTTCGGCGTGCTCGCGCTGTGGGACGAGCTCGCCGACGAGGCCGGCCGGCTGCCGGCGGCCGACCAGATCTCGTTCCTGCGCGACTTCGGCTGGACGCTGCCGACGGCGCTCGTGCTGTTCGTCATCTGGTTCCTGGTCACCGGCTTCAGCAACGCGGTCAACCTGACCGATGGTCTCGACGGCCTGGCCACGGGCGCGAGCGCACTGGTGTTCGCGGCGTACGTCGTCGTCGGCATCTGGCAGGCCAACCAGACCTGCGGCGTGACGCTGAACCCGCACTGCTACGAGGCCCGCGACCCGCTCGACCTTGCGGTCGTCGCCGCCTCGATCGCCGGCGCCTGCATCGGCTTCCTGTGGTGGAACGCCTCGCCGGCGCAGATCTTCATGGGCGACACCGGCTCGCTGGCGCTCGGCGCCGCGCTCGCCGGCCTCGCGATCCTGTCGCGCACCGAGCTGCTGCTGGTCGTCCTCGGCGGCCTCTTCGTCACCATCACGCTCTCGGTGATGCTGCAGGTGAGCTTCTTCAAGGCCACCCGTCGCTTCACCGGCGTCGGCCGGCGGATCTTCCGGATGACGCCGCTCCACCACCACTTCGAGATGCTCGGCTGGGAGCAGGTCACCATCGTGATCCGGTTCTGGGTCATCACGGGCCTGTGCGTCGCGGCCGGCGTCGGGATCTTCTACGCGGAATGGGTGACCGGGAACTGATGGCTGGGCGCGAGCTGGGATCCCTGGGCCGGGAGGACTCCTGGGAAGGCGTGCGCGCCGTCGTGGCGGGCTTCGGAGTCTCGGGCTTCGCCGCGGCCGACAACCTGCTGCATCTGGGCGCCACTGTCACCGCTCTCGACGAGAAGCCGGGTGAGGGGGACCGCGCGGAGCGGGCCGAGCTGCTGGAGGTGCTCGGCGCCAGCATCCGGCTCGGGCCCGGCGCCACCGCCACGCTTCCCGAGGACATCGACGTCGTGGTGACCAGCCCCGGCTGGAAGCCCTCGGCGCCGCTGCTTGCCCAGGCCCGCGAGCGTGGGATCCCGGTGTGGGGCGAGGTCGAGCTGGCGTGGCGACTGCGCGCTCCGGGCCCGTCGGGACAGCCGGCGCCCTGGCTGGCGGTCACCGGCACCAACGGCAAGACCACGACCGTCGAGATGCTCGACACCATCCTGCGCACCGCCGGCCTGCGCAGCGCGGCCGTCGGGAACGTCGGCCGGCCGGTCGTCGAGGCCGTGATGGACCCCGAGCCCTACGACGTCTTCGCCGTCGAGCTCTCCAGCTTCCAGCTGCACTACACCGAGTCGATGGCCGCCGAGTCGGCGGCCGTGCTCAACCTCGCTGAGGACCACCTCGACTGGTACGGCTCCGGCGACGCCTCGCCGATGGAGCTCTACGCCGCCGACAAGGGCCGCATCTACGAGCGCGTCTCCCGCGCCTGCGTCTACAACGTCGCCGACCCAGCCACCCGCCGTCTCGTGGAGGAGGCCGACGTGGTCGAGGGCGCCCGGGCGATCGGCTTCACGCTCGGCATGCCGAGCGTCGGCATGCTCGGCGTGGTCGAGGGAATCCTGGTCGACCGGGCCTTCATCGAGCAGCGCCACGACAGCGCCGCCGAGCTGTGCACGGTCGCGGACCTGGCCAGCGACGCGCCGCACTTCGTGGCGAACGCCCTGGCGGCGGCCGCCCTGGCCCGCGCCCACGGCGTCAGCCAGGCCGCGGTGCGTGACGGGCTGCGCTCCTTCCGGCCCGGTGGTCATCGCATCAGCGTGGTGGCCGAGCGCGACGGCGTCACCTGGGTCGACGACTCCAAGGCGACCAACCCGCACGCTGCGCAGTCCTCGCTGCAGGCCTACGGGTCCGTGGTGTGGGTGGCGGGCGGCCTGGCCAAGGGCGCCCGGTTCGACGACCTCGTGCAGGCGGTGCGCGACCGGTTGCGGGGCGTGGTGCTGCTCGGCCGCGACCGCGACGTCATCGCCGAGGCTCTTGCGCGACACGCCCCCGATGTCCCGGTGGTGACCCTGCCGAGCGGTGAGACTGGTCCCGGTGACGTCATGACGCACGTCGTCGACGCGGCAGCCGGTCTCGCCCGGCCGGGGGACACCGTGCTGCTCGCGCCGGGATGCGCCTCCATGGACATGTTCACCGACTATGCCGCCCGCGGGGACGCGTTCGCCGCGGCGGTGCGTGCCAGGAACAGCAGCTAGACCAGCAAGCGGAAGGGGAGGCCCGGTGACCACCGCCAACCCCGAGGACGCCGCTGCAGCCGGTCCTCTCGCACGCGTCCGGTCGGGACTCCAGGCGCGGCCCTCGTCGCGCTGGCTCACGGCCGTGCGCGAGGCGCTGGACCGGCCGCTCACCGCCTACTACCTGCTGCTCGGCGCCTCCGCCCTGCTGCTGACCATCGGCCTGGTCATGGTGCTGAGCTCGTCGAGCGTGTACTCCTTCCGGGAGTACGGCGACTCCTACTACACCATCAAGCGCCAGGTGGTCTGGGTCGTGCTCGGCATCCCCGCCGCCTGGGTCGCCAGCCGGTTGCCGCTGCGGGTCATCCGAGGCTTCGCCTACCCGGCGTACGTCGTCTCGCTGGCGCTGCTCTTCGCCACGGTGTTCGGGGGGCGCGAGGTCAACGGCAACCAGAACTGGCTGGTCCTCGGCCCGATCCAGATCCAGCCCTCGGAGATCGCCAAGCTGTGCCTGGTCCTGTGGGCGGGGCACATCTACGCGAACAAGGAGCGCCGGCTCGACAGCCTCCACCAGATGGCGGTCCCGGTCGTGCCGGGCCTGCTGCTGGCCACCGGACTGGTCGTCGCCGGTGACGATCTCGGTACCGCGCTGGTGCTGCTGGCGATCCTGGTCGGGCTGCTGTGGGTGGTCGGCTTCCCGGGACGCGTCTTCGGGCTCGGGTTCTCCGCGGTCGGCGTCGCGGTCTTCGGGTTCGCCACCCTGGACCAGGAGCGGGTCTCGCGCCTGACGAACTTCGTGGACCCCTTCCAGGACTTCGAAGGTGCCGGCTGGCAGGCCGGCCACGGCCTCTACGCGCTCTCCAGTGGCGGCTGGTTCGGCGAGGGCATCGGCGCCTCCCAGCAGAAGTGGGGCTCGCTCCCGGAGGCGCACACCGACTTCATCTTCGCGGTGCTCGGCGAGGAGCTCGGTCTGGTCGGCACGCTGCTGGTGGTCGGCCTGTTCCTCACCATCGCCTACGCCGCGGTCCGGGTGGCCCGGCAGACCGAGGACCCGTTCGTCCGCTACGTCACCTTCGGCATCGTGGTCTGGCTGCTCGGCCAGATGATGATCAACGTGTCGATGGTGCTCGCCCTGGGCCCCGTCATCGGCATCCCGCTCCCGCTGGTGTCCTACGGAGGCTCGGCGCTGCTGCCGTCGCTGTGTGCCCTCGGCCTGGTGATCGGCTTCGCGCGCCGGGAGCCCGAGGCCGCCCGCGCACTCGCGGCCCGGAAGAAGTCCCGCTCGGCGGGCCTGTCGGCCGGTGTTCCGGGACGCCGCGCCTAGGCTGAGCCCGATATGCGCGTCCTCCTCGCCGGCGGCGGTACCGCCGGACACACCTCGCCCCTGCTCGCGACGGCCGACGCCCTGCGCCGCCTGGATCCCGCGGTGGAGGTGACCTGCCTCGGCACGCCGCGCGGGCTGGAGACCACCGTCGTCCCGGCCGCCGGCTACCCGCTCGAGCTGGTGCCGCCCGTGCCGCTCCCGCGCTCGCTCGGCGGCGAGCTGTTCAAGGTGCCGGGCCGGCTCCGGGCCGCCGTGAAGGCCACCCACGAGGTGTTCGAGCGGGTGCGGCCCGACGTCGTCGTCGGCTACGGCGGCTACGTCTCGGTCCCGGCGTACCTCGCGGCGCGCTCGCGCAAGGTCCCCGTCGTCGTCCACGAGCAGAACGCGTTGCCCGGCATCGCCAACAAGCTCGGCGCCCGCGTGGCGACCCGGGTCGCCGTCAGCTTCCCCGACACCCCGTTGCCGAAGGCCGAGTACGTCGGCCTGCCGGTGCGGCCGATGATCGCCACCCTGGACCGTGCGGCGCTGCGCGCCGAGGCGCGAGCCTTCTTCGGCCTGGACCCCGACCGGCCGACGCTGGTCGTCACCGGCGGCAGCCAGGGCGCGCGCCGGCTCAACGAGGCGGTCACCACCGCGGCCGGCGCCCTGGTCGCCGCGGGGATGCAGGTGCTGCACGTGGTCGGCCCGAAGAACGACCTGCCCCCGGCCGCGCCGGGCTACGTGCCGGTGGGATTCGTCGACCGGATGGACTACGCGCTCGCCGCCGCCGACCTCATGGTCTGCCGCGCCGGCGCCAACAGCGTCGTCGAGGCGGCCGCCGTCGGCGTGCCTGCCGTCTTCGTGCCGCTGCCGATCGGCAACGGCGAGCAGGAGCACAACGCGCGCCCGGTCGTCGACGCCGGCGGTGCGCTGCTGGTCGCCGACGCGGCCTTCACCGCCGAGTGGGTGACGGGCACCCTTCCGGCGCTGGCGACCGACGAGGCCCGGCTCGCAGCGATGGGCTCCGCCGCGGCGGCGCTGGTGCCGCGTGACGCGGCCGAGCGGCTCGCCCGGATCGTGCTCGAGACCGCCACGAGGACGGGCCGATGAGGATCCCCGTCCCCGAGGTCATCCTCCCCGCCGACCAGCTCGGCCCCGTGCACTTCGTCGGCATCGGGGGCGCCGGGCTCTCGGCGATCGCCCGGATCATGCTGGCCCGCGGCATCCCGGTCAGCGGCAGCGACGGCGTCGCCTCGCCGACCCTGGACCGCCTGCGCGAGCTGGGCGCCACCGTCCACGTCGGCCACGCCGCCGAGCACGTCCACGGCGCCCAGACGCTGGTCGTCTCGACGGCCGTGCGCGAGGACAATCCCGAGTACCTCGAGGCGGTCCGGCTCGGCCTGCGCATCCTGCCCCGCTCCGCCGGGCTGGCCTCGGTGATGGCCGGGCGGCGCGTCCTCGCCGTCGCCGGCACCCACGGCAAGACCACGACCACCTCGCTGCTGACCGTCGCCCTACAGGCCGCGGGCGCCGAGCCGACGTACGCCGTCGGGGGTGACCTGACCTCCAGCGGTACCAACGCCGAGGTCGGCGCGGGGGACCTCTTCGTGGCCGAGGCGGACGAGAGCGACGGTGCCTTCCTGGTCTACCGCCCCCACGCCGCGATCGTGACCAACGTCGAGGCCGACCACCTCGACTCCTGGGGCACCGAGGCGGCGTACCGCGAGGCTTTCGCCGAGTTCGTCGAGCGCGTCGACGACCGCGCGGCCGGCGGCCTGCTGGTCGCGGTCGTCGACGACCCCGGCGCCGCCGCGCTGCGTGCGGTGGCCACCTCGCTGGACCGCGCCTTCGTCGGCGTGGGGGAGAGCGACCTCGCCGACGTCCGGGCCGTCGACGTCGTGCTGTCCGGCACGACCTCGAGCTTCACCGTCGTGGACCACGGGGTGGAGCTGGGCCGGGTGACGCTGCAGATCCCCGGCCGGCACTATGTGCTGGACGCGCTCGCAGCGTTGACGCTCGGCGTGCGGCTCGGCTACGACTTCGCCGACCTGCGCCGCGGACTGGAGGCGTTCGGCGGCACCCGTCGCCGGATGGAGCGCAAGGGCTCGGTCGACACTCCCGGTGGCGCCATCCGGGTCTACGACAGCTACGCCCACCACCCCGCGGAGATTGCGGGGGACCTCGAGGCCGCCCGCTCGGTCGCCGGCGAGGGCCGCGTCGTGGTCGCCTTCCAGCCACACCTGGTCTCTCGGACCCGCATCTTCGGCCCCGAGATGGGTCGCGCGCTCGGGGCCGCCGACGAGGTGGTCGTGCTCGACGTCTACCTCGCGCGGGAGGACCCCGACCCGGAGGTGACCGGCGACCTGGTCGCTCGGCACGTGCCGCTGCCGCAGGACCGGGTCGCGTCCGTGCCCGGACTCGACGAGGCCGTGGACGAGCTGGTCGCGCGCGCCCGGCCCGGGGACCTGGTGCTGACGCTCGGCGCCGGCAGCGTCACCGAGATCGGACCGCGGGTGCTCGACCGGCTCGGGGACCGATGAGGCGACGTACGACGCCGCCAGCGGACCGAGTGGACCGAGCGGACCCGGTGGCCCCGGCGGATGCGGAGGCGCGGGCGCTCGTGCGCAACCGCCGCCGGTTCGCGCGGCGGCAGTGGCGGCGCCGGTGGCTGGCCTGGAAGAACGTCCTGGCCGTGGTCGTCGTGCTCGGCCTCGTGGGCGGTGCGGTCTGGACGGTGTGGTTCTCCACGCTGCTCTCGGTGCAGGGCGTCGAGGTGGCCGGGACGAGCGCCCTCAAGCCGCAGCAGGTCCGGCGGGCCGCCGGCGTGCCGCTGGGCGAGCCGTTGGTGTCGGTGGACCTGACCGCCGTGCGCGCCCGGGTGGCCGCCCTCGCCCCGGTCGAGCGGGTGGAGGTGTCCCGGCAGTGGCCCGACCAGGTGCTGGTCGAGGTCACCGAGCGGACCCCGGTGGCCGTGATCGACATCGGCGGACGGCTGCGCGGCCTGGACCGGCACGGTGTGGTCTTCCTCGACTACCGCAAGGCCCCGCCGGCCCTGCCGCGCGTCAAGACCCCCGCCGGCACGGGCGTCGAGGCGCTGCGCGAGGCCGCGGCGGTGGTGAGCGCGATGCCGCCCGACCTGGCCCGCATCGTCGACCACGTCGCGGTCGAGACCGTCGACCGGATCTCGCTGGAGCTCGGCGACGGCCGCACCGTGGTGTGGGGGAGTGCCGACGACTCCGCCCAGAAGGCCCGGGTGCTGCAGGCGCTGCTGCGCCAGGACGCGAAGACCTACGACGTCTCCGTCCCGGGCCAGCCCACGACCTCGGGCTGAGCTGGCCCGCGGTTTTGGCCGCGCCGCTCCGCGTGTCGCCGCGAATCCGGCCCGCTCGGTGCCTACTGTCGTGACCACGACGAGGTTGACATAACTATAACCCTCAGCCTGAGGGTGACAGTTGAAGGTCGATCGGCGTGTCGCAGAGATCTTGGCGCGGGCCCTCCGCGCACCAGAGCACGACCGAGCACCAAGCCATTGAAGGGGCGAGCACCGTGGGAGCTGCACAGAACTACCTGGCGATCATCAAGGTCGTCGGCATCGGCGGCGGTGGCGTCAACGCCGTCAACCGCATGATCGAGGTCGGCCTCAAGGGGGTCGAGTTCATCGCGATCAACACCGACGCCCAGGCGCTCCTCATGAGTGACGCCGACGTCAAGCTCGACATCGGCCGCGAGCTCACCCGCGGCCTCGGCGCGGGCGCGAACCCGGATGTCGGCCGCCAGGCCGCCGAGGACCACTCCGACGAGATCGAGGAGGTGCTCAAGGGCGCCGACATGGTCTTCGTCACCGCGGGCGAGGGCGGCGGCACCGGCACCGGCGGCGCCCCCGTCGTGGCCAAGATCGCCCGCAGTCTCGGCGCGCTCACCATCGGCGTGGTGACCCGGCCCTTCGCCTTCGAGGGCCGCCGGCGGGCCAACTCCGCCGTCGAGGGCATCGAGGCGCTGCGCGCCGAGGTCGACACGCTCATCGTCATCCCCAACGACCGCCTGCTCTCCATCTCCGACCGCAACGTCAGCGTGCTCGACGCCTTCAAGCAGGCCGACCAGGTGCTGCTGCAGGGTGTCGCGGGCATCACCGACCTGATCACCACCCCCGGCCTGATCAACCTCGACTTCGCCGACGTCAAGTCGGTCATGTCCAACGCCGGCTCGGCGATCATGGGCATCGGCTCGGCGCGCGGTGAGGACCGCACCGTCCAGGCCGCCCAGACGGCCGTGTCCAGCCCGCTGCTCGAGGCCAGCATCGACGGCGCCCACGGCGTGCTGCTCTCGATTGCCGGTGGCTCCGACCTCGGCCTGTTCGAGATCAACGAGGCGGCCGCGCTCGTGGCCGACGCGGTCCACGCCGAGGCGAACATCATCTTCGGCGCCACCATCGACGACGCCCTGGGCGACGAGGTGCGGGTGACGGTGATCGCGGCCGGCTTCGACGGCGGCGCTCCGAAGACCCGCGACGAGAGCAACCTGATGCGGCAGCAGTCGCGCCCGGTCCGCCCTCAGCAGACCCAGGAGGAGGCCCGGGCCGCCGTCGCGGCGGCCGTCGCGGCCCGACCGGAGGTGGCGAGCGAGCCCGCCGGCCCGAGCACCCCGCCGCCCGCGCCGCGCCCGGCCGCCCCCGCCGTCGAGAGCCCCGTCCTGAGCGAGGACGACCTCGACGTGCCGGAGTTCCTCAAGTAAGGCGCATGTACGCCTTCCGCAGCACGCTGAGCCCCGCCGCAGGGGCCCCCGTCGACCTGGCGTTCACCGACCGGCTCGGCGGGGTCAGTGCTGCTCCCTTCGCCGAGCTCAACCTGGCGGTCTCAGGGCCTGACGACGAGGAGGCCAAGCGGGTCAACCACGAGCTCCTGCTGGCCGACTTCGCCCCCGGCAGCCGGCTCGCCGACCTCTACCAGGTGCACGGCAACGAGGTCGCGGTGGCGGCACCGGGCACCCGGCCCGAGTGCGACGGGATCGTGACGGCCGAGCCCGACATCGTGCTGCTGGTCCGCGCGGCCGACTGCGTCCCCGTCCTGCTCGCCGACCCGGCGGCCGGCGTCGTCGGCGCGGCCCACTCCGGACGGGCCGGCCTGGTCCGGGGCGTCGTGCCGGCGACGGTTGACCGCATGCGGCAGCTCGGCGCGACCTCCGTAGAGGCGTGGATCGGGCCGTCGGTCTGCGGTGGCTGCTACGAGGTGCCGGCCGCCCTCCAGGCGGAGGTGGTCGCGGCCGAGCCTGCCGCCCGGTCGACCACGAGCTGGGGGACCCCGAGCCTCGACATCGCCGCAGGCGTGCGTGCCCAGCTGGAGCGTGACGGCGTCACCGTCCACGACGTCGGCCGCTGCACCCGAGAGTCGGACGACCTCTACTCCTACCGCCGCGACGGCGAGCGGGCCGGCCGGCAGGCCGGCGTGATCCGGCTGCGGGGCGCCGCATGAGCCCGACCGACGCTCGCCGGCAGCAGCTGGCCGACAACCTGGCCGTCGTACGCCGGCGGATCGCGACCGCGGCCACCGCCGCTGGACGCGCCGCCGAGGACGTGGACCTCGTCGTCGTCACCAAGTTCTTCCCCGCCTCCGACGTGCGGATCCTGGCCGACCTCGGCGTCACCGCGGTGGGGGAGAACCGCCACCAGGAGGCGCAGCAGAAGGCCGCGGAGTGCGCGGAGAGCGGGCTGCGGGACCTGTCGTGGCACTTCATCGGCGGCCTGCAGAGCAACAAGGCGGCCGCGGTCGCGGCGTACGCCGACGTGGTGGAGTCCGTCGACCGGCTCAAGCTCGTCGGTCCGCTGGACCGCGGCGCCCAGCAGCACGGCCGCACCCTGGACGTGCTGCTGCAGGTCAGCCTGGACGCGCCCGGGGCCGAGCACCGCGCCGGCGCCCGGCCCGAGGACCTCCCCGGGCTCGCTGCTGCGGTCCAGGACGCCGCGGCCCTCCGGCTGCGCGGTCTGATGGCCGTCGCGCCGCTCGGCGAGGACCCCGCCGCCGCGTTCGCGCGGCTCGCGGCGATCCGGGCCGACTTCCTCCACGACCACCCCGCCGCAGAGTGGCTCTCGGCGGGCATGAGCGGTGACCTCGAGCAGGCCATCGCCCACGGCGCGACACACGTGCGCGTCGGCTCCGCGGTCCTCGGATCGAGGCCCCGTGTCCCCTAGTGTTCGAAACGGATCCACCACCCAGGCCGGTCGGCGGCCGAAAGGAAGGCAAGTGTCATGAGCGGCGCTATGCGCAGGATCGGTGAGTACCTCGGCCTGCTCGAGGACACCGGCCGGTACGACGACTACACCGACGAGTACTCCGACCTGGGGCGCTACGACGACGGCGACTACACCCGCGAGACGCCCGCGGTGCGGCCCGCGCGCGCCGAGCGTGCCCCGCGTCCGGCGCGCACCGCCTCGGTCTCGGACCTGGCTGAGCGCCGGCGTCCGCAGCCGCTGCCGTCGGTGGCCGAGCTGTCCCGGATCATGACGCTGACGCCGACGACCTACAACGAGGCCCGGGCGATCGGTGAGCACTACCGCGACGGCACGCCGGTGATCATGAACCTCACCGAGATGGACGACGCCGACGCCAAGCGCCTGGTCGACTTCGCGGCGGGCCTGATCTTCGCCACGCGCGGCACCATCGAGCGGGTGACGAACAAGGTCTTCCTGCTCTCGCCGCACAACGTCTCGGTGACCGCGGAGGACAAGCAGCGCATCGCCGAGGGCGGGTTCTTCAACCAGTCCTAGTCGGAGCCGAGCGCCGTCCTTCGACCAGCGTCCTCTAGGGTTCACCACCATGCAGATCGTCGGCACGGTTCTCTATGTCGCGCTCTGGGCCTTCATCGGGCTGCTCTGGGTTCGGTTCGTCGTCGACTGGGTGCAGGTCTTCGCCCGGTCCTGGCAGCCGCGAGGCTTCCTCCTGGTGCTGCTCGAGCTGGTCTACAGCGCGACCGACCCGCCCATCAAGGCGCTGCGGCGGGTCATCCCGCCGCTGCGCATCGGCTCGATCGCGCTGGACCTCAGCTTCCTGATCGTGCTGTTGGTGGCCTACGTACTGCTGCGGATCGTCGCGACGACGATGCTGTGACCCGTCGGCCCGGCCGGCGAGCACCTGGGTGCTGAGGCGCTAGAGTGCCTCGTGTAGGACTCCGGTGTGGCCAACGCACCACTCGGCACCACTCGGCGCTGCCCCGGCAGTGCCACGCACGACCCTGACTTTCTGACGTACCGACTTCCGAACAACCGAGCAAATGAATTGGGTGAGGTCATGCCGCTGACGCCTGAGGACGTGAGCAACAAGCGATTCACGCCCGTCCGGCTCCGCGAGGGCTACGACATGGGTGAGGTCGACCAGTTCCTGGACGAGGTGGAGGCCGAGCTGGCCCGCCTCACCAAGGAGAACGACGACCTGCGCGCGAAGCTCGCTGCCGCGCAGGGCGCCGGCGCGTCGTACACCCCGCCGGCCCCGGAGCCGGTGGTCGAGGCCGCTCCCGAGCCGACGCCGGCTCCCGCGCCCGTCGCGGCGCCGGTGCCCGCGGCCGGTGGCGTCGAGACCATCCGCGTCGAGACCGTCGCGGAGGCGTCCAACGCGGCCGCTCGGCTGCTGGAGATCGCGACACGCAACGCCGACGAGGTCGTCGAGGGTGCCAAGAACGACGCCGACAAGATCGTCGGCGAGGCCCGCACGAAGGCCGAGCGCCTCGAGTCCGAGGCGAAGGCCAAGGCCGACCGGCTCGAGTCCGACGCCCGCACCCGCGCGCAGATGCTCGACTCCGAGACCGCCGAGCGGCGCCAGCAGATGTTCGGCGACCTGGAGAAGGAGCGCGACAAGCTCTCCGCCGAGGTCGAGGGCCTGCGCTCCTTCGAGCGTGAGTACCGCTCCCGCCTGAAGAGCTACTTCACCCAGCAGCTCGAGTCGCTCAACAGCATGGGTGGCGAGACCACCGGTGCCGAGGACGTCCCGCCGGCGCCCAAGCGGCTCCGCTCGATCCTGGGCGAGGAGGAGGGCTGAGCAGCCCTTCCCGCTGAACCTCACGGAGCCCGGCCGACGCCTGTCGGCCGGGCTCCGTGTCGTTGTCGTGGGTGAGGTTCCGGGGCGGCTGGTTGAGTGCCACTGGGGGACCGGCTACTCTCCCGGAACGCTGTGAGGAGGCCCATCGATGGCGGCAATCCGCAAGGCACCGGCCCGCACGACCAAGAAAGCGAGCACCGTGGCGAAGAAGGCAGCAGCAAACCCGAAGCCCGCGGACCTGGTCGTCAAGGCCGACGAGACCGCGTGGACCCAGGCCGAGCTCGACGAGGTGCTCACCGAGCTCGACGAGCAGCGGCGTCACAGCAACGAGGTGCTGACCGCGATGGAGGCCGAGCTCGACGGCCTGATGCGCGACTCCGGCGACGGCGCCGGCCAGGACCAGGCCGACATGGGCGCGACCAGCTTCGAGCGCGACCAGGAGCTGACGGTGGTCAGCAGCGAGCGCGACAAGCTGGCCCAGATCGAGCGGGCGCTCGAGCGCATCGCCGACGGCAGCTACGGCGTCTGCGAGTCGTGCGGGCAGCCGATCGGCAAGATGCGGCTGATGGCGTTCCCGCGTGCCACACTGTGCATGACATGCAAGCAGCGCGAGGAACGTCGCTGAGCGACCTCAACGACACAGCAGCCCCCACTCCCGCCCCCGTACGGCGCCCGCGGCTCCAGGCCCTGGCCGTCGTCGTGGCCGCCGCCGGGCTGACGGTCGACCAGCTCACCAAGACCATCGCGGTGGACCGCCTCACCGGCCGGCCCGACATCGAGGTCGTCGGCGAGCTGCTGCAGCTCCACCTGACCCGCAACCCCGGTGCCGCCTTCAGCACGGGCACCGGCTTCACCGTGGCCCTCAGCTGCCTGGCGGTCCTCGCCGCCGTCGTCGTCGCATGGCTGGTGCGCCGGGTCGGCAGTCCGCTGTGGGCCCTGTCCCTGGGACTGCTGCTGGCCGGGATCACCGGGAACCTCGGCGACCGGCTCTTCCGGGCGCCGGGGCCGCTGCGCGGACACGTCGTGGACTTCCTCATGCTGCCGAACTGGCCGGTCTTCAACGTCGCCGACATCTGCATCACCGCCGCCGCGGTCGGCATCGTGCTGCAGACCTTCCGTGGGATCGCCATCGACGGCCGGCGGGACGGCGCGTGACCGCCGCCGCCGAGCACCGCACGCTGCCGATCCCCGAGGGGCTGGCGGGGGACCGCGTCGACGCCGCCCTGGCCCGCATGTTCGGCCTCTCCCGCACCCGGGCCGCCGAGCTGATCGCCGAGGGCCTGGTCCTCATCGACGGCGCGGGCGTCAGCAAGAGCGACCGCGTCATGCCGGGCTCGCTGCTGGAGGTGACGATCCCCTCCGCGGTCGATCCGCTCGAGGTCGTCCCCGAGGTCGTCGAGGGCATCAAGATCGTCCACGACGACGACGCCATCGTCGTGATCGACAAGCCGGTCGGCGTCGCCGTGCACCCCAGCCCCGGTTGGACCGGACCGACCGTCGTCGGACACCTGAAGGCCGCCGGCTTCCGCATCTCCACCAGCGGGGCCAAGGAGCGCGAGGGCATCGTCCAGCGCCTCGACGTCGGCACGTCCGGGGTGATGGTGATCGCGAAGTCCGAGTACGCCTACTCCGTGCTGAAGAACGCCTTCCGCAACCGCACGCCGCGCAAGATCTACCACGCGCTGGTGCAGGGACACCCGGACCCGCTCGAGGGCACCGTCGACGCGCCGATCGGGCGCCATCCCAAGCACGACTACAAGATGGCGGTGCTGGCCGACAGCAAGGGCGGCCGCCACAGCGTGACGCACTACGAGACCCTCGAGGCGCACCGGTTCGCCTCCCTGCTCGAGGTGCACCTCGAGACCGGCCGCACGCACCAGATCCGCGTGCACATGAGCGCGCTGAAGCACCCCTGCGTCGGCGACCTCACCTACGGTGCCGATCCGACCCTGGCCAAGCGCGTCGGCCTGGAGCGGCAGTGGCTGCACGCGGTGCGGCTCGGCTTCGAGCATCCCGAGTCCGGCGAGTACGTCGAGTACGAGTCGGCGTACCCCGAGGACCTGCGACACGCCCTCGACGTCATCCGTGACGCCCACTGAGCCTCGCCCCGAGCTGGTGATCCGCCCGGCCGGGCCGGAGGACGCCCTCGCGATCGCCGGCCTGTTCACCGCGGCCCGTGACGCCGCCGTCCCGCTGATGCCGCCCAGCGTCCACACGGCGGAGGAGGACCGCGCGTTCTTCACCGCCCGCGTGAGCGCCGCGGAGACCGAGACGTGGGTGGCGGAGGCGGGCACCGACCTCCTCGGGTTCGTCCTGCTGACCCCCACCTGGCTGGACCACCTCTACGTCCGTCCCGACGCCCAGCGCGCCGGTGTCGGCACCGCGCTGGTGGAGCTGGCCCAGGCGCTGCGCCCCGGCGGGCTGGGGCTGTGGGTCTTCGAGAGCAACGCCCCGGCCCGGGCGCTGTACCGCCGCCACGGGTTCGTCGAGGTGGAGCGCACCGACGGCTCGGGCAACGAGGAGCACGCCCCCGACCTGCGGCTGCGCTGGCCCTGAGCGGAGTGTCGGCGGTGCATGACAGGATCGGCCCCAGGCTCGCGTAGGCTGAGGCCCTTCCCCCTTGGCCGTCGGCAGGAGCCGTCGTCACCGTCTCTTCGCGACCCCTGAGGAGGGCCCTCCGCCGTGACCGCGCAGGACTCGTTCGTCCACCTGCACGTCCACACCGAGTACTCCATGCTCGATGGTGCGTCGCTGCTGGACGGCCTGTTCCAGCGGGTCTCGACGCTGGAGATGCCGGCGATCGCGATGACCGACCACGGCAACCTGCACGGCGCCTACGACTTCTACTCCAAGGCCAAGAAGTACGGCGTCAAGCCCATCATCGGCATCGAGGCCTACCTCACCCCGGGCACCCATCGCGGCGACCGCCGGCGGGTGCGCTGGGGCAAGGGCAACGCGTCGGAGGAGGGCGGCGACGACGTCTCGGGCGGTGGGGCCTACACCCACATGACGATGTGGGCCGAGTCGACCGAGGGCATGCACAACCTGTTCCGGCTCTCGTCGAAGTCCAGCCTCGAGGGCTACTTCTACAAGCCGCGCATGGACAAGGAGCTGCTGCAGACCTACGCCAAGGGCCTGATCGTCTCGACCGGCTGCCCCAGCGGCGCGATCCAGACCCGGCTGCGGCTCGGCCAGTGGGACGAGGCGGTCCAGGAGGCCGGCGAGCTGCAGGACATCTTCGGTCGCGACAACGTGTTCCTCGAGCTGATGGACCACGGCATCTCGATCGAGAAGCGGGTCCGTGACGACCTGCTCAAGCTCGGCCGGCAGCTCGGCATCCCGCCGATCGCCACCAACGACTCCCACTACAACAACCCCGAGGACGCCGGCGCCCACGAGGCGCTGCTCTGCGTGCAGTCGGGCAGCCGCATGGCCGAGCCGCCGTACAGCCAGGGCGGCAAGCGGTTCGCCTTCGAGGGCAGCGGCTACTACATCAAGTCCGCGGCCGAGATGCGCGAGATCTGGGGCGACCACAACGACCTGCGCGAGGCCTGCGACAACACGCTGCTGATCGCCGAGCGCTGCGAGGTGGAGTTCACCGAGTCGACCGGCGGCTTCATGGCGCGCGCCGACATCCCGCCGAGCGAGACCGAGGAGAGCTGGTTCCGCAAGGAGGTCTGGCGCGGGATCGAGGCGCGCTACCCCGGCGACGCCCTGACCGAGGAGGTCAAGGAGCGCACCAACTTCGAGCTCGACATCATCGCCCAGAAGGGCTACTGCGGCTACTACCTCGTGGTCGCCGACTTCATCCAGTGGTCCAAGCGCAACGGCATCCGTGTCGGCCCCGGCCGTGGCTCCGGTGCGGGCTCGATCGCGGCGTACGCGCTCCAGATCACCGACCTGTGCCCCCTCGAGCACGGGCTCTTCTTCGAGCGGTTCCTCAACCCCGAGCGTCCCTCGATGCCCGACTTCGACATCGACTTCGACGACCACCGCCGCGGCGAGGTCATCGCCTACGTCACCGAGAAGTACGGCGCCGAGCGCGTCGCCCAGATCGCCACGTTCGGCCGGATCAAGGCCAAGCAGGCCATCAAGGACGCCGCCCGCATCCTCGACCACGGCTTCGCCATCGGCGACCGGATCACCAAGGCGCTCCCGCCGGACGTGATGGGCAAGGGGGTGCCGCTCAAGGACATCTTCAACACCGAGCACAAGCGCTACGCCGACGGCGGCGAGTTCCGCGCCCTCTACGACCAGGACCCCGACGTCCGCACGATCTACAACACCGCGCTCGGCCTCGAGGGCCAGATCCGGCAGACCGGCGTCCACGCGGCCGGCGTGATCATGTCGAGCGAGCCGCTGCTCGACATCGTCCCGCTGATGGACCCCAAGCAGGACGGGCAGGTGATCACGCAGTTCGAGTACCCCACCTGCGAGTCGCTCGGCCTGGTCAAGATGGACTTCCTCGGCCTGTCCAACCTCCACACCATCGAGGACGCGCTGGCCAACATCGAGGCCAACCGCGGCGAGAAGCTGGTGCTCGAGGACGTCGGCTTCGACGACCGGGCGACCTATGAGCTGATGGGCCGCGGCGACACGCTCGGCGTCTTCCAGCTCGATGGTGGCGGCATGCGCGCGCTGCTACGGCTGATGCAGCCCGACAAGTTCGCCGACATCACCGCCGTCTCCGCGCTCTACCGCCCGGGCCCGATGGGTGCCGACTCGCACACCAACTACGCCCTGCGCAAGAACGGGCGCCAGGAGATCGACTACATCCACCCGGCTCTCGAGGAGCCGCTGAAGGATGTGCTGGGCGAGACCTACGGCCTGATCGTCTACCAGGAGCAGGTCATGGCGATCGCGCAGGTGCTCGCCGGCTTCACCCTCGGCGCCGCCGACAACATGCGCCGCGCCATGGGCAAGAAGAAGAAGGAGGAGCTCGACAAGCAGTACGCCGGCTTCGAGGCCGGCATGCTCGAGCGCGGCTATCCCCGCGACGCGATCAAGAAGCTGTGGGAGATCCTCGTCCCCTTCGCCGACTACGCCTTCAACAAGTCGCACTCCGCGGCGTACGGCGTGGTCACCTACTGGACCGCCTACCTCAAGGCCAACTACCCCACCGAGTACATGGCCGCGCTCCTCACCTCGGTGAAGAACGACAAGGACAAGATGGCGCTCTACCTGGGGGAGTGCCGCCGCATGAAGATCGCGGTCCTGCCGCCCGACGTCAACGAGTCGGCCCACAACTTCACCGCTGTCGGCACCGACATCCGCTTCGGCCTGACGGCCGTGCGCAACGTCGGGTGGAACGTCGTCGACGGCATCGTCGCCGCCCGCGACGAGAAGGGCCGCTTCGAGGACTTCAACGACTTCCTCGACAAGGTGCCGGCCCAGGTCTGCAACAAGCGGGTCATCGAGTCGCTGGTCAAGGCCGGTGCGTTCGACGACATGAAGCACAAGCGCCGGGCGCTGGTCGCGATCCACGAGGCCGCCGTCGACCAGTACGTCGACATCAAGAAGAACGAGGCGATCGGGCAGGACTCCCTGTTCGCGGACCTGGGGAGTGTCGACGACGGCGATCAGAACTGGGCCGGCTTCGGCATCTCGGTGACGATCCCCGACCTCGACGAGTGGGACAAGTCCACCCTGCTCGCCCACGAGCGCGAGATGCTCGGCCTCTACGTCTCCGACCACCCGCTGTTCGGTCTCGAGCACGTGCTGTCCAACGGCACCGACTGCACGATCGGACAGCTGCTGGCCGACGAGGCCCGGCCCCACAACTCCACCGTCACCGTCAGCGGGCTGGTCACCAGCATCCAGCGCAAGATCACGAAGAAGGGCGATCCCTGGGCGACGGTGACCCTCGAGGACCTCGAGGGTGGGATCGAGGTGCTGCTCTTCCCGAGCTCCTATGTCCTGGCCGCCCCCCACCTGGTGGAGGACGCCATCATCCGCGTCAAGGGCCAGCTCTCCCGCGACAAGGAGCAGCCGGAGCTGCGCGGGCAGGAGGTGACCGTCCCCGACCTGACCGACGCCGGTGTCGGTCCGGTCGTGATCACCCTGCCGCAGACCCGCTGCACGCCGCCGGTGGTGGCCCAGCTGCGCGACGTGCTCGGCACCCATCCCGGCCTCACCGAGGTCCGGCTCAAGCTGCTCACCCGCCAGTCCACCCATGTGATGCGGCTGGGCGACAACCTCCGCGTGACCCCGAGCCCGGCGCTCTTCGCCGACCTCAAGCAGCTGCTGGGCCCCGGATGTCTCGGCAGCTGACCCGCTGGTGCGCTGCCGTCGTCCTCGTCTTCGCGCTCGCGGGGGCGGCGTGCGGCTGGCTGTGGGAGTGGGTGTGGGACGCGCCGACCGGCGTCGTCGTGAAGGGCGCCTGGTACCCCGACCCGTGGGACGCCGGGAACCGCGCCGCGTTCTCCGGCACCGGCTGGTACGTCGCCATCGCCCTGACGGCGGGTCTGCTCCTGGGGCTGGGAGCGGGCCTGCGGTCGCGTGGCCGCGAGCTCGCGACGCTCGCCGCGGTCCTGGTCGGGTCTGCCCTGGCCGGTGCGCTGATGTACGCCGTCGGCGTCTGGCTGGCTCCAGCCGACCCGGAGCCGATGGCGGCCGGCCTGGCCGACGGCCAGCGGCTGCGCGGCTCGCTCAGCGTCAGCGGCGCGACGTCGTACGCCGCGTTCACGGTCGGCGCGCTGCTGCCGCTCGCCGTGCTCTACCTCACGGTGACCCGGCGTCCCGCCGAACCTCGCACGGCCGAGCCGACGCGGCGCTAGGCTCCGCTGCGTTCTCGTCCGCCTCGTCTCGAACTCCGGGGAACCCATGTCTGAGCACCATGAACCGCCCGCCGACGACCTGCTGATCGGCGGACCCGACGCCCGTCCCAAGGGCCGCGGTCGGGCCTACCTCGCCGGTGGCGCGCTCGCCGTGCTCGCCGTCGGCGGAGGCGCGGCGGCCTGGGCGGCGCTGTCGTTCTTCGGTACCGGCGCTCAGCCGGCGGAGGCGCTGCCGGCCTCGACACTCGGCTACGTCAGCGTGGACCTCGACCCGAGCGGCGCCCAGAAGATCGAGGCGCTCAAGCTCGCCCGGAAGTTCCCGGCGTTCAAGTCCGAGGTCGGGCTCGACAGCGACGACGACCTGCGCCAGTGGATCGTCGAGGAGTTCGCCAAGGACTCCGGGTGCGACCTCGACTTCGAGGCCGACGTCGAGCCGTGGCTCGGGTCCCGGGCCGCGATGGCGGCCGTCGACGGCGAGGACGGGCCCTTCCCGGTCTTCGTGCTGCAGACCACCGACGCGGACCGGGCCGAGAAGGGGCTCGCCGCGTTCGCGGAGTGCGGCGGCGAGGAGGCCGGCTGGCGGATCGAGGGCGACTGGATCGTCCTCGCCGAGACCGAGGCGCAGGCCGACGCGGCCGTCGCGGCCACCGACGAGGGCACCCTCACCGACGACGCCGACTTCCGGAAGTGGACCGAGCGCGTGGGCGACAGCGGCCTGCTCACGGCGTACGCCGCGCCCGAGGTCGGCGGCCTGCTGGCCGACGCCGCGGTCGCGGACCTCGGGGACGTGGCCCAAGGCCCTGCCGCGCTGCCCGGCTGCGAGGCCGCGAGCACGGCCTACGAGGAGGAGCTGCGCGCCAAGCTGACCGCCTTCGACGGTGCGGCGGCCACGGTGAAGTTCAACGACGGCGGCGTCGAGCTGCAGGCGACGGCCGACTCGGGGATCCAGACCGCCGCCGGCCTTGGCTCCCTCGCCTCGGCGGACATCGACAACCGCGCGGTCACCGGCCTGCCGGCCGACACGGCGTTCGCCTTCGGCGTCGGCCTCCCGGAGGGCTGGGCCACGGCGCTCGAGGAGAACCTCGCCGCACTGTGCGGTGAGGGCGTCGACCCGGAGTCGTTCGGCGACGAGCTCGCCGAGGGGTTGGGCTTCGACGTCTTCGGGGAGCTGCCGCAGGTGCTCGGCCGGTCCGTCGTCGTCGCGCTCGGCGCCGACATCGACGTGGAGGCGCTGATGAACAGCAGCGACCCGACCGGCCTCCCGCTCGCGATCCGGACCACCGGCGACAAGGCCGCGGTCGACCGCGTCGTGGCGAGCCTGGCGTCCAGCTTCGGCGTGCCGCAGGACCTGGTCACCGTGCGCGAGGGCGAGGACGGTGTGGCGGTCTCTCTCGACGCCACCTACGCCGAGCAGGTCGCCGCGGGCGGCGAGCTGGGCAAGGACGAGGTGTTCCGCGACCTGGTGCCGAACGCCGCGGACGCCAGCTTCGTGTCCTACCTCAACCTCGACCGGCTGCAGCCGGCGATCGAGCAGCTCGCCGGGGGCGACCAGGAGGCGGTCGAGAACCTGGCGCCGCTGCAGGGCGTGGGCCTGAGCTCCTGGAACGAGGACGACGAGCTCCACGTCCTGCTGCGCGTCAGCGTCGACTGACCCCGCCGGTCGCGGCCTCAGTTCGGTGACCAGCGGGTCCGGGCGACCTCGGTGGCGGGCAGCGACGGGACGACGTTCATCGCCCGCAGCTCCTCACGCAGCATCTCGTTGACCAGCGCGAGCCGTTCGCCGGCGTCCTCGGCCTCGAGCAGCGTCTGCCGCTCGTGCAGCGGCAGCGGCGCACACGCCGCCAGCGTCCAGGAGAGGTACTCCGGGTCCCGGGGCAGCGTGCCGGAGTAGGGATCGCTGCGCAGCCCGACCAGCGCCGCACGGAACGCGGTGAAGGTGGCGCGGGCGCGGTCCAGCAGCTCCACGGGTACGGCGACCTGCGGCTCGGGCCGCTCCGACACCTCGCCGACCGGGAACGGCCCGGTGGCGTCGAGACGGTCCAGCCGGATCCGGTCCAGGCCGACCACCATGACGTCGAAGCCGCCGTCGGGGTCCGGCTCGGCCTCGACGAGCTGCACCCGCACGCCCACGCGGTAGAGCGACTGTGCCCCGTGGTCGCCGACCTCGTAGCCCTCCCGGATGGCCACGGTGCCGAACACCCGATCGGCCGGGTCGGGGATCTGCAGCAGGTGGTCGACCATCGCGGTGTAGCGGTCCTCGAACACCCGCAGCGGCACGCTCACGCCGGGGAACAGCACCGCGTTGAGCGGGAACATCGGCAGGGTCGCTGACGCGTCGGGCACGCGTTCCAACCTAGGGCATTCCCCGGGCCTCGGGTGGCCGTGATCAGCGGTAGCCGGCGGCGCGGTCCACGCGGTGGTGGTAGCGATGGCCGACGATCCCGCCGAGCACGGCGCCGAGCAGCATCACGGCGAGCAGCACGACCGCCGTGAGCGCCAGACCCCATCCGAGCTGGTCCTGGCTGAGGTCGACCGAGGGCAGCTCGACCTGCTCGAGCACGTTGTAGCGCGACCCGAACACTGCGCCGACCGCTCCGGCCAGCGCCGCGACCACCAGGCCGATGAGCCAGACGCCGACCCCCTGCCGGGCGCCGTCGAAGCGCGACATCCGGCCGGCGACGTACCCACCGGCGTAGTAGGCGACGAACATGACGACGGCCAGGACGATGGCCGCCCCGAGCCCGATCGAGGCGGCGTTGGCCTCGGCCTCGGTCCGGGTGAGGTCGAGGTTCTCGCCCACGGCAGTGGCGATCGCGGAGGCGATCCCGGCCAGGAGCACCATCAAGCCGACCGCGACGAGCCAGCCGAAGAAGCCGGCGCCCCAGTTGACGCCGCCGAAGTTGTCGTGGGCCCGGTCCGGCGTCCGGTCCCGGGTGCGGTCATCGGAGCGGTCCTCGGCCCGGTGGTGCGCCCGATCCGCGGCCTGGTGTGTGGCCTGGTCCTGGTGGCGGTGATCGCGATGGAGCAGCGAGTGCAGTGACATCGAACGTCCTCCTGGTCGACGGATCTCCCTGTCCGGTCGCCGATCCAGGCGCGAGGCATGCCTGCTGCGCCGCGTAGAATCGGGCGCATGACCTCGCCAGGATCGATCCGACGCATCCGCCGCATCGACCTGCGCCGCTCGGCCCTGACCGGTGGCCCGGTCGACTACCGCCGGGCGGTGCCCCGCGCGGAGTTCGACGTGGAGGCGGCCGTCGACATCGTCAAGCCGATCACCGACGCCGTGCGCGAGCGCGGCGTCGAGGCGATCTTGGAGTTCAACGCCAGGTTCGACGGTGTCGAGCAGACCGAGATCCGGGTGCCGGTCGAGGTGCTGCACCGGGCCCTGGAGAAGCTTGCTCCCGAGATCCGCGCCGCGCTGGAGGAGTCGATCGCGCGGCTGCGCGCCACCTGTCAGGCCGAGCTGGAGACCGACGCGGTCACCGAGCTCGGCCCCGGCGCGCGGGTCACGCACCGCAAGGTGCCCGTGGGCCGCGTCGGCCTCTATGTCCCCGGCGGCCTGGCGCCGCTGGTCTCCAGCGTCGTCATGAACGTCGTGCCCGCCCAGGTCGCCGGCGTCGAGTCGATCGCGCTCGCGAGCCCGCCCCAGAAGGAGTTCGGCGGTCTGCCGCACCCCAGCATCCTGGCGGCGTGCGCGCTGCTCGGCGTCGAGGAGGTGTACGCCGTCGGCGGTGCCCAGGCGATCGCCATGTTCGCCTACGGGGTCGAGGCGAGCGCGACCACGGAGGGGTGCGAGCGCGTCGACCTCGTCACGGGGCCGGGCAACATCTACGTCGTCACCGCCAAGCGGGTGCTCAAGGGTCAGGTCGGCATCGACTCCGAGGCCGGGCCGACCGAGATCGCGATCCTCGCCGACGACACCGCCGACGCGGCGTACGTCGCCGCCGACCTGATCAGCCAGGCCGAGCACGACCCGCTGGCCGCCGCCGTGCTGGTGACCTCCAGCGAGCGCCTCGCCGACGAGGTCGAGGCCGAGCTGGACAAGCAGGTCTCCGTGACCAAGCACGCCGAGCGCATCGGCATCTCGCTGAGCGGCAGCCAGTCCGGCATCGTCCTGGTCGACGACGTCGAGCAGGGCATCGACGTCGTCAACGCCTACGCCGCCGAGCACCTCGAGATCCACACCCAGAACCCCGACGTCGCCGCGAGCAGGATCCGCAACGCCGGCGCGATCTTCGTCGGCCCGCACGCCCCCGTGAGCCTCGGCGACTACTGCGCCGGCTCCAACCACGTGCTGCCCACCGGCGGCTGCGCCTGCCACTCCTCGGGTCTGTCGGTGCGTGCGTTCACCAAGTCCGTGCACGTGGTCGACTACTCGCGCGAGGGCCTGGCAGCGGTCAGGGACCACGTCGTGACGCTCGCCGAGGCGGAGGACCTGCCGGGCCACGGTGCCGCGGTCTCGGTCCGGTTCTCCGAGCCGTCGCCGGTCGAGTCTGGCGAGACCACGCCGTGAGCTGGCCTCCGATCCGGCCCGAGCTGGCCGGGATCGAGCCGTACGGCGCGCCGCAGCTGCCGCTCGACCAGGTGCCGGTCCAGCTCAACGTCAACGAGAACCCCTACGGCCCCTCGCCGGAGTGCGTCGCCGACATCGCCGCCGCGGTGGCGGCGGCGGCCGCGACGCTGAACCGCTATCCGGACCGGGAGTTCACCGAGCTCCGCACCGCGCTCGCGGCGTACCTCTCCCGTGACGCCGGCCCCTCCGGCGCCGGCATCGCCCCGGAGCAGGTGTGGGCCGCGAACGGCTCCAACGAGGTCATGCTGCAGCTGCTGCAGGCCTTCGGCGGTCCGGGCCGCACGGCGGTGAGCTTCGCGCCGACGTACTCGATGTATCCCGAGTACGCCCGCGACTCGATGACCGAGTGGGTCGCCGGCCGCCGTGAGGACGACTTCTCCCTCGATCTGGCCAAGGCCCGAGCGCTGGTGGAGGAGGTCCGGCCCAGCGTCGTGCTGCTGCCCAGCCCGAACAACCCCACCGGCACCGCGCTGCCGCCCGAGGCGGTCGACGTGCTGTGCCGGGCGGTGGGCGAGGCGGGCGTCGTCGTCGTCGACGAGGCGTACGGCGAGTTCCGCCGCGCCGGGGTGCCCAGCGCCCTGGAGCTGCTGCCGTCCCATCGCAACCTCGTGGTGACGCGCACGATGAGCAAGGCGTTCGCCGGTGCCGGCCTGCGGCTCGGTTACCTCGCGGCCGACCCGGCGATCTGCGACGCGATCCGGGTGGTGCGCCTGCCCTACCACCTCTCCGCGCTCACCCAGGCGGCCGCGCTCGCCGCCCTGCGCCACGCCCCCGAGCTGCTCGGCAAGGTCGACGAGCTGCGCGCCGAGCGCGACCGGCTCGTGACCTGGCTCAAGGAGCAGGGCCACGACGTCGCCGAGAGCGACGCCAACTTCGTCCTGTTCGGCAGCTTCGCCGACCGCCATGCGGTGTGGCAGGGCCTGCTGGACCACGGCGTGCTGATCCGGGAGACCGGACCCGACGGCTGGCTGCGGGTGTCGGTCGGCACGTCCGAGGAGATGAGAGCATTCCGCCAGGCATTGACCTCCGTCACGGTGACGGAGACAGGAAGGGTGACGGCATGAGCAGGACCGCGCGCATCGAGCGGCAGACCTCGGAGTCGAAGGTCCTCGTCGAGGTGGACCTCGACGGCACCGGACGTCACGACATCTCCACCGGCGTCGGCTTCTACGACCACATGCTCACGGCGTTCGCCCGCCACGCGCTGGTCGACCTCACGGTCCAGACCGAGGGCGACACGCACATCGACGCCCACCACACCGTCGAGGACACCGCCATCGTGCTGGGCCAGGCCCTGCGCCAGGCGCTCGGGGACAAGAAGGGCGTACGGCGCTTCGGCGACGCCACCGTGCCGCTCGACGAGGCGCTGGTCCAGGCCGTCGTCGACGTGTCCGGCCGGCCCTACTGCGTCCACACCGGTGAGCCGGAGGGTCAGCAGTACGTCCAGCTCGGCGGCACCGCGGGGTCGGGGCCGGCGTACCTCGGCTCGCTGACCCGCCACGTGTTCGAGACCATCGCGTTCCACGCCCACCTGGCCCTGCACGTGCGGGTGCTGGCGGGCCGCGAGCCACACCACATCGTGGAGACGCAGTTCAAGGCCTTCGCCCGCGCGTTCCGCGACGCCATCGCGCTCGACCCGCGGGAGACCGGCGTGCCGTCGACCAAGGGCAGCCTGTGAGCTCCACGAACGGTCGGGCACTGTGACAGCTCCCAGCGTCGTCGTCCTCGACTACGGCTCCGGCAACCTCCGATCCGCCGTCCGCGCGGTCGAGCGCGCCGGCGCCTCGGTGGAGCTCACCGCCGACCTCGACACCGCGATGGCCGCCGACGGTCTGCTGGTGCCGGGCGTCGGCGCGTTCGCGGCCTGCATGGCCGGGCTGCGCGCGATCCGCGGCGAGCGGATCATCGCCCGCCGGCTCTCGGGCGGCCGGCCGGTGCTGGGCATCTGCGTGGGCATGCAGATCCTCTTCGAGCACGGCGTCGAGCACGGTGTGGACACCGAGGGCTGCTGCGAGTGGCCGGGCACCGTGGAGCGGCTGCAGGCGCCCGTCGTACCCCACATGGGCTGGAACACCGTCGAGGCCCCCGAGGGCAGCCGGATGTTCGCCGGCATCGAGGACGAGCGCTTCTACTTCGTGCACTCCTACGGTGTGCGGACGTGGGAGCTGGTGACCAACGACCGCACGAAGGCGCCCCTGGTGACCTGGGCCGACCACGGTGGCGACCGGTTCGTCGCCGCCGTCGAGAACGGTCCGCTGTGGGCCACGCAGTTCCACCCCGAGAAGTCCGGCGACGCCGGCGCCGCGCTGCTGCGCAACTGGGTCACCTCGCTCAAGGCGGCCTGATGGCCGCGGGTGCCCGGGCCCGTGCGCGCCGCGTCCGGCGCCCGCGCGGCGGCTACGCGACCAGGCGGCGGCGCGAGGTCGAGACGCTCGTGCTGGTGCTCTTCGTCCTCAACGTCTTCGTCTGGTTCGTGGTGCCGCAGTGGTCCGGCCGGGCGCTGGCGGTGGTCGCCAGCGTGCTGGTGGCGCCCGTCCTCTACACGTTCATGTTCCGCCGTCCCTGAGAGAAGCGATCCCATGTCCTACCTCGAGCTCCTTCCCGCCGTCGACGTCAAGGGCGGCCAGGCCGTCCAGCTGGTGCAGGGCGTCGACGGCTCCGAGAAGCGCTTCGGCGACCCCGTCGAGGCGGCCCTGCGCTGGCAGGAGGCGGGGGCGGAGTGGATCCACCTCGTCGATCTCGACGCGGCCTTCGGCCACGGGAACAACCGGGAGCTGCAGGCGGAGATCGTCGGCCGGCTCGACATCCACGTCGAGATGAGTGGCGGCATCCGCGACGACGAGTCGCTGGAGGCCGCCATGGCCACCGGCTGCCGGCGGGTTAACATCGGCACCGCGGCGCTGGAGCAGCCGGAGTGGTGCGCGAAGGCCATCGCGACGTACGGCGACCGTGTGGCCGTGGGCCTCGACGTGCGGGGCCGCACCCTCGCCGCCCGCGGCTGGACCAAGGACGGCGGCGACCTCTACGAGACCCTCGCGCGCCTCGACGCCGAGGGCTGCGCGCGGTACGTCGTCACCGACGTCAACAAGGACGGCATGCTGCAGGGCCCCAACCTGCAGCTGCTGCGCGACGTCTGCGCCGCCACCGACCGTCCCGTCGTCGCCTCCGGCGGCGTCACGACGATCGACGACATCGCCGCGCTGATGGAGCTCGTGCCGCTGGGCGTCGAGGGCGCGATCGCCGGCACCGCGCTTTACACCGGGTCCCTCTCCCTGTCCGAGGCGCTCGACCTGACGCTCGGCCGCGCGCGGGGTGACAACTCATGACGCTGGCGGTCCGCGTCATCCCGTGCCTCGACGTCGACGGTGGGCGGGTGGTCAAGGGCATCAACTTCCAAGACCTCCGTGACGCCGGCGACCCGGTCGAGCTCGCGAAGGTCTATGACGCCGAGGGCGCCGACGAGCTCACGTTCCTCGACATCTCCGCCTCCCACGAGGGGCGGGCGACGACGATGGAGATCGTGTCGGCGACCGCCGAGCAGGTCTTCATCCCGCTCACGGTCGGCGGCGGCGTCGGCTCCGTCGAGGACGTCGACCGGCTGCTGCGCGCCGGCGCCGACAAGGTCGCGATCAACACCGCCGCGATCCGGCGGCCCGAGCTGATCTCGGAGGTGGCCGACCGGTTCGGCAACCAGGTGCTGGTGCTCTCCGTCGACGCGCGGCGCGCCGCGGGCACCGACTCGGGGTTCGAGGTGACCACCCACGGTGGCCGCACGTCCGCCGGGATCGACGCGGTCGAGTGGGCAGCCCGTGCCGCCGAGCTCGGCGCCGGCGAGATCCTGCTCAACGCCATGGACGCCGACGGGACCGAGGACGGCTTCGACCTCGAGCTGCTGCGCGCCGTACGCCGCGAGGTGGCGATCCCGGTCATCGCGTCGGGCGGCGCAGGCGCGGCCGAGCACTTCCCGCCGGCCGTCGAGGCGGGTGCCGACGCGGTGCTCGCGGCGACGATCTTCCACTTCGGCAAGGTGCGTGTCGGCGAGGTCAAGGACGCGTTGCGGGGGGCCGGCCACCCGGTGCGCTGATGACCGACCGCGAGCTGATCGTCCTGGGCACCGCGTCGCAGGTGCCGACGCGGACGCGGGCCCACCAGGGGACCGTGCTGCGCTGGGGTCGCGAGGTCGTGCTCTTCGACCCCGGCGAGGGCACCCAGCGGCAGCTGACGCTCGCGGGGATCTCGGCGGCGAGCATCACCCGCATCTGTCTGACCCACCTCCACGGCGACCACTGCCTGGGCCTGCCCGGGGTGCTGCAGCGGATGGTGCTCGACGGCGCACGGCACCCGGTCTCGCTCTACTTTCCGGCCTCGGGACAGGAGTACGTCGACCGGCTGCGCCAGGCGTCGGCCTCCTTCGGCTCGCCGGTCGTCCACGAGCATCCGGTGTCCTGCGACGGTCTGGTGGAGGACTGGGGCGCGGTGTCGCTGCACGCCCGTGCGCTCGACCACCGGATCGACGCCTACGGCTGGCGGCTGGAGGAGCCGGACGGCGTCCGGTTCGTGCCCGCCCGGCTCGCCGAGCTGGGCATCGCGGGACCGGCGGTCGGGCTGCTGTCGCGGCAGGGCTGGCTCGACGTGGCGGGCCGGCGGGTGACGCTGGCCGAGGTCAGCGAGCCCCGCCCCGGCCAGGCGTTCGCGTTCGTCATGGACACCCGGCTGTGCCGCGCCGCCGTCGACCTGGCGGCCGGTGTGGACCTGCTGGTCTGCGAGTCGACGTACGTCTCGGGCGAGGAGGCACTCGCCGAGCAGTACGCACACCTCACCGCGGCCCAGGCCGCCACCATCGCCCGCGACGCCGGCGCCCGTCGGCTCGTCCTCACGCACTACTCGGGCCGGCATCCGGACGAGTCGGTGTTCGCCGAGGACGCCGCCCGCGTCTTCCCGCACGTCCACGCCGCGCGGGACCTGGACCGGATCCCCGTGCCGAGCCGCCGCTGATCCATCGCCGGCCCGTCGCCGGTGTCGGTCCCGCGTCCTACCGTGGCGCCATGACCCGCTTCGTCTACGCCACGGCCACCACGCTCGACGGCTTCCTCGCGGATGCCGACAACTCGCTCGACTGGCTCTTCGCCGTCGAGGGCGGCGAGGAGTCGCTGTCCGGCCTCGCGGAGTTCACCGCCGGCGTCGGTGTGCTCGTGATGGGCTCGACCACGTACCAATGGGTGCTCGACCACGAGCGCCTGCTCGACCATCCGGAGAAGTGGCGGGAGTTCTACCCCGGCATGACGACCTTCGTCTTCTCCTCGCGTGACCTGCCGGTCATCCCCGGCGCCGACCTCACCGTCGTGAGCGGTCCCGTCGCCGACCACCTGCCGACGATCCTGGCGGCGGCGGGCGACAAGGACGTGTGGGTGATGGGCGGAGGCGACCTGGCCGGGCAGTTCACCGACATCGGGCGGCTCGACGAGATCATGCTGTCGGTCGCCGCCGTGACGCTCGGCTCCGGTGCCCCGCTGCTGCCACGACGGCTCGAGTCGGACCGGCTGCGCCTGGTCCATGTCGCCCAGGTCGGCCAGTTCGCAGAGCTCCGCTACCAGCTGCGCTGAGTGCCAACAGCCAGCATCGGGCGCTGGCGGTCATCGAGCACCTCGACCGGGCGCCCGCCGTGGTTCTGGAGCTCGACGGGGTCCGACAGGCGAGGTGGTGGTGGACACTACGACTTCGTGGCGGCCGATCTCCGGAACCCGCTGGACGGCTCGGCTCGCTGAGCGCGGCACTCGATGGCGTAGGGCGGGCCCACCCGTGGCGGGAGATCCACCCGTTCGTAGCATGGCGGGCATGCCTGGTGACCTCTCCTTGTTCGGTGACGACGAGCCCACCAGCGCGGCGCCCGCCCAGCATGAACCAGCATCTATCGCTGACTGGCAGGTCGAACTCATCCGCAAGGCGTTGGACGGCCAAGGCTGGACGTCCATGTCCGATCGTCAGGCGGCAGTCGTGCAGGCGGCCGGGCGAGAAGTTGAGTCGTTACGAGCACTCACCCATGACGAGGCGATCCGCGTGCTTGCGCGACTGGGCGAGATCGGGCGTACGCGCGCGGCGAGATCCCTGTGGGAACAGCGTGAAGATGACACCTGGATCGACCGTCTTTGACGTTCAGGCGCTCTTGAACACCTCGTCCATGTGCCATTCGAGGTGCTCTCGGGCAGGGAGCGAGTCTCGCTGAACCGGCAGATGGATCACTTCTCCGCGGTCCTGCTTGGCATAGAGCTCGACGCCGTTGCCGAACTCGTCGCGCAGCCGAGGGCTGACTCGCAACGTGTAGTCCGGAGTGACGCCGAGGTAACCCTTGTCAAAGAGCGTGTGCATGTCCGATCGCAACAGCAGACCGTTCGATACGACGTGCTCGCCGCCCTGCGCGTACGGCCGGATGTGTGCGGCCTGCAGTGCGGGGCGGACCTTGCTGCCGCTGATCGCGCACCGGCTCTGATAGGCGTCCTCGACGCGCAGCCGGAAGCTGCCCTGACCCAGTCGGTGCCGCGTCAGCGCAGCAGGGCCGTACCTCTCTGTGGCGATCTCGACCGCCACCTTCGGCTCCCACGAGATGTCGATGCGCGGCGTCGCGGCTAGTGACTCGAAGGCGTGTTGGACGTAGTCCCAGTCCGGATCGGCGCTGTCATACGTCTTGCCCTGGACGATCGACCTGCCCCAGTGGAGCGGCTGGGGAAGCTCGTCCAGTGGCTCGACGAAGAACACGTTGCGCAGGATCAGGCAGCCGATTGTCGGGTCGGGGGAAAACGGTGCCTGGTTCCTCGCGCGGTAGACCTGGATAGCGGCCTGGAGGTCGGCTTCCTCGGAGACGCCGTTGGCCTCACCGAAGACTGTCCAGGCCTCACTGACACGACGCTCGTAGAAGCCGGCGTAGAACCCACCGCCGACCAGCGTGTTCCGGGGAGACTTGGTCTTGAAGAGGAAGGGCTCGTCGAGCGCGGCCCGGCCCATGAAGTTCCGGCCGGACGGGACCCAGAAGTTCACCTCGTCGAGATCGAGACGGGCTCGGAGGAAGTCGGCCCAGGCGTGGTCGGTCACGCCGAGGGTGATCCGCATCGGGTCAGTCCTCGACCGGTACGTCGGGATCGGCCAGGTATCCCACGCTCACCTCGAGCACCTGCGCGAGTCCGAAGATCGTGTCGAGCTTCGGATTGCCCGGCCCATAGAAGCCTTGCTTCTTCGTGCTGGCACGGCCGTACTCGACGTTCTGGATCGCCTTGCGGTCCATGCCGACGCGATGGCCGAGCTCTTCCTGACTGAGTCCGAGCTTTTCGCGACGAACGCGGACCTTGCGCCCCAGCGTCTCTGCCACCCGCCTGAAGTCGTCGGAAGGGGCGGAGCCAGGCACGACGCACACCCTCGCCGCGCAATTGCCGAGAGTCTGCCCATTGCAATGCGCATCTCTGGCATGATCCGCGATGCGCATTGCAATGGGCGTGCCGTCGGGAGGATGAACGCGTGTCGAGGATCGGGGACCTGCTGCAGCAGGTCACGAAGCTCGACGCCGCCCTCGGCGCCGACCTCGGCCGCGAGGTGAAGGCGCTCGAGCAGCGCCGGCCCTTCGGGCTGAACTTCGAGCGGCACCAGCCGGAGACGGTCGAGCTGCCGGGGCGGTCCGTACGCCGCGGCGACAAGGTGCGAGTCCTGCCCGCCCGCGGCTCGTCGGTTCGGCCGGATCACCGACTCTGGCTCGTCCGACGCGTGGCTGACGGCGTGGCCCAGCTCGTCGAGCTGGGGGCGGAGGAGCCCGAGGTCATCACCCACGCGGTCGACGACCTCGTCGTCACAGCGGAGTTCCGCGACCCGATCTACCCCGGCCTCGTCTCGACCGGTCGGGTCGAGCGGGGTGGCGACAAGCCGTTCCACACCGTTATCAACGGCGAGAACTTCCACGCGCTCCAGGCGCTGACCTACACCCACGAGGGCAAGGTCGACGCGATCTACATCGATCCGCCCTACAACACCGGCGCGCGCGACTGGAAGTACAACAACGACTACGTCGACGGCGAGGACGTCTACCGCCACTCCAAGTGGCTGGCGTTCATGGAACGGCGGCTCAAGCTCGCGAAGCGGTTGCTCAACCCCGAGAACTCCGTGCTCGTAGTGACGATCGACGAGAAGGAGTACCTCCGATTGGGACTCTTGCTCCAGCAGGTGTTCCCTGACGCGCGGACACAGATGGTGAGCGCGGCGATCAACGGTGCGGTCGTTGCCCGCGGTAACGCGTTTGGACGCGCGGATGAGTATGTCTACTTCGTTTATGTGGGCGAGGCGGCGCCGTCACCTCTCCCACTGGGTCCCGACTGGGTTTCGGGTCGCGGTGTCACCCATCGCGGCGAGATTCGATGGGACCGCCTTATCCGGTCCGGCACGGGGACTTCGCGTTCAGATTCACCGGGTGGCTTCTACCCGATCTACGTCGATCCGACGGGCCCGCGTATCGAGGAGATCGGGGATCCGTTACCTGCCGGAACGTCCGTGCCGCCTCCGGTGGATGGCTGCGTGGCTGTTCTGCCTCTGCGGAGCAACGGTTCCGAAGGACGGTGGCAGATGAGCGCGCGAGAACTCGCGTCCCGCCTGTCGCAGGGCCGAGTGAGAGTGGGGGGCAACTCGCGGCGCGGCTTCACCATCTACTACTTGAAAGACGGCGAATTCCGGAAGGTCGTAGACGGGCTCTATGCCGTCTTGGGACGCCGCGCGGACGGGTCCATCATCACGGATGTCATCGGAGAACACTCGACCTCGGTCGTTCCCGGAACTCAGTGGAAGGTCGAAGCGCACGACGCCTCGCATTACGGGTCCCGCCTGCTACTGAAGGTGATGCCGGACCGCAAGTTCCCCTTCCCCAAGTCGCTCTACGCCGTCGAGGACGCCCTGCGATTCTTCGTGGCCGACAAGCCTGACGCGGTGGTCCTCGACTTCTTCTCCGGCTCCGGCACGACCGCCCACGCCGTGATGCGCCTCAACAAGCAGGACGGTGGACGGCGGCAGTGCATCAGCATCACGAACAACGAGGTCGGTGCCGACGAGCAGAAGGTGCTCCGGGAGAAGGGGCTGCGCCCCGGCGACCCGGAGTGGGAGCGGTGGGGGATCTGCGACTACATCACCAAGCCGCGTATCCGTGCCGCGATCACCGGCAGGACGCCCGACGGCGACCCGATCAAGGGCGACTACAAGTTCACCGACGAGTTCCCCATGGCCGACGGCTTCGAGGAGAACGCCGAGTTCTTCACCCTGACCTATGAGGCACCGCGCACCGTCGCGCACCACCGATCGTTCGAGGCGATCGCGCCGCTGCTCTGGCTCAAGGCCGGCGCGCGCGGCCGGCGCATCGACGAGCCGACCGACACCTTCGACGTAGCCGAGACCTACGGCGTGCTCTTCGACGTCGACGCGGCGACGCCGTTCATCGAGTCGCTCGGCGCCGACGTACGCCTCGCCTATGTCGTCACCGACGACGACCGGGCATTCCAACTGGTCTGCAGCGAGCTGCCCGAGCACATCGAGCCGGTCCGGCTCTACGAGTCGTACCTGACCAACTTCACGATCGGTGCCCAGGAGTGATGGCGTGAAGTTCGACCTGAAGGACTACCAGGCTGAAGCTGTCGCTGACGTGCTCGACCGACTCGCGAAGGCCAAGGGAATGCTCGGACTGGGCATGACGAGTTCGGTCGCCCTCACCGCACCGACCGGCGCCGGCAAGACCGTGATGGCGGCAGCGGTCATCGAGTCGCTCTTCTTCGGGAACGCAGACCTGGACATCGAGCCGGACCCGACGGCCGTGGTGCTGTGGTTCACCTCCGACCCGTCGCTCAACGAGCAGACCCGCCACCGGATCGTGCAAGCCTCCGACCGGGTCGGCAGCGGCCGGCTCCGGGTCGTCGAGTCGACGTTCTCGGACGAGCAGCTCCGTCCGGGCAACGTCTACTTCCTCAACTCGCAAAAGCTCGGCAAGAACTCCCTGCTCGTGCGTGGCGCCGGCGCCGGCGACGAGTCCGAGATGCTTGCCGCCCCCGACATGCGGGCCCGCACCTTCTGGGAGGTGCTTCGCAACACGATCGAGGACGAGCAGGCGACGCTGTACGTCTTCCTCGACGAGGCTCACGTCGGCATGAACACCTCCAAGCGCGACCTCGGTGAGAAGTCCACGATCGTGCGCCAGCTCGTCAACGGCGAGGCGGGCTCGCCGCCGGTGCCGATCGTGCTCGGCATCAGCGCGACCGTCGAGCGCTTCAAGACCGCCATGGAGTCCGCCAGCGGTCGCACCTCGCTGCCCGACGTGAACGTCGACGTGACACGGGTCCAGGAGTCGGGGCTCCTCAAGGACAACATCCTGCTGTCGTTCCCGGCCGAGACCGGCACCTTCGACACCGTGCTGCTGCGGCACGCGGTGAAGCGGACCAGGGATGCCAGCGAACTGTGGGCGGCGTACCACGCGGCCCAGGGTGGCAGCGGTGACCTGGTGCAGCCGCTGCTCGTCGTACAGGTGCCGAACACGCCGAGCGAGGAGATGCTGCTCGACGCGGTGCAGACGGTGCTGGCGGAGTGGCCCGAGATCGGGGCGGGCAACATCGCCCACGTGTTCGGAGAGCGGACGGACCTGAGCGTCGGAGGCTCCGAGATCGCGTACGTCGCACCCGAGGATGTGTCCGAACGGCAGCACGTTCGAGTGCTGCTTGCGAAGGACGCCATCTCCACCGGGTGGGACTGTCCGCGCGCCGAGGTGCTGGTCTCGTTCCGGCCGGCCCAGGACCAGACCCACATCACGCAGCTGCTCGGGCGAATGGTGCGGACGCCGCTGGCCCGGCGGATCCCCGGCGATGACCGGCTCAACTCCGTCGAGTGTGTCCTGCCGTTCTTCAACCGAGCGGCCGCGGAGCAGGTCGCCCGCCGGATCATGGGCGAGGGCGCCGACCCGATCGGCCCGCGGGTCGCGGTGGCGAGCGCGGACTTCACGCCCAACCATGCTGTGTCCGACGAGGTCTGGGTTGCGTTCGACCGGCTGCCCTCCCAGACCGTCCCACGCAAGGGTGCGCGTCCGGTGAGCCGGTTCACCGCGCTCGGAGCCGCACTGGCACGTGACGGCCTGCTGGCCGACGGACACAGCCGCGCCCTCGCCGAACTCGTCGCCTTCCTCGAGAGCCAGGCGGTGCGCCACGCCCCCCAGCTGGGTGCACAGGTCGACGAGCTGCTCGAGATGGCGGGCGAGACCCTCGTCGTCGGTCAGGGCCTCGGCGGCCAGGTCATCACCGGCGTCGAGACGCTGAGCCTGGTCGCCGACGACAGGGCGGTCGATGCCGCGTTCCGGGTGGCCAGGCGAGCGCTGAGTCCGCAGCTCGCGACGGCGTATGCCGATCTGCTCGAGAAGACCTACCAGGACGGCTACTTCGAGGCGCACCTTCGGACCGCTGCGCTCGCCCGGATCCCCGAGGTGATCGAGGCGCTCGATGCCGAGGCGGAGCGGCTCTTCAAGGGGTGGGACACCCAGCACCGCGTCGCGATCAAGGGGCTGCCGGACGACCGGAAGGTCGTCTACGGCGACCTGCGCGCGCTCGCCGGGGAGCCGCAGGAGGCCGACATCCAGAGGCCGACCGTGCGCACCGAGCCGATCGAGACGCTCGCCGGCGTAGCCGCCCCGACGCAGCCGAAGCACCTGCTGGCCGACGAGGTCGGGCAGTTCCCAGTCGCCTCCCTGAACGACTGGGAGCTCACCGTCCTCGAGTCGGAGATCGAGCGCTGCGTCGCCTGGTACCGAAACCCGGCCCGCGCGTCCGCGGACGCCGTCGCCATCGCATATGTCGACGGCCAGGGCGGCTGGCGGCGGATGTGCCCCGACTTCGTGTTCTTCGAGGACGTGCAGGGCCGGGTCAAGCCCTCGATCATCGATCCCCATGGGATCCACCTCGGCGATGCCATGCCCAAGCTCAGGGGCCTGGCGGCCTATGCCGAAAGGTACGCCGACGTGTTGCACCGCGTCGAGGCGGTGGCTGCGACCGACGGCGATCTGCGGGTGCTCGACCTCACAGAGCCGCACGTACGGAACGCCGTGATGAAAGCCGATGACGCGACGGCGCTGTATCTGTCGGACGTTGCCTCGGACTACTGAAGCGGCCCGTTGACCTGCGCAACCGGGCTGTCGGTGGCGGGTGCTTGGCTGTCGCCATGAGCGATCGGGCGCAGTGGGACGACCTGGACGAGGCGGAGCTCCTCGACCGGGTGGAGGCCCGTGCCCGCGAGCTGCGGGAGGCGGAGGCGGACCTGCTTCGGCTGGCGTTCGCCTGGGCGGTGCGGCATCCGAGGGAGCGGTTGCCGGAGCGTGTGAGTGGCAAGCCGGGACGGGAGCAGGCCCGGCTCTTCGGCGGTGACGGCACGCCGGAGGTGACCGAGTTCGCCGCCGCGTCGTTCGGGGCACGAGTCGGTCTGTCCCCCTCGGCGGCCCGCACTCTGATGGCCGACGCGCTTGATCTGCAGCACCGGCTGCCGCTGCTGTGGGGGCGGGTGGAGGCGCTGGAGGTCAAGGCCTCCTACGCGCGCCACGTGGCCCGGCAGACCCGTGACCTGACCCGGGACCAGGCGGGTTATGTCGACTCCCGGGTGCACGAGGCCGCGGACGGGCGGATCGCCTGGAGCCGGTTCGAGGCGCTGGTCAAGGGCGCCGTGGTCGCCGCCGACCTGGAGGCGGCCCGGGAGCGGGAGGAGCGTGCGTCGAAGGCGACGTTCGCCAAGCGCACCCGCGGGGACGCACACGGCATGGCGTCCTTCTTGGTGCGCGCCGACGTGGCCACGATCGAGGCGATCGACCACGCCGTGACCGCCGTCGCGAGCCGGCTGGACGAGGCCGCCGGAGCGACGGTCGACGAGCGGCGCGTCAGCGCGGTGCTGCACCTGCTCACCGGCCACACCGGGCTGGACGAGCACGGCCAGCCGCAGACGCTGCCGAGCCGCGACCTGCTGCCGGCCGCCACCATCTACGTCCACACCTACCAGGGCCTCGACGCCCCGGGAGTCGCCCGCATCGAGGGCCACGGCCCCGTCACCGAGGACTGGATAGCCCGCGTCCTCGGCCCCCGGGCCACGATCCGGTTGCAGCCGGTGATCGACCTGAGCCATCAGGCACCGGTGGACGCCTACGAGATCCCGCAGCGACATCGCCGGGCCGTGCGCCTGATGACGCCGGCCGACTGCTTCCCCTTCGCCTCGGATCTCGACGGGCTGGACCCACACCGCCCACCCATGGACATCGACCACACCGTTCCCCATGAGGCCGGTGGGAGATCGGCGCAGGGCAACTACGGCCCGATGACCCGGTGGCACCACCGGATCAAGACCCATGGCGACTGGGAGGTGAAGCAGCCGTTCCCCGGCATCTACCTGTGGCGAGACCCTTACGGCCTGCTCTACCTCGTCGACCACACTGGCACCCGCGTCATCCGCCGACCGGGCCTCACCGTCGACTACGTCCTGACGTCCTAGAGTGCTCAGATGACGGAGCCGGACCAGCACGGAGCGCCAGCGGGGCAGCGGTGGGCCGCCTACCTCGACTGGCTGCGCGAGGAGATCATCGTCGGTGTCTCCGCCTTGCCGGAGGACGAGCAGCGCCGGACCCGACTGCCGAGCGGCTGGACGCCGATCGAGCTGCTCAGCCACGTGCTCCACATGGAGCAGCGCTGGTTCGTCTGGGGCTTCCTCGGCGAGCAGGTGGACGATCCGTGGGGCGACTGGGACGTCGCCGTGGATCCGTGGGTCGAGGGCGTCGAAGGACGCTGGTCGGTGCCGGACGACGTCACGGCCGAGGCGCTCGCACGCGAGCTCCGGGCGATCGGCGACCGGACGCGGCACGTCCTGACGACGCACCTGCTCGATGACACCGCCGCGCTCGGCGGCAGGTTCGGCCAGGACCCGCCGACGCTGGAGTGGATCTGCTTCCACGTACTGGCCGAGTACGCCCGCCACGCCGGCCACCTCGACATCGTGGTCGAGGTCGCCACCGGCTAGGAGGAGGCTCCCGTCGTCGCCGCGAGATCGCCAACTACCCTGGGGCGGGTGAGTGGTGACCAGGGAAGCAAGCGGGCCACCACGACCGAGGGCTTCCGGGTGCTGTGGGTCGCGATCAAGCGCGAGCCCTGGGTCTTCGCCCTCTCCACCTTGGGGAGCACGCTGTTCGGCGCGCTGACCGTCGCCGACGCCTGGGTGCTCGGCTGGTCGACCGACCATGTGCTGCTGCCGGCGTACCGCGACCGTGAGGTGGACGCCACCATGCTGGTGGCGGTGGTGGCGCTCTTCGTCGCCGTGGCCATCCTCCGCGCGGTCGGCATCGTCGCGCGGCGCCTGGGTGCGGGCATCATGCAGTACCGCATGCAGGCCCACACCCGCCGTGCCGTCACCCGTCAGTACCTCACGCTCCCCATGGCCTGGCACCAGCGCCATCCGACGGGCGAGCTGCTCTCCAACGCCAACTCCGACGTCGAGGCCGCCTGGTCGCCGATCGCGCCGCTGCCCATGGCCGTGGGCACCATCGTCATGATGGTGATCGCGATCGCCCAGATGTTCGTCGCGGACCTCGTCCTGGCCCTGGTCGGGCTGCTGGTGTTCCCGGCGGTCGTGCTCGCCAACCTCGCCTTCCAGCGGTTGTCCAGCCCGCTGATGACCCGCGCCCAGCAGCTGCGCGCCGAGCTCAGCGAGGTCGCGCACGAGTCCTTCGACGGTGCCCTCGTCGTCAAGACCCTGGGGCGCGAGGACGAGGAGACCGCCCGCTTCGCCGCGAAGGCCCGCGAGCTGCGCGACGTCAACGTCCGCGCGGGCCGGATCCGGGCCGCCTTCGACCCCGCCCTCGCCGCACTGCCGAACCTCGGTGTCCTCGTCGTCCTGGTCGTCGGCGTCGCCCGCGTCACCAGCGGTGCGACCGACGCCGGTGACGTGGTGACGGTGGCGTACCTGCTCACGATCGTCTCGTTCCCGATCCGCTCCATCGGCTGGCTACTGGGCGAGTTCCCCCGCAGCGTGGTCGGCTTCCGACGGGTCCGGAACGTCCTCGACGCCTCCGGCGCCACGCCGTACGGCGGCAGCCGGCTGCCGCCCGCCCAGGACGGTGTCCGGCGCGGCGCCCACCTCGAGCTCGAGCACGTCGCCTACGGCTACGAGCCGGGTCAGCCGCTGCTGCGCGACGTCAGCTTCGAGGTGCGCCCCGGCCGCACGGTCGCCGTGGTCGGCGCGACCGCGAGCGGCAAGAGCACGCTCACCGCGCTGCTGGCCCGCCTCGTCGACCCGCACCACGGCACGATCCGCCTCGACGGCACCGACCTGCGCGACCTGGCCCACGGCGAGCTGCCGAAGACCGTCGCGCTGGTGCCGCAGACGGCCTTCCTCTTCGACGACACCGTCCGCGGCAACATCACCCTCGGCCACGACGAGCCCGGCGAGCGCACCGACGAGCTCACTGACGAGCTCACTGACGAGGCGGTGTGGGCGGCCTTGCGCGTCGCGCAGGCCGACGGCTTCGTGGCGGCGCTGCCGCAAGGCCTCGACACCCAGCTCGGCGAGCGTGGCACCAGCCTGTCCGGAGGACAGCGGCAGCGGATCTCGCTGGCCCGTGCGCTCGTGCGCAAGCCGCGCCTGCTGGTGCTCGACGACGCGACCTCCGCGGTCGACCCGGAGGTCGAGCAGCGGATCCTCGCGGGGCTGAAGGAGGCCGGCGCCGAGACCACGCTCGTGGTGGTCGCCTACCGCAAGGCCACCATCGGGCTGGCCGACGAGGTCGTGCACCTGGTCGACGGCCGGATCGCGGACCGCGGCACGCACGCCGAGCTGCTGGCGCGCAGCGACGCCTACGCCCGCCTGGTCAACGCCTACGAGCAACAGGCAGAGCAGCACCCAGAGCAGCACCCAGAGCAGCACCCAGAGCAGCAGCCCGACACCGTGGAGGCGGCCGAGTGAGCACCGTCGACTCCGGCGCCCGCCTGGGTGCCCTGGAGACCATCCGCCGCGGCGTCCACCACTCGCCCGAGCTCACCGAGGGCATCGGCGCCACGCTGGCGCTGGCGGTGGTGGCCAGTGCGGGGCAGGTGGTGGTGCCGATCGCCGTGCAGCAGGTCCTCGACCGGGGCATCAACGCCCCCGGCGGCCCCGACACGTCGTTCACCGTGGCAGCCTCGATCGCGGCGGCGGTCGCGATCGCGGTCACCGGGGTGGCGTCGTACCTCATGACCGCCCGCCTGTTCGCGGCCTCCGAGCGCGGTCTGGCGACGTTGCGCACCAAGGCGTTCCGTCACGTCCACGACCTGCCGCTGCTGACCCAGAACACCGAGCGACGGGGCGCGCTGGTGAGCCGGGTGACCAGCGACGTCGACCAGGTCAGCCAGTTCCTCGTCTTCGGGGGCCTGCTCTTCATCGTCAGCGTCGGCCAGATGCTGGTGGCGACCGTGGTCATGGTCGTCTACTCCTGGCAGTTGGCGCTGGTGGTGTGGCTGGCGTTCGCGCCGCTGTTCGCCAGCATCCGCTACTTCCAGCGCAAGCTGTCCGAGGCCTACACCCACGTCCGGCAGACGGTGGCGACCATGCTGAGCGCGGTCTCCGAGCCCGTGGTGGGCGCCGCCGTCGTCAAGGCGTACGGCGTCGAGGACCGCACCCAGCGGCGGATCGACACCGCCATCGCGGCCAACCAGGCGGGCCAGACCCGGGCGCAGCGGTTCACGGTCATTTCGTTCTCGCTGGGCGGCATCTCGGCCGGCATCGCCAACGCCGGGGTGGTCGTGGTCGGGATCCTGCTGGCCCAGCAGGCCGGCTGGGTGGGCGACATGACGCCGGGCCGGATCCTGGCGTTCGCGTTCCTCGTGACGCTGTTCGTCGGCCCGGTCCAGATGGGCACCCAGATCCTCACCGACGCCCAGAACGCCATCGCGGGCTGGCGCCGCGTCATCGGCATCCTCGACACCCCCGCCGACCTGGTGGACCCGGGTGCGGACGGGGCCTCGCTGCCGCGCGGCCCGGTCGACGTGCGGTTCGAGGACGTGTGCTTCGCCTACCCGGGCGGCCCGCCCGTCCTCACCGACGTCACCCTCGACATCGCCGCCGGCCGCCGGGTCGCGATCGTGGGCGAGACCGGCTCGGGCAAGTCGACCTTCGCCAAGCTGCTCACCCGGCTGATGGACCCGACGAGCGGGCGGGTGCTGCTCGACGGGCACTCGCTGAAGGACATCTCCCAGCGTCAGCTGCGCAGCAGCGTCGTGCTGGTGCCGCAGGAGGGGTTCCTCTTCGACGACACCATCGCCGCCAACGTGCGCTACGGCCGCCTGGAGGCCACCGACGACGACATCGCGCGTGCCGCCGACGAGCTCGGCCTGAGCGACTGGCTGGCCGGCCTGCCGCGTGGTCTGCAGACCCGCACCGGTCAGCGAGGCGAGGCGCTCAGCGCGGGGGAGCGGCAGCTGGTCGCGCTGCTGCGGGCGCAGCTGGCCGATCCGGACCTGCTGGTCCTCGACGAGGCGACGAGCGCGGTCGACCCCGCCCTGGAGATGCGGATCGGACGCGCGCTGGAGCGGCTGATGCGCGGACGCACGAGCGTCACCATCGCCCACCGGCTCAGCACCGCCGAGAGCGCCGACGAGGTCGTGGTCGTGGACCGCGGCCGGATCGTCCAGCGCGGCCCGCACGCCGAGCTCGTCACCCAGTCCGGGAGCGTGTACGACGGCCTGCACCGCTCCTGGACCGCCCAGCAGGGATAATCGAAGCCGTGAGCCTGGACCCCGCGATCGCCGCCCGCCTCAAGCGGACCTCCGACGGACTCGTTCCGGCGGTGGCCCAGCAGCACGACACCGGCGAGGTGCTGATGCTCGGCTGGATGGACGACGAGGCGCTGCACCGCACCCTGACGACGGGGCGTGCGACGTACTGGTCCCGCAGCCGGCAGGAGTACTGGGTCAAGGGCGAGACGTCGGGTCACCGGCAGTGGGTCAAGGAGGTCCGGCTCGACTGCGACGGCGACACGCTGCTGCTGAAGGTCGACCAGGAGGGCCCCGCCTGTCACACCGGCGACCGCACCTGCTTCGACGCCGACCGGCTCGCATGAGGCACTCGCTGTGGCCGACCGTGCTCGCCGGGGCGGGCGGGTCCGGCCTGGCGGCGTACGCCGGCGCGCGCGACTGGGTCCGCGCCGACGGCAGTGACCCGCTCAGCACGCTGCGGGCCAGCCTCGACAGCCCGGCCACGACGTCGCTCGCGCTGGTCGCCCTGGCTGCCTGGGGTGTCGTCCTGGTCAGCCGCGGCCGGGTCCGCCGGGCGGTGGCGGCGCTCGCCGGGCTCGCCGCCGTCGCGCCCGTCCCTGGCGTCTGGTCGACGCGGAGCAGCCTGCTGGAGGAGCACGCAGGCACGACGCCCACCGTGTGGCCCTGGGTGGCCGTCGCCGCCTGTCTGATCGCCGGTGCCGCGGCGGTCCTCGCTTTCCGTGAGGCGCCGTCCTGGCCGGAGATGGGCCGCAAGTACGACGCCCCTGGCGGCACCGCGGCCACTGAGAGCGACCGACCCCGCCTCGAGGACCAGTCGAGCCTCGATATCTGGAAGGCCCTCGACGAGGGGCACGACCCGACCTGACCCGGGGCGCCGCGGTGAGAACGCGGTGAATACACTGTGCCCGCACAGCCGACCGAGCAGAGGAGCCCCCCGCATGTCCGACAACCACGGAAACACCCCGGCCGCCTGGAGCGCCGTCGCCGTGGCGCTGCTGGGCTTCCTGGTCGGCAGCGTCGCGCTGCTGTTGGACCCGGTCAACTACGTCGTGTTCTGGGTCGGCGTCGCGATCGTGATCGCCTCCGGCGTCCTGTTCGCCGTCCTCGCGAAGCTGGGCTACCACGAGTCCGGCCACTGACCGTGCCGTGAGCGGCCGGGGCCAGCGACTGCGGGCGCCGGCGTTGACCTTCGGTGCGCTCGCCGCCGCCGCCCTCGCGCTGCGGCTGCACGACCCGCACCAGCGCGGCTCCTGGGGCTTCTGCCCCAGCGCGCTGCTTGGTGTGGCCTGTCCCGGATGCGGCGGCCTGCGGGCCGTCAACGACCTCACCCACGGCGACGTCGGGGCCGCTGCGTCGAGCAACCTGCTGCTGGTCGCCGGCGCCCCGTTCGCGGTGGCGCTGCTGGTGCTGTGGACCGTCGCGCGGTGGCGCGACCGGCCGATGCCCCGGCCGCCCGAGCGGACGCGGCGGGTGTCGGTCTGGCTGCTGGCCGGAGCGGCGCTCGGCTTCACCGTGCTGCGCAACACCCCGGCCGGAGCCTGGCTCGCCCCCTGATCGGACCGGCCGGGAGCGGTCAGGTGGTGCTGAAGCCGCCGGCCGCGATCCGCAACCCATCTCAGCGGGTCGCGGGCGGCGATGGAGCGCTGCGTCGGCCATGAAAGACTCGGAGTGCATCGTCGTCGCGGGAGAGGACCGTCGTGACCCAGGTAGCAGGCGTGCTGGGCGAGATCGTCGCCGGCGTGCGCGCCGACCTCGCCGTGCGCCAGGCCGAGACCAGCGAGGCGGACCTGCGTGCCGCGCTCGCCGACGTCGACCCGCCGCGCGACCCCATGCCGCACTTCCGGGGCGCCGCCAGCAGCGTGATCGCCGAGGTCAAGCGCAGGAGCCCCTCCAAGGGTGCGCTGGCCGACATCCCGGACCCGGCGGTGCTCGCCGGCGCCTACGAGCGCGGCGGCGCGGCGGCCATCAGTGTCCTCACCGAGCAGCGCCGCTTCGGCGGCAGCCTCGCCGACCTGCGCGCCGTGCGTGCCGCGGTCGACGTGCCGATCCTGCGCAAGGACTTCATCGTCGAGCCCTACCAGCTTCTCGAGGCCCGGGCGGCGGGCGCGGACCTGGCGCTGCTGATCGTGGCGGCGCTCGACGACGACCGGCTCCGGTCGCTGCACGAGTACGCCGGCGAGCTGGGCCTGACCGTGCTGGTCGAGGTCCACGACGAGGCCGAGACCGAGCGCGCCGTCGCCGTGGGTGCCGAGCTCGTGGGCGTCAACGCGCGCAACCTCAAGACGCTGCAGATCGACACCGACACGTTCGGCCGGCTCGCTCCGCTGGTCCCCGACGACCGGGTCAAGGTCGCCGAGTCCGGCATCTTCACGGCCGCCGACGTGGCGCGCTTCGTCGGCGAGGGCGCCCGCGCGGTCCTGGTCGGCGAGGCACTGGTCAAGGAGGGCGACCCGGAGGGCGCCGTCCGCGCGATGACAGGGATCACCCCATGACGACCCATCTCAACGAGCCCGCCAACGAGCGGTACGACGCCGACGACCGCGGCTGGTTCGGCGGTCCCGCGGACGGCTTCGGTGGCCGCTTCATGCCCGAGGCGCTGGTGGCGGCGCTCGACGAGCTCGACGCGGCGTGGACCGCGGCGAAGGCCGACCCCACCTTCGTCGCCGAGTTCGACGCGATCCTGCGCGACTACGCCAACCTGCCCAGCCCGCTCTACGAGGCCCGGCACCTGTCGGAGCGGGTCGGTCGGCGCATCCTGCTCAAGCGCGAGGACCTCAACCACACCGGCGCCCACAAGATCCGAAACGTCCTCGGCCAGGCGCTGCTGACCAAGCGGATGGGCAAGACGCGCGTCATCGCGGAGACCGGGGCCGGCCAGCACGGCGTCGCCAGCGCCACCGCCGCGGCGTACTTCGGCCTGGACTGCACCGTCTACATGGGCAAGGTCGACACCGAGCGGCAGGCCCTCAACGTCGCCCGGATGCAGCTGCTCGGCGCCGAGGTGATCGCCGTCGACTCCGGCAGCGCGACCCTCAAGGACGCCATCAACGAGGCGCTGCGCGACTGGGTCGCCAGCGTCGACCACACCGCCTACCTGTTCGGCACGGCCGCCGGCCCGCACCCGTTCCCGACCCTGGTGCGCGACCTGACCCGCGGCATCGGCGACGAGGCCCGGGAGCAGTGCCTGCAGCAGTACGGCGTCCTGCCGGACGCGGTCGCGGCCTGCATCGGCGGCGGCTCCAACGCGATCGGCCTGTTCACCGCGTTCCTCGACGACGCCGACGTCCGCATCTACGGCTTCGAGGCCGGCGGCGACGGCGTCGAGACCGGCCGACACGCGGCGACCATCACCGCCGCCGACGCCGGTGTGCTGCACGGGGCGCGCACCTACGTGCTGCAGGACGAGGACGGGCAGACGATCGAGTCGCACTCCATCTCCGCCGGTCTGGACTACCCCGGCGTGGGCCCGCAGCACTCCTGGCTCGCGCGCAGCGGGCGGGCGACGTACCAACCGGTGACCGACACCGAGGCGATGGACGCCTTCGCGCTGCTGGCGCGCACGGAGGGCATCATCCCGGCCATCGAGTCCGCGCACGCGGTTGCGGGTGCGCTGCGGATCGCGCCCGAGCTCCCGGAGGGTGCCACCATCCTGGTCAACCTGTCGGGCCGCGGCGACAAGGACATGGGCACGGCCGTGGAGTGGTTCGGCCTCGGCCGCGCCGACAGCGAGGGCAACGCCGGCCGGGCCAGCGACGCCGAGATCGCGGAAGGCGCGAAAGCATGAGCACGACCACGACCGCGTTCGAGAAGGCGAAGGCCGACGGTCGCGCCGCCCTGGTCGGCTACCTGCCGGCCGGCTTCCCGGACGTCGACGGCGGCATCGAGGCGATGCGGGCGATGGTCGCGGCCGGCTGCGACGTCATCGAGGTCGGCCTGCCCTACAGCGACCCGGTCATGGACGGCCCCACGATCCAGGCCGCCGCGCAGCAGGCCCTCGAGGGCGGCGTCCGCACCCGTGACGTGCTGCGCACGGTCGAGGCCGTCGCCGCGACCGGCGTCCCCACGGTCGTGATGACCTACTGGAACCCGGTGGAGAGGTACGGCGTCGAGCGGTTCGCCCGCGACCTGGCCAGCGCCGGGGGCGCGGGGCTGATCACGCCCGACATCACGCCCGACTACGGCCAGGACTGGATCGCGGCGGCCGACACCCACGACCTGGACAAGATCTTCCTGGTCGCGCCCAGCAGCACCGACGAGCGGATCGCGATGACCACGGCCGCGTGCCGCGGTTTCGTCTACGCCACCGCCGTCATGGGCGTCACCGGCGCGCGCACCACCACCTCCGACCTCGCCGGTCCGCTGGTCGCGCGGACCAAGGCGACCACGGCGCTTCCGGTCGGCGTCGGCCTCGGCGTCTCCAACGGCGACCAGGCCGCGCAGCTGGCGGCGTACGCCGACGGCGTGATCGTCGGCTCGGCGTTCGTGCGCGCCCTGCTGGACCACCAGGGCGACGCGGCCGCTGGGCTGCGGGCGCTCACAGCGCTGACCGAGGACCTCGCCGCCGGTGTCCGGCGTGGCTGACCAGCGCCGCCCACGGGTCGCGCTGGCCGCGAGCCTGGCGGCGGGGCTGCTGCTCGCCGGCTGCGGGGGAGGGGACGAGGCGACCGGCTTCGCCGGGACCACCCACGACCCCTACCCGGTGCCGGCCACGCCGCTGACCGACACCAGCGGGGCGCCGTACTCGCTGGCCGCCGACACCGACAAGCCGCTGACGCTCGTCTTCTTCGGCTACACACGGTGCGACGACTTCTGTCCCATGGTGATGACCTCGCTCTCGAGCGCGCTGACCCGCCTGGACGAGGAGCAGCGCGAGAACGTGGACCTCGTCTTCGTCACCACGGACCCGAACCGGGACACGCCCGAGGTGCTGCGCCGCTACCTGGACCGGTACGACCCCGAAGCGGTCGGCCTGACCGGCGAGCTGCAGACCATCGTCGACGTCGCCCGGCCGCTCGCCATCCACGTCGACGACGGGAGCGAGCTGCCCGGTGGCGGGTACGACGTCGCGGCGCACAGCACGTACGTCACCGCGATCGGGGCCGACGACACCGCCCGCGTCGTGTGGGACATGGACACCTCCTCGGCGCAGTTCGCCGCCGACATCATCGCCCTGCTCGACGGGAAGAAGCCGGCCTCATGACGATCCTCTCCATCCCCAGCCCGGCCAACGGCGTCTGGGAGCTCGGCCCGGTGCCGATCCGCGGCTACGCCCTGTGCATCGTGGCGGGCATCGTGGCGGCGGTGTGGCTCAGCGAGCGGCGCTGGACCGCCCGCGGCGGCAAGGCCGGCGAGATGCAGGACGTCGCGCTGTGGGCGGTGCCGTTCGGCATCGTCGGCGCCCGGCTCTACCACGTCGCCACCGACCACCAGCTGTACTTCGGCGAGGGCCGCAGCCCGTGGAACATCCTCTACGTCTGGCACGGCGGCCTCGGGATCTGGGGCGGCATCGCGGGCGGCGCCCTCGGGGCCATCCTCTACGCCCGCCGGCGCGGCATCCGGCTGCTGCCGCTGCTCGACATCGTCGGACCGACCTGCCTGGTCGCCCAGGCCATCGGGCGCTGGGGAAACTGGTTCAACCAGGAGCTCTACGGCAGGCCGACCGACCTGCCGTGGGGCCTGGAGATCGACCCGGCGAACTACCCCGCCGGGGCCGACTTCCCGGCCGGCACCACCTTCCACCCGACGTTCCTCTACGAGTTCGGATGGAACCTGCTCGGGTTCGCGCTGATCGTCGCGGCGGAGCGACGCTTCCGGATCGGCTACGGGCGCGTGATGGCGCTCTACGTGATGGTCTACACCGCGGGCCGCGGCTGGATCGAGATGCTGCGCATCGACACCGTCGAGCTCGACGACGTGCTCGGCCTCCGGTTCAACGTGTGGACCTCGATCGTCCTCTTCCTCGCGGCCGCGGCCTTCTTCGCGTGGAGCCGGCGTCGCCACCCCGGTCGGGAGGAGACGGTGTACGTCGAGGAGCGGGTCGCCGCCGCCTGACCGGGCCTGACCGGCTCTGACCGGCTCTGACCCGGGGCGTGCCGGCCGCTGGTGCGAGCACGCGTCGGGAGGTGATAGCGTTCCCTCCACGCGCGGGCCAATGTCGTCCCCTGCACTTCCTGCCGAACGACATGGTGCCCGCCTCGAGTGGCTCTGAGAGCCGTTCCTCCCGGCGTGCCCGTGCACGAACGACGACGGGAGAACCACGTGCCGTACACGCACTCGTTCCCGCCGCCGCAAGGGCTCTACGACCCCCGCTTCGAGCGTGATGCTTGTGGCGTGGCCTTCGTGGCGACCCTGACCGGCGTTGCCAGTCATGACATCGTCTCGCGGGGCGTCACCGCCCTGATGAACCTCGACCACCGCGGCGCCGCGGGCGCCGAGACCAACTCCGGCGACGGTGCCGGCATCCTGATCCAGGTCCCCGACGCCTTCCTGCGCGCCGTGGTCGACTTCCCCCTCCCGACGGCGGGGGCGTACGCCGTCGGCTCGGCGTTCCTCCAGGGTGACGCCGAGCAGGTCGCCAAGACCCGCCAGCGCATCGAGGAGATCGCCCGCGAGGAGGGACTCGACGTCCTCGGCTGGCGCCCGGTGCCGGTCGACCCCACGACGCTGGGCGAGACCGCCCGCGCGGTGATGCCGGTCGTCGAGCAGCTCTTCGTCGCGGGCGCCGGCCAACGCATCACCGGGATGGCACTGGAGCGCCTGGCGTTCTGCCTGCGCAAGCGGGCCGAGCTCGAGACGGCGGTCTACTTCCCGTCGCTCTCGGCGCGCACCCTGGTCTACAAGGGCATGCTCACCACCGCGCAGCTGGCCGAGGTCTTCCCCGACCTGCGCGACGAGCGGATGGCCTCGGCCATCGCCGTCGTCCACTCGCGGTTCTCGACCAACACCTTCCCGAGCTGGCCGCTCTCGCACCCGTTCCGCTACATCGCGCACAACGGCGAGATCAACACGGTCATGGGCAACCGCAACTGGATGCGGGCCCGCGAGGCACTGCTCGCCTCGGACCTCATCCCCGGTGACCTGGAGCGGCTCTACCCGATCTGCACCCCCGGTGCCTCGGACTCCGCCAGCTTCGACGAGGTCCTCGAGCTGCTCCACATGGGCGGGCGCAGCCTGCCCCACGCGGTGCTGATGATGATCCCGGAGGCGTGGGAGAACCACGCCGAGATGGACGCCAAGCGACGCGCGTTCTACGAGTTCCACGCCTCGCTGATGGAGCCGTGGGACGGCCCGGCCAACGTCGTCTTCACCGACGGCTCGCAGGTCGGCGCCGTGCTGGACCGCAACGGCCTGCGCCCGGGGCGGTACTGGGTGACCGAGGACGGCCTGGTCGTCTACGCCTCCGAGGCCGGCGTGCTCGACGACATCGACCCGGCCACGGTGGTCCGCAAGGGCCGGATGCAGCCCGGACGCATGCTCCTCGTCGACACCGACGAGCACCGGATCGTCGAGGACGACGAGATCAAGGACGAGCTCGCCTCGGAGTACCCCTACGCGGAGTGGCTGCACGCCGGCATCGTCCACCTCGAGGACATCCCCGAGCGTGAGCACGTGGTGCACACGCACGCCAGCGTGACCCGGCGTCAGCAGGTCTTCGGCTACACCGAGGAGGAGCTGCGGATCCTGCTCACGCCGATGGCGAACACCGGCGCCGAGCCGATCGGCTCGATGGGCACCGACACGCCCATCGCGGCGCTCAGCAGCAAGCCCCGGCTGCTGTTCGACTACTTCGCGCAGCTGTTCGCGCAGGTCACCAACCCGCCGCTGGACGCGATCCGGGAGGAGCTCGTCACCTCTCTCAAGGGCAGCATCGGCCCCGAGGCCAACCTGCTCGAGCCGACCCCGGCCTCGTGCCGGCAGGTGGTGCTGCCGTTCCCGGTCATCTCCAACGACGACCTGGCCAAGATCCGCCACATCAACCGCGACGGCGACATGCCGGGCTTCGTCACGCACGTGTCCCGGGGGCTCTACCCGGTCGACGGCGGCGGTGAGGCGATGGCGCGCCGGCTCGACGAGATCTGCCGCGAGGTCAGCGACGCGATCGCCGGCGGCGCCCGCATCATCGTGCTCTCCGACCGGCACTCGACCGCCGAGCTGGCGCCGATCCCGTCGCTGCTGCTCACCGGTGCGGTCCACCACCACCTGGTCCGGGAGAAGACCCGCACCCAGGTGGGCCTCATCGTCGAGGCCGGTGACGTGCGGGAGGTGCACCACGTTGCGCTGCTCGTCGGGTACGGCGCCGCCGCGGTCAACCCCTACCTCGCGATGGAGTCCGTCGAGGACCTGGCCCGTGAGGGTCACTACGTGAAGGTCGACCCCGAGGTGGCGGTGCAGCACCTCGTCAAGGCGCTCGGCAAGGGCGTGCTGAAGGTGATGTCCAAGATGGGCGTCTCCACGGTCGCGTCCTACACCGGCGCCCAGATCTTCGAGGCGGTCGGCCTCTCGCAGGCGCTGGTGGACCGGTACTTCACCGGAACGGTCTCCAAGCTCGGCGGCATCGACCTCGACGTGGTGGCCGAGGAGGTCGCGAAGCGGCACGCCACGGCGTACCCCCGCGACGGCGTGGCGACCGCGCACCGCCAGCTCGAGATCGGCGGCGAGTACCAGTGGCGCCGTCCCGGTGTGGCCGGCGAGGCCGAGCCGCACCTGTTCGACCCCGAGACGGTCTTCCGGCTGCAGCACGCCACGCGGCAGGGTCGCTACGACATCTTCAAGCAGTACACCCAGCGGGTCGACGAGCAGTCCGAGCGGCTGATGACGCTGCGCGGGCTGTTCCGGCTCAAGAGCGCCGAGGAGCTGGGTCGGCAGCCGATCCCGCTCGACGAGGTCGAGCCGGTCGAGTCGATCGTCAAGCGGTTCAGCACCGGTGCGATGTCCTACGGCTCCATCTCCCAGGAGGCGCACGAGACCCTCGCCATCGCGATGAACCGGCTGGGCGCGAAGTCCAACACCGGTGAGGGCGGCGAGGACCCCGAGCGGCTCTACGACCCCGAGCGGCGCAGCGCGATCAAGCAGGTCGCGTCCGGCCGCTTCGGCGTCACGTCGGAGTACCTCACCAACGCGGACGACATCCAGATCAAGATGGCCCAGGGCGCCAAGCCCGGCGAGGGCGGCCAGCTGCCCGGCCACAAGGTCTACCCATGGGTGGCCAAGACGCGGCACTCCACCCCGGGCGTCGGCCTGATCAGCCCGCCGCCGCACCACGACATCTACTCGATCGAGGACCTGGCGCAGCTGATCCACGACCTCAAGAACGCCAACCCGTCCGCTCGCGTCCACGTGAAGCTGGTGGCCGAGGTCGGCGTCGGGACGGTCGCGGCAGGCGTCTCCAAGGCGCACGCCGACGTCGTGCTGATCTCCGGGCACGACGGCGGCACGGGAGCCTCGCCGCTCACCTCGCTCAAGCACGCAGGCGGCCCGTGGGAGCTCGGCCTGGCCGAGGCGCAGCAGACCTTGCTGCTCAACGGTCTGCGCGACCGCGTCGTCGTGCAGACCGACGGCCAGCTCAAGACCGGCCGCGACGTCGTCATCGCCGCCCTGCTGGGGGCGGAGGAGTACGGCTTCGCGACCGCGCCGCTGGTCGTCTCGGGCTGCATCATGATGCGGGTCTGCCACCTCGACACCTGCCCGGTGGGTGTGGCGACGCAGAACCCCGTGCTGCGCGAGCGCTTCTCCGGCAAGGCGGAGTACGTCGTCAACTTCTTCACCTACCTCGCCGAGGAGGTGCGGGAGATCCTGGCGTCGCTGGGGTTCCGCTCGCTCGACGAGGCCATCGGTCAGGTGGGCGCGCTCGACGCCCGCCAGGCGATCGACCACTGGAAGGCGTCGGGACTCGACCTGGCGCCGATCTTCCACCAGGTCGAGCTGGCCGAGCAGTTCTCCGACCAGGACTTGCGCTGCACCCAGCAGCAGGACCACGGGCTGGAGAAGTCGCTCGACATCACCACGCTGCTGCCGTTGGTCCAGCCGGCGCTGGAGCGGGGTGAGCCCGTCCGGGCGCAGGTCCCGATCCGCAACGTCAACCGCACCGTCGGCACGATCGTCGGCCACGAGGTCACCAAGCGCTACCGCGGCCAGGGCCTGCCGGACGGCACCATCGACCTGACCTTCGTCGGGTCGGCGGGCCAGTCGTTCGGTGCCTTCCTGCCGCGGGGCGTGACGCTGCGCCTGGAGGGTGACGGCAACGACTACGTCGGCAAGGGCCTGTCCGGCGGGCGGATCGTGATCCGCCCCGACCGGGACGCGACCTTCCGGGCGGGCGACCACATCATCGCGGGCAACACGATCGCGTACGGCGCGACGTCGGGGGAGATGTTCCTCCGGGGCGGCGTCGGCGAGCGCTGCTGCGTGCGCAACTCCGGTGCCACCGTCGTCACCGAGGGCGTGGGCGACCACGGCTGCGAGTACATGACCGGCGGCCGGGTGGTCGTGCTGGGCCCGACCGGACGCAACTTCGCTGCCGGCATGTCCGGTGGCTACGCGTTCGTGCTGGACCTGGCGCCCCAGCGGGTCAATCCGGAGCTCGTCGAGCTCGCAGCCGTACCCGCCAAGCGTGCCGACGAGCTCGAGGAGCTCGTCCGGCGTCACCACGAGGAGACCGGCTCCGAGATCGCCGGTGAGCTGCTCGCCGACTGGGAGGCCGCACTGGCGCGGTTCACCCTCGTCATGCCGAGCGACTACAAGCGCGTGCTCGAGGCCCAGGAGGAGGCCCTCGAGGAGGGCCTCTCCGAGGACGAGGCCGCCGCGCGGATCATGGAGGTGCTGCATGGCTGACCCGAAGGGCTTCCTCAAGGAGGGGCGCCAGGTCGCCACCCGTCGTCCCGTGGACGAGCGGCTGGGGGACTGGAACGAGGTCTACCCCGGCGGGATGGGCCGCGCGCTGCTGCCCATCATCACCACCCAGGCCAGCCGCTGCATGGACTGCGGCATCCCGTTCTGCCACCAGGGCTGCCCGCTGGGCAACATCATCCCGGAGTGGAACGACCTGGTCTGGCGCGACGACTGGGAGGGCGCCATCGAGCGCCTGCACGCGACCAACAACTTCCCGGAGTTCACCGGCCGGCTCTGCCCGGCGCCGTGCGAGACCGCGTGCGTGCTCGGCATCAACCAGGATCCGGTCACCATCAAGAACGTCGAGGTCTCGATCATCGACAAGGCGTGGGAGTCCGGCTTCGTCGCACCCCAGCCGCCCGAGTGGCTCTCGGGCCGGACGGTGGCCGTCATCGGCTCCGGACCGGCCGGTCTCGCCGCCGCGCAGCAGCTCACCCGTGCCGGCCACACCGTCGCGGTCTACGAGCGGGCCGACAAGATCGGCGGCCTGCTGCGCTACGGCATCCCCGAGTTCAAGATGGAGAAGCAGCACGTCGACCGCCGCCTCGAGCAGATGCGCCGCGAGGGCACGGTGTTCCGCACCGGCATCGAGGTCGGCGTGGACATCACCGCCGAGCAGCTGCGGGACCGGTACGACGCCGTCGTGCTCGCCATGGGATCGACCGAGCCGCGCGACCTGCCCGTCCCGGGCCGGGAGCTCGCCGGCATCCACCAGGCGATGGAGTTCCTGCCGCAGGCCAACCGGACCGCGGTGGGCGAGTCGGTCAGCGACCAGATCATGGCCACCGGCAAGCACGTCGTGATCATCGGCGGCGGCGACACCGGTGCGGACTGCCTCGGCACCTCGCTGCGCCAGGGCGCTGCGTCGGTGACGCAGCTGGAGATCATGCCGCAGCCGCCGGAGACCCGCCCCGCGGGTCAGCCGTGGCCGACGTACCCGATGCTCTTCCGGGTCTCCTCCGCTCACGAGGAGGGCGGCGAGCGGGTCTACGCCGTCTCGACCCAGGAGTTCCTCGGCGACGACGACGGCAACGTCCGGGCGCTGCGCATCGTCGACGTGGTCTTCGAGAACGGCAAGCTGGTCGAGATCGAGGGCACCGAGCGCGAGATCCCCGCCGACCTGGTGCTGTTCGCGATGGGGTTCGTCGGGCCGGAGCGGGCCGGTCTCGTCGAGCAGCTCGGCGTCGCGCTGGACCAGCGCGGCAACATCGCCCGGGACGGGTCGTTCGCCACCTCGGTGCCGGGCGTCTTCGTCGCCGGTGATGCGGGTCGCGGCCAGTCGCTCATCGTGTGGGCGATCGCCGAGGGCCGGGCCGCGGCGGCCGGTGTCGACGCGTACCTCACCGGCTCCACCACGCTGCCCGCGCCGATCAAGCCCACCGACCGGCCGCTGGCGGTCTGAGCCAGTCGTCAGGAGGCCGGGATCACGTCCAGGGACGTGGTCCCGGCCTCTTTGATCGTTCCACGGGTCGCTAGGCTGGGGCCGTGAGGCGAGCGAAGATCGTGTGCACCCTGGGCCCTGCCGTCGGAACCGAGCGCCGCGTCCGCGAGCTCGTGTACGCCGGCATGGACGTCGCCCGGCTCAACATGAGCCACGGCACCCACGAGGAGCACGCCGAGCGCTACCGCCTCGTGCGCCAGGCCGCGGACGCCAGCGGTCACGCCGTGGGCATCTTCGCCGACCTGCAGGGCCCGAAGATCCGGCTGGAGACGTTCGCGGACGGTCCGGCGCAGCTGCGCCGCGGCCAGAGCTGGACCATCACCACGCGTGAGGTGCCCGGCGACGACACGATCTGCGGCACGACCTACAAGGGGCTGCCCGGCGACGTGAAGGTCGGCGACCCGATCCTGATCGACGACGGCAAGATCCGGCTCCGGGTGACGGCGGTCGAGGGCAGCGAGGTCCACACCGAGGTGCTCGTCGGCGGACCGGTCAGCAACCACAAGGGCATCAACCTGCCCGGTGTCGCGGTCTCCGTGCCCGCGCTCTCGGAAAAGGACGTGGAGGACCTCCGGTTCGCGCTCGCTCTCGGCGTCGACTACGTCGCCCTGAGCTTCGTGCGCAACGCCAAGGACGCCGAGGACGTCCGGGCGATCATGCGGGAGGCCGGACGGATGGTGCCGGTCATCGCCAAGATCGAGAAGCCGCAGGCCGTGGAGAACCTCGACGAGGTCATCGACTCCTTCGACATGTTCATGGTGGCCCGCGGCGACCTGGGCGTGGAGTGCCCGCTGGAGGAGGTGCCCTTCCTGCAGAAGAGCATCATCGAGAAGGCGCGCCGCAACGCCAAGCCCGTCATCGTGGCCACCCAGATGCTCGACTCGATGGTCAGCAACCCGCAGCCCACGCGCGCCGAGGCCAACGACGTCGCCAACGCCGTCCTCGACGGCGCCGACGCGGTGATGCTCTCGGCCGAGACCAGCGTGGGGGAGTACCCCGTCCACACCGTCGAGACGATGGCGCGGATCATCGAGGCGACCGAGCACCACGCCTACGAGGCCAAGGGGCTCGCGCCGATCGACTGGAGCCCGCGCACCAAGGGCGGCATCATCGCCAAGGCGGCCGAGGAGGTCGCCGAGCGGGTCGGCGCCAAGTACCTCGTCGCCTTCACCACCACCGGCGACTCGGCGATGCGGCTGTCCCGACTCCGCGGCCCGATCCCGCTGCTCGCCTTCACGCCGCACGCCTCCGTGCGCTCGCAGATGGCGCTGAGCTGGGGCATCGAGCCGTTCAAGACCGCCGAGGTCGAGCACACCGACGAGATGGTGCGCCAGGTCGACGAGCAGCTGCTGCAGCTCGGCCGGGTCCAGGAGGGCGACCTCGTCGTGATCATCGCCGGCGCGCCTCCGGGCATCCCCGGCTCCACCAACGCGCTCCGCATCCACCGGATGGGTGACGCCATCAACGAGGTCGCCCCGGCGTACCGCAGGAGCTGATCACCTCTTCAGGCCGATCAGCTCGTCGAGACGGGCGACGGCAGGCCGACGCGAGACGCTGATGGTCTTCCAGTTCGACTGCCGCCACGGGATGTCGAGGAGGTCGAGGGCCCAGCAGCAGAGCTCGCGGATGTCGGCGGAGTTGTTCGTGAACTGCCAGCGCGGGTGGTCGTAGCGCTTGGGCCGGCCGGCGACGATCCTCTGGGTCCAGTTGTTCGCCCGGCAGCCGTCGGAGTGGAACAGCCCGCGCAGAAACGCGGCGGGATGCGTCTCCACGATCATCCGCTGCCAGTCCTCCAGCACGATCGGTCGCTCGTGCTTGCGGCCGGGGCCGTGCTGGGGGAACAGACACGTCCAGTGCTTCCACGAGATCGTCGTGATCACGGCTCCTGGCACCAGGCGGGTGTGCGGCCGTCCGTCCGGCTTGACGGTGCGCATCAGCACCTTCAACCGATCGTTGTCATCGGCGTACCGCCTGTCGTTGTACACGTGCAGGTTGTAGACGTCACGTCGGCCACGAGAGATGTGCCCATCTCCTAGGTACCAACCGAGCAGTTCCGCGTACTCGGCTGTCGCCAACGGCCCATCACCGCAACGCGGGCACGGCGGATCCACGTGTCGCTGCCCGCGTGTCTGTCCGCGCCGTTGGTAGAGCCGTCGCCAGCGTCTGATGGTCTTGACCGCGACGCCGTGGAGCGCGGCATTGTCCACGTCGCGCATTCCGCTGTCGGACGCGCGAAGCGCGCTGTCGACTGTCTCTTGGGGGCGGATGTGCGGCATGCACCGATGGTGTGCGCAGGCACCGACAGTCGGTGCCGGGTGCGGGACTCGAACCCGCACGCCTTGTGGGCAACGCTTTTTGAGAGCGCCGCGTCTACCGATTCCGCCAACCCGGCCACGTGCTGCGATCCGTCAACCTATCCGATGTGACCCTGTCGGCATCACCCGGCCCGCGCCATGCACCATGCCCTAACCTGAACGCCGTGACCCAGCCCAACCCCGAGCCGCGCACCGTCGTCATCGCCGAGGACGAGGTGCTGATCCGGATGGATCTCGCCGAGATGCTCGCCGAGGAGGGCTACCGGGTGGTGGGGCAGGCCGGTGACGGCCAGACCGCCATCGAGCTGGCGCAGGAGCACCGGCCGGACCTGGTGATCCTCGACGTGAAGATGCCCGTGCTCGACGGCATCGCGGCCGCGGAGGCGATCGCGCGGCAGCGGATCGCGCCGGTGGTCATGCTGACCGCCTTCTCCCAGCGTGAGCTGGTCGAGCGTGCCCGTGACGCCGGGGCGATGGCGTACCTCGTCAAGCCGTTCACCGCCGCTGACCTGGTGCCGGCCATCGAGCTGGCCGTCAGCCGGTTCTCAGAGCTCTCGCAGCTCGAGGCGGAGGTCGCCGGGCTGAGCGAGCGGCTGGAGACACGCAAGCTGGTCGAGCGCGCCAAGGGCGTGCTGCAGCAGCAGCTGGGGGTCACCGAGCCGGAGGCCTTCCGGTGGATGCAGAAGACCGCCATGGACCTGCGGCTCTCGATGCGCCAGGTCGCCGAGGGCGTCATCGCGCACGGGGCGGGCATCGCAGGCTCCTGAGCAAGCACGACGGGCACGTCGTGCGCAAGAGCCGCGGGTCGGCGGTTTCGTAACGACGACGTCGCCCAGATAACGGATTCGTCAGGATTCGATGTGGTGGGCGCAACCTCCTTCCGCCCTCCGGAATGTCGGTGTACGTTCCCGCGCAGTGGGTGGACGACGGACCTCGGGAGGGTCGTGGTCCCACCCCTCACACCCCGTTGCTCCGGGCACTGTGCCGGGGGCAGTTCAAGGAAGTAGGAACGTCTTGCGACGAAACACTCGATACGGCTTCGGAGCCGTTGCCGTTTCGCTGGCGCTGGCCCTGTCCGCGTGTGGCACGACCGATACTGACGGCGAGGGCGGCGACGACGCCGAGGGCCTGACCGCTTCCATCGGCATCATGGGTGCGCTCAGCGGCGGCAACGCCTCGATCGTCATCCCGTCGGTCAACGGCGCCAAGCTGGCCCTCGAGGAGTGGTCGGCCGAGCACAAGGACTTCAAGATCACCCTGCAGGAGTTCGACACCGAGGGTGACCCGGCCAAGGCCACGCCGGCCGCGACCAAGATGGCGACCGACGAGAACTTCCTCGGCGTGATCGGCGGCGCGTTCTCCGGCGAGACCCGCGCGACGAAGGGCATCTTCGCCGACGCCGGCCTCACGATGATCAGCCAGTCCGCCACCGCCACCGACCTCACCCTCGAGGAGCCGTCGCCGGTCTTCCACCGCGTCATCGGCTACGACGAGATCCAGGGCGCGGCCGTCGGCAAGTACATCGCGGAGGTCCTCGGCGCCAAGAAGGTCTACGTCGTCGACGACTCCACCACCTACGGCCAGCCGCTGGCCGACAAGGTGCGCGCCACCCTGGGCTCCGCCGTGGCGGGTAGCGACAAGACCCAGGAGAAGCAGACCGACTTCTCCGCTGTCGTCTCCAAGATCAAGACCGCTCAGCCCGACGCGATCTTCTACGGCGGCTACGCGGCCGAGGCCGGTCCGTTCCTCAAGCAGCTGCGCGACGCGGGCGTCCAGGCGCCGTTCGTCGGCGGCGACGGCCTCTACGGCGCGGACTTCCCGAAGGCCGCCGGCGAGGCGTCCGAGGGCGCCATCGTCACCTGCCCGTGCCTGCCGTCCGAGGAGGCCGGCGGCTCGTTCGGTGCCGACTACGAGGCCAAGTTCGGCGAGAAGCCGGGCGCGTACGCCGCCGAGGGGTACGACGCCATGACGATCTTCCTCAAGGCGTTCGAGGACGGTGCGACCACCCGTGAGGAGGTCGAGGAGTTCGTCGACAACTACGAGGGCGAGGGTCTGACCAAGACCTACAAGTTCGACGAGAAGGGTGACGTTGCCGAGAGCAACGTCGTCGTCTGGGCCTACAAGGTGCAGGACGGTGCCCTGGTCGCCGACCAGGAGATCGCGCTCGGCTGACGAGCACACAGATGATGACCAGCGGGGCGGTCGGTTTCGTCCGATCGCCCCGCTGTCATGTGCGGTACTTTCCTCGACACCCCCTCTGAGTTCGGGAAGAACTACATGGACTTCAACAACCTCTTCGACCATCTGGGTGCACACACCCTCGATGGCTTGACCAAGGGCTCCATCTACGCCCTGGTCGCGCTCGGGTACACGTTGGTGTACGGCGTGCTGAAGCTGATCAACTTCGCGCACTCCGAGGTCTTCATGGTCGGCACCTGGGCGGTGCTCGGCACCTACACGGTGCTCGGCGTCGGTTCCGGCTCCGGCCTCGGCATGGTGCTGCTGGCGACCGTGGTCGCCCTGTTCGTCGCGGCTCTGGCCTCGGCGAGCGTCGCGCTCGCCGTGGAGCGGATCGCCTACCGGCCGCTGCGCAAGAAGAACGCGCCGCCGCTGATCTTCCTGATCACCGCCATCGGATGCTCGATGGTGCTGGTCGAGGTGTTCGGCCACGTCCTGCGCTACTTCTTCGGCCCGCCGTTCGGCCGCGCCGCGGTGAGCGTCCCCTCGCCGATCCAGACCACGACGCTGTTCGAGGTCGGGGGCGTCGGGTTCACGAACGTGCAGCTGCTCGTGATCGTCGGCGCCGTCGTGATGATGGTCGTGCTCGACACCTTCGTGAACCGGACCCGGCTCGGCCGCGGCGTCCGAGCTGTGGCCCAGGACCCCGACACCGCCGCGCTGATGGGCGTCAACCAGGACCGGGTCATCATGCTGATCTTCGTCCTCGGTGGGGCCATGGCCGGGGTCGCGGCGCTGCTGTTCACGATCCGCTTCGACCTCACCAAGTTCGACATCGGCTTCCTCATCGGCGTCAAGGCGTTCACCGCCGCCGTCCTCGGGGGGATCGGCAACCTGCGCGGCGCGCTGGTCGGAGGCCTGCTCCTCGGCGTCGTCGAGATCTACTCCTCGGCGCTGTTCGAGTCGCGCTGGGAGGACGTCACGGCGTTCATCGTCCTGGTCCTGGTGCTGATGTTCCGCCCGTCGGGGATCCTCGGCGAGTCGCTCGGGAAGGCACGCGCATGAGCATCCTCACGAACGCCTTCAAGGGCATGGACGTCGTCCGCGACCGGTGGGTCGGGGCGCCGAAGTGGGTCCAGCTGGTCGCCGTACTGGCGATGGTGTCCTTCTTCTTCTACCTGCCGTACCTCAACGTCCTGCCGTTCGCCTACATCCGGACCGATCTCAGCTCCGGCGGCACGGACTGGTCGAGCGTGCTGTTCCTCTGCGTGCTCTACATGATCGTGGCGGTCGGCCTCAACGTCGTGATCGGCCTGGCCGGCCTCCTCGACCTCGGGTACGTCGGCTTCTACGCGCTCGGCGCCTACTCGGTCGCGCTCTTCGGCTCCCGGGAGTCGGTCGTCACGCAGAAGATCGCCTCGACCTTCGGTCTCTCCGAGGGCTGGGCGGTCCCGTTCGCTGCCTGCATCCCCATCGCGCTGGCGTTCGCGCTCGTGGCGGGCGTCATCCTCGGTGCGCCCACGCTGCGGCTGCGCGGTGACTACCTCGCGATCGTGACGATGGGGTTCGGCGAGATCATCCGCATCATCCTGCGCAACTCCGACTGGAGCGGCGGCCCCAGCGGCGTCATCGGCATCCCGAGGCCGCCGGGTCCGGAGGACGCGGCCGGACGCCCGTTCTTCAACGGCCTCGACGTGGAGCGGTGGTACTGGTTCGCGCTCGTGGTGCTGATCATCCTCATCCTGGCGGTGCGCCGGCTGGAGAACAGCCGGGTCGGACGGTCCTGGCTGGCCATCCGCGAGGACGAGGACGCGGCGTCCGTCATGGGCGTGCACGCGTTCAAGTTCAAGCTCTGGGCCTTCGCCATCGGCGCCACCCTGGGCGCCATGTCCGGCCTGCTGTTCGCCAGCAAGCAGGGCATCGTGGAGCCCAACGGCTTCGCGCTCAACCTGTCCTTCCTGTTCGTGGCCATGGTGGTCATCGGCGGCTCGGGCAACATGGTGGGCGCCCTGCTGGGTGCCTTCCTCATCACCTACCTGCCGGAGCGGTTCCGGGGCTTCGCCGAGTGGCGCCCGTTCGCGTTCGGTGTCGCGCTGGTCGCGGTGATGGTGCTGCGGCCCCAGGGCCTGGTGCCGAACCGACGACGGGCGCGCGAGCTCGAGGACCGCAAGCAGCAAGCAGAGGAGGCGGCAGCCGATGCCTGAGACCACCGAGAGCCCGACGGCCGGGACCGGCACCACGGGTGCCGGCGTGCTGCTCGAGGTCGACCACGTCACGCTCCGCTTCGGTGGCGTGGTCGCGCTCAACGACGTCCACTTCGAGATCCGCAGGGGCGAGATCCTCGGCCTGATCGGCCCCAACGGCGCCGGCAAGACGACCTGCTTCAACGCGATGACGGGCGTCTACCAGCCGACCGAGGGGACCATCCGGTTCGACGGCCAGCGGATCAGCGGCAAGCGTCCCCACGAGATCACCGCGCTGGGGATCGCCCGCACGTTCCAGAACATCCGGCTCTTCCCCGAGATGTCGGCCCTGGAGAACGTCATGGTCGGTGCCGACGCACGTCACCGCACCAGCGTGCTGGGGGCGCTGTTCCGGCTCTTCCCGCGGGTGAGGCTGGAGGAGCGCGACCTGCCGCGCAACAAGGTGAAGGCCGCCTTCGCCCGCACCTTCGGGGTGAGCCGGCACTACGCCGAGGAAGAGGTCGGCCGGCGGGTGGCCATGGAGCTGCTGCGGTTCGTCGGCATCGCCGACCGGGCCGGCGACCTGGCCAAGAACCTGCCCTACGGCTACCAGCGCCGGCTCGAGATCGCCCGGGCGATGGCCACCGAGCCCCAGCTGCTCTGCCTCGACGAGCCGGCGGCCGGCTTCAACCCCGCGGAGAAGGAGGAGCTCATGGGGCTCATCCGCCGGATCCGCGACCGTGGCCTGACGGTGCTCCTCATCGAGCACGACATGAAGCTGGTCATGGGGGTCACCGACCGGATCGTCGTCTTGGAGTTCGGGAGCAAGATCGCGGAGGGCCTGCCCGCCGAGGTCGCCCGCAACCCCAAGGTGATCGCCGCCTACCTAGGAGAACCTGATGACGCTGCTTCGGCTTGAGGACGTCGTCCTCAACTACGGCAAGATCGAGGCGCTGCACGGGCTGACGCTCGAGGTCAACGAGGGCGAGATCGTCGCGCTCATCGGGGCCAACGGCGCCGGGAAGACCTCCACGATGCGCGCCATCTCCGGCGTGCGCGGCCTGCAGCGCGGCAAGATCTTCTTCGACGGCCAGGACGTGACGCGGCTCCGCGCCGACCAGCGGATGCGCAAGGGCCTGTGCCTGGCGCCCGAGGGCCGCGGGATCTTCCCCGGCATGACGGTCACGGAGAACCTCGACATGGGCGCCTACAGCCGCAAGGACAAGGCCGCGATCGCCGAGGACTTCCAGCGGGTCTACGACCTGTTCCCCCGGCTGCTGGAGCGCAAGAGGCAGGTCGCCGGCACCATGTCCGGCGGCGAGCAGCAGATGCTCGCCATCGGCCGGGCGCTGATGTCGCGCCCGCGGCTGCTGCTCCTCGACGAGCCGTCGATGGGGTTGGCGCCGATGCTGATCCAGCAGATCTTCGACATCATCTCGGAGATCAACGGACAGGGCACCACCGTGCTGGTCGTCGAGCAGAACGCCAAGCAGGCGCTGACGCGCGCGCACCGCGCCTACGTGCTGGAGACCGGCTCCATCGTGAAGTCCGGGACCGGTGCGGAGCTGCTCGACGACGCCAGCATCCGGGAGGCCTACCTCGGCGTGGCCTGATCGGAGGGGACGACCGCCGCCAGGGCCTCACGACAGGCGCGGATGGCGGGCGTCCCCGCGATCGAGCGACGGGTGGCGGTGAACGCCACCCGTCGCGGCGTTCCGGGCAGCTCCACCATCCTGGCGGCCGGCGGCCGACGTACGCCCATCAGGTCCGGCAGGATCGCGACCGCGTTGCCCGACTCGATCAGGGCGACGTGGGCCTGCAGGTCGGCGGTCTCGAACCGTACGTCGGGCTCGAACCCGGCCGAGCGGCACAGCTGCTCGGCCCAGTGCCGCGAGGCGGCGCCCTGGGGCTCCATCACCCACGGCACGTGAGCGGCGTCGGCGATGCCGCGGATGCCTGCCCAGGGTCCGTCACCGGCGGGGACCGCGAGTCGCAGCGCGTCGGTGGTGAGCGGGACCCGGTCCAGCTCGGGGTGCCAGGGCGCCGCGTGCTCGGGGTACTGCTCGGCGATGACGAGGTCGAACTCGCGCACCCACGTCTCGTAGAGCGCCTCCTCCGGCTCGCGCTGGGACAGCGTCACGCGCAGCCGGGGGTGCCGACGGCCGAGCTCGGTCAGCAGCTCGGGGGCGAAGGCCAGCGCCGCGGACTGGAAGACGGCCAGCCGGACGGTGCCGACCACCTCGCCGGCCGGGTCGCCCAAGGCGCGCGCCTCGGCCTCCGCGCGCTCCAGCCGCTGCAGCACGGCCTCGGTGTGACCCACCAGCACCTCGGCGGCGGGCGTGAGCTGCACCCGCCGGCCCGCCTTGCGGAGCAGCGCGACGCCCGCCTCGCGCTCGAGCTGGGCGAGCTGCTGGGACACCGAGGAGGGGCTCTGGTGCAGCGCCTCGGCCACCTCGGCGAGCGTCCCGCGCAGACTCAGCTCGCGCAGCAGGCGGAGTCGTCGTACGTCGAGCAAATCGTCACTCCAGATGATCGATAACCGTCACAGATCGTCGCTTTTCCTTACGGTACCTGCGGCTGATACTCGAGACATGAGGATCGAGGACGTCGAGGAACTGGTCCGCCACTGGCTCGCGGAGGCGGCCACCAAGCCGGTCGACCCGGCGGCGCGCCGGCTCGCCGAGGCGCTGCGCGACCCCGACGGGCTCGCCTTCACCGTGGGCTTCGTGGACCGCGTGGTCCGACCCGAGGACACCCGCGTGGCCGCCGCCAGCCTGCGCGAGCTCGCGAGCGCGCCCCCCGGCTTCCTGCCACGCCATCTGCGGCTCGCGCTGCGGCTGGGCGCGCTCGTCTCGCTGGTCGCGCCCGGTCTGGTGATCCCCGCCGTGCGGCGCGTGCTGCGCGGGATGGTCGGCCACCTGCTGGTCGACGCCACCGACGCCCGCCTGGGGCGGGCGATCGCCCGTCTGCGGCGACAGGGCGTCCGCCTCAACGTCAACCTGCTCGGCGAGGCCGTGCTCGGTGCCGCGGAGGCGGGCCGCCGGCTGGAGGGGACCCGGCGGCTGCTCGAGCGGCCCGACGTCGACTACGTCTCCATCAAGGTCTCCGCCACCGTGCCGCCGCACTCACCGTGGGCCTTCGACCAGGCCGTGGCCGAGATCGAGGAGAGCCTGCTGCCGCTGTTCCGCCTGGCGGCGGCGTCGGAGGCGTCGGGGGCGCCGAAGTTCATCAACCTCGACATGGAGGAGTACCGCGACCTCGACCTGACCATCGCGGTCTTCACCCGGTTGCTGGAGCGTCCCGAGCTGCTCGGCCTGGAGGCCGGGATCGTGCTGCAGGCCTACCTGCCGGACGCGCTCGCCGCGATGATCCGGCTGCAGGAGTGGGCTGCTGCCCGGCGCGCCCGCGGGGGAGCGGGCATCAAGGTGAGGCTGGTCAAGGGCGCCAACCTGCCGATGGAGCGGGTCGAGGCCGAGCTCCATGGCTGGCCGCTGGCGACCTGGGGGACCAAACAGGAGACCGACACCTCCTACAAGCGGGTGCTCGACTACGCCCTGCGCCCCGAGCACGCGGCCAACGTCCGGCTCGGCGTGGCGGGCCACAACCTCTTCGACGTCGCCTACGCCTGGCTGCTCGCCGGAGAGCGCGGCGTCCGGGACAGGGTCGAGTTCGAGATGCTCCTCGGGATGGCCAGCGGCCAGGCAGAGGCGGTCCGGGACACCGTCGGCGGGCTGCTGCTCTACACGCCGGTGGTGCACCCGCGGGAGTTCGACGTCGCGATCGCCTACCTGGTGCGGCGGCTGGAGGAGGGCGCCAGCCAGGAGAACTTCATGTCGGCGGTCTTCGACCTCGACGGCGACGCGGCGCTCTTCGCCCGCGAGCGGGACCGGTTCGCGGCCTCGCTCACGGCCCTGGAGGCCGAGCCCGAGGTCGTCCCGGCACCGCACCGGGTGCAGGACCGACGACACGACGAGCCCGCCATCGAGGCGGTTGCTCGGCCCGGCTTCGACAACACCCCCGACACCGATCCCTCGCTGCCGGGCAACCGCGAGTGGGGCGCACAGATCGTCGCTCGGGTCGCCGGCTCGCAGGTGGGCATGGCGCTCGTGGACGAGCACACCGTGACCGACGCCGACGTGCTCGAGGAGCACATCCAGGGCGCCGTCGCGGCCGCCAAGGCGTGGGGCGCGCTCGGCGGCAGTGAGCGGGCCGCCGTACTGCGCCGCGCGGCCGTGGTGCTGGCGGAGCGTCGCGAGGTGCTGCTGGAGGCGATGGCCGCCGAGTGCGGGAAGACCTTGGACCAGGGCGACCCCGAGGTCTCCGAGGCGGTCGACTTCGCGCGGTACTACGCGGTGCTGGCCGAGGAGCTGGACCGGACGGACGGAGCGGTCGCGGAGCCGGTCGCCCTCACCGTCGTCACGCCGCCGTGGAACTTCCCTGTCGCCATCCCGGCCGGATCCACGCTCGCTGCGCTGGCCGCCGGCTCGGCCGTCGTGGTGAAGCCGGCGACGCAGGCGCGCCGGTGCGGGTCCCTGATGGTCCAGGCGCTGTGGGACGCCGGAGTCCCGCGCGAGGTGCTGCGGCTGGTGCACATCGAGGAGTCGGGCCTGGGCGAGCGGCTGGTGGCCCACCCAGCCGTGGACCGGTTGGTCCTGACCGGCGCCTTCGAGACCGCGCAGCTCTTCCGCCGCTTCCGCCCCGACCTTCCGCTGCTGGCCGAGACCAGCGGCAAGAACGCGGTCGTCATCACGCCGCACGCCGATCTCGACCTGGCGGTGAAGGACGTGGTCGCGTCGGCCTTCGGCCACGCCGGCCAGAAGTGCTCCGCGGCCTCGCTGGCCATCCTCGTCGGCTCGGTCGCCACGTCGCGCCGCTTCCGCGAGCAGCTCGTCGACGCCGTCACCTCACTCCGGGTGGCCTTCCCCAGCGACCCGGCCGCCCAGATGGGCCCGGTCATCGAGCCGGCGCGCGGCAAGCTGCTGCGTGGCCTCACGGAGCTCGGCCCGGGGGAGCGTTGGCTGGTGCAGCCGCGGCGGCTCGACGAGGAGGGGCGGCTGTGGTCGCCGGGCGTGCGGACCGGCGTCGCGCCCGGTTCGGACTTCCACCTCACCGAGTACTTCGGGCCCGTCCTCGGGCTGATGGCCGCCGACACCCTCGAGGACGCCCTCGCGCTGCAGAACGCCGTCGACTACGGCCTCACCGCCGGGCTGCACTCCCTGGACCGTGCCGAGATCGGGCTCTGGCTGGACCGGGTCGAAGCGGGCAACCTCTACGTGAACCGCGGCATCACCGGCGCGATCGTGCGCCGGCAGCCGTTCGGCGGCTGGAAGCGCTCGGCGGTCGGCGCCGGCACCAAGGCTGGCGGCCCCAGCTATCTCATCGGCCTCACCGACTGGCGCTCGGCCCCGGCCACCCGCACCGCGCCGGTGAGCGGGGCCGCTGCCACGCTGCGGGCCGAGGCACCGGCACTGCTGGACCCCGACGGCGTCGCCTTCCTGGAGCGCGCCCTCGGCTCGGACGCCGCGGTGTGGCGGGACGAGCTCGGCCGGCCGCGCGACGTGTCCGGGCTGCGGTCGGAGCACAACCACCTGCGTCACCGCCCCGTGCCGGCCACGGTGAGGTTGGAGGACACGGCAGCCGTCGGGGTCGCCGAGCTGCTGCGCGTGGTCGGCGCGGGGCTGTGCGCCGGCGCGCCGGTCGAGGTCTCGGTGGCGGCCGCACTGCCGGACCCGGTGGTGCGACTGCTGGACCGCCTCGGGGTGGGGTACGCCGTGGCGGACCGGTCGGCGTGGTCGGACCTGCTCCGGCGTACCGAGCCCATCCGCGTCCGCCTGCTCTGCGGCGACCGGCGCGCTTTCGCGGAGGCGAGCGGTGGCCGCGTCGACCTGGCGCTCTACGCCCAGCCGGTCGTCGAGGCGGGCCGCGTCGAGCTGCTCACCTTCCTGCGCGAGCAGGCGGTCGCCGTGACCGCCCACCGGTTCGGGTCGCCCACCCCGCTGGTCCGCGACCTGGTGTGAGCCCTGCCGCGCGCCGCGGGTCCTAGCCGAAGGTGATGATCTGGCGCAGCTCGATGCCCTCGGCGAGGCGGTCCATCGCCGCGTTGATCTCCTCCAGCCCGATGTGGGAGGAGATCAGCCGCTCGACCGGCAGTCGGCCCTCGCGCCACAGCTGGGCGTAGACCGGGATGTCGCGCTGCGGTACGGCGGAGCCGAGGTAGCTGCCCACGATGGTGCGCGCCTCGGCGGTGAGCAGGAGGGGCGAGACCGACGAGCGGGCGTCCGGGCCGGGCAGGCCCACCGTCACCGTGGTGCCACCGGCCGCGGTCAGTGCGACGGCCGTCTCGAACGCGCGGGGGTGTCCGGCCGCCTCGACGACCAGCGCGGCGCGGACGCCGGCCGCCGCCGCCTCCTCGGGGGTGTAGGCCTCCGCGGCCCCGAGCTCGCGGGCCGTGGCGAGCTTGCCCGGCACGGCGTCGACGCCGATCACGTCCGCGCCCAGGGAGACCGCTGTTAGCACCGCTGCCATGCCGACCCCGCCGAGGCCGACGACCGCGACGCGGTCACCGGGGCCGGGCCTGGCGACGTTGAGCACGGCTCCGCCACCGGTCAGCACCGCGCAGCCCAGCACGGCCGCCACGTCCGGCGGCACGTCGTCCGCGACAGGGGTGACCGAGCGTCGGTCGACGACTGCATACGTGGCGAACCCGGAGACGCCCAGGTGGTGGTGGACCGGTTCGCCGTCGCGGGTGAGGCGCCGGTCGCCTGCCAGGAGCACGCCGGCGTTGTTCGCCGCGCTGCCGGGCGTGCACGGCATCCGGCCGTCGGTGGCACAGCCGGCGCACTCGCCGCAACGCGGGAGGAACGCCATCACGACCCGTTGCCCGACGCTGACCTCGGTCACGGCAGTGCCGACCTCGACGACGCGTCCGGCCGCCTCGTGCCCCAGCAGCATCGGCGTGGGGCGCACCCGGTGGCCGTCGACGACGGAGAGGTCGGAGTGGCAGATCCCCGCCGCCTCGACCCGGACCAGCAGCTCGTCGGGGCCCGGCGGCGCGAGCTCCAGGTCACTCACGGTGATCGGCCGGGACAGGGCGTAGGGACGCTCTCCGCCACAGGCTTCGAGGACGGCGCCGCGGATCCGCTGGGTCATGCCCGGATCGTAGTGACCGCCCGATCGTGGGCTCGCGCAACCGGGCCGAAGTGCGTAGGGTCGACTCCCGACAACCACGCGTCGCCCGCTCGGGACCCGGCGCGAGCGTGGTCCGCCAGATGGGAGCTGGAAGGGCATGGGCATGAGCCGCACGCCGGTGTCGCTGCGTGAAGCAGTCGTCTCCGATGCCGCGTTCCTGGTCGACCTGTGGCAGGACACCATCCGCCGCGCCGACCGCACCGACCAGGTCGCCGACCTCGAGACGGTGATCAAGACGGCGGCCGAGTCGCCCGAGCAGCGGCTCCTGGTCGCCGAGTACGACGGCCATCGGGCCGGTGCCGTCTTCCTGATGCTCGGCACCCTCGGCCCGCTCAACCTCGAGCCCGTGGTCTACGCGCTCTCGCCGCACGTGACCGACGAGTTCCAGCGCAAGGGCATCGGACGGGCGCTGATGGACGCCGCTGTGTCGCTGGCGGAGGAGAACGGCGTCACCCACATCGCCACCGCGGCCGCCTCGGGGTCGCGCGACGGCAACCGCTTCCTGGCCCGGCTCGCGCTCGGCGCCGCGGCCACGCTGCGGGTCGCTCCGACCCACACCGTGCGGGCCAAGCTCAACGCGCAGCTGCCCGCATCCCAGCGGGTGATCGGCTACCGGCCGCAGCGGGTGCTCGCCGTACGCCGCTCGATGCGGCGCTCGGCGCAGGGCTGACGCGGGCCGCTACCCCTGCGGCTGCTCGATGAGCGCGCAGGTGATGCGTGAGGTGCACACCCGCTTGCCGCGCTCGTCGCTGATGACGACGTCGTAGGCCGCCGAGGTGCGGCCGAGGTGGATCGCGGTCGCCACCCCGGTGACGGTCCCGGCCGTGACGGCCCGGTGGTGCGTGGCGTTGATGTCGACGCCGACCGCGATCTTGCCCAGGCCGTAGGCGTGGATGCCCGACCCGACCGAGCCGAGCGTCTCGGCGAGCACCACGGAGGCTCCACCGTGGAGTAGCCCGTAGGGCTGGGTGTTGCCCTCGACCGGCATGGTCGCGACGACCCGCTCGGCGGAGATCTCCACCAGCTCGATGCCCATCTTGTCGTTGAGCCCGCCCATGCCGAGCGGCAGGGAGGCGAGGAACTCCTCGATCGACAGGGAGGCGCTGCGCTGATCGGTCATGGGGTCATTCTGCTGTCCGTGCCGGCCGATAGGCTCAGGGGGTGCCAGTGCCTGCTTCGGAGACCCGTCCGCGCCTGCTTCTCCTCGACGGCCACTCGCTGGCCTACCGCGCCTTCTTCGCGCTGCCGGTGGAGAACTTCTCCACCGCCGCCGGACAGCACACCAACGCGGTCTACGGCTTCACCTCGATGCTCACCAACGTGCTGCGCGACGAGCAGCCGACCCACGTCGCGGTCGCCTTCGACCTGTCGCGTCAGACGTTCCGGCTGGAGGAGTACTCCGACTACAAGGCCAAGCGCAACAAGACCCCCGACGAGTTCAAGAGCCAGCTGCCGCTGATCCAGGCGATGCTCGACGCGTGGCGGATCCGCCACCTCTCGCTGGCCGGCTACGAGGCCGACGACATCATCGCGACGCTCGCCACCCGCGCCCAGGCCGACGGCATGGAGGTGCTGATCCTCACCGGTGACCGCGACTCGCTGCAGCTAGTGACCGACAGCTGCACCGTGCTCTACCCGATGCGCGGCGTGTCCGACCTCGCGCGGATGACGCCGGCCGCCGTCGAGGAGAAGTACGGCGTCCCCCCGCATCGCTACCCCGAGCTGGCCGCGATCGTCGGGGAGACCTCCGACAACCTGCCGGGCGTGCCCGGCGTCGGCGCCGGCTTCGCCGCGAAGTGGATCAACCAGTACGACGGCCTCGACAACGTCATCACCCACGCCGACAAGATCACCGGCAAGAAGGGCGAGGCGCTGCGCGCGCACCTCGGGGACGTGATCCGCAACCGGCGGCTCAACGCGCTGGTGTGCGACCTTCCGCTCGAGCTCACGCCCGCCGACCTCGCCCGGTCCGAGTGGGACCGCCAGGCGGCGCTGGAGCTGCTCGACGAGCTGGAGTTCCGCGGCGAGCTGCGCACCCGCATCCTCGGCGTGCTCGCGCCGGCCGAGGACGAGCCGGTCGCCGAGGCGGGCTTCGACCTCGTGGGGGAGTCGCTGGCGCCCGGCTCGGTGGCCGGCTACCTCGCCGGCCTCGGCGCCGAGCCGGTCGCGCTCCACGTGCGCGGCGGCTGGGGCTCCGGCACCGGCCGGGTGGACGGCCTGGCCCTCGCGCTGGCCGGGCCGGACGGAGCCGGCGCGGCGGCGTACGTCGACGTCGCGACCCTCGACGCGGCCGACGAGCAGGCGCTGGCCGCGTGGCTGGCCGACGCCGGCCGGCCCAAGATCCTGCACGACGCCAAGGGGCCGATGCTGGCGCTCGCCGCGCACGGCTGGCAGCTCGCGGGACTGGTCACCGACACGGCGCTCGCGGCCTACCTCGTCGCCCCCGACCAGCGCTCCTACGACCTGGCCGACCTGACGCTGCGCTACCTCAAGCGGGAGCTGCGCACCGAGGGCGACGCCGACCAGGGCCTGCTGTTCGAGGAGGGCGACGCCGTCGCCGACACCGCGATGCTGCACGCCCGGGCGGTGCTCGACCTGGCCGCGGCGCTGGCCAGCGAGGTAGAGCATGCCGGCGGCACCCGGCTGCTGACCGAGATCGAGCAGCCGCTGCTGGGGCTGCTCGCCCGCATGGAGCAGACCGGCATCGCGATCGACACCGAGCACCTGGAGGCTCTCGAGCGGCACTTCGCCGCCGAGGTGAAGCTCGCCGCTGAGGAGGCCTTCTCGGTCATCGGCAAGGAGATCAACCTCGGCTCGCCCAAGCAGCTGCAGGTGGTGCTCTTCGACGAGCTCGACATGCCGAAGACCAAGCGCACCAAGACCGGCTACACCACCGACGCCGAGGCCCTGCAGCAGCTCTACGCCACGACCGAGCACCCCTTCCTCCTGGCGCTGCTGCGCCACCGCGACGTCACCCGGCTGCGGGTCACGATCGAGGGGCTGCTCAAGACCGTCCAGCCGGACGGCCGCATCCACACCACGTTTAACCAGACCATCGCCGCCACCGGCCGGCTCTCCAGCACCGAGCCGAACCTGCAGAACATCCCGATCCGCACCGAGGAGGGCCGCCGGATCCGCTCCGGCTTCATCGTCGGCGCGGGCTACGAGTCGCTCATGACCGCCGACTACAGCCAGATCGAGATGCGGATCATGGCGCACCTCTCGCAGGACGCCCTGCTCATCGACGCCTTCAAGTCCGGCCAGGACTTCCACACGATCACCGCCCGACGGGTCTTCGGTGTCCCCGACGACGCGGTGGTCACTCCCGAGCAGCGCGCGAAGATCAAGGCGATGAACTACGGCCTGGCCTACGGCCTGTCGGCGTTCGGCCTCTCCCAGCAGCTCGGCATCGAGCCGAGCGAGGCGCGCGGCCTGATGGAGGAGTACTTCCTGACCTTCGGCGGCATCCGCGACTACCTCGCGGGCGTCGTCGACGAGGCCCGCAAGACCGGCTTCACCGAGACGATCATGGGCCGGCGGCGCTATCTGCCGGACCTGACCAGCGACAACCGGCAGCGCCGCGAGACGGCCGAGCGGATGGCGCTCAACGCGCCGATCCAGGGCTCCGCGGCCGACCTCATCAAGGTCGCCATGCTCAACACGCAGCGGGCGATGGACGAGGCGGGCCTGGCCTCACGGCTGCTGCTGCAGGTGCACGACGAGCTGGTGCTCGAGGTCGCGCCGGGGGAGCGGGAGGCGCTCGAGACGCTGGTGCGCGAGCAGATGGGTGGCGCCGCCGACCTGCTCGTGCCGCTCGACGTCTCGGTGGGCACCGGCCGCAGCTGGCACGACGCCGCTCACTGACCGCTCACCGGCCCACGAGGTCGTGGCGCATCCGCCACAGGCTCAGCGCCAGCAGCGCGAGCAGGAGCGCGGCGTCGACGGCCGCGACGGTGAGCAGCAGCCGGTCCAGGCTGTCGATGCCGGGGGAGACCGCCAGCAGCGTGGCGACAGCGGCCAGCATCAGGTACGACGACCGCCGCGACTGCCGGGCGAGCACCGCGTAGACCAGCAGCTGCAGGCAGGCCAGCACGGTCCCGAGGGCGGCGAACAGCCACAGCCGCTCCTCGATCTCCGCGTAGTCGCGTCCTCCGACGAACTGCATGGCGATGCCGGAGAGCGCGACCGAGCCGAGCACGCAGCCGGCGCCGAGGACGCAGACGCCGGCCAGACCGCGCAGCAGCGTCCGGCGGCGCTCCCGCCCGGTAGCCAGCGCCGGGAACGCCACCACGACGACGAACTGCGGCAGGAAGAGCACGGCCTTGGTGAGGATCAGGCCACCGGCGTACAGGCCGGAGTCGTGCTCGCTGAGCACGTTGCGGGCGATGAGGATGTCGGCGTTGGTAATGGCGAGGAAGGCCAGCATCGCCAGCGACCCGTGCATGCTCTCGGCGAAGGCCGCGCGGAGCCGGTGGCCGCCCTCCTCCCCGGGACGGCCGCGGTGGTCGCGCCGGCGCAGCGCGATCCTGCCGACGACGACCGGGGCGAAGGTCGCCAGCGCCACCGCCGCCATCGCGGCCCCCTCGGTCGGCCGCACCCACATCGCGACGACACCGATGAGGAGGCGGGGGACGCCGGCCGCGGTGTAGTGGAGGGCCAGCCAGAGCCAGCGTCGCTCGCCCTGCAGGATGCCGGCCTGCGCGCCCTGGACGGTGAGCGGCACGGCGGCCACCGCGAGCAGCAGGGCGGGGTAGATGCTCTCCAGCCGCAAGGTGTGCTGGACGAGCGGGGCCAGCACGAGGAGCAGCCCGCCGAGCGCCAGTGAGAGCCGGGAGGCGAGGGTGAGGATGGTGCGCTCGATCTCGTCGACGGCGTCCGGGCTGGCGGAGATCCGGCGCGCCGCGGTGGTCTGCAGGCCGATCTGCAGGACGCTCGCCACGAGGTAGAGCGCCATCAGGCCGGCCACGGCGCCGTACTCCGCCGGGCCGAGCATGCGGGCGGCGATCATCTGGAAGCCGTACGTCGCGACGTTCATGACGACGATCGCCCCCGCGATGGCGCCGCCGCCTTCGAGGAGCCGCTGGAGGCGGGTCCTGCCCGGGTGGTCGCGCACGCTGCTCACGGCGGCGAGCCTAGTGGGCACTCTCTGGTGGGCCGACTGTGTGGGGCAGGTGTCCCACATATTCCGTGGTGTGCGCTCAGGCGAGCCGGACAAATTGCGATATTTCCCGTGATGACCCGAAACACATGTGGTGTGACCTACACTCCAACCGTTTGCTACTGGGAGGTAGTAGCCCGCCGGGGCGGTGGTGTCCCGGACGGTGTCAAAGAGGGAGATGTCGCATGCGTGCGCCCATCGTGACCGGGGGCCTGCTGGCTGCAACGGTCGCCGTACTAGTGCTGCTCAACGCCGCACTCGAATTGAAGCTCGAGCACCTCGTTCTCGCCGGTGTCCTGACCGGCGCCGTCGTCGCTCTGGTGCCCGACCGCTCGATCGCAGCCCGTCTGGGCGGGTTCGCCGCGGGCGTGCTCGCTGCGTGGATCGGCTTCCTGCTGCGGGCCGGAATGCTGCCCGACTCCGACGGCGGCCTGGCCGTGAGCTTCGCCGTCACCGCCGTGCTGTGCGTCGTCGTGGTGCTGCTGGCCCGCGGGCGCGTCGCGCTCTGGGCGGTGCTGCTGGGCGCCGGCGCGTTCGCCGGTGTGTACGAGACGACGTTCGCGGGCGCGCCGCCGGAGGTCGTGAGGACCTCGGTCGACGCCGTGACCGCGCTGGCCATCACCGTCGTGGTCGGCTTCCTCGTCGCCTCGGCGGCGCCCACGACCCGCCGGCCCGCCGGCACGCCGACCGCGAA
>NZ_DASWXC010000070.1:0-69982 GCF_036405735.1 Nocardioides sp.
TTCCTGTCGCGGGAGGCGGGCGGCATCGCCGCCTCGCACCAGGCCGCCAACGTCGGTGAGATCGTCCACGCCCTCGCCCAGCGGGTGGCCACCGACGATCTCCCGGCCGACGTCGACGTGTTGATGCAGCACGTCGACGCCGTCTGGGACCGGCTCAACTTCCGGGTGCAGTGGGCGAGCCTGCGCGAGCACGCCCGCATCCGTGCCGCGCTCGAGCGGTTCGTGGCCTGGCACGCCGCGAGCTCGCGCCGGCTGCTCGGCGTCGAGGTCGCCTTCCGCGCCGACGTCACGTTGGACGACGGTGAGACCGTCACGCTCACCGGTCGGGCCGACCGACTCGAGATCGACCATGAGGGCCGGGTGGTCGTCGTGGACCTGAAGACCGGGCGGGTGCCGCCCAGCGACCGGTCGGTGGAGTCCAACGCCCAGCTGGCGGTCTACCAGCTGGCCGTCGACAACGGCGGTCTCGACGAGGTCGCACCCGGAGCAACCGCCGGTGGCGGCGAGCTCGTGCAGCTCGGCATCGCCGATCTCGCCGCTCCGGTGAAGGTGCAGCGGCAGGAGCCGCACACCGACGACACCGCGGTCCGCGCGGAGCTGCGCCAGCAGCTCGCCGTCGCGGCCCGCCGGCTGCGGGCGGAGTCCCTGCCGGCGGTGTCGGGGGACCACTGCAAGCGCTGCGACTTCCTCAGCCTGTGCCCGATCAAGGGCGCCGGGGCGGTGACCGCATGACCGGCCCGGCGATCCCTCGCGAAATCCGCACGGCCGAGGACCTCCGGGTGGCGATGGGGGAGAAGCACGCCGCCTCGCCCGAGCAATGGGCCGCCATCACGGCGCCGCTGGAGCCCGTGGTCGTCATCGCCGGCGCCGGCTCCGGCAAGACGACCCTGATGGCGGCCCGCGTCGTCTACCTCGTCCTGACCGGCCAGGTCCGGCCCGACGAGGTGCTGGGCCTGACCTTCACCACCAAGGCGACCGCCCAGCTGCGGACCAAGATCCGCACGGCCCTAGCCAACGCCGGCGCGCTGGCCGAGGACCCTGCGACAGGCTCGGGGACCGGTGAGGCCATCGAGCCGACCGTCGCCACCTACAACGCCTACGCCGCCGGTCTGCTCTCCGACCACGGCCTGCGCATCGGCCACGAGCCCGACACCCGCGTGGTCACCGACGCCGCGCGCTACCAGCTCGGCGCCCGGGCGATCGACCGCCACACCGGTCCCGTCATGCTGCTCTCCGACCACCCGCCCACCGTGATCCAGTGGCTGTTGGCTCTCGACAGCTCGCTCAACGAGCACCTGCGCGAGCCCGACGAGGTGCGCGCCCACGACGCGGAGGCGCGCGTCGGCTTCGAGCGCGCGCTGGCCGAGGAGCGCGCCGGCAAGGGCCGCAAGACCTGGCTCGAGCCGGTCGTCAAGGCGATCGAGGCGATCGACCGGCGTGAGGAGCTGCTCCAGCTGGTCGAGACCTACCGCCGGGTCAAGGCCGACCTGCGACTGATGGACTTCTCCGACCAGATCGCGCTCGCCGCGCGGCTGGCGGCGGAGCAGCCGGAGGTGGGCGCCGCGGAGCGGGAGCGCTTCAAGGTCGTGATGCTCGACGAGTACCAGGACACCTCGACGGCCCAGGCGATCATGCTGTCGCGGCTGTTCGGAGGCGGCCACGCGGTGATGGCGGTCGGTGATCCCAACCAGGCGATCTACGGCTGGCGCGGCGCGTCGGTCTCCAACATCCTCGGCTTCGCCGAGACGTTCCCGCGTCGAGACGGTGGCCCCGTGGACCTGTTCCACCTGACCGTCAACCGCCGGTCCGGCAGCGAGATCCTCGCGGTCGCCAACGAGCTCGCCGCGCCGCTGTACGACGCCACGCCGGGTGTGCGGCCGCTGGTGCCCGATCCGCGCAAGGGCGAGGGACGCGTCACCGCACAGGTCTTCGAGCGGCAGGACGACGAGCTCGCCTGGCTGGCGGACGAGGTGAAGGCGGCCCATGCCGCGCTCCCGGAGCCGGCGTGGTCGAGGCTCGCGGTGCTGACGCGTGACAACTCCTCGGCCGAGCGGGTCTTCGACGTGCTGACGGCGGCCGACGTCCCGGTCGAGATCGTCGGTCTGGCGGGACTGCTGCGCCTGCCCGAGGTCGCCGAGATCGTGGCCGTGCTCCACCTGCTCCACGACGTGACGGCCAACGCCGCGCTCCTCACCCTGCTCAACGGGCCACGATGGGCGATCGGTCCCCGCGACCAGAAGCTGCTCGCCGCGCGCGCACAGGAGCTGGCCGGCGGCCGGCGCACCAGCGAGGCCGGCACGGTCGACCAGGCGATGGTGGCGATCGCCGACGGCGTCGACCCGGCCGAGCTGCCGGCGCTCGACGACGCGCTCGCCGATCCCGGCGACCCGGACGACTGGCCCTACTCACCCGAGGCGCGGGAGCGCTTCGCCCTGCTCGCCGGGGAGCTGCGCTACCTCCGCTCGCACGCCGGGGAGCCGTTGCTCGACGTCGTGCGCCGGGTGATCGACACCATCGGCACCGACGTGGAGCTCGCCTCGGCGGTGGGTGCTGCGGCGGCGACACGACGCGACAACGTCGACCTCTTCGTCAAGGCGGTCGCCGACTTTCAGGCGATCGACGGGGACGTGTCGATGGCGGCGCTGCTGGCCTACCTCACCGCCGAAGAGGAGGAGGGCAGCGGGCTGGAGCTCGCGACGCCGTCGGCGGCCGACTCGGTCAAGCTCCTCACGGTCCACCGGTCCAAGGGACTGGAGTGGGCCGAGGTGTTCCTGGTCGGCGTGGGCGAGACGGTGTTCCCGTCCAACCGCACCCGCCCGACCTGGCTGACGACGCCGGCGGTGCTGCCCTCGCGTCTGCGCCGCGACGCCCACGACCTGCCGCACCTCGAGGGCAGCGACAAGGCCGCGATCGACGCCTACCGCGCAGCGGTCAAGGCGCACGAGGCCGCGGAGGAGCTGCGGCTCGGCTACGTCGCCTTCACCCGGGCCGAGGACCGGCTCTCGGTGACGAGCTATCTCTGGTCGCCGCGCAAGACGCCCTTCGGCCCCTCCGCCTACCAGGCGGTCGTGCGCGACCACCTCCAGGCGCGCGGCGAGAGCGTCGAGTGGCTCGAGAAGCCCGACCCGAAGGTCAGCCCGAACCCCTACGCCGCCGTCGACCCCTCGTGCCCGTGGCCCGCGACCGGTCCCGGCCTGGAGGCGCAGCGGCGGCTCGTCGCCGCCGAGCTGGTGGCCAAGGTCGACCCCGACGGCGAGGACGACCTCGACATGATCCAGGCCGCCCGCGTGGCGGAGTGGGACGCCGAGATCGCCCGGCTCGTGGCCGAGGCCCGCGAGGAGAGCGCCGACCGGGTCGTCGTACGCCGGCCCGACAGTCTGTCCGCGACGTCGCTGGCGCGACTGCGCGACGATCCGGAGGGCTTCGCCCGCGAGCTGGCGCGCCCCATGCCCCGACAGCCGTCGCCGGCTGCCCGGTTCGGGACCCGGTTCCACGCCTGGGTGGAGGCGCGGTTCGGGCAGCAGGACCTCTTCGACCCCGACGACCTGCCCGGCCGCGGCGACGCCGGCATCGCCGACGAGGCGGAGCTGCAGGAGATCATCGCGGCCTTCGAGGCGGGCCCGTTCGCGGACCGCGCGCCGTACCGGGTCGAGGCGCCGTTCGTGCTGGTGCTGGCCGGACAGGTGGTGCGGGGCCGGATCGACGCGGTCTACGAGCAGCGGCACGATGACGGCGACGGGTTCCTCCTGGTCGACTGGAAGACCAACCGCTCCGCGACGGCGGACGCGCTGCAGCTGGCGATCTACCGGGTGGCCTGGGCCGAGCTCCACGGCCTGCCGCTCGAGCGGGTGCGCGCGGCGTTCTACTACGTCCGCACCGGCGAGCTCGTCGAGCCGGCCGACCTGCCGGACCGGCCTGCCCTCGAAGCGCTCCTGGCCGCGGGCACCTGACCTCACCAACCGCGACACGCCGGTGAGCCGTTGAGGAGGTCAGGTGCCCGAGCCAGCTGTCCCGGGTCAGGCGCTGGCCCGGGCCGCCTGCTCGAGCCAGGCGGCCACGCCGCGGGCGGCGAACCGGCCGGCGCGGTTGGCGCCGATCGTGGACGCCGACGGCCCGTAGCCGACGAGCTGGACCCGGGGATCGGCCACCGCGGTAGTGCCGTCACGGTCGAGCTGGATGCCGCCGTACGCGCCGCGCAGCCGCAGCGGAGCGAGGTGTGCGACCGCGGGACGGAAGCCGGTCGCCCACACGATCGCCTGAGCCGGCTCGAAACGTCCCGGTGCGCCCTCCCGGGCGTCCCACCGCACCCCGTCGGGCTCGATCCGGTCGAACATCGGTAGCCGGTCGTAGGCACCCAGCGCCTCCGCCGCGCGCTCCTGGGGCCGCAGGGCCAGGCCGGTCACCGAGACGACCGACGCCGGCGGCAGGCCGCGACGCACCCGCTCCTCGACCAGGGCGACCGCCGCCCGTCCGGCCTCCGGGGTGAAGTCGTCGGTGCGCCACACTGGCGGCCGACGGGTCACCCACACGGTGTCGGTCACCAGGGCGATCTCACCGAGCAGCTGCACCGCCGACGCGCCGCCGCCGACCACCACGGTGCGACGGCCGCGGAAGTGCTCGGCCCCGGGGTAGTCGTGGGTGTGCAGCTGCTCGCCGGCGAACTCGGCCATGCCGGGGTAGGACGGGACGTAGGGCCGGGTCCAGGTGCCCGTCGCGTTGACCAGCGTGCGGGTGAGCCAGGAGCGGTCGCCCGCCTGCACGCGCAGCAGGTCGGCACCCGCGGCGTCCAGGGGGGTCGGTCCGGCCGAGACCACCCGGTCGACGCGCACCGGCCGGAGGACCGGCAGCCCGTGCGCGCGCTCGTAGTCGGTGAAGTAGGCCGGCACCGCGACGTTGGCGCGCTCGCCGGACACCGGCAGCCGGTCGGCGTCGGGGAGCTCCGCGATGCCGTGCACGTCCTGCATCGTCAGGGAGTCCCAGCGGTGCTGCCACGCCCCGCCCGGGGCGGCGTCGGCGTCGAGCACGACGTGGTCGATGCCACGGCGCCGCAGGTGGTAGGACGCCGACAGCCCGGCCTGGCCGGCCCCGATCACCACGCTGTCCAGCACCGGCTCCTCGCTCGTCACGACGGTTCCAACGCCCGGGCGGGTGCGCGTATGCCTGGCGCGATGCCTAGGTTGGTCACGTGCATGTGCACCAGCAGCTCTCCGACGGCGCCCACGACCGGGCCGGCGCCCGGCGCACCGACGACGCCTGGGTCGCCGAGCGCTGGCGCGACCGGGGCTCGCGCGTCCTGGTGGTGGCCGGGAACCTGGTGCAGCCCACCGAGGGCGGCGGCGTCCGCTGGATCGCGCCGAGCGAGGCGCCCGACGGCCTGCGGCTGCTGCTCGGCGAGCGGGACGGGCGGACGTGGTTCGCCGTCGTCGTCCCCGTCGAGCACGCGGGGGAGGGGTGGCTTCCGCTGCGCGGTGTGCTGACCGGCCTGGCGGAGTCGGCCGGTCGCGAGGCGCCGCTCGTGCTGCACGCCCTCGGCCTCGCCGAGTGGCTGCGCGCGACGAGGTTCTGCCCCCGCTGCGGCGGCCGGCTGGTGCCGCGGGCGTCCGGCCACGAGCTGGCCTGCGCCGAGGGGCACGTGCAGTTCCCCCGCACGGACCCGGCCGTGATCATGCTCGTCACCGACGGCGAGCCGGGCAGCGCCCAGGAGCGCTGCCTGCTGGGTCGGCAGGCCGTGTGGCCGCCGGGTCGCTTCTCGACACTGGCCGGCTTCTGCGAGCCGGGGGAGTCGCTGGAGGACGCCGTACGCCGCGAGGTCGCGGAGGAGACCGGTGTCCGGGTCGGCGAGGTGACCTACGTCGGCAACCAGCCGTGGCCGTTGCCGGCGAGCCTCATGCTGGGCTTCACCGGTCGCGCGGAGACCACCGACATCACCGTCGACGTCGACGAGATCGAGGACGCGCGGTGGTTCACCCGCGAGGACCTGCGCGCGGGCGCCGAGGCGGGCGAGCTGGTGCTGCCCGGCGGGGTCTCGATCAGCCGGTCCCTGATCGAGGGGTGGTACGGCGGCCCGCTGCCCGGCTCGTGGTGATCAGCCTGCGAGCTCCTCGAGCTCGACCAGCTTCGCCTTGACCTGCAGCACCGACGGGTTCGTGTGCGCGGAGCCGTCGGCGTAGACCAGCGTCGGCACGGTCTGGTTGCCGTTGTTGACCGCCTCGACGATGCGTGCGGCCTCGGGGACCTGCTCGATGTCCACGATGTCGTAGCCGATGCCCTCGCGGTCCAGCTGCCCCTTCAGGCGCTGGCAGTAACCGCACCAGGGGGTGGTGTACATCGTGAGTCGGGCGTTGGTCATCACATCTCCTCTGCGCTGGGCGGGGACGTTCGGTGCGGACGTCCACGTCTTCAACCACCACCTCAACCACCAGGTGGCCGCGGGGATTCCGCAGGTGGCTCAGTCGGTCGGGCTCGGCCCCGGAGGTGCGCCGAGCAGCCCCTCGAGCGTCGTGACCAGCCGCTGCGGCGGGTAGGTCACCGGATCGTCGAGGACGAGCCGGGCGAACTCCTCGGTCGTCGTCATCACCAGGTGGGCCAGGATCTCGGCGTCCAGGTCACGGCCGGTGTGCTCGAGGCCGCTCTGGATCGCGTCGGCGAGGTAGGCGCGGATGAGCATGCGGGTCGACTCGATCCGCTCCCGCACCACGGCAGGTGCGTCGCGGGTCAGTCCCAGGACGGGGCGCCACACGTCGGGCTCGCGCTGCACGACCTCCAGCAGGCCTGTCATCGCCGCGAGGATCCACGGTGCGACGTCGGCGCCGACCTCGTCGCGGGGGAAGAGATCCAGCGCCGAGCCGAGCGCGCGCTGCTGCGTGCGGTCGAGCAGCGCGTCGAGGAGCGCGTCCAGGCCGGCGTACGCGCTGTAGACCACCGGCCTGCTGACGCCGGCTTCACGGGCGATCGCCTCGATGGAGACCTTCCCGTAGCCGTCGCGTGCGATCACGTGGAGGGCGGCGTCGAGTAGGCGCTCGCGGCGCTCCTCGAGCGGCAGCCGCGGCGCGTACCGACGCTTCACGGGTCCCGGCGTCGCGCTGCTCACGCGACGACAATATGACAATGGTGTAGGTTTCCGAACCTACACAGGTGTAGGAAATGAGAGGTGCAGAGGATGCTGGGGATGTCGACGCCGCTGGGAATGCTGGGGATCAAGTCGCGCAAGGAGCTGGCGGCGCAGTTCGAGCCGGCCGCCGACTACGGGTTCTTCGGGCCCGACTCGGTCACCTGGAAGGTGTGGAGCCACCCCACCTCCTACATCCTGGGCTTCGCCCGCGCGGTCACCATCGAGCACTTCGACCCCAACCTCGCTGCCGCCGTGGTCCAGTCCGGCGGCGTGAAGTACCGCCCCAGCACCCGGTACGGCCGCACGCTGCGCTACTTCGGCATGGTCGCATTCGGTGCCTCGGAGGAGACCGCGCGCGCCGCCGACGTGCTGGTGAAGGTGCACTCCAAGGCGATCGGTCACGACCCGGTCACCGGGGGCGAGTACGACGCCAACAAGCCGGACTCCCAGCTGTGGATCCACATCACGGCCTGGCACTCGATCCTGAAGTGCTACGAGGAGTTCGGGCCCGGCAAGCTGACGCCGGAGGAGGAGGACCGGTACTGGGCGGAGTGCGCTCGCGCGGCCGAGCTCACGACCGCCGACGTGGCGAAGGTGCCGCGCACCCGCGCGGAGGTGCACGCCTACTTCGAGGAGTGGCGCCCGCGGCTGGCCGGCTCGGAGGCCGCGCAGGACATGATCAACTTCATCCTGCCGCTCCAGGTCGCGCTGCCCGCCGACATGCCGGAGCTGCGCAAGCTGGCCTTCCTGCCGGCCACCTGGCTGATGCGCAAGGCGATCATCTCGACCTACCCGCAGCACCTGCGCGCCCTCGCGGGGCTGCACCAGGGCCCGCTCACCGACCTCGCCGTGAAGGTCCCGGTCCGGGCGCTCCACCTGCTGCTGGCCAGCAACATGCAGGCGCGGCTGGCCCTGATGAACCTGCTCGCGCCGCAGGCGGTTCCGGTCGCCGCGCCGGCGATGCTCGGCGTCGAGCCGCTGAACCCGGTCACCACGACGCCGCGCGAGGCGCAGGCGCGACTCGGCCTCGACGTGCCGTCCGAGGCGCACCCGGAGATGCGGGCCAAGCAGCGCAGGCGGGTGTTCGCCGAGGGCCGGTCGCCGAGCGACGAGGGACTCACCGAGTCGCAGCAGTTCATCGGCTCCATGGACGTCCACAACCCGGCGTACGTCGGCCTCTGACCGTCTCGGTGCCGGGGCGGTCGGCTGTCGGAGCCGCCGTCTAGGGTGACGGCGTGCCGGATCCCTCCTCGCTTCTCGCCGCCCTCGACCCCGAGCAACGCCGGGTCGCGGAGGCGCTGCGCGGCCCGGTGCGGGTGCTCGCCGGTGCGGGCACCGGCAAGACCCGCGCGATCACCCACCGCATCGCCTACGGCGTGGCCACCGGCGTCTACGCCCCGACGGAGATCCTGGCGGTCACCTTCACCACCCGGGCCGCCGGCGAGATGCGACAGCGGCTGCGGGCGATGGGCGCCGGGGCCGTGCAAGCGCGCACCTTCCACTCGGCGGCGCTGCGACAGCTGCGCTACTTCTGGCCCCACGTCCACGGCACCGAGCTGCCGACGCTCGTCGAGTCCAAGCTCGGACTGCTCGCCAGCGCTGCCCGGCGACACCGGCTCTCGGCCGACCAGGCACTGCTGCGCGACCTCGCCTCCGAGGTCGAGTGGGCGAAGGTCAGCAACGTCCACCCCGACGTCTACGCCAAGGTCGCGCAGGCGCGTGGCCGCCAGGTCGGCTCCCTCGACGTCGAGACCGTCGCCCGCGTCTTCGGCAGCTACGAGGAGGTCAAGCGCGGCCAGGGCCGGATGGACATGGAGGACGTCCTGCTGCTGACCGCCGGACTGCTGGCCGAGGACGAGCGGGTCGCCGCCCAGGTGCGTCGGCAGTACAAGTGGTTCGTCGTCGACGAGTTCCAAGACGTCTCGCCGCTGCAGTCCGCGCTGCTCGACCTGTGGCTCGGCGGCCGCGACGAGATCTGCGTGGTCGGCGACCCTGCCCAGACGATCTACTCCTTCGCGGGTGCCGACGCGGCCTACCTCCGCGACTTCCCGCAGAAGTTCCCCGGCACGGCGTCGGTCGAGCTGGTGCGCAACTACCGCTCGACGCCCCAGGTGGTGACCGCCGCCAACGCTCTGCTGAGCGGCACGGAGAGCCGCAGCGTCGAGTTGCGGGCGCAGCGCGAGGCCGGCCCGGAGGTGCGGTTCAGCCCGCACCCCGACGAGGTGGCCGAGGCCGAGGCGGTCGCCGCCCGCATCGCCGCGCTCCACGCGTCGGGCCGGCCGTACTCCGAGATCGCGGTCCTGTTCCGCATCAACGCCCAGTCGGAGACGTTCGAGGAGGCGCTCGGCGCGGCCGGCCTTCCGTACGTCGTCCGCGGCGCCGCTCGCTTCTTCGACCGCCCCGAGGTCCGCGAGGCGGTCACCCGGCTGCGGGGCGCGGCCCGCTCAGGGCAGGGCGAGGACCTGTTGGAGACCGTGCACGGCATCCTGGCCGGCATGGGCTGGACCTCCCGACCGCCGGAGGGCCGCGGGCAGACCCGCGACCGGTGGGAGTCCTGGCAGGCCCTGATCGACCTGGCCAACGGCTTCGCCGAGAGCGGGGGAGAGGCCGGCACGTTGAGCGGCTTCGTCGACGACCTCGACCGCCGCGCCGCCGAGCAGCACGCGCCGGTCGCCGACGGCGTCACCCTGGCCACCTTCCACGCCGCCAAGGGCCTGGAGTGGGACTCGGTCTTCCTGTGCGGCCTGCAGGACGGCACGATGCCGTTCTCCTACTCCCTGGAGTCACCGGCCGCGATCGAGGAGGAGCGCCGGCTGCTCTACGTCGGCGTCACCCGGGCCCGCATCGACCTCCACCTCAGCTGGGCGCTGGCGCGGCAGCCCGGACAGCGGGCCAGCCGCAAGCCGTCGCGGTTCCTGGACCCGCTGCTCCCCGAGGACGCGCGCGCCGCCGCCGAGCGACGCACGACCCGCAACCGCGGTGCCCGGATGTGCAAGGGCTGTGGCCGACCGCTCGGCACCAGCACCGAGAAGACCCGGGGCCGGCACGAGGACTGCCCGGCGCCGTACGACGAGGCGCTCTTCGAGCGACTGCGCACCTGGCGACGGGAGCGGGCCGCGACGGCTGGCGTCCCGGCGTTCGTGATCTTCTCCGACGCCACGCTGGAGGCCATCGCCGAGCGACGGCCCGGCTCCCTGCCGGAGCTGCTGAAGGTCCACGGCGTGGGGCGCGCCAAGCTCGACGACTACGGCGCCGACGTGCTTGCGGTGCTCGCTGAAAGCACCTGAGCGACCGCCCGCGGAGCCGCTGGCAGAAAATCATCGAGAAATAGTCATTAAATGGTTTGCTCCTTACCGGCAACCACCGATAGGTTCCTCTAGCAAGTAAAAAGCCCCCGCGCACCATGGACCCGACAACTCCAGCGCACGACTCACCGAAGGAGGTGGCCCCAGTGATGAACACGAACCTGATTCCGATGACGGCAGCACGCCCGTCGTACGTCGGCATGCCCACGGGCCACCACGCCTTCGTTGCGCCGAAGGCTGCTTGTGCCTGGCCGCTGGCGACGCTCGTCGTCCCGACGTCCGACCGTGCCCGGAAGCTCGTCCTTACCCAGGGTGAGGTGGCTTTCCAGGCCGGCATCGACGCCGCCAACGGCACCACCCGAGAGGGACAGGGAACCAACCCCTGGAGTCCACCGACTGTCTAAGCAGACATCGGCAGCCTCCAGGCCGCGGAACCCGAACCCGGGATCCGCGGCCTTTTTGTTTCCCAAGCCGGCCGCAGGCGGATCCCAAGCGCATCACCGCACCATCGAACACAACGCGATCAGGAAACGAATGAGGAGGTGAAGGATGACCACCAGTGTCCTCGAGCGCGCCGACCAGGCGCTCGACGCTGGGCTGGTGTCGGGTCTGGGAGATCTCCACGACACGGCCAGCAAGGTCGACGACGAGCTGCTGCCGTGCCGGGCGAACAACCCGGAGCTGTGGTTCGCCGAGTCGCCGAGCGACGTGGAGTACGCCAAGGCGCTGTGCCAGGGCTGCCCCGTGCAGTCCCTGTGCCTGGACGGCGCACTCGCCCGGCGCGAGCCGTGGGGCGTCTGGGGAGGCGAGCTGTTCCTGCAGGGAGCAGTGATCCCCCGCAAGCGTCCGCGCGGCCGCCCGCGGAAGAACCAGCCCGCCGCCTGACCCCACGAGCAACCAGACCCATGTTCCACACGACCGAGACCACCAGGAGTACCGAGATGAACCTCATGAACGAGGACCTGGCGCGCGCGCAGATGGCCGCGCGCCTGGGAGAGGCGCACCAGTTGCGGAAGGGCCACCAGCTGGCCCGGGCCCGCCGACTCAGCCGCAAGGCCGAGGAGGCGGCGCAGCAGGCGCGTCTGGCTCTCGCCCGCGCCCTGTGACCAGACGTGGGGCCGGCAGTCGTCGCTGCCCACCCCACCTCCTCACCCTGATCGCGGGTGTGAAGAACGGCCCGTCCGGGCTCCCCTCACCGGGGAGTCCCGGGCGGGCCGTTCCGCATGTCGGCGCTGTGCCTACCATCGGAGCGTGGCATCGGACGATCCCGTCACCTGCGACTTCTGCGGCCGGCAGGAGACCGACCCGGCTCGCGCGCTGACCTGGACCACCGCGGTCGAGCACGGCGTTCGCAAGACCTTTTGCGCCGCCTGCTCCCGTGAGCACCTGCGCGCGATGGAGGGCAAGCTCGACTCCGAGTGGTGGTGACGCCGCGGCGCTGCTCCGGTCATACGCCGGTCACTGGGCAGCGACGGCGTCCCAGGCGCAGCCGCAGTGCGGGTGCCGCCGCCAGGACACGAGCTCCGGGACGCCCGCACGCAGGCTGAGCGTGGCCGACCAGACCGCCGGCGCGTCGCCGTCGACGAAGGCCACCGTCTGTTGGGCGGCCAGCGCCAGCGCCGCGATGCGTGCCACGGGATCCAGCAGCGCCGGCGAGACCGGCGGCTGCTGGGCCAGCACGACTCCCCGCCGCGGGTCGCGCTCGGCGAGCGTCGCGTCGACACAGCGCAGGCACGCCGTCAGGCCTGGGACGACCAGCGGTCCGACCGTCCAGCCCGTCGGCGAGCCGGCCACCACCAGGTGCGGTCGTCCGTGGCGCAGCAGCTCGTCGGCCCGGGGCCGGGGTGCCGGCCCGGCGGAGAGCAGCATCGTCAGCGTCGGCTCATCGCTCGCCTGACCCGAGACCGCGGCGAGGCCGGACTCGCGCAGCAGGGCCTCGAAGGGCTCCGTCAGCGCTGACGGTCCGTCCAGCCGCAGCAGGGACCGCGCACGGCGGGAGAGTCGCTCCCGGGCGTCCTGACCGTGTCGGGCGGCCAGGCGGGTCTCGAGCGCGCTCGCGGGCCGGGGCACGAGGAGCCCGGCGCTGTCGAGCCGGTCCAAGGCGCGACGCGACGGCAGGTCCGCCGGCGGCTGCCAGGGGAGCGCCGGGTCGGCGAGCACCGCCAGCAGCCGGCGTACCTCCGCGGTGTCGGGCACGACGGTGCACAGCGGCTCGTCGAGGCCGACCTGCAGGTGGGCGTCGTCGCGCCGGACAGCCTGCCAGCCGGGACGCAGAACGGGTCGCTGGACGGGCTGCTGGACGGGCGGGGACGAGTCGGAGGCGGCCATGACCGCAGCGTCACACGGCCGCCCGCACCGGGCCGGGCCCCATCCACAGGGCAGAGACGACTCGACCCCCGGGCCACGCGGGCCCGGGGGTCGACAGTCTTCGTTCGGCGCTGCTCCTGAGTGATCAGGCCTTGCCGAGGATGCGGTTGAGGTTGGTCCCGCAGACCGGGCAGACGGCCTTGGCCATCTTGGTGCCCTTGTCGTTGACCTTGATCTCGCCCGTGGCCTCGCGCTTCTCCTTGCACTTCACGCAGTAGAACTCACCGCTCCAGGTCTCCGCCATGACGGCCTCCTTGCCTTTGTCTCACGTTGGTCGTCGACGGGGAACTTTGGGGAAGCCCGCCGGTCACCCATGCGGCGGTCTTGCCGCGTGGGCCGCCTCGACCTTACGGCACAGCAGGCGTGAAGCCACGCGTACCCCCGCACGCGTGATCTTCGGCGTGTCGCGCTGGCGGGGCCGCGGGAGCCCGCTGCAGCCATCAGGGGGACATGAGGAGACCCCCGGTGCCTGGATCGTCCTTCGCCTTCCCCTTGCCAAGGACGTCCGGCGGCGCCGGGGGTCTCGTCTGCGCAGAAACCTAGGAGGGCGGCCGGAGCCGGGTCAACGGGCCTGATCCTCAGCCTGTGGAGAGACCTGTGGACGAGGTTGTGAAGAAGCGCGCAAGCCAGTGGAGGAACCGGGCTGCGCCTGGGAGAACCGGTGTGGAGATGGGATCGCTCCTGCCGACGTACGCGGCCGTGACCTGCGGGAACGTGGTTCCACCGGGTGTGGAGGAAAATTTCTCGCCCTCCGGACGGCGACACGCCGGGGAGGATCCGCGGCTGGCGGCGGCTGGGATGCTGGCCGGGTGACCCAGCAACCCCAGCGACAGCCGTACGCCGCCGGACCGGTCGCCGCACTGCGCCGGATCGCCTTCCTGCTCGAGCGCGGTCGCGAGGACAGCTACAAGGTCAAGGCATTCCGCGCCGCGGCCGCGGCCCTGCTGCCGATGAGCGACGAGGAGGTCCAGACCGCTGTGGCGGCCGGCACGCTGACGACGCTGCCGGGCATCGGTGCCAGCACGGCCGCGGTCATCGAGCAGGCGGCGGCCGGCGAGATCCCCGACCGGCTGGCCCGCCTCGAGGAGCAGTACGGCGGCGAGCTGACGACCGGCGGCAGCGAGCTGCGACAGGCGCTGCGCGGCGACCTGCACTCCCACTCGGACTGGTCCGACGGCGGGTCGCCGATCGAGGAGATGACGTTCACCGCGATGGAGCTGGGCCACGAGTACCTCGTGCTGACCGACCACTCGCCGCGCCTGAAGGTCGCGCGGGGGCTGAGCGCCGAGCGGCTCGCCAAGCAGCTGGGGGTCATCGACGCGCTCAACGAGCACCTCGGCGGTCCGTTCACGCTGCTCAAGGGCATCGAGGTCGACATCCTCGACGACGGGTCGCTGGACCAGACCAGCGAGATGCTGGCGCGGCTCGACGTACGGGTCGCCAGCGTGCACTCCAAGCTCGCCATGGAGAAGGCGGCCATGACCCGGCGGATGATCGCGGCCGTGCGCCACCCGTTCACCAACGTGCTCGGGCACTGCACGGGCCGGCTGGTGACGGGCAGCCGCGGCACCCGCGTGGGCAGCCAGTTCGACGCGAAGGCGGTCTTCGAGGCCTGCGCGGAGGAGGGCGTCGCCGTCGAGATCAACTCCCGGCCCGAGCGGCGCGACCCGCCCACGAAGCTGCTGGAGCTGGCCCGCGACATCGGCTGCCTGTTCTCCATCGACTCCGACGCGCACGCGCCCGGCCAGCTCGACTTCCAGATCTACGGCTGCGAGCGGGCCGAGGCGGCCGGCATCGACCCGGACCGGATCGTCAACACCTGGCCGAAGGACCGGCTGCTGGCCTGGTCGCACGGGTAGGGTCCAGGCCATGGCGGGAGCGGGGGCGACGCGCGGGCAGAGCGGTGACGCGGCGAGCGCGTCCGTCACGAGCCCGCGACCCGAGGTCGAGGTGCGGCGCAGCAAGCGGCGCCGGCGTACCGTGTCCGCCTATCGCGACGGCGAGCGCATCATCGTCCTCATCCCGGCCACGATGAGCCGCCGCGAGGAGGCGGAGTGGGTCGAGGCGATGATCCTCCGGCTCGAGAAGGCCGAGCGACGCCGCAAGCCCACCGACGACGAGCTGCTCAAGCGGGCGCTCGGCCTCAGTGACCGCTACTTCGGCGGCATGGCGATCCCCGAGTCGGTGCGGTGGGTCGACAACCAGAACTCCCGTTGGGGGTCGTGCACGCCCGGTGACCGCTCGATCCGGCTCTCTGCCCGGCTGCAGGGCATGCCGTCGTGGGTGGTCGACTACGTGCTGGTGCACGAGCTGGCGCACCTGTTCGAGCCGAACCACAACGACCGGTTCTGGAGCTGGGTGGACCGCTACCCGCAGGCCGAGCGGGCCAAGGGCTACCTGCTGGGCTGGTCGGCCGCTGCCAAGCTCGAGCCGCCGCCCGGCGAGCTGCCGGACGCCGAGGTCGACTGAGCCAGCCGCTCGCGGGCCAGCGCGACGAGCTCGAGGAGGTCGGCGTCCGGGTCGGGGAGCGCGTCGGCGGGCCACCAGCGGACGTCGAGGGACTCCTCGCTCACCAGATGTACGGCGGCCGGCGGAGCGACCGCGAGGAACCGCACGTCGAGGTGGTGCACGAGCAGCCCGTCGTCGACGCCGCCGCAGAACGGCACCGCGTGCTCGGAGAGCTGCACGGGCACCTGGTCGAGCGCGAGCCCGGCCAGTCCCGACTCCTCGGTCGCCTCCCGGGTCGCGGCGGCGAGCAGGGAGCCGTCGGAGGGCTCCAGGTGGCCGCCGAACTGGAACCAGCGGTTCGCCTTCGCGTGCAGCGTGAGCAGCACCTGGGACCCGTCGGCGCTCATCACGAGCGTCGACGCGGTGAGATGGTCGGGCCGGCACGACCGGAACACGCCGTCGGCGTGGTCGGCCAGGTGCGCGACGTACCGCTCCCGCAGCGCGTCCTGCGCGGGCGTCGGCGCGCGCCACGCCGTGAGGACGGCGAGCGCGTCGGAGTGGAGCGTCACTCCCGCGGCTCGTCGGTGGCGGACCCGTCCTCACCCGACAGCAGCTTGCGCAGCTCGGCGTCGAACGTGTCCTCGTCGAGCGCCTCGGGCGCCTCGGCGCCCTCCCGGAAGCCGAGCGGGTCGTCCAGGTCGGCGGCGGTGGGCAGCAGCGCCGGCGACATCCAGACACCGTCCCGCGCCTCCGCGCCCTGCCGGGCCCGCAGCGAGCCCCACAGCGTGGCGGCGTCGCGGAGCCGGCGCGGCCGCAGCTCCAGGCCGACCAGGGTGGCAAAGGTCTGCTCGGCCGGACCGCCGGTGGCGCGCCGGCGTCGGAACGCCTCCTGCAGCTTCGTGGCGGCCGGCATCCGCTCCCTGGTGGCCTCGGACACGATCTCGTCGACCCAGCCCTCGACCAGCGCGAGCACGACCTCGAGCCGCTCCAGCGCCGCCTTCTGGGTGGGGGAGGGCTCGACCTCGAACAGGCCACCCTCCTCGAAGAGGCGCTGCAGCGAGGCGGGGTCGCCGGGGTCGATGCCGCGCATCTGCTCCTCGATGCGCTGCTGCATGCCACCGAGGTCGAGCTCCACGCCGCGGGCGTAGTCGGTCACGGCGCCGATGACGTGGTCGCGCAGCCACGGCACGCCGGCGAACAGCCGCTGGTGGGCGGCCTCGCGCAGCGCGAGATAGAGCAGCACGTCGTCCTCGGTCACGTCGGGCAGTCCCGCGGCGAACGCCGCGACGTTGGTGGGCAGCAGCGCGGCGCGACCGGGGGCGGCCAGCGGGACGCCGATGTCGGAGCCGCTCAGCACCTCGCCGGCCAGCGTGCCGAGGCCGGTGCCGGTCTGGTTGGCCAGCAGCGCGCCCAGCGCCTTCCCGAGGAAGCCGACCATCGGGCCGGCGATCGCTCGCATCTCCTCGGGGAACTGGCTGCTCAGCGTGCCGACGGAGGTGTTGGCGACCGGCCCCACCAGCACCTTCCACGTCTCGACGGTCTGCACCAGCCACTCGGCGCGGCTCCACGCGTCCGCGGTCACGACGCCGGAGGGGAAGGAGGTGGTCCCGTCGATCCAGTGGTCGGCGAGACGTACGGCGTCCGCGACCGCGTCCTTCTGTCGCTGCGTCACCGACGGGTCGGGACCGGCCGCCGCCACGGTCTTGCGGGCCACGTCGAGGGCGACGTCCCAGTTGAGCGGGCCGTCGTAGGGCTGCATCAGCGACTGCATCTGGGAGAACAGGGCCGACAGGTCCGGCATGCCGCCGCCCACGCCACCGCCCATGGTGCCGCCCATGCCGCCGCCCAGGTTGAGGCCGTTGAAGAGGGCCTCGAACGGGGTGCCCTTGAACGGGTTGTCGCCGGAGCCGCCAGGGAGATCTGCCATGACCCCAACGGTACGCGCCACGCCCTAGGCTGGCGGAGTGACTCACTCCGCGGTGCGGCTCGCAGCGATCCGTGACACCCCGCTCGACATCGACGAGGTGGTCAAGGCGCTCGACGACGACTCCTCGGGCGGCCTCACCCTCTTCGTCGGCCGCGTGCGCGACCACGACGGCGGCAAGGGGGTGACCGGGCTGACCTACGACGCCCATCCCTCGGCCCTGCAGCGGCTGGAGGACGTCTGCGCCCGGGTCGCCGAGGAGTTCGGGGTCAACGCGGTCGCCGCCGTCCACCGGGTCGGCGACCTCGGGATCGGCGACGTCGCGGTCGTGGTGGCCGCCGCGTCGGGTCACCGCGGTGAGGCGTTCACCGCGTCCCGCGCGCTCATCGACACCCTCAAGGCCGAGGTGCCGATCTGGAAGCACCAGCGGTTCGCCGACGGCACCGAGGAGTGGGTCGGCGCGCCGTGACGGGGTCCGCGGACCGGCGCGCCTAGCCTGGGTGGCGTGGAGATCCTGCTGTGGCTCGCGCCCGCCGCCGTCGTGACGGTCGTCGCGATGCTGTGGGTGGGCTGGCTGGGTCGGGAGGGTCGCGGCACGGTCGACCGGGAGGCCGCCGTACGCCGGATGGGCGAGGCGCTGCAGCGCGATCGCCGACCCGTGCGGTACGCCGCACCCCGCCCCGAGCGGGACCGCTCCACCGGGATCGCGGTGCGCCCGTCTCGGCGTCGTTGAGCGGTGGATCGGCCGGCCGCCGTCCGCGTGGGACGGTCCTGGGTCGGCGGCTTGATGGCTGATGAGAAGGTTGCGCCATGACGAGCGCCCCCTCGCGCCCCTCGCAGCGCGCCCTGGCCGGCATGATCGCCGCGCCACTGGTGCTGGCGCTGCTCGTGGCCGCCTGGGTGGTCCCGCTGCCCTACGTCGTCTACCGGCCCGGTCTGACCGTCGACGTGCTCGGCACCATCGGTGAGGAGCCGGTCGTCGAGGTGAGCGGCCGGCCGGCGTACGACGACGGCGGCGAGCTGCGCATGACCACGGTCTCGGTCACCCGGCCCGACGCCGACGTCACGCTGCCCGAGCTGCTCGGGGCGTGGGCCAGCGGCGAGGACGCGGTCTACCCCTGGGACGCGGTCTACGAGCGCGGCACCACGAACGAGGCGAACCGTGAGCAGGGCGCGGTCCAGATGGCCTCCTCGCAGGACGTCGCCACCGCCGTCGCGCTCGAGGAGATGGGGCAGACCGTCCCGGCCGTCGTGCGCATCGCCGGTGTCGAGGAGGGTCTGCCCGCCGACGGCGTGCTCGAGGAGGGCGACCTCGTCCTGACCGTGGCCGGCGAGAGGGTGACCGACACCGCCGCCGCCGTCGAGCGGATCCGGGCCACCCCCGAGGGCGGGTCGGTCGAGCTGGGCATCCGCCGCGACGGCAAGGAGCGCACCGTGAGCCTCACGCCGGTGCGCACCGAGGGGACGCCGCGGATCGGCGCGACGGTGGCCCAGGACTACGACTTCCCGGTCGACGTCACGATCAACGTCGACCCCGACATCGGTGGGCCGAGCGCGGGGCTGATGTTCTCGCTGGCCATCTACGACCTGCTGACGCCGGGGTCGCTGACCGGTGGCCGGCCGATCGCCGGCACCGGTGAGCTGGGCCCGGACGGCGCCGTGGGGCCGATCGGCGGCATCCAGCAGAAGATCGCCGGAGCCGCGCGCGACGGCGCCACGCTCTTCCTGGTGCCGGCCGCCAACTGCGCCGACGCCCTGGGTGCCGCGCACAGCGACGACCTGCGACTGGTGCGGGTGACCACCATGCACAGCGCCGTCGAGGCCCTCGACACCTGGACCGAGGACCCCGAGGCCGCACTGCCGAGCTGCGAGAGGGACGCGTCATGACCGAGGAGCCGCACGAGATGCCCGAGGTCGACCTCGGCGAGGTGGGGCAGCTGGGCGACATCGACCCGGCGCTGGCGACCGCCGTGCTGGAGCTCGAGGCGCACGCCGCCGAGGCAGGCTGGGACCAGCCGGCGCGGCTCTACGCCCTGGTGGACACCGCCGAGCTGCTCGCCGCCGAGCCCGCGCTGGCCGACCTGATGGGTCTGGACGCCGCCACCGCGGCCGGCACCCTCACCCCGGTCGAGCAGGAGCCGCTGGCCGGCGAGCTCGAGGAGCAGCTGCAGGCCATCGCCTGGCCGGCCGACGTGGCCGGCTGCGCGGCCGTCGTCGAACGGCTGGTCCTGCCGCCCGACGCCGACGCGGCGATCCCGGACGACCCCGCGGCCGCCGCCGCGTTCGCCCGGCAGCACCCCGACCGCCAGGAGGTGCGCATCGTCGCCGGCGCGACGCGCGCCGGGGCGACGTACTGTGCCCTTCGGCTGCGCGCGCACGACGACGCCGCCTCCGTGGTGGGTGGCGCCGACGTGGTGCCGGCGCTGCTGGACCTGCTGCGTGCGACGTTGGAGCTCCAGGAGGAGACCGCGGAGCAGACCGAGGAGGAGACAGAGTGAGCGAGCTGTTCGAGGACGACCCGCGCGCGGTGCCCCCGCCGCGTGGCTCGAGCGGGCGCGCCCGGGCGCTGATCGCGACCGGCGTCATCCTGGTGCTGGCGTTCTTCCTGCTGACGACGTTCGCGACGCTGTGGACCGACCGGCTCTGGTACGCCGACCTCGGCTTCGGCGGCGTGTTCACCAAGCTCTTCTGGATCCGCACGGCGCTCTTCCTCGGCTTCGGCGCCGTCATGGGCGTGGTCGTCGCGGTCTCGATGCTGGTCGCCTACCGGTCCCGGCCGATGTTCCACGCCACCTCCGCCGAGGCCGCGCTGGAGCGCTACCGCGACGCGGTCACGCCCATCCGGGTGTGGCTGCTGGTCGGCGTCTCGGTCATCGCCGGCATCTTCGCCGGTACGTCGGCCACCGGCCACTGGCGCAGCTTCCTGCTGTGGCGCAACGGCGGTGACTTCGGCCGCGAGGACCCCTACTTCGGGCGCGACATCGGCTTCTACGTCTTCGACCTGCCGTGGTTCCACTACCTCGTCAACTTCGTGATGGCCGCCGCCGTGGTGGCGCTGCTGGCCGCCACGGTCGTCCACTACCTCTTCGGCGGGATCCGCCTGCAGGCCTCGCGCGACAAGCTGTCGGGCGCCGCGCAGGTGCACCTGTCGGTGCTGCTCGGGGTCTTCGTGCTGGCCAAGGCGGCCGACTACTGGCTGGACCGGTTCGACCTGGTCCACAGCGAGTCGCCGCTGATGACCGGCCTGGGCTACACCGACGAGCACGCCGTCCTGCCCGCGAAGGCGATCCTGGCCGGCATCGCGGTGATCTGTGCCGTGCTGTTCCTGGTCAACATCTGGCGCCGTACCTGGCTGCTGCCCTCGGTCGGCTTGGCGCTGCTGGTCATCTCCGCGGTGCTGCTGGGTCTGATCTGGCCGGCGATCGTGCAGGGCTTCCAGGTCAAGCCGTCGCCGGACAAGGAGAAGCCCTACCTGGCGAAGAACATCGACTCGACCCGCGAGGCCTATGCCATCGACGACGAGCACGTCACGGTCGAGAACTACACCGTCCCCGCTAGCGCCACCGCGTCCCAGGCCGCCGCGCTCGACGCCGAGGCGGCCTCCGCGCCGCTGGTCGACCCGGAGAAGGTGCACCGGCTCTTCGAGGAGAGCCAGCAGGCGCGCGGCTACTACACCGTCGCCGACGTCCTCGACGTGGACCACTACGACATCCAGGGCAAGGAGCGCGCGCTGGTCATGGGCGTGCGCGAGCTCGACGTCAGCGGCATCGAGCAGAGCGACCAGACCTGGAACAACCTGCACACCGTCTACACCCACGGCAGCGGCGTGATCGCGGCCTACGCCAACCATCGCGGCCTCGACGACGCCCGGGAGAGCCCCGAGATCCAGTGGGCGCAGGGCATCCAGACCACCCAGAACGACCTGGTCCAGCACGGCCCCGGTGACTTCGAGGAGCGGGTCTACTTCGGCGAGAAGAGCCCGTCGTACTCCGTCGTCGGCCGGCCCGACGGCGCTGCCCCGGTCGAGCTCGACCTGGACCGGCGCGGAGCCGAGGACGGCGAGGAGGACGAGCCCACCACGGAGTACGACGGCCAGGGCGGTGTCGCGATCGGCTCGACGTGGCGCCGGCTGCTCTACGCCATCAAGTTCGGCTCGACGAACTTCCTGCTCGCCGAGCGCGTCAACGAGAACTCCGAGGTCATCTACAACCGTCATCCCAAGGAGCGGATCGAGAAGGTCGCCCCCTGGCTGACGCTCGACGACGACCCGTACCCCGTCGTCGTCGACGGACGGATCAAGTGGGTGGTCGACGGCTACACCACCACCGACCGCTACCCCGGATCGGAGCGGGAGTCGTTCGAGACGATGACCGACGACGCGCTGCAGCAGGACACCGCCCTGCGGACGCTGCCGACCGACGAGATCAACTACATGCGCAACGCGGTGAAGGCGACCGTCGACGCGTACGACGGCACCGTGACGCTCTACGCCTGGGACGAGACCGACCCGATCCTGCAGGCGTGGCGCAAGGCGTTCCCCGGCACCGTCGAGCCCCGGTCGGAGATCCCCGAGTCGCTGATGGGCCACCTGCGCTACCCCGAGGACATGTTCAAGGTGCAGCGCTACCAGCTGGCGAAGTACCACGTCACCGACGTCGACGAGTTCATGCCCGGCTCGGAGTGGTGGAAGGTCCCGGAGGACCCGAACTCCACCGCGGGACATCTGCTGCCGCCGTACCGGATGTTCGTCGACGAGCCGGTCTCCGACGACGCCGCGGCGCAGAGCCGGGAGGTGTGGGCGATCACCTCGACCTTCGTGCCGAACCGGCGCAACAACCTCGCGGCGGTGATGACGGTCAACTCCGACCCGACCACGGAGAACTACGGCAAGATCCGGGTGCTGGAGCGCCAGGACGAGCAGACCCAGGGCCCCGGCCAGGTGGTCAGCGAGTTCAAGAACAACTCCGAGATCGCCAACGCGCTGCTCGCCTTCCGCGGCACCAACGGCGCGCTCTCCTACGGCAACCTGCTGACGGTGCCGACCACGTCGCATGGGCTGATGTACATCGAGCCGGTCTACGCCCAACAGGTCAGCGGCTCGTCGTTCCCGGTGCTGGCCTACGTGCTGGTCTCCTACGGCGGCAACGTCGGCTACGGCCGGACGCTGAGCGAGGCGGTCGCGAGCGCGCTGGAGGGCGGCACCGAGCCCGGTGGCGCCCCCACGACGCCACCGACGGCCGCCCCGTCGCCGAGCCCGTCCGGCTCACCGAGCCCCACGCCCACGGCGCCCTCGGGCGGCGGCACTCCGCAGGAGCTGCTCAACGAGGCGCAGCAGCTCTTCGAGAGGGCCGACGCGGCCGGCCGCTCCGGCGACTTCGCCGAGCGTGAGCGGCTCCTGGAGCTGGCGCGCGACAAGGTCGCCGAGGCGCTCGGTCAGCTGGAGCAGTAGCCCGAGCCGCGTCCTCCGGTGGTCGAGCCGCCGAGCCGCGTTCTTCGGTGGTCGCCCCGCGTTCTCCGCTGGTCGACCCGCGTTCTCCGTTGGTCGAGCCGCCGAGCCGCGTTCTCCGTTGGTCGAGCCGCCGAGCCGCTAGGCGAGGCGTGTCGAGACCTCGGTGGGTGCGGCTGGGTGCCGGGTACGGCGGGGTGCTGGCGGCCTCACTGCTCGAACGCGAAGACCTCGGCGTACGCCGCGTCGAGCCGCTCGGTGTCGAGGTGGGTGACGACCTGGTGCGGGCCTTCGCCGGTGCGCGTCAGCCGCCCCGGCTCTCCGGTGAGGTCGACCGACCAGGTGCCGCTCTCGGTCCGCCCGGCAGTCGGCTCGGTCAGGTAGCCGGCGGTGGCGAGGTCCCAGAACCTCGGGGTGGGCGCGGGGGTGAGGACGCCGAGCCCACCCACCACAGGAGCACGTACGCCGGCCGGCTGGCCCTCCGGCGCCACCTCGTTCGGGACGACGGTGACCGGCACGGGCCCGGCGAGCACGGCCGCGAGGGCGTCGGGATCCGCGGCGGCGTTCCACTCGCCGGCGGTGTCGTCCTGCGGCGGGCCGGTGACCACGCCGGTCATGGTGACGATCCGCGCGATCCGCGCATACGCGGCGGGGTCGGTGGCGAGCATCGCGGCCAGCTCGGTGGCCGGCCCGAGCGCGACGACCTGCAGTCCGGGGTGCTCGGCGGCGAGCCGACCGATCAGCGGGCCGGGAGCCAGGGGAGAGGTCTCGGTCCACGTCCCGACCACGCGGGTCAGTCCGCTGTCGGACGCCGCGGCGTACGACCAGGAGCGGGGGAAAGCGATCCCATGGGCCCCGCGCGGGGCGTCGCCGCAGGAGATCGGCACCGGCGCGACGCCGACCGAGGTCATCAGGTCGTAGGCGAGGTCGATGCCGACGGGACAGTTCACCAGCCCGGTGGTCGGCACCGTGATCGCGTGGACCCGGACGCCGGGGTGCCGCAGCAGGTAGCCCAGCGCCAGCAGGTCGTCGGGCGCCAGGTCGGTGTCCACGACGACGTCGACCGCGTCGGCGCGCTTGGCCGCGACGGGGGCCAGCTCGCCGGGCGGCAGCAGCTCGCCGTCGCCGTCGTACGCCGCCGCGGCGCAGCCGGTCAGCAGTGCGGTCGCCGCCGCGAGTGCGAGCGCGCGCCTCATGGGTACACCAGGAACTGGGCGACTGCAGCGCCGACCGCCAGGGTGCCGCCGACCACGACCAGCTGCCGCCGACCGCGGGGGACCGCCGCCGCGAGGACGACGACGGCGAGCCCGACCAGCCACAGGTCGTGCCACCACGCGAGCGACTCCGAGACCACCAGCCGGTCCCAGCCGACCTGGTAGTCGTTGGGCGCGGACAGCAACCACTGCGCCGGATGGTCCACCGGGTCCCCGTTGCCGAGTGGGACGTCGACCGGCTGGGACTGCAGGACGGAGAACGGCGCCACCACCGGTGCCTGGAAGGCCCAGTAGGTGAACGTCACGGGCAGCCAGCCCGCGACCAGCGCCAGCATCGCGGTGGCCCGGTGCCGCACCCGGCGGCCCACCGCGGCACCCACGGCGATCCCGAGGACGGTGACGGCCACCGGCTGCGCCAGCTCGGGGAGGGTCGGGTAGGCGCGCAACGTGCGGCCGGGCTCGTCGCCCAGGTCGAGTCCGCCGATCGACCAGATGTACGCCGCCTGCGCGGCCACGACCGCGGCGGTGACGGCGACCAACGGCGCCGCCGCCAGCAGTCGCGCCAGGCAGCGCTCGGCCTCGCCGGCGGGCGACGCCTCGGCGACGGCCGTCCGCTCACGGTGGAAGCTCGCGGCCGCCAGCAGGCTTGCGGCGACACCGAGGACCGCCGGGATCGTGAACCAGTAGCCGTAGCGCTCCCCGTTCCACTGCTGCGGGCCGCGCCACTCCTCGAAAACGAGGCCGGTCAGCGCCAGGGCGGGGAGCAGCCACCGCAGCCGGAGCGTCCGCCGCAATTCGTGGCGGGCCAGGGCCAGCACGACCCGACGCCGCCCCGGCGCGGTCGCTGCGGCCGCTGCGACCGGCAGGGGGCTCGCGACCGCGGTCATCGGTGCCTCCCGGCGACCACGAGCGCGGCCGCGACGGCGGCCACCAGCCAGGGCCGGCCGTGCCACCAGTCGAGCGGGCCGGCGGTCGCGTCGAGCAGCTCGGTGACGCACACCCACACCAGCGGCGCGCCGGCCGCGAGGAGGATCCGTCGCTCGGGGAGCCAGGTGGCGGCGGCCAATCCGGCGAGCGTCAGCGCCGCGGTGCTCGACCACGGCGCGGCCGGTCCGGGACTCAGTGTGCTGACCGCGACCAGCGCGAGCGCCACCGGTCCGCTCACGAGGGCGAGTCGGAGCAGTCGGCGGGCCAGCCGGGAGGTGGGCAGTGCCGCGAGGAACCGGTCGGCGGGGTCGCGCAGCGCGGCCACGGCACCGGCTGCCAGGGCTCCTGCGGCCAGGGCGGCGAGTGGACCCGGTCGGTCGGAGAGGGCACTGGTCAGCCCGGTGCCGGCGACGAGCACGGCGGCGACGACGAGCAGCGGCGTCCACGGTACGGCGGCCGCGGTCGGTGCGACCGCCTGTCGGGCGACGGTCAGGCCGCTCATCGCGGCCGCCGCGGGTCGGTGACGGCCAGCAGGTAGCCGTCGTCGAGGGTCGGCTGGCACAGGGCAGCGCCGGCGGGCGGTGTGCCGAGGTGGCGGTAGCGGCCGTCGGCGGTGACCCAGGACCGCTCGGCTCCCGGCTCGGGGCTGTCGGACTCCCAGACCCGGCCGGACGCGAGGTCGCGCAGACCGGCCGGCGTGCCGTCGTACCCGACGGTGCCGTGGCGCATGACGAGGACCCGGCTGCACAGCGCCGCGACCTCGCCGGTGTTGTGCGTGGAGAGCAGCACGGTGCCCCGCCGGGCCGTGTCGGAGAGCACCGAGCGCAGCTCGATGCGCTGCTCGGGGTCCAGACCGGTGGCGGGCTCGTCGAGGACGAGCAGCTCGGGCGTGCCGATCAGACTGGCGGCCAGGGCGACGCGCTGCTGCATACCGCCCGACAGCGTGCGGATCTTCTGATGCATCCGGTCCTGCAGGCCGACCAACTCCAGCACGCGGGCGCACTCGCGGGCCCGCCAGCGGCGGTCGGTGTGCTCCTTGAGCGTGGCGACGTAGTCGACGAGCTCGAAGGCGGTGAAGCCGCGGTAGAGCTCGGGGGACTGCGGGAGGTAGCCGAGCCGGCGCCGGATCTCCAGCCGCTCACTCGGGCGCTCCGGGTCGCGGCCGAGCAGCCGGATCTGGCCGGCGTCGGGGGAGAGGACGGTGGCCAGCAGCCGCAGCAGCGTGGTCTTGCCGGCGCCGTTGGGGCCGAGCACGCCCACCACTCCGCCGTGGAGCTCGAGGTCGACGCCGGACACGGCGGCGGTGCGGCCGAAGCGCTTGGTCAGCCCGCTCGCGGCGATGCCGGCGGTGGCACTGGTCCCGGGGAGGTCGGTCAGCTGGCTCATACGGTGCTCCGGTAGACGATCTGGTCGCGGCGGGCGACGGCGACACCCGCCATCGCGACGGCGAGGGCGAGGGCGGTCAGCTGCGTGGGGGCGCCGGTGACCAGCTCGACGACCCGTGCGCCCCGGTCGTCGCGGGCGGCGAGCGTCACGGCGATCGCCCAGGCGGACCCGAGCGCGGCCGCGGCGACGGCCGGGTCGTAGCGGGTGGTGCCGACCAGCAGCACCGCGCCGGCCAGGGCCAGGCCGGGCAGCAGCCACCCCACCGCCACGGCGAGCGGTACGCCGGCCAGCAGTGCTCCGGTGACGCCGATCGGCAGCGCCGTACCGGCCACCAGCAGCGCCCGCCGGGCGACGAGCCGGATGCCGGCCGTGGGCGTCGCGAGGGTGAGCTCGCCCGCCGGGTCGGTGTCACGGCGGAACGCGAAGGCGGTGGCGAGCATGGGCGCGAGCGGGGCACCGGCCAGCAGTGCGCTCGAGAGGCGCTCGCTGCCGGAGAGCACCGCGACGACGATCGGGATCAGCAGCACCAGCAGCACGGCGACGCCCAGCGCGCCGATCAGTGGGCGGGTCGCCACGCCGAGACGCAGCAGCGGCGAGATCGCGGCCTCGTCGACGGCCGCGCTGAGCGTCTCCCAGCGGCGCTGGCTGTCGGTGGCGGTGGCGATGGCGTCGTCCCCGGCGCCCCGGGTGAGGTCGGCGAGCGTCGCGCGGCAGTGCGCACACGCGACGAGGTGAGTCTCCAGGGAGGCGGCGAGGACCGGGCCGGCGGCACCGGCGAGGTAGCTCTCGAGCTCGATGGTGGTGGCGTGCCAGTTGTTCACAGCAGTGCTCCTCTCAGCTCTGCGCGGGCCCGGCTCATGCGGCTCTTCACGGTGCCGCTCGGGATGCCGAGCAACGAGGCGGCCTCTCGGGTCGACAGCCCGTCGAGGACGGTGGCCTGGACCACCGCCCGCAACTCGGGGGACAGGCGTTGCAGGGCGGCACCGACGTCGCTGTGCTCGATGCGCGCCAGCACGACCTCCTCGGGGGAGACCGCGTCGTCGCTGCGCAGCCGCATCAGCCGCTCGACGACGTTGCCGCGCGGGCGCAGCTGGGTGAGCAGCGCGCGGATCGCGATGCCCCACAGCCAGGCGGCGACCTCGCCCTCGCCGCGGTACGCGCCGGGCTTGCGCCACACGCTCAGGAACGTCTCGTTCACCGCCTCGTCGACCATGGTGCGGTCGGCGCAGCGGTAGGAGAGCCGCGCCACCAGCCAGGGCTCGTGCCGGCGGAACAGCTCGTGCAGGGCCCCGCGGTCACCCGACCGGATCGCTGCGAGCAGCTCCCGGTCGGCACGCGGGTCGTCGCCCGCTGCGAGGTCGTCGTCGGTCATCACACATCCCTGTCGCGCCGACCCTGCTGATCGGTTCACGCGCCCGGATCATTTCACCTTTCACCGTCCGATTTGGGGTTCTCGTCCCGACCCGCTAACGTTGGGTTCACCGACGCGGGGTGGAGCAGCTCGGTAGCTCGCTGGGCTCATAACCCAGAGGTCGCAGGTTCAAATCCTGTCCCCGCTACAAGAAGATCGAGGCCAGACGCTGTCTGGCCTCGATCTGTTTTTCCGGACGTCGCCGTGGCGCTCCATCGCCAATCCATGGCGCTCAGCCTGAGACCATCACGGCATGGCGAGTGACGCGATTCCCTTCCGAGGCCCGAACGTCTGGCGCCATCCCACCGCGCTCGTGGGGTTCTTCGTGCTCCTGGGGATCGCCTGGACAGCACTGGCCGCGTGGTTCGGCTTCACCGGGGAGATTCATCCCGCTCAGGCGATCGTCCTCGGACCGCCGGCCCTGCCGGTCGTGTGGGGCATGTTTGTCCATCCGCGGCTGGTCCTGACCGATGACGAAGTCATCGTCGTCGGTCTCATGACGATGCGGTACCGGTTGAGCGACATCGTGGGCGCAGAGCCCGGCTACCACGGAACGTGGTTCCAGCTCGCCAACGGGGACGGCTTCATGGCGGCGATGTTGGAGCATCCCAACTACGCCGCTTGGCTCGGCATCAGGTCGCGGGCGGACCGCGTCGCGACGACGATCCTCACGGCGGCGGCCGCCAAGCGCGGAGAACCAGCTCCGGAGCCGATCGGAGGAAAACGCGGCAAGGGCGATCTGGGCGCCGGGATCTCCATGGGGCTCTGAGCGTGCTGGGCCGGCCGAGCTACAGCGCGCCGCGCAGCAGGTCCACGAGACTGCGTACCGGAAGCTCGGGGTCGAAGGCGCGCTGTACGCCGAGCCCGATGCCGAGCGAGAGCAGCTGCACGGCCAGGTCCTCGGCGGACTGGCGCAGCGTGACGCCCAGCTCGGCGGCCTGTTGCTCGACCAGGTCCGCCACGGCGGCGGTGAGCGCGCGGCGGCGCGCGGCCAGGTCGGTGCGGACGCCGGGGACGCGGCGGGTGCTGGTGGCGAACTCCACCTCGAGGGTGGTCCACCCGACGTCGCCGATGTTCTCTTCGGCCCAGGCACCGAACGCCGCGACGCGCGACTCGAGGTCGGCGGCGCCCGAGACCGCCGCGGCGAGCGAGCCCGCCCGCTCCAGCCGGACCCGGTCGAGGACGGCGAGTCCCAGCTCGTGCTTGGTCGCGAAGTTGGAGTACACCGCCCCCTTGGAGAACCCCGCCTCGGCGGCGACCTTCTCCACCGACGTCGCGTTGTAGCCATCGGCCAGGAAGACCCGCGTCGCGGTCTCCAGCAGACGCTCGCGGGTCTGCGCGTGCGTCTCCTTGCGGGTCAGCCTGGTCATGCGGGAAATCTAGCGGCGGTCGCCTACCGATGGAATTCGGATACCGTTAGTATCCGAGTATGCGACGAGGACTGGCCATCGGCTGCGGCGGGACGCTGGGGTTCGCCTGGACCACGGTCGCGCTGTGCGCGGTCGAGGAGGCGCTGGCCTGGGACGTGCGTACGGCGGACGTGCTGGTCGGCACCTCGGCGGGCGCCGAGATCGTCGCGGCCCTCGGCAGCGGCCGCGGCGCGCGTGACCTCCTCGACGCGCTCGAAGACTCCCTCGCCGTTGACCCCGTCCTCGAGCGGCACGTGACAACGCACCCGGGCCAGCTGCCGCCGCTGCCGCGTCCCGGGCTGCCGGGGCTCGGGCTGCTGCGAGCGGGACTGGCCGGGCGGTCGGCGTACACCGCCCTGGCGGGCCTGCTCCCGCGCGGGACCGGGGACGCGAGCTGGCTGCGCGAGTACGGCGACGCCCTCGCCGGCCCCGACGGCTGGACCGCCCACCCGGACACCTGGATCGTGGCCGCCGACGCCGGTACCGGAAGACGCGTGGCGTTCGGGTCGCCGGGCGCGCCGCCGGCCTCGCTGGGCGACGCGGTCGCGGCGAGCTGGGCCATCCCCGGCTGGTTCCCGCCGGTGGAGATCGCGGGTCGCTCCTACGTCGACGGCGGTGCTGTCTCGAGCGTCTCGGCCGACCTGCTGCTGGACGCCAACCTCGACGAGGTGGTCGTCGTCGCGCCGATGACCACCCACGGCGGCGTGCGCGGCCGTGGCGCCGACCGCCTGGAGCGGCTGCTGCGCGGCCAGATGACCCGCGGCCTGGACCGCGAGGTCCGCCGGCTGGAGCAGGCCGGGGTCCGGGTGATCCGCATCGAGCCCGGCGCCGCCGAGCTGCGCGCGATGGGGCCGAACTTCATGGACCTCTCCCGCCGCGAGGCGACGCTCGCCGCCGCACGCGCCGCCGTTCCCGCCACCGTCGCGCGGGCGACCGCCCGATGAGCGGGGAGGCCGGCGAGCACCACGAGGTGGTCGTCGTCGGTGCCGGCATCTCCGGCATCGCCGCGGCCATCGGACTGCGCGAGGCCGGCGTGAGCGACGTCGTCATCCTCGAGAAGGCCGAGACGTACGGCGGCACCTGGCGTGCGAACACCTACCCGGGCTGTGCCTGCGACGTGCCGTCGGGGCTCTACTCCTACTCCTTCGCCCCCAAGACCGACTGGTCGCGGCTCTTCGCCGGCCAGCCGGAGATCCTGGCCTACGTCGACGACGTCGCGCGTCGCCACGGGCTGGAGGCGATCACCCGGTTCGGGGTCGAGATGACCAACGCCGCCTGGGACGCCGACGCGGACCGCTGGCGGTTGGAGACGAGCGCGGGTCCGGTCTCGGCCCGGTTCCTGGTCGCGGCCGCCGGGCCCTGGGACACACCGCGCATCCCCGACCTGCCGGGACTGGCCGACTTCCCGGGCGAGGTCTTCCACTCCGCGCGCTGGAACCACGACTACGACCTGACCGGCAAGCGGGTGGCCGTCATCGGCACCGGCGCCAGCGCCGTCCAGTTCGTGCCGGAGATCCAGCCGCTGGTGAGCGAGCTGCACCTGTTCCAGCGCACCGCGCACTGGGTGCTGCCCAAGGCAGACCACCCGGTGCCGGGCGTCGAGAAGTGGGCCCTGAGGCGGCTGCCGCTGGCCTGCCGGGCGCTGGCCTCCGCGGAGTACGGCCTGATGGAGCTGGTCGGTCTCGCCTTCCACCGCCCGAAGCCGCTGATGCACGCGCTCATGGGCGTCGCCCGGGCCCACCTCCGGGCGAGCGTGCGCGACCCCGAGCTGCGCGACAAGCTCACGCCGCGCTACCTGCTGGGCTGCAAGCGCATCCTGTTCTCCAACTCGTACCTGCCCGCGCTGACCCGGCCCAACGTCGCCGTCCACGCGACGGCGGTCGAGAAGGTCGCCGGCGCGACGGTCACCGGCACCGACGGCAGCGAGGCGGAGGTCGACGCGATCATCCTCGGCACCGGCTTCCGGATCCTCGACATGCCCGTCGCCGGGCTAGTCCGCGGCGCCGACGGTCGCAGCCTGGCCGAGCACTGGTCCGGCTCGCCGGAGGCCTACCTCGGCACCATGGTGGCCGGCTTCCCGAACGCCTTCATCGTGCTCGGGCCCAGCCTCGGCTCCGGCCACACCTCCGCGTTCACGATCGCGGAGGCGCAGGTGCGGCTGATCGTGCAGGCCGTCGGCCGGGCGCGGCAGGATGGCGCCACGATCGCGGTGCGCCCCGACGCCCAGCGGGCCTACGTCGACCGGGTCCAGGCCGCGCTGCCCGGCACGGCGTACACCCTCAGCTCCTGCCACAGCTACTACGTCGACGACAACGGCCGCAACAGCTTCAGCTGGCCGTGGTCCACCGGCGAGCTGGTGCGCCGGGTCGGCCGGTTCCGACCCCGCGACTTCGTGCTCACGCCCGCGCGGGCGCTGACGTGAGACGGCCCGCTGCGGCGGTGAGCCCGACCGCGTACTACACCGGCGAGGTGTGGGTGCGCGGCGGGCTGGCACCGCGCGAGCTGCGGACACCGCAGGGCGTCGCGCTGTACGCCGGGCTGCAGCCCGCGATGCGGCTGGCGCGGCTGGCCGGTGGCCCGACGCTCGAGGACTTCCTGCTGGCGCGCCACCGGTTCGTCGACCACCTGCTCACCGAGGCCATCGAGAGCGGCCGGGTGACCCACGTCGTGGAGGTCGCGGCCGGCCTCTCGCCCCGTGGCACCCGCTTCGCGGCGAGGTACGGCGACCGGATCACGTACGTCGAGACCGACCTGCCCGCGATGGCGGCCCGCAAGCGCGCGCACCTGTCGGGTCTCGGCACGCTCTCGCCGCACCACCGGGTCGAGGCGGCCGACGCCCTCGCCGAGGGGCCGGGCAGCCTGGCCGCCGTACTCGCCGCGCTTCCGCCGGACGCGGGCGTCGCCGTCGTCACCGAGGGCCTGCTGAACTACCTGCCGCCGGACGCGGTCCTCCGGCTCTGGCGGATCGTCGCCGACGGCCTGGCCGGCCGTCAGCACGGGCTCTACCTCTCCGACCTGCACGTCCGCGCGGACAACCGCGGACCCCTGGTGCAGGCGTTCCTGGCGGGCCTCGGAGCGTTCGTCCGCGGCCGGCTGCACCTGCACTTCGCCGACGCGCGGGAGGCCGAGTCCGCCCTGCTGTCGGCGGGCTTCGCGTCGGCCCGGCTGCACCGGCCTGCCGAGCGTCCCGACGTCGTGGGCCGGACCGGTCCCGGGGCCGCCCTGGTGCGGGTGGTCGAGGCGCGGGTGGGGGAGGGGAGCGGTACCCTCCTGCCCGTGGAGGGCTTCTGATGGGTGCCGGGCACGCGCACGGCGCGCCCGCGACCGGACATGCCGGTGGTCGCCACCGCTGGCGGCTGGCGGTCGCGTTCGGACTGGTCGCGGCGTACCTCGTCGTCGAGCTCGTCGTCGGCCTGCTGGCCGGCTCGCTCGCGCTGGTCTCCGACGCCGGCCACATGGCAGGGGACGTCGTGGCGCTGGGCGCGGCGCTGGTCGCCACCCGGATCGCCACCCGCCCCGACACCACCGGGCGCCGCACCTACGGCTCCTACCGCGCCGAGGTGTTCGCCTCCGGGCTGACCGTCCTGGTCATGCTCGCCGTGGCGGCGTACGTCGTCCTCGAGGCGATCGGCCGCCTCCGCTCCGCAGGGGCCGGGCCCGAGGTGCCGTCGGGGGCCATGCTGGCCGTCGGCGTCATCGGGCTGGTCGTCAACGTCGTGTCGATGCTGCTGCTCCACGAGGGCGCCGCCGAGTCGCTCAATGTCCGGGGCGCCTACAACGAGGTCGTCGCGGACGCCGCCGGCAGCGTCGGTGTGATCGTGGCCGGCGTGCTGGTCGCGGTGACCGACGAGCCGGTGTGGGACACCGTGGTGGCGATCGTCATCGGGGTGTACGTCGCCGTTCGGGCCGTCGTGCTGGGACGTCAGGTGCTCGCCGTCCTCGGTCAGCACGTCCCCGAGGGCCTGGTCCTCGACGACGTGGTCGCCGACCTCGAGGCCGTGCCGGGCGTCAGCGGCGTGCATGATCTGCACGTGTGGACGCTGACCTCGGGGATGAACGTCGCGACCGCGCACCTGGTCGTGGCCCCCGGCTCGGCCGCGCAGGACGTGCTGCTGGGCGCCCAGACGGTGCTGGCCACCCAGCACCGCGTCGACCACGCGACGCTCCAGACGGAGTCGGCCCCGACCCGGCAGTGCCACGAGGTGAACTGGTGACCCGAGGAAGGCTGCTCGGACTGGCGGTCGGACTGCTCATGGTGGTCGTCGGCGGCTTCTGGACCGCTGTCGGACTCGGTTGGGCCGGCGAGGAGTCGGGGACGCTGGCGACGGTCGGGCCGGCCGTGGCCGGGCTGGGCGTCGCCCTGGTGTGGGTGACGCTCCAGCCGCGGCGCTAGGCGGTTCTGCGGTCAGCGGGCGACGCGGTGCCCGGTGTCGCGCTCCTTGGAGAGGGCCAGGCCGAGCCCGATCATGCCGACGGCGAGCAGCAGGTGCAGCCAGTTGTCGGCGTCGTTGACGGGCACGAAGTTGGCGTCCTCCTCGTGGTCGATCAGCAGGCCGTAGACGAACAGCACGGCGTACACGACGCCGCCGCCGATGAGGTAGCTGCGGGCGCCGTTCCAGCTGCGCGCGGCGGCCATGCCGACCAGCCCGAAGAGCAGGTGGACGATGTTGTGCAGCACGGAGACCTGGAAGATGCCGAGCAGCTCCGCCTCCGACTCGTGGCCGGCGAACGTGAGGTCGTCGTAGTTGGTGGTGATGCCGGGGATGAAGCCCGCGACGCCCACCAGCAGGAAGACGGCGGCCACGACGGTGGCGGCGGTCTGCATGCGGGTGGCTGTCATCGAGCGAGCGTTGCCAGTGGTGTCCATGGCGTCCTCCTGATGAGTGTGATGAGGACGCGGTATCCGGAAATGCTCTCGATCACGCGCGTGTGGGGTCGTGGGCGTCGGCGTGGCCGCCGGGACGTCATACGAGCCGGTCGTCAGGGCAGCCAGGTCGCATGACGTCCGCGGCTCAACCCAGCGCGAGCGTCGCCGCGATCGCCAGCATCGTCAGGCCGATGAGCACGTCGAGCACCTGCCAGGCGCGCGGGAGCGCGAGCAGCCGGTGACCGGCGCGGGCGCCGAAGCCCAGCCCGCTGAACCACACGACGCTGCCGAGCATCGCGCCGGTGGCGAACCACCAGCGGCCGCCGTCGGCCTGATTGGCCAGCGACCCCACCAACAGCACCGTGTCGAGGTAGACGTGCGGGTTGAGGAACGTCAGCGCCAGCGCGGTCAGCGCCGCCGAGCGCCGGCTCCGGGCGCCACGTTGGGCGGCCGCCAGGGAGCCGGGATGGCGGGCGGCGAGCAGCGAGCGGACGCCGTACGCCGCCAGGAAGGCCACCCCCAGCCAGCGGATCGTGTCGATCGCCCACGGCGCCTGCTCCACCACCGTGCCGATCCCCGCGACGCCGGCGGCGATGAGCACGACATCGGCGGTCGCGCAGATGGCGACGACGGTCGTGACGTACTGCCGCGTCAGGCCCTGCCGCAGCACGAAGGCGTTCTGCGCGCCGATGGCGACGATGAGGGACAGACCGGTCAGGAACCCGGTCGTGCTGGCGTGGATCACGCGCCGACGCTAGGGGAGCGCCGGTCACCAGGCCAGCGAAAGATTCTGCTGATCCCTTAGCGTTGCTTCATGACGCCGCAGCCCGCCCAGCTCGCCGCTCTGGCCGCGGTCGTCGACCACGGCACGTTCGAGGCCGCCGCCCAGCGGCTCCACGTGACGCCGAGCGCGGTCAGCCAGCGGATCCGGGCGCTCGAGACCGCGGCCGGGCAGGTGCTGGTGCGGCGCACCACTCCGTGCCGGCCCACCGAGGCCGGCCGCACGCTGCTGCGCCTGGCCCGGCAGACCCAGCTGCTCTACGACGAGGCGGCGCTCGCGCTGGCCGCCGAGGCGGGGCCGGTGACGCTCCCGGTCGCGGTCAACGCCGACTCGCTGGCCACCTGGTTCCGGGATGTCCTCGGCGCCCCGGACGCGCGGGACGTCGCCGGCGCCTGGGACCGCACCGCGCTGCGGCTGCACGTGGAGGACCAGGCCTTCTCGGCCGACCTGCTGCGCTCCGGCGAGGTGCTCGCCGCCGTCACCAGCGATGCCACGCCGGTGCAGGGCTGCGCGGTGGAGCCGCTGGGGTCGTTGCGCTACGCGCCGGCCGCGGCGCCGGGCTTCGTCGAGCGCTGGCGGCGGGGACGCTCGGTCGACTGGGCGCGGATGCCGGTCGTGGTCTTCAACGACAAGGACGCCCTGCAGGACGACGTGCTGCGCGGCCGCGGCGTCGGCCGGCCGCCGGTGGTGCACCACGTCCCGACCTCCGCCGACTTCGTCGAGGCCGTACGCCGGGGGCTCGGCTGGGCCGTCGTACCGGAGCCGCAGCTGCGGCCCGCCGTGGCGGCCGGCGAGCTGGTCCGGCTGCCGGGGCGGGTGCACGTCGACGTACCGCTGCACTGGCAGCGCTGGCGGCTGGACTCGCCGGCGCTGGCGCGGCTCACCGAGGCGGTCCGTCGCGCGGCGCGGGCCCACCTGCGGGCGCGCTGACAGCAGCGGGCGAGCGGTGGAGGCGTCGCCGGGCAAGGGTTCACCATGGACGACATGACCACCGGTGGCGGCGTGACGTTCGTGCTGCCGACGCGGCTGCAGCTCTTCCTCCCCGCCAAGAGACGGTCTGCCGAGCCCGAGGTGCCGGTGGACGGCACCGCCACGGTCGGACACCTCCTGGGGTCGCTAGGCGTGCCGAAGACCGAGGTCGGGCAGCTGCGGCTGGACGGTCACCCGGTCGACGTCGCGTACCGCCCGCAGTCCGGCGACCGCATCGTGGTCCGGGAGCCCCGGCGGCCCCAGCCGGCGCCGACGTCTCCGCCGCGGTTCGTGCTCGACGTCCACCTCGGCGGCCTGGCGCGCCGGATGCGGCTGCTCGGTCTCGACACCGCCTACGACCGGACGGCTGACGATGACGCGCTCGTCGAGACGTCCCTGACCGAGCAGCGGGTCCTGCTCACCCGGGACCGGGGTCTGCTGCACCGGCGTGCCCTGCGCTGGGGCGCGCACGTCGACCACCAGGCGCCGGACGACCAGCTGCTCGACGTGGTGGAGCGGTTCGCTCCGCCGCTGCGCCCGTTGTCGCGGTGCCCGGCCTGCAACGGGATGCTCGCCGAGGTCGCCAAGGCCGACGTCCAGGCGCTGTTGCCGGCAGGCACTCGGCGGACCTACGAGGTGTTCCGCCGCTGTTCGGTGTGCGGGAAGGTCTACTGGCGTGGCGCGCACGCCGACCGTCTGGCGCGCATCGTCGATGCCGCCGCTCCCAGGGCGGAAGGCTCCGCTGCTGCTAGTCGACCGGGATGCGGAAGACCTCCGCGCGCCACTTGATCCGCTCGGCCCGCGCGAGCCGCGGCTTGTCGCTGCCGTCCCGGATCACCCCGCCGGCCTCGGCGAAGGACGTGAGGAAGTCCAGTGCCCACGCGACGTCGGAGGGCGAGGGGCTCATCTCCTCGTTGATCACGGCCGGCTGGTCGAGGTCGAGGCAGAGCTTGCCGGTCATGCCCAGGCCGACCGCGTCCGCGGCCTGCTCGCGCAGGATCGCGTGGCTGCTGCCGACGGTCGGGCCGTCGATAGGCCCGGGGAGGTTGCCGATCCGGCTCGCGAGGACGAGCCTGGTGCGGGGGTAGGCCATGGCCAGCGGGTTGTTCTCCGCGCCGGTGTCGCGGCGGTAGTCGCCGCTGCCGAACGCCAGCCGGAAGGCGCCGCGGGCGCTCGCGATCTCCACGGCGTTCTCGATGCCGAGCGCGGACTCCACCAGCGCCAGCACCGGCGTGCGGCCGCCCAGCCGCTGCCAGGTGTCGGTGACGTGCTCGGCCGACTCCGCCTTGGCGAGCATCACGCCGCGTACGCCGGGCACGCCGGCGAGCTCGGCGACGTCGTCGCTCCAGAACGGGGTGGTGCAGTCGTTGATGCGCACCCACGCACTCCCGCCGGAGCTGAGCCACGCGATGACGTCCGCGCGTGCGTCGGCCTTCAGCAGCGGGTCGACCGCGTCCTCGAGGTCGAGGATGACCTGGTCGGCGCGGCCCAGCTGCGCGGTCTCGAACAGGTCGACCGCGCGGGCGTTGACCAGCTGCCAGGACCGGGAGTTCTCGCCGTCGATGCGGGTCGCCTCTCGGGCGGCGAGGCGGTCGGGATCGCTGGGCGCGGGCACGGCAGTACTCCTTGGCTGGCGGACGGTGATCCGGACGCTAGTCCGCGGCGACCGTACTCGCGAGTTACACAGCCCTCGCGGCCAGCGCCGAGCCGGCCGCAAAGTGTCACCGTGACCGTTCGCGCCGACAGTGACGCTTCCAAGGGTCACGCTCGCACGCAACGGTCACGGTGACACTTTGGAGGGGCAGGCAGTCGACGGAAGCGGAGCGAGACCACTCACCTCATTTGGGTATTGCTGGCCGTCTTGGCCGGACAGCGGTGGCCACGGAGGAGTCCACTCGGCTCTGCGCTCGGGCGCATCCATCCACTGCCTCCTCCAAAGGAAATCGACATGCTCCGCAACTCTGTCTCCACCCTCCGCAAGGCTCGCAAGGACGAGGGCTTCACCCTCATCGAGCTGCTCATCGTCATCGTCATCCTCGGCGTGCTCGCCGCGATCGTCGTCTTCTCGGTCCGCGGCATCTCCGGCACCGGCGAGGAGGCCGCCTGCAAGGCGAACGTCAAGTCCGCCCAGGTCGCGGTCGAGGCGCACTACGCGCAGGAGGGCAGCAACCCGGCCAGCCTGGCCGCGCTGGTTCCCGACTTCATGAAGACGGACCCGTCGGCTGCCGGTGTCGATCCCGAGGTCAAGGTCGCTTACGACAGCGCGACGGGTGAGGTGACCCCCGCCGCTGGCGCAGCCTGCTGATCGCGCCTCCCGGGAGGGCCCCGATTGCCCTCGGGGCCCTCCCGCCGGCCGGTTCCACCCGGCCATCCACTGCACTCACCACAGTAGTCACCGGCAGCCACCGCTGCACCCACCATCGAGACCCGGGGGGCTCGTATGACGCACACCCATCTCCACCCGATCGGAGACCGGATCGACCAGCTGCTGCTCGAGCTGTGGCGCGCCGGCGGCACCGATCTGCTGCTCTCGGTCGGGCTGCCGCCGATGCTGCGGGTCGACGGCGAGCTGTCGCCCGCGGCCGGTGCCGACGTCCTCGGCACCGACGACACCGACGCGTTGCTGGCCGAGGTCCTGACCGAGCCGCAGGCCGAGGCCTGGCAGCACAGCCGGGAGTACGACTTCTCCTTCTCCTGGCGGCACGAGGCCCGGATCCGCGGCAACGCGTTCACCCAGCGCGGCCTCACCACCGTCGCCCTGCGGATGATCCCGCGGGCGATCCCGTCGGCGACCGAGCTCGGGCTTCCCGACGCGCTGCCGGCGATGGCGCGCCGGCACCAGGGACTGATCCTGATGACCGGCCCGACCGGGTCGGGCAAGTCCACGACGCTCGCCTCGCTCATCGACCTCATCAACAGCGAGCGCGGCTGCCACATCATCACCGTCGAGGACCCGATCGAGTACGTCCACGACCACAAGCGGGCCGCGGTCAACCAGCGCGAGGTCGGCACCGACACCGCGAGCTTCCCCGACGCGCTGCGCAGCGTGCTCCGCGAGGACCCCGACGTGCTCCTGGTCGGCGAGATGCGCGACCTGGAGTCCATCCGCTTCGCGCTGACCGTGGCCGAGACCGGCCACCTGGTCTTTGCGACGCTGCACACCAACGACACCGCCCAGTCGATCGGGCGCATGATCGACGTCTTCCCGGCCGAGCAGCAGGCGCAGATCCGGGTCCAGCTGGCAGCGGCCCTCAGCTGCGTGGTCTACCAGCGGCTGGTGCCGAAGGTCGGCGGCGGGATGACGGCGGCGTACGAGGTGCTCGTCGCCACCCCCGCGGTCCGCAACCTCATCAAGGAGGGCAAGACCCACCAGCTGCGCAACAGCCTGGTCACCGGCTCCCGCGACGGCATGGTCACCCTCGAGCAGTCGCTTTCGCGGCTGGTCCAGGACGGCGTCGTCACCCTCGCCGACGCCGAGGCGCGCAGCCTCTACCCGAACGACATCGAGGCGCGGCCGCGCCTCACGGCCGCCGGGAGGGCCTGAGATGAGGATGCACGGACGCCACCGGGACGAGCCGGCACCGGCGCCGCGGGAGTCGTACGACGACCGGCTGACCGCCGCGCTCGTCCGCTCCCGGCGGCTGGAGCCCTACCAGATCGACGCGGTGCGCCACGCGGCCGGCGACGGGACGCTGGCCGAGAAGCTCATCGCCTCCGGTGTCATCGCCGACGACGACCTCGCCCGCACTCTCGCGCAGCACTACGGCGCCGACGAGGTCGACTTCCGCACGGCCGAACCGCAGGAGGACGCCGTCGCCCTGCTGACACGGGAGAAGGCGCTCGCGCTGCGGGCCTTGCCGATCAGTGCGCGTGAGGACCTGGTCGTCGTCGCGGTGGTCGACCCCTCACCCGAGCACCTCGCCGACATCCGGGCCGCGGTCGGCCGTCCGACCGTCGCCGCGGTCACCACCCACCGTGCGCTGGACCGGGCCCTCGACACGGCGTACCGCGCGACCAGCGAGGTCGGCGGTCAGGTGCTCGCCTTCGAGGCGCGCGACAGCCTGCGCCGTGAGGCGGACCGCCTGGAGACCCACGTCAACGAGGACGCGCCCGTGGTCCGGGTGGTGCAGATGATCATCACCCAGGGGCTGCGCGACCGTGCCTCCGACATCCACATCGAGCCGTCGGGGGAGCGGGTGCGGGTTCGCTACCGCATCGACGGCGCGCTCACCGACGTCCTGGACCTGCCCGGCTCCATCGGCCCCGCGCTCGTCAGCCGGGTCAAGATCCTCGCCGGCATGAACATCGTCGAGCGGCGCCGGCCGCAGGACGGCCAGATCTCCCTCGAGGTCGAGGGCCGCGACGTCGACATCCGGGTGGCGAGCACGGCGGTGGTCGGCGGCGAGAAGGTCGTGATGCGGCTGCTCGACAAGTCGCGGCCGCTGTTCCACCTCGCCCAGCTCGGCATGCCGCCCGACACCGCGGAGCGCTACAGCGCGATGATCCACGCGCCCTACGGCATGGTCGTCTGCGCCGGCCCGACGGGCGGCGGCAAGACGACGACTCTTTATGCGTCGCTGGGGGAGCTCAACACCCCCGACCGCAACATCATGACGATCGAGGATCCGGTGGAGTACACCTTCGACTCGATCAACCAGATCCAGATCAACGAGCAGGCCGGCGTCACCTTCGCCGGTGGGCTGAAGTCGATCCTGCGGCAGGACCCCGACGTGATCCTGGTGGGGGAGATCCGCGACGTCGACACGGCCCGGATCGCCGTACAGTCCGCGCTCACGGGCCACCTGGTGCTCTCCTCGCTGCACGCGACCGAGTCGGTCTCGGCGCTCTACCGCCTGCTCGACATGGGCATCGAGGCGTTCCTGATCGCCTCCTCGGTGACCGCGGTGGTGGCGCAGCGGCTGGTACGCCGCAACTGCCCCAGCTGCCTGGAGCCCTATCAGCCCTCGCCCGACGAGCTGGCGTTCCTGCGCAGCTTCGGCCCGGTCGATGCGCTGGACGGGTTCGTGCACGGCGCCGGCTGTCACTTCTGCTCCCACACCGGCTACCTGGAGCGGATCGGCGTCTACGAGCTGCTCGCGGTGACCGACGAGGTGCGCGAGCTCGTCGTCGAGCGCGCGCCGCACGACGAGATGCGCAAGCTGGCGCTCGCCCAGGGCATGCGCACCCTGCAGGAGCAGGCGGCCCGTCTGGTCCGCGACGGCGTCACGACGGCGTCCGAGGTCATGCGCTCGATCTACGTGGCAGGGGTGTGAGATGCCGAAGTTCGCCTATGCCGGAGTCACGATCGACGGCCGCACGGTCAAGGGCACGACCAAGGCCGCCAGCCGCGGCGACGCCGAGGTCGCGCTCTACGAGCGCGAGGTCCGCGACCTGCGGGTGACCGAGAAGAAGAGCATCCTGCGCTACGAGATCTCCGGGCCGCGGATCAAGCGCGAGGAGGTCATGCACCTCTCCCGCCAGATCGCCGCGTTCCTGCGGGCCGGGCTGCCGATCCTCGAGGCGGTCCACACCATCGGCGCCGAGAGCGAGAACTCCTCGGTACGCCGGATGATGAACCAGATCGAGGACGGTCTGCGGTCGGGCGATCGGTTCTCCGACTGCCTCGACGCCTTCCCGAAGGTCTTCCCGCCCTTCTACCGCGGCATCGTCCGCTCGGCGGAGCTGACCGGCGAGCTCGACACGGTGCTGGCCCGGCTCTCGGGCTACATCGAGCGCGACCTGCAGGCCCGCCGCAAGATCAAGTCGGCACTGATGTATCCCCTGATCGTCTCCCTGATGTCGGTCGTCACCGTGCTCGTGCTCGCGATCTACGTGCTGCCGAAGTTCGAGGACTTCTTCGCCGACCTCGACGCCGAGCTGCCGCTGCCCACCCGGATCCTGCTGGGCTTCACCGACTTCCTGGGCCGGTGGGGGTGGGCGGTCGGACTGGGACTGGCGACCGCACTGCTGCTCTACCTCGCGGCCGTGCAGACCCGGCGCGGCGCGTACGCCCGCGACGCGCTGCTGCTCAAGGTCCCGGTGCTGGGGGAGACCATCCAGTACGCCCTGGTGGAGCGGTTCTGCCGGGTGCTCGCCTCGATGGTGAGCGCCGGCGTGAACCTCACCGAGTCGCTGGCCGTCACCACCGAGGCGCTGCGCAACCGGGTCTACATCCGGCGCCTCGGCGAGGTGACCGAGCAGATGCTGGAGGGGCAGGGCATCGCCTCCCCGCTGGGCCGCACCGGCCTCTTCCCGGGCACGGCCACGCAGATGCTGCGGGTGGGGGAGGACACCGGCTCCCTCGACACGCAGCTGGAGGTGACGGCGGAGTACTACGAGACCGAGCTCGACTACAAGATCGCCAAGCTGACCGCGCTCTTCGAGCCGATCGTCATCGTGGTCATGGGCCTGATCGTCGGCTTCGTGGCGGTCGCGCTGGTCTCGGCGATGTACGGCATCTTCAACCAGGTGGAGATGTGATGCGCTCCGACCGGGGCGAGAGTCTGGTCGAGGTGCTCGTCGCCGTGACGATCCTCGGCGTCGCCGCGGTCGCGGTGCTGGCCGGGATGCAGATGAGCGTCACGGCCTCCGACATCCACCGCAAGCAGACGACGGGCAGCGCCTACGCGCGCAGCTACGCCGAGGCGATCACGGAGTACGTCGCCAGCGCGAACGCTCACTACGAGCCCTGCGCCGCGGCGAACCACTACAGCCCGGCCCTGGTCGGACTCACCGGGCTGCCGGCGGGCTTCTCGGCGACGCACACCGCCGCGAAGCGGGTCGGGTCCTCGGGCGCGGCCGGGACGTGCTCGGGCAACGACACCGGGCTCCAGCAGCTCGACATCACCGTGTCGAGCGCCGACGCCCGGGCCGCGGAGCGGCTCACCGTGCTGGTCCGCAAGCCGTGCGGCGTCGGGATGACGGTGTGCTCATGAGGATCCAGCTGCAGACCCTGGGGCGGACCCTACTGCGGGCCGTCCGCCGTCGTACGGCCGCCGAGGACGGCTTCACCCTGGTGGAGCTGGTCATGACCACGGCGATCCTCGGGGTCATCACGGCGACGCTGGCCGGCGTCGTGCTGAGCTACCTGCGCACCACCGTCGACACCCAGGCGCGGATGACCGAGTCGCACGACGTGCAGTTCGCCGCGGCGTACTGGCAGCGCGACGTCGCCAGCATCGGGGTCCGCTCGTCGACCTACGACAGCACCACGCACTCCTTCGCGCTGGAGCAGTCGGTCGGCGTGGCGCCGTGCGGCCTGCCGGCCGGCACCACGGCGGTGGTGACGCTGGCCTGGAGCGAGTACTCCTCCCTGGTCTCGACCGACACCCCGGCGACGGTGAAGGTGACCTATGCGGCGCGGCCCACCGGCACGGGCCACGAGCTGCTGCGGGTGCGGTGCGGCAGCCAGCCGTCGACGGTCCAGATCGCCGACAACCTCAGCGCCGTCCCGACGGTGGCCTGCGAGAACGCCGCCGGCGCGGCGATCCCCTGCACCGGCTCCGGCGACGACGTGCCGGCGGTCGTCCGGCTGGCGCTGTCGGTGGACGACGGCGCCGACCACGACGCCGCGTCCTACGCCGCGACCCTCTCGGGTGAACGGAGACAGTCATGAACCTTCGCCGGCTCCGGAGCGAGGACGACGGCGCGATCCTCATCCTCGCGATCCTGGTCGTCACGACGATCGCGCTGGTCGTCAGCGCCGTGCTGACCCGCGGCGACGGCTCCCTGCGGGCGACGGTCGCGCTGCGCGAGGTCGCAGGGACGACGTACGCCGCGGACGCCGCCGCCCAGGTGGCCATCAACGACCTGCGCACCGGCGGCGTGGACGCGAGCAGCGTCGCGATGGGCTCGACGTGGGCCTACAACAACCGCCAGCCCGGCCCCGGCTGCTTCGGGGAGGACGCCGCCGCCGACCCGATCCACGAGCTCCGCCTGCCCGGCTTCTACCCGGCGTCGGCGGCGAGCGGCGACGGGCCGACCTCGGCCGTCGTGACCTGCACCCCGGAGGACGCGACCGGCGCCTCCGGCGCGCCCGTGCCGGTGACCAACGCCAACAAGCCCGGCCACGCGATCCTGACGCTCGGCACCAGCGCGTCCGAGGTCGGCGTCGACGTCAAGCCGCAGAGCAGCACGGTCGAGCAGTTCCGGGTGCACGGCGGGATCTGGTCGAACTCGAACATCGTGAGCTCGATCGGCCAGCTGCGCTCGAGCCAGAGCATCCGCGCCCACAGCGGCTGCACCCCGGTCTCGGGGATGGAGGCGCCGCTGGTCGACTGCGCGGCCGTCACGGTGCCCGACCCCGACTACGCGCACGAGCTGGCCGCCACGGGCGTGCCGGCCCTGCAGACGGTTCCGACCTCGTGCGGCGCGGTGGTGACCTTCGAGCCCGGCTACTACGACGACGCGGCGGCACTCAACGACATCACGAACAAGCCGGCCTGCTCCGGCTCGACGTTCTGGTTCAAGCCGGGCACCTACTACTTCGACTTCCACAACAACCCCGCGGACGTGATGTACGACAGCGACACCAACCGGGGCGGCTCCGGCGGCAGCGAGTGGGTGGTCGGCGTGGGGCGCCTGGTCGCCGGCACGCCGGACGGCAGCATCACGGCGGTCACCGACGCGTCCTACCCCGGCTCGTGCGTCAACCCGATCGACAACGTCAGCAACGACGGCGTGCAGTTCGTCTTCGGCGGCGACAGCCGGCTGAAGGTCGACGACGGCGCCAACGTCGAGATCTGCGGCAGCTACCACACCGACCGACCGCCGATCGCGCTCTTCGGCCTCAAGTCCGGGGTCCCGACCGCGACCCGGCTGACCGAGGCCGCCGGTGACGACGGCGACCCGCTGACGAGCAGCGGCACCCCCACCGTCACGCCGGCGGGGACCGACAACACCTTCGTCGGTGCCACCGAGGCGGCGCTGCGCGACGCCGGCAACGGCGCGGCGACCTGGTTCCGGCCCACGACGGGCACCGCCGCCAACGTCTCGCGCACGATCTCGATGACGGGCTTCACGTCACCGGTGACGCTGCCCAAGGGGTCGATCCTCAAGGAGGCCACGCTGGTGGTGCGGCACAAGTCGGCGCAGAACAACGCCGGCACCGCCTCGACCATCGCGCTCACGCCGGCCGGCGGGACGGCGCTGGCCACCTTCAACCTGGACCGCCCCGGTGCCATGACGACGCAGAGCGTCGACCTGCGCGTGCAGCAGGCAGCGGTCTTCAACGCGCTGCAGAAGCAGATCCACGATCGCGGCTACACCGGCGCGAAGATCGACTTCACGGCCACCATCGCCAGGGGCCTGCCGGTCACCGCGACCGCCGAGCTGGACGCCGTGCGGCTGGAGCTGCAGTTCTACGCCCCGCAGCTGCGCGGCCAGACCCACACCGGTCTGGGGCCGAGCGCCACCAACTGCCTGGCCACGCTCAACAGCTGCGCGGTGATCTCGACGCCGACCAACTACAAGGACAGCTTCTACATCCAGGGCACGACGTACACGCCGATCTCCCGCATCGACCTCAACCTCAACCAGGCCACCGCCCAGGTGATGCGGTTCGGGGTGATCGCGCGCTCGCTGGCGGCGCGGACCACCGGCGGCTACGCGTACGACGGCGCGGTGATCGAGCTGCCCGACAACTCGCCCGGATGGGGGTTCAGCGGGACGCTCGTGCAGCTGAAGGTCTACCTCTGCCCGAACTCCGCCACCTGCACCACGGGGACGGGCACGCTGGCGCTCACCTCCCGGGTGCAGGTGTGGGATCCGACCGGCGCGCCCGAGCCCGGCCAGCGCGAGATCACCGTGCTGAGCTGGAGCCACCGACGATGACGCCGTCCCTGGTCGCCGCGTTCGCGGCCGTGCTGGGGCTCGCGGTCGGCTCGTTCCTCAACGTCGTGGCCTACCGGCTCCCGCGTGGCGAGTCGGTGGTCAGCCCGCCGTCGGCCTGCCCAGCGTGCGGTACGCCGATCCGCGCCCGCCACAACGTGCCGGTGCTCGGCTGGCTGGTGCTGCGCGGCCGCTGCCACGACTGCGCCTCGCCGATCAGCGTTCGCTACCCGCTCGTCGAGGCCGCCACCGGAGTGCTCTTCGGGCTAGCGGGCTGGCGGTTCGCCGCCGAGCCGGCGCTGCTGGCGGCGTACCTGTGCTTCGCGGCCGTCGCGGTCGCGCTGGCGCTCATCGACCTCGACGTACGCCGGCTGCCGAACGTGATCGTGCTGCCGTCGTACCCGGTCCTCGCCCTGCTGCTCGCGCTGGCCGCCGACCGGCCCAGCCTGGTGCGGGCGGGGGTCGGCGCGCTGGTGCTCGTGGCGTTCTTCCTCGCCGTGTCGCTGACCGCGCCCGGGGCGATGGGGCTCGGCGACGTCAAGCTCGCCGGCGTGGTCGGGGGGATGAGCGCCTACCTGTCGTGGGGGGCGTTCCTCGTGGGCGCCTTCGGCGGCTTCGTCCTGGGCTCGCTGGCCGGGGTGCTGCTGATGGCCAGCCGCCGCGCGGGCCGCCGCAGCGCGGTGCCGTTCGGGCCGTTCATGCTGCTCGGCGCCTGGGCCTCGATCCTGGGCGCCAGCGGGCTGGGGGAGCTGTACCTGGAGCGCCTGCGGCTGTGAGCACGCGCTCTCAGGCGGGGTCGAAGGTGACGACCGCGACCGGCTCTGACGTCGGCTCGGTGGAGCCGCCGACCGGCTCGATCGTCACTCCGGCCCCGACCGCCGACTCCACGTCGCCCTCCAGCACCATCGCGGCGCTGGAGACGCCGGGCGGCACCGTCCCGGCGGGAACCATCGACCCCGCCGCGTCCTGCAGCCACATCTGGTAGACCTGCCCGGTCTCCAGAGCCGGCAGGCCCTCGACCTCCACGGCCGCCTTGCCGAGGCGCAGCGAGCGGTAGACAGTGAGGCTGCCGCCGCCGGGCAGCGTCTGGCTGGCCCGCTCGGCGTCGGGCGCCTCGACGACCCGTTCGACGGCGGTGGGCTCGTCGGGGCGGTCCGAGGTCTGCCACACGATCCCGCCACCCACCGCGGCGACCGTGGCGGCGGCCGCCACCAGTGCGCTCCAGCGCCGGCGGCGCCGGGCCCGGTCGGTCGCCGGGGGGAGCGGGCGTACGACGGCCGCGTCGGCCAGCACCTGCTCCCGCAGGCGCGTCGGCGGTGTGGTCTCCGCCAGGGCAGTGAGGGCGGCGGCGGTCTCCCGGAAGCCCTCGACCTCGGCGCGGCAGCCGGGGCAGTCGGCCAGGTGCCGCTCGAAGTCGGCGCGCTCCTGGTCGTCGAGGGCGTCGAGGGCGTAGGCCCCCGACAGCGCGTGGATGTCAGTGCTCATCACGCCTCCACTCCCAGTGTGTCCCGGAGCCGGATGAGGCCGTCCCGGATCCGGGTCTTCGCCGTGCCGATCGGCAGGTCCAGCATGGTGGCGATCTCCGTGTGGGTGTAGCCCCCGAAGTAGGCCAGCGCGACGGCCTCGCGCTGGACCGGCGTGAGGGCGTCGAGGGCGCTCCGAACCCGGCGGGCCTCGAGTGAGGCCTGCGCGGCCTCCGCGGTCGAGTCGTGGCTGACCGGCTGGTTCCGCTGCTCGTAGGCGACGTCGCGGCGGGTGGCCGACTCGGCCGCCCGGACCCGGTCGACCGCCCGTCGGTGGGCGATGGTGAGCATCCAGGAGAGGGCACTGCCCCGCTCGGAGCGGTAGCGCGCCGCCGTACGCCAGATCTCGAGGAAGGCCTCCTGGGCGACCTCCTCCGCCTGCGCCGGATCGCGCACCACGCGCAGGCTGAGCCCGTGGACCTTGGGCGCCACCGCGTCGTAGAGGCCGGCGAAGGCGCTCTCGTCGCCCCGTGAGGACCGGCGCAGCAGGTCGTCGAGGTCCACCGACCCCGGCGGGCCGGGGTCGGGCACGCCGTCGGGGACGGACGGGACCTGGTCCACGGCTACTCCTCTCCGGCGGCGTCAGTGGTACGTCGGGCTGGCGGTCGCTCCCGCACCGGGTGCGCCAGCAGGGGTTCGGAGCGGTGGCCCGGCCGGATGGGTCGGGCGCGCGTAGGGGTGCGATCGGAAGGGCCGGAAACTTTCCTCGATCGGCCCCCATCCGGTCCGGCGACCGCTCCGAATCCCGGGTGACCAGAGGAACGACGGGGTCCGGGAGGGCGCCGCCGTCCGCAGTTTCGACTCGGAGGGACAGCACCATGAACCAGCGTCACCACGTCAGGATCGGCCTCGCCGGGCTCGCCATGGCGGCCCTGACCGGCACCACCCTGGCAGCGGCACCGGCGACCGCCACGACCGCCATGACCGAGCGCGCACAGGGCGACCGCAGCCTCGCCACCGTCCTCATGATGGACAAGGGCTTCGACCGCAACTGGCACGACTTCGACATCGTCGAGAAGGCCGTCATGAAGGTTCTCGCCGCCAAGCCCGACAGCCCGGTCGGCGTACTCGCCGACGGGAGCACCCGGCTGACCGCGTTCGTCCCGAAGGACGTCGCCTTCCTCCGGTTGGTGCGGGACCTGACCGGCCGGACCCCGAAGACCGAGCGGGGCACCTTCCGCGCGCTGCTTCGGGTGGCCGACGTCGACACGCTCGAGGCCGTGCTGCTCTACCACGTCGTCCCGGGCAAGACGCTCAGGTCGGGGAAGGTGGCCACGCTGGACGGCGCCTCGCTGACCACGGCCGGCGGCGGCACGATCACCGTCCGGGTCCGCGACGGCAAGGTGTTCCTGGTCGACCAGGACCGCAACGACCGCAACCCCCGCGTCGTGGTCGTCGACATCAACAAGGGCAACAAGCAGATCGGCCACGGCATCAACCGGGTGCTGCGGCCGATGGACCTCTGAGTCGGGGCGCCCAAGGACGCTGCCCGCCCTGTGCGCCAGGGCGGGCAGCGTCCTCGCTGCGTGCGTCACGGGCGATCAGGTGTCCCGCGCGTCGGAGTCGCCGGCGGCGTCCGTGCTGGCTGGCCCTTCCTCGGCGGTCTCGGGCGGTCCCTCGGTGCGGGACTCCTCCTCGTCGGTGGCGGCCATGATCGCGACGATGGCGGCGCGGTCCTCCGGGGAGGGGAAGCCCCAGCCGGGCTCGTAGCCGTAGACCTCGTCGAGCAGCCGGCCGCTGGAGAGGGTGTCGAGCACCTCCACCGACTCCGGCCCGATCAGGGCCGGGTGCTCGACGCCGCAGGACTCGGCGACCTTGAGCAGGTCCCGGCGCAGGGTCTTGACGTAGTTGGCGACGCGGACGGCCTTGAGGGCGGGGTCGAGGCCGTGGGCGAGCCAGGGGTTCTGGGTGGCGACGCCGGTGGGGCACTCGCCGGTGTGGCACTTCTGGGCCTGGATGCAGCCGACGGCGAGCATCGCCTCCCGGCCGACGTGGACCATGTCGGCGCCGAGCGCGAACGCCACGATCGCGTTGTCGGGCAGGCCGAGCTTGCCCGAGCCGATGAAGGTGACGTCCTCGTGCAGCCCGTGGCGAGCGAAGGTGGCGTAGACCCGGGCGAAGCCGAGCCGGAACGGCAGCGAGACCGCGTCGGTGAAGATGAGCGGGGAGGCGCCGGTGCCGCCCTCGCCGCCGTCGATTGTCACGAAGTCCACGCCCCGCTGGCCGTCCGCCATCGCCGGGGCGAGCTCCTCCCAGAAGCCGAGGTCGCCGACCGCGGACTTGATGCCGACCGGCAGGCCGGTCTCCTCGGCGAGCAGCTCCACGAAGTCGAGCATCGAGTCGACATCGTCGAACTCCGCGTGCCGCGACGGGCTCAGGCAGTCGACGCCCTCGGGCACGCCGCGGGTGCGGGCGATCTCGGCGGACACCTTCGGCCCGGGCAGGACGCCGCCCAGCCCCGGCTTGGCACCCTGACTGAGCTTGATCTCGAGTGCCCGGATGGGCGTCGTGGCCACGAGCTCCTTAAGCCTCGGCAGGCTGAAACGCCCCTCGTCGTCGCGGCAGCCGAAGTACGCCGTACCGATCTGGAAGATGAGCTCACCGCCGTGACGGTGGTGGGTCGAGACGGCGCCCTCGCCGGTGTTCTGCAGGCAGCCGGCGGCGGCCGCGCCGCGGTTGAGCGCGTCGACCGCGTTGCCCGAGAGCGACCCGAAGCTCATCCCGGAGATGTTGACGACCGACTCGGGGCGGAACGCGTGCCGGCGCCCGCGCGGACCGCCGAGGATCTTCGCCGACGGCAGCCGCGCCTCCTGCCCGACCCGGCCATGGGTCGGGTAGGCGCGACCGAAGGTGCGGTGGTGGACGATGACGTTGCCGTCGGAGTGCTCGAGGTCGTTGTCGGTGCCGAAGCCGAAGTAGTTGTTCTCCAGCTTGGCCGAGGAGTAGACCCACCGCCGCTGGTCGCGACTGAACGGCCGCTCCTCGTCGTTGCCCGCCACGATGTACTGCCGCAGCTCCGGCCCGATCGACTCCAGCCAGAACCGGGCGTGCCCGATGACCGGAAAGTTCCGCAGGATCGCATGGCGCCGCTGCGCCAGGTCGTGGGCCGCCACCGCGCCCAGGGCCGCGGGTACGGCGGCCAGCCACTTCTTGTTCACTCTTGGCCGTTACCCAGGGTGGCTGTTCGGGGCACTTCTCCGGCTGGTGGAATGCGCGGGGAATGCGCCGGGGCGCCGTCCTCGATGTCGAAGACGGCGCCCCGGTCGGCGTTGGTGCGCGGATCAGATGCCGCGGCCTCCGCGAGCACGGCCCAGGATGAACAGCACGAGGGCGATGATGGCCAGGACGATCAGGATGGTCCACAGCATGGTTCGACTCCGTTCGGATCGATGAAGCGGCCGAGCCGCAACTCTCTTGCCGGCGTACCCGGGAGGGTGCGCCGCTCGGCATCAGCCGGTCACCCACGGTGCCCGAGGGAGGTGTCGGCCAAACGGGCGTTGAAGGGCCGCCGCCACGTGGTGCCTGCCTCGGCCCGTACGCCAAACATCCGGGCTGCCGTCACCAAGTGAAGAGCAGGGCTCGCAGACCAGGTTCGCCTGCGGGCCCCGCTCATCGCAGCGCTAACTCGTGTGGCACAGCGGCGCGCAGACTGCGCACCCGTTGGCGCTGCTGTAGTACGCCTTCGCGGCCTGCACCGCGGAGGTGCAGCTCGAGTGATACCCGAGCTCCTTCCGGTTCCAGGCAGACGGCAGGCAGCCCTTGGTGGAGCTGGTGTCGTGGACCTCGTGGTCACCGTTCGGCTGGGCGTTGGTGTTGACGCAGTAGTTCGGCTGGACGAACCCCTTTCTCTTGGGACGAGAGATTGGCGGGGACCTCCGACACATTGAGAAGCTTGAGCAGTTCTAGATGGGGTTGCAGCCGCCTAGGTCGCTCTCATACGGCGGCAACTCGACGATGCCGAGTCAGGGTCGAGACCGTGGACAAGTTCCAGGGCAGGGATGCACCCCGTCGAGCTCGGTGCGTTCGTCGGGCTGTGCTTCCAGAGCCGTAGGGCCTGCGATTCTGTGAGACACCCGGTCCTGCTGTTTTTCCGGTGCCCGGACCCCTCGAGGCGGCACACTGAGCCCGTGGCACAGGGGAGGCCCCAGCGCGGGCCGATGGAGCGACTCGTCCGGCTGACGGCGGTGCTGTCGGAAGCGGGCGAGTCCGGCGTCGCGGCGGAGAAGCTGATGGCGGTTGCCGGCTTCGACGGCGACGCGGCGGCCGACCAGCTCGCGCGGGAGCTGGCGCACCTGCGCAGGCACGGCTGGCAGATCGACAACGTCGCCCCGGTCGGGATGCCGGCGGTGTGGCGGCTGCGGGTCGGCGACAGCCGGCTGCGGCTCCGCCTCGACGACCGCCACCAGGCAGCGCTCCAGCGCGCCGTCCTGATGGCCGACCGCCACGACCTGGTCGAGCGCCTCGGCCTGCCCCCGACCTCGCAGCCGCCGGAGGTCGACGCGAGCGTGCAGCAGAGCGAGTTGGGCGGCGCGCTGGGCGTGATCCTGCGTGCGGTGCAGCAGCGGGCGGTGCTCCGGTTCCGTTACGGCGGCAAGGTCCGCGTGCTCCACCCCGCGAGCGTCAAGCACCAGAACAGCCAGTGGTATCTCAGCGCCCGCGAGGACGGAGCCGATGAGATCAAGCACTTCGTCGTCGGGCGCATGAGCCAGGTGTCGGCGGACGAGCCCCGGACCGCCGACCGCGTCGAGCCCGTCGGGCGCCTTGCCCTCCACCCGCTCCGCTGGCAGGTCGACCCGCCCCTCGAAGTGGTCCTCGAGGTCGCGCAGGAGTTCGTGCCGGACGTCGTGCGGTGGCTGCAGGAGCCCAGCGCCCACCGCGAGGTCGCGCCGGGCGTCGAGCACCTCACGTACGTCGTCACCAACCGCTCCGCGATGCGGTCGCGGCTCTACCTGCTCGGCGAGCGCGTCCGCATCGTCGGCCCGGACGAGTTCCGTGCCGAGCTCATCGCCGAGCTCTCCGAGATGGCGGGGGTGTGAGCGTGCCCGCGTCCCCCAAGTACGTCGCCCGCATCGTCCGCCTGCTCGACGTCTTCGAGCAGCTCAAGGCGCATCCCCACGGCGTCCCACTGCGGCGGCTCGCCGAGGAGTGCGGCATCCCCGCCGACGAGCTGCGCGAGGACCTGCTCGCCTACTACACGGCCGACCCGGGCGACTGGCTGCTCGGCCTGACCCGGCGCCACGTCCTGGAGTGGAGCAGCTCGGACACCGATCCCGAGGACATCGACCCGCGCGACGCCGCCGTGGTGCGCCTCATCGACGAGCCGAGCGACCTGGGCGTCGAATACCTCTCGGCCGACGAGCTTGCTCTCGTCTACACGGCCGCCGTCGCCGCGCTCGACCTGGCTGGTCCAGACGGCGACGACCCGCTCGAAGAGGCGATCGACGTGATCGTCGACACGATGTTCGGCTCGGGCGGTCCGGCCGGACCGCCGGGTTGGCGGCCGCCGTACCTCGTCGACCTGCAGCGCGCCTCGACCGAGCGTCGCAAGGTGCGCATCGTGTACTCGAGGCAGTGGGAGGCGGGTGTGTTCGAGAAGGTGGTGGAGCCGTGGCGGCTCGTCCAGACGAGCGTGCGCGGCTGGGAGATCGATGCGGGGCCGGTCGGCGACAACGGGACGCTGCGGAGCTACCTGCTCTCCAACGTGCGCTCGGTCGAGGTCCTTGACGAGACCTTCGAGCCGCCTGGCGATGCCGACCGGCTGCTCGCCGCGCAGCGGCGGACGACGTCCGTGCGGATGGAGTTGCCGCACCAGGCGCGCTGGTCGCTGGACGAGTACGCCGAGTCGAGCGCCGTCATCGCTGATGCCGACGAGACCTTCATCGCCGACCTGGAGCTGCTCGAGCCGGTCGGCTGGCGGGTGGGGCTGCTGATGCTCGCCGGCGGCGATGGGACCCGGGTGCTGTCACCGGCCGGGCTGGTCAGCGAGGGACCGGCGCTCGCCCGGCGGCTACTCGACCACCACCGGTCCTGATATCATGTTAACCACTGATATCAGGAGGTCTGGATGGCCGCGATCACGATCCGCAACCTCTCGGACGAGACGCACCGCGCCTTGAAGGCTCGGGCGACCGCTCATGGCCGCAGCACCGAGGCCGAGGTGCGTCGGATCCTGGACGAGGCGGTCGCAGCCGGCTCCGGAGCCGGGTTCGGTACTCGCCTCGCGCGGGTCGCCGCTGACGTGGGCGGCTTCGACCTCGACGTCGAGCGTAACCGGACCGTCTCCGAACCGATCGACTTCTCGTGATCATCCTCGACACCAACGTGATCTCGGAGCTGATGCGTGCGACGCCGGATCCGTCGGTGGTGGCGTGGGCGGACAGGCAGTCCGAGGCCACGATCTTCGTCACCGCGATCACGCTGGCCGAGATCCGCTTCGGACTCGCGTCGCTGCCAGCCGGCCGGCGGCGCGCAGCGCTGAGCGCTGCGTTCGAGGACGGCATCCGGCCGACGTTCGGCACGCGCGTGCTCGACTTCGACGAGTCGGCGTCGCGGGCGTACGGGGAACTGCGGGCCGAGGCTCGTGCGAAGGGCGCGGCGGTCGGGGACGTCGATGCGATGATCGCCGCTATCGCACGAGTGCATCGGTGCGATGTCGCGACCCGGGACGTCGCCCCCTTCCGCGCGGCAGGCGTGCGTGTGGTCAACCCATTCGACGAGGGTTGACTGCCGGGCGCGGCGACGGCTGTCACCGCTCGGCCAGGTCGTGACGTGTTGGGGACGTGGCGACGGTTCACCTCGATCGCCGGCGTACGCATGAGAACGGCCGTAGGGGTGTGCTGCGCCGGCCGCCAGCAATCGCCCCGAGCGTTGGGGCCTGCGCGACCGCTTGCCGCGCAGGCCCCGGAAGTTCGCTGTCGACTATGTCGTTGTCGCGAGCCGACGCGGACCGATGCGTCCGGGCGCTACTTCAGCTGATACGTCACGCGGCCCAGATCGTCGCCGAAGCCGAGGCTTTCGTTGGCGACCAGCTCCACCGGGGTCGCCTTATCGTCGAGCTCGTACGCCATCGCGTTCTCAACGGTCCCGCCCTTCTTGATGTTCTCGGTCTGGCTGTCCAGGTATTGGTCGTCAGGGAGTGCGGCGACGTCCAGCTCGTTCTCTGCATTCGGGTTGTTGTCCTGGTACGCCGAGAAGTAGTAGATCCAATCCATCGGGGAGGTGTCCTTGTCAGTCAGGTTCGTGATCTTGTACCAGAAGGCGAGGACCGGCTTGTCGCCGTACTCGTTGCCCTTCTTGCCGACCGGAATCACCTTGTGACTGGTGATCACGATCTTCACGTCAGAGGTGGTGAGGACGCCGTCCTTGAACGTCGCTTCCGCGGAACCGGACTCGTCGGAGTCGGCCGGCCGGTTCGACGCCGCCGAGTCGGGCGAAGCCGCGACCGTGCTGCTCGGGACGTCGGCGTCGTCGCCATCGAGGGCCTCGTCGACGGCCTGGGAGAACGCGACGTTGATCAGAACCGCAAGGAGGACTGCGAGCGTTCCGAGCACAATTCCGGCGATGGAAAGGCCCTTGCCGGTGCCGACCTTCCTCGACTTGGCGAAGCCGACTGCGGCGAGGACGACCCCGAGGATGCCGAGAAGGATCCCGAGAACGTTCAGGATCGGGATCCAGCAGGTTAGAACGCCCAACAGGCCGAGCACGAAACCTGCGGTTGCCAGGCCGTTGCTGCCCTGGGGGGCCGTGATGGTCGCACCAGCAGGCGCGTCGGGAAAGTGCGGGTCAGACATGCTGTTCTCCGTCTAGTTGCGACTCGTCGTCGAGTCGGGCGCGGCCCGAGCCGCAGTCGTTGATTGCGAGGACAGGTGTAGTGAGGACCTCCGACAGAATCCCTCGGGAGGACGCTGAATCGGGTTCAACGAGTCGATTCGGTCCCGACGTGCCTTATGAGCGCGGCGCTGTTAGCGGCGGTCTGCGCGATCGCATGAGACGGCGTCGGTGGTCGCGCTGGTCCTGCAAGGCGCATGACGTGGTCGTCGATGGTGTCCTTCTGTTCCGCTCACAGCGACACCGGCCTTGTTAGCAGGTGGGGCTCAGGACTGGTCGGATTCGTCGGCCCGGGCATCCCGGAGTCGACGCGTCAACGATGTCACCGACTCCGTGGTGGCACGCCGCGCCTCCCGACTCAGCGCGACCGCTTGATGTCCGGCGGCTTGGGCCGTTTGTCGCAACGCGACCTTCGCCTCGGCCACGCCGGGCCGCGTGAGTTGCTTCTCGAGCTCAGGCAGATCGACGCGTGCGCTGGTGGCGAAGGACTCGACTTCGGTCAAGACGGTCGCGGACGCCCGCTCCATCGCCGACCGTGCCAGCGGCTGCAGTTCCAGGGGCCGGATCACTCGCACCGTGTCGACCTTCGACAGCGTCTGGGTCACGAGATCCGAGTCGAGCGCAAACTGCTTCCTCAGCGAGATCTGCGCGTCTTCGATCGCCGACTCGACGTGGGTGCGATCCGTCTGACGCACGCGCTCGATCCGCAGGTACTCCCACAGGTGCAGCGCCTGTTCGGCGACCAGGATCAGACGGAAGGCGGCCGGCGCCGCGCTGGGGTCTGCCAGGGCTGCGACTGCCTCCGCTCGCTTGGAGAGTGACGAATCGGGGGAGATATCCGCGACGCTGTGGGCGACGTACGCTCGGAGCGTCTCCAGTGCCTGGGCCAGGTCCCTGCCGGCGTCGGCGACGCTGTCCCAGTCGGCCTCGAGAAGGTGTCCCCGCTCTCGGGTTCGGCTCACGATGTGTTCGAGCGTCCGGTACGTCCCGACGACCTCTCCGACCTCCCGAGCCCGAACATGGCGTTGGATGTCGGAGACCTTCCGCTCGACCACCTCGACGGCCGCCTTGACGTCGGCGATCGCCGTCCGCAGCGCGAGTGACACAGCGGCCGACTGAAGTGCGAGCGCCTGCTCGGGTGCGAACGCGACCTCGTTGAACCTAAGCTGCCCAGCGAATCGACCGGTGTCCGCTCGGACGAACGCTCGGAGAGCGCCCGACTCGTCCAGTTGCGGGCCGAACTTCTCAAGCTTCGCCATGCTGTCCGCCGTGAGGCGGTAGCACTGTTCGCCAACCTGAAGTGCGGCGACACCGACAACACCGGCGGACGCACCGGAAACGATGCTGGATGTCGTCCACGGGCTCCCGACGGCGTCCCGGTCAGGGAACACCTCATGAAGCAACGTCTCGATGGTGGCTTCGGCGCCGCGCAGGTAGAGAAAGTCGCCGGCCACGGCCAAGTCGACCGCGTCGGTCGGGGGCACGTCGGGCTGCATGTCCTCAGCGTATTGAGGGAGCGCTTTACCGTCAGGCGTCTCCACGGTTTCCCCGCTTCTTCTGGTTGAACCGGCGTCGAAGGGCGGAGAGTCGCGTCCGAGCCGTCGACAGTCGCATCTCGTTCAAGTTGAGCGGAGGATCGAGCTTCGCGAGCACTTCGGTCTCCAGCGCGTCTAGAGCATCAGCGTCTTCGACAACCACCGTCCTAAGGCGGAGGTGGTCGTGCATCCAGGCCGTGAGCGCGCCCTCGTCGATTTCAGCGTCGCCCCTCGCGTTCGCGATCACGGACCCGAGGCTGAGCCGGAAGGTCGAGAACTCGTGCCGCCCGCCGAGGTGCATGCCCTCGATCCGTCCCCACAGCGTGTTGGTGGACTTCCGTCCGCTGCGGCGCCTGGTCGCCCCGGCGAGGCCGGCGTAGATCAGCCCCGGCTCGACCGGCTCGCCGAGGCCGTCGCTGAGGTCGACAGCGCCAGCCTCGTCGACCCACCAGCTGTAGAGGCCGGGATGCCGCAGACCTGCTCCGCCGGTCGCGAGGAACTCCGCCGGCGTCAGAGCTGAGCGGTCAGTGCCGAGGAGGGTGACCAGCTCATCGACCTCAGGCGCGGGCGGCGGAGGCGTGGGCGGGTCGCTGTCAGCCTCGTCCTTCCCGTACCAAGCCAGGCGCCGGCCCATCGAGAGTCCCTGCAGCGGCTCACGTACCTCCGCCCCCTGGGCGGCCAGCAGGTCGCGTATCGCGTCGACGTAGGCGGAACCTGCGTGGACCTCGATGACCCGTCCCGCCAAGGGACCGAACGCCTGGACAAGCAGCTCGACGACTCGGTTGCCCCAGGCTCGGCGGTAGGCGCGTGGGGTCTTCGACAGGCGGAGGTCATACGGCTCGATGACAGACGATGGGTCAACGAGCCCGTGCTCGGCCGAGAGGATGAACCACGGCGCGTCCGTGGCCTCGGCGTACGTGCGCTCCTTGGCGAACAGCGGCGAGTCGTAGAGGTCCTTCGCAGGTGCCGGGTGGGGCAGCTTCTTCCTGACGCAACCGACAAGGACGACGTCCGGACTCGAGGCGTTCATCGACGGCGTGGAAGGTCGAGGGACGGCTGTCGATGTTCCTCTGGGTTGGCGGCGTACGAAGGTCACTGATCGGCCCACGTGGACATCGATCGTCGTGAAGCCGGGCCAGCCGGTGCGGTCGCCCTTCCAGAAGGCGACGTGGTTGTATGCGGAGCGGGGGAGGCCGCCCACGAGGTCGTCCAGGTCGCCCCAGGCGATCGTGACTTGCTCATCTACGTCCGCCAGGCGTGCTCGGAGTGGGGACCAGTTCGCCATGCGAGACTCCGCCCGTCAACTCTTGCTGCTGATCCAGTCGGTCGTCGAGTAACCAGCGGGACGATCAGGATGGCTCTTCTCCGGCCGGCTGGCTAGCGGAACCCACGGCTTAAGGGGCCCGACGTTCGTGATCGGCTTCTTGAGTGCGTCGATCCGTTGGCCGGGCGTGAGGTGGGGTGTCCACGCCGGGGCGACCTTCCGGCGTCGGACCTTCACCGCCTTCGCGGCCTTCACCGTCTTCGAGCCTTGCGAACGTCGGCGTGCTGCTTGGTCGTCCTGCTTGGGGGTGTCGGGGCCGGACTTCGCAACGCCACGGCGCGACGGCAGACCGGAACGTGTCGCCTCGTCTTTGCGGCGGGCAACCGTGGTCGCTCCTCCCGCCCCACCCGTCGCCGGAGTCGAACGGCGGGTTGCTGGCTTCTTGCGCTTCGCACTCGGCGTACTCGGTGTCGGTTGCCGATCCTTCGGCGTCCCCAGCAGCACGGCCGCAACGCAGTCTTCAATCTCGTCCACGAATGCGAGAAGCGACCTGATGCCGCCGCCCTTTCGAATCTCGAGCCGCAGGGCGTCCTCGGGCCATGTTGCTGCGGTCCCAGGCGAGGCCGCCCAGTCGCGCGCATCGCCGAGTGGCGCTCCCCAGGACAACGCAAAGAGCTGCAACGTGAGCACCTCTGGTGAAGAGTCAGGTTGGAGTCGGTTCTCCGCCACGCGGCGCACGAGGGTTCTCACCTCAGGTCGCGCATGCCTACCCACCCGCTTGCGAAGCTCCTCGCCGTTCACATATCCGATCATGCTTTGCCGATCCGACACTTTGCAGAGATTCCCGCTCAGACCGACGAGCCCGAGACGCTGGGACCGCTCACCTCGTAGCGCTGTCCATCACCGCTGAGCCGGAGCTCGCCCTCGCGGACGGCAAACTCGAGCGCCGCATCGAGGCGAGCGAGGGCAGCCGCGGTCCGCCGCTTCCAGCCGAACAACGCGAGCGTCTCGGAGGCGAGCTCTGCCCCGGACATTCCCGCTGCGTCCCGACACAGGGCGACCATGGCGTTGCTCAGCTCGTGGAGTGAGAGGTGCTCGAGGGGACGGACCGGCTCCTCCTCGGTCCTGAAACCCTTCCACTCCCGGGGGGCCTTGTCCGGTGGCCAGGCGAAAGGCTCCTGGTCCTTCTGTAGTTCGGCGGGAATCTGGCGCACGATCGAGTCGATCCGATTCTGGGTCAGCTTCGTCAGCTCGAAACACGCCGCGACCTGACGTGCGAGGCGCTCGAAGTGGACCGGTCCTTCGGTCTCGACCACCTCCCGGATGACATGCCGGACCGCGTCCGCCTCGGTGCGACCGGGCAGCCCGTCAAGCACCCAGCGGCCACCAACCGGACGGGCCGTGAAGGCGGAGAACGACGTCTCGCCGGGGAGCGTCGTCGGCGCGGCAGGCAGCACACTGACGGATCGGATCGGCACATCAACCGTCAGCGCAGGAGCACTGACCGGTGCTGCAACTGCCGAGGCGCGGCTGGGAGAAGGGACGTTCGGTGACACGGACGCGCTCAGTGCGACCGGCCGTGCTGGTGGCTCCGCGATCCTCGCGTTCTTGGTGACTTCGAGGAGGCGCGCGACGACTCCCTCGGGATCAGCCAGCCAGGTTGGCATCCAAATGCGCTCGACGGCCGGCCAGTGCATCAGCTTGGCGAGCACGTCAACCGGCAGCCCGTCACGATCACCAACGGTTCGGCGGCGCGCCCAGCTCGGGCCGTCAAGGAGAACCGCGACGGCCGGTTGCTCCGGGTCCTCGTCCTTGAACAACGCGATGTCAACACGGAAGTCCGAGAGGCCCACGTCGGTCGCGACGATCAGGCCGGCGGCGCGGAGCCGTTCGGCGATCTGGTCCCGGTGGCGGTCCGGCAGCGCGGAGATCCGGCCCGACGACTCCAGAACGGACGCGCCCCGCGCGGCGACCTCCATGTAGGTGCGCAAGTGGGCGATGCCAAGAGACTGAGTCTGCTCGACGCGAATCTGCTCAGGCTCGAATGAGCTGAAGATGACGACCTGGCGGCGGGCGCGGGTCACGGCGACGTTGAGACGGCGCTCGCCGCCGGCGCGCGTCAGAGGTCCGAAGTTGAGCGGTAGGACACCCTTGTCGTTCACCGAGAAGGCCGTCGAGAACAGGATCACGTCGCGCTCGTCGCCCTGCACATTCTCGAGGTTCTTGATGAACAGTCCCTCACCGTTGGGGCCGTCGAGCGCCTCAGCGAGGCGGTCGTTGGCGTGGTCGCGGATGAGGCCTTCGATGTAGGTCCGCTGTTGCTGGTTGAAGGTCACGACCCCCAACGACGGGGCAACGTCCGGAGAGGCGTCGAAGCGGCGTGCGACATCCGCGACGATGGCATCCGCCTCGACTGGATTGGTGCGAAGGAGCTTGCCCTTGGCGTGGCGTTGGAAGGTGCCGTCGACGCGGACCAGGCTGATGCCACGCCCGGAGGCGAGGCGGTCGGCGGACGCCTTCACGGGCGCGGGGAAGGAGGAGAGCTTCGAGTCGTAGTAATGCACGTTGCTGAACGCGATCAGCGACTCGTCCTGGCTGCGGTAGTGCCAGGTCAGCCACCTCTGCGGCACGCGCGCATCGACGGCCTCCTTGAGGATGCTTTCCGCGTCGTCGACGACGTACGCCTGAGCCTCGTCATCGTCATCGCGGTCGGACGAGGACTCCGCGAACGCCGTGGGTGGCATCTGCTTGCTGTCACCCACGACGACCACCGAGCGGGCCCTGCCCATCGCACCGATCGCGTCTGCGACGCGGATCTGCGAGGCCTCGTCGAAGACAACCAGGTCAAAGGTCTGCGCGCCAACCGGGAAGAAGCGGGCGACCGAGTCGGGGCTGACGAGCACACATGGCATGAGTTGCACGATCAGGTCGCCGTAGTTCTGCATGAGCTTGCGTACGCCGAGGCCCCCGCGCTGCCTGCCGAGCTCTCTCTGGAGCTCTCCCACCCGGCCGCGGCCGCTTGCCGCCTGGAAGGGACGGGCCGAGAGCACGCGGCTCGGCACCACGCTCGTCATCAACCCGCGCGCGAGCGCGAGTGAAGAGGTGAACCGCGCGACGGTCTTGTCATGAGCCAGCGCGTCGAAGCCGTCCATGCCGACGGCCGTGCGCCGCTCCTGAAGGGAGGCCGCGGCCACTCCACGCTCGAAGGACTGGACAGCGTCGTCGGCGTCGATCTCGCCGTCCGCCAGGGCGGTCGCGGCGCCATGCATCCCGGCGGTGCGAAGAGGCTCCAGGGCTGCGTTGAACGCCACCCACCGCCTGAGAGACAGCAACTCGATGTCATCGAGCTGCCGGCGCGCCGACGACTGTTCCCAGCGCGCCACGAGCCCCATGGCGCCCGACCAACGGCGTACTTCCTCGGGATCCGCGGCCGTCGACGTCGAGACCGTGCCGAACGACTCGACCAGGGACCGAAGTGCGTCAACGGTCTCGGCCGGCACGGACCCACCTTGGGTGAGCCAGGTTCGGAGCGCGGCCGTGAACGGCCTGGCTGTGGCGGGGTCAACAGCGGTGCCTGCCGTCTGCAGCCAATCGAACTGCGCGAGCAGGGTCGCCTTCGCCGCCGGTTCGAACGGGTTCCAGTCCTCGGGAAGCTCGATGCCCTCGATCGCGGTTCCCCGACTGATCAGGTCGCAGACTCCGTCGCGAAGCTGTGCCAGGGCAGTCGTGAGCTCCAAGACCCGCCGCGGCTTCACGGTCGCGCCGGGTCGAATCGCCGGAGCAAGCTCTGCGGCGATCGCCTTGCGACGCCGTCCTCGGCTGAAGAGTCCCGCGGCCTCCGCAGCCCGGGCGTCGGAGTGGATGCGGTCGATCGGCAGGTCCAGCGCCGACGGGGTGAGTACGTCGAGGGCGGGGTGCGCCGCCGAGGTGAAGGCGTCCAGGTTCTGAAGGAACCGGTCACGGGCGGAGCGCCATGAGTCGGTCCGCGTCGCGTCCAACGCGCCGAGGGAGGCGGCGCCTCGGGCGAGTCGTTCGAGCGCCTCTAGGTCACTGAGGGTCGCGGCGGCGTGAAGCGGGTCCCGCAGAGCTGGCGTGGCTCGAAGCCGACCCAGCGCTTGGTCGACCTGCTGTCCGGCGTCACGGATGGCGCTGACCTGAAGGGGCTCGACCGACGTGAGACCGACGAATCTCCATGGGTGGTTGGCTGCGGGCCGCGCGAGGTCGGCGGCATCTGGGAGGTGACGCAGCGTCTCCGCCAGTTGGCGGTAGAGCGCCGGATCGGCGAGCACCGACGCCGGCACGTCGAGCCGCGGCCGATCCTCGCCCAGAGTCAGCAACTGGGTACGCGCTGAGTAGAAGGACAACCCCACGGGGTTCTTTTCGTGGAGTCGGTCGGCATATCGCGCGAGGACCCGGCGGCTGGAGCGGAGGTCCTCCTCGTTGGATGCGAGTCCCTGTTCATCGAGTGCGACCGCGTGGTCGAGCGCTTGCTTGATCTGGGCCCTGACAACAGCAGGCTTGGAGGCCTTGTCGTGGAGATCCAGTGAGAATATGCCCATGCCGACGGCGTCCAACCGGGACGACACAACGTCGAGCGCTGCGCGCTTCTCCGCGACGAAGAGGACTCGTTTGCCCTCGGCGACAGCGCGAGTGAGCAGGTTGGTGATCGTCTGGGACTTTCCGGTGCCTGGCGGGCCCTCGAGCACGAACGTCCGACCGGCGACTGCTTCCGCGACCGCCTCCAGCTGCGATGCGTCCGCTGCCACGGGACTGACGGCGTCGAGGGCATCCAGGTCCACTGACTGCGGGGCCGGCGTCGGGTCTTCGTACGGCTCGACAGGCGTTTCAACCAGGTGTTTGACCAGGGAGTTGGCCATCAGCGCCCGCCAGTTCTCGTCCAAGTCTTTCCAGAGGCGGAACTTGGCGAACTGCAGGATCGACAGGTCGGCAGTCTCCTGGACCCGCATCGGGAGGCCCTGCTCGGCGATCGCGAGTCGCGTCGCTTCGAGCGCGGCTGGGATGTCGATCCCCGAGTTGTCTTCGACGGGGTTCGCCAGACCCGGGATCTGAAGCCCGAAGGTGGTGCGCAGCTTCTCCAACAAACAGAAGTTCGGGGTGCTGCCACCGCTCTCGTCGATCGCGATCCGGTACGCCGAACCTCGCGAGAGCGCCGTCAAGCGCACCGGGATGAGTATCAGCGGCGACCGAAGCTGGCGCCCGTCGAGCGACCAAGTGAGGGATCCGAGCGCCAGGTAGAGGTTGTTGGCTCCGGTCTCCTCTTCGAGTGTGCGGGCCTTGTAGGCGATGCCGCGCATTCGTGTCAGGTACGCGGCATCGGTCACGTTCGTGAAGAGACACTGCTTGTCGATGACCAGCTGGCGGATCCGCTCCTCGGGCAAGGTGGTTGCATCCGCGATGCCTCGGCTTCGGTCGATCTCGTCGATCTGGTCGACCGGACGCAAGGTGATCGGCTTCTGCGCGCTGATCAGGTCTTCGACTTGTCCGATCATGCTCTCGGGCACGCGCAGCCGGACGCCGGCAGTATCCGTGTAGTTGATCAGCCGGTTGCGCAGGCTGAGGTCGAGGAGCGAGTTCTTCCACTGCTGGATCCGCGTTGGTGCATCGTCGACCGCCGCGGCAGACGGGCGGTCGCCGACGTACTCGATCACGAGCTTGCGGTCCGCAGCGCTGGCAGGCTGATACTCGACGATCTGGACGGTCCCGTCGTTCAGAATCCGTCGTGACGGGAGGGGGAGGATGCCGCTCTGGCGGGCTTGAACGACGTCGACGACGGCTTGGACCACCGTCGGGTCCGCGATGTGTTTCGCGGCGGCGCCGTGCGTGTCCGGGAACCGGGCGTTGTCGTGGTCGTCGGTGATCATCGTCGTCTCCACGAGGCGGATCACGCCGACATCGAGAAGATTCAAGAGGTCGTCCGCGTCCGCGTACATGACCGCGTCGAGCGAGCCTTCGACGCGCCAGTATCCGATGAACGCGTGGCCCCTGATGACCCACAGCAGGGGGCGGACTCCGGCTTGCTCGAGAGCCGCGGCGAGCGTGACCGATGTGTCGAGGCAGGTGCCCAGCCCACCTTCCAGCACCTCTGCCGGTGTCCGGATCTTCTGCCCCTGGTCCGCCCAGCTGGCGGGCGGTTCGGCGTACCGCACCGAGCGCGCCCGCGCCGCCTCCCAGATGGAGCCGACGATCGCGTCGATCCGGTCAGAGTCACCGCTCTGGTAGCCGTCGAGTGCTGAGCGCCCGGTCTGCCGCTCCAAGTGAACCGTGGCTTCGCCCAGCAGGGACGAGATGGCGGGGTCATTCGGCATGACGTAAGCCGCCAGCATCTCCATGGCCAGCCCGGAGGGACGGGACTGCCACTGGTTGCCAGCGAGGATCAACACGTCCTTTCGCGCTTGCGCGATCGGCTGGCCGTCGACGATGACGGAGACGATCACCCAGCCAGGGCGGCGTTCCTTGTTCTGCAGAAGCGCGGCTGGGTCGAGTCGAACCGCTGGTTCAGGAATGTTGACGACCTGCTCGGCCGCGAGGTCGACGACGCGCGAGTACGCATGCGAAACCGGACCTTCGTCGTCGCAGATCTCGATCTTCAACTCGGCGCCGCGGTGGTCCTCAGAGGTCGTGAGTGCGACGTCGGTGACGACGTTTCGTTGATTGTGTGCGAGGGCGTAGCTGATTGCCTCAAGGGCCGAGAACGAGATCGAGACTGTCACCAAGGCTCCTTGGGCTTCGGGTGGGAACGCCAAGTCGGACAGCGTTCGCGACGGGGAACATCAGACGGTAAAGGAGAGGGCCGAGACGGTTGGGGCGAATGGGCAAAGGTCGTCTCTACGCGAGCGCGGCACGACGCGCCGCGAGTCGATGCTCCATGGCCTCGACGGCAGCCTCAAACGCATGTTCTGTGACGATCGGTATGCCGTAGCTCCGCGCCTTGGCTGCTTTGCCGCTCAGCGAGTCGGGATCGGAGGCGACGACCACGCGCGTCGACTTGGTGACCGTGCCGTGCTCGAGTCCGAGCGCGGCGATGCGTTCGACCCACGCGTCACGCGAGGTTGAGAGCTCGCCGGTGAACACCACGCGATCGCCGGCCTCCAGGTGAAGCGCCGGGAGCTCGAATGGCGCTGCGGCCTCCTTCGCCTCGCGCACGATGTGCTGCGCTTCCTGGACCGGGATGGAGAGCGCGGCCGACACCTGGCTGAGCTGCAACAACTCGGCGTCCGAGAGCACGCCATCCGCCCATGCGGCTCCGGCCAACGCGGTCAGGTACACCCGATGCACCTTATCCAGCTGCTCCCGAGCCAGGCCGAACTGCGCTGCCACGCCGACAAGATCGTCCTTCTCGTGTTCGGACAGGTGTCCGTCGAGGAGTGCGCGCTCCAGGACGTCGACGTACGCCTCGATGGCGGTGTCCTCGATACGTGGCATTGTTGATGTGATGCGGTCGAGCCACGCGTCCTGCTTCGCGTCCGTCGGAGGTCGGTCGGCCATCGGGATTGGCGCCAGCTGCCCGTACGGCGGCCAAGCGTGTCGTGCCGCAGCGAGCAGGACGCTTCCCCACGGCGGTCGTGGCCCAGCCGCTCGCAGGTAGTAGGCGAGCAGCTCTGCCGTGGCGACCGCGTCCCCCAAGGCAGAGTGCGCCTGGCCGTGAACGATGCCCACGGCACGGCAGCAGTCGCCGAGCTTGCGGGAAGCCCCGCGAACGAAGTGCCGTGACCACTCCATCGTGCACACGGCCGGGATGCCGGCGGCGACCGGAACGCCTGCGCGATGGAACTCGTGCTCGAGGAAGGTGACATCGAAGCGGGCGTTGTGAGCCACGACGGTCCGCCCTGAGAGCGCCCGCAGCAAGTGAGGAATGATCTGGGCGAATGTCGGCGCGCGGTGGACGTCGCTGGCGCGAATCCCGTGGACGTGCGTGGCGCCCATGTCGCGTCCCGGGTTGATGAGCGTGCCCCAGCGTTCTCCGACCGTGCCGTCGGGATCGACGTAGACGACGCCGACCTCCACGACGCGATCATGCTTCTGTGGCGAGAATCCAGTGGTCTCGAAGTCGATAACCGTGTAGCCCGTCATGAGCGCTCCTGCGGGATAGCCGAACAGTGCGCCAGAAACGTAAAGCGGAGCGCCGACATAAGTGACGCGAATGCTGGAAGTCGCGTTGATGACGTACTCATTGCGAACCTCAGGCTCACGGACGACGCCGGGAATCCTCGAGGCGTTCGCGCCACTCGCGCGGTGGCGGATGCACGCGCGGCGGGTCGTGCCCGGGGCTGAGGTTCATGCCATGCGGCGTCGACGATGCGATCGAGGTCGCCGACGACGAGGTGGTGCGGCTGCTCGACGACGAAAGCTGGCAGTCCGGCCGGGTCGCCCTGATCACTTCTGGCTCGCGGCACTACACGCAGGAGAGGCAGCAGGAGCAGGACGGGCAGCGGGGCTACTGGGCGACGTATTTCGAGGTCGCCGAGGCCCTCTACGGCCGCGTCCTCGGATGCAACGGCCTCCGTGCTGGGCCTCAACCAGGACGGCACCCGCGACTGCGCGCGGGAGAGGCTGTACATCGGCATGTCACGTGCGACCGACGCACTCGTGATCGTTGGCGATCCGGAGGTGGCCACAGTAGTCGGCGGCCCGGAGGTCGCGAAGCGGCTCGGGGTGGTCTGACGGCGATGCTCCACCTGCGCCAACTGCGGGTCGTGCCAAACTTTCGCGTAACGCTCCGCTGTGTCTGTCCGGCGCCTTAATGTCCTGCCGTGACCCGTCGATCCCACGATGATCTTTCGCCCAACGAAACGGGGTCGCGCCGGCTCAGGCGGCCCGTCGCCCTAGCCGGAGTCGTCGTAGTGGCGCTGGTCGCGGTTGGTGCTGCGATGGGCACCGACGGTCTCGACGCCGCCTACGACTGGGTCGCCCAAGTCGACAACCCAAAGACAGATGCCGACGGGGATGGGCTTCCTGACGCGGTCGAGGTGTCCGGCGTGACGACAGAGGCTGGTGACACGTTTGTCACTAACCCCAAAGCGGCCGACAGCGACAAGGATGGCCTGACCGATGGCGAAGAGGCAGGCGCGCTGATATCGGCAACCGAGACGCGCCCGGTGTACCGCGGCGTCTCGGATCCCGGGTTGAAGGACTCCGACGGGGATCGAGTCACCGATGGCGACGAGTACTTCCTGGGGACAGACCCGCAGTCTGACGACAGCGACGGCGACGAACTGCTCGATGAAGACGAGCTCGACTTCGGCTCCGACCCGCTCGTGGACAACGCGGACGGCGACGCCTACTCCGACAAGGAGGAGAGGGAGCGCGGGTCATCCCCTATGGCGTACGACCAGCGCGGTTGGCGCGCCGCGCTCAACGCCGCACTCGGGGCGCTGAAGTTCACGCTCGACGGAGCGGACAAACTTTCCGGCGGCGGAAAGGTGAAGGCAGCGGCGAAGGCGATTGGCGCGGCCAAGGCCGCTGGGGTGGCCGCTTCGATGGCCTGGGACGCCGTCGCGAGTCGGGGCTGGTCCGCCTTCGACCAGGACAGGCTGCTTGACGAGCTGTTCGGCGATGACTTGGACAAGCTCGGCGAGACCCTGGAGGGCGGGAAGAACGAGTACGTCGCGTACGTGGGCCGGACGCCTGACGGCACTGTCGCCTACGTCGGGATCACCGACGACTTCAAGCAACTGACCGCCGATCACGGTGGTTTGAACGACTTGAGTGTCGTCGGAGGGGTTGACTCGTTGCCGCTGGGCCAGGCAAGAGCACTCGCGGAGGCGGTCATCAAAGGCGAACACGACCGCATGGATGACAGCGGCCTTGCAAATGCTCGGCACATGATCGACCCCGCCAGCAATCTCTACGCGCCAGCGATGCAGTGGGGTGGAGAGCAGCTTTCGAAGACCGGCTTCGAATGGTGACCCGTTCCTCCATGCCGTTCGGGAGCCCCGCGCAAGTGGGATCGGCACCTTTAGACTCGGGAGACAGGGTGGTGGAGATCGGCGGCTAGCTGTCGCATGGTCGGAATGACCGGTGGCCATCCACTCGTCGTAGTTGCCCAACTGGACGGTCGCACCCTCCGCCCACGCTGCGGGGATGAAGGCGTGGGCAATATGGAATCTGCGCTCGCGCTTCCACTGGTGGTAGAGGGTGGGTCGTCCAAGGCGTTGTGGTCGCCCCGTGCATCGGCGTACGCACTGACCAGTCCTAGCGTAGCGAGCATGGCCGCATTCGATTCTTGTGTGCCCGCACAAGCGTGCTCAATCGGGGCGTTACGTCGCCCGCTATGACTATGGAGCCATCCGTCGTTGGGGGCACCTCGGCGACGACGCGCGCGGTCTGAGAGGCGCAGGACGGCAGTCTCGGCCCATTCGGCTCCTGACGCCCACACGGCGAGCACGACGAAGCCAATCGGTCCACCCGCCTGCGCCGGCAGCAGCCGCGGCTTCCGCAGGGCGCGGTAGCGGCGCGACGCGCCACGGGTGTTGGGCGAGCACGGCGAGGTGCTTGGTATGCCCGGGTTTCTCGCCCGCGAGCTCTATGACCGCGGTGAGCTCGCGGGTCTAGTCTAGTGGTGGGCCGAATGGTCCGGCCTCACTGACGACCGCGACATCGAAGTTGAGAGCGCGGAGGTGGGGGTACTTGTGGTCGAACCGCTCGCAGCAGTTTCAGACGACGAGACGCACACACGGGCACTCTGGCGGCAATGTCCGACACCGTGCCGTTCCAGCGCGGCCTCAGCAGGGCGCGTCGCTCGGCAGCACTCACAGCGCTGCGCTGGTGCACGCGCCACGCGGCCCCCTCTACTGCTCCCGCACCCCGAACGTGAAGGCGACATCCCAGGGGAACAGTTCCTGCCCGACGACACCTTCGGCGAGGTAGTAGGCCGCCATGTCGATGGCCTCCTCGGAGACGGGAGCGCTGATCGAGGCATCGGAAGACCCCGGCCGAGCGTGGGGCTCCCAGAGCTTGCTGCCTTGCGGCACAGGAGAGACCTCGATGGTGGAGAGCTGCCGGTCCTGGTCGTCGACGTGGAGGGCGAAGAAGGCGTACGGCTCCATGGGGGCGTCCCAGCCGCCGACCTCGATGACGAGGTACTCGAACGTCGACGCCACGTGGCGCACCGCCTGGTTAATCGCGCGGGCGAACTCCTGCGGCGCGTCGTTGCGCACCTCGCCGGCCGGGGCGAGCCGGACGAACTGCGGCTCGAAGGAGAACTCCTCACCGGCCGCCCGGTCGGGGAAGCGCGGCTCGAGCAGGAGCATCGCGTTCTCGTCGTCGAGCAGCGCCACCTCGCGGAAGCGGTTCTCGCCGCGCTCGGCGCGAGCGAGCACGCCGGTGCCCTGGGCCGCCACGAGCAGCGCCTCGTCCGGCACCGACCACAGCTGGGTGCCCTTCTCGGTCCAGGTGCGGAGGAGTCCGCCGACGCAGGGGCTGAGCTGGGCGGGGACCAGCGAGTCGCCGGCGTTGAGGTCGGTCACGGCTCCACGCTAGGCCACCGGCTCCGGCGTACGCGCGGGGGAGGGCGCTGGCCAGCGGTGGGTACCGCCATGAGGTGCGCCCGGCGCACGTCCCGATCCGACGCCGAGAGAGGACGCCATGAGCCAGACAGGCGACACCAGCCCCGAGAAGCCCGACCCCGACGCCCAGCGCGAGGAGATCGCCGAGGTGCAGGAGAAGCTCGATGCCGAGGCCGACGGCGAGGGGCTGGCCGCGGAGGCCGGCTCCGGCGAGGAGATGGGGCTCGCCGAGGGCTGACCCTCAGCCCACGACCTGACGCCGGTCGTCCGGCAGGCGCCGGGTCAGCCGGGCGCGGTCGAGGTGGTCGAGCAGGGGGAGTACGACGCGTCGGCTGGTGCCGAGCCGCTGTCGGGCCTCGCTCGTCGTGAACGGCTGCGGCAGGTCCGCCAGCCACTCGGCCGCCTGCCGGTCGGCGCCCGGCAGCAGCACGATCCCCGGGGCCACCCGCAGCAGCTGGCCGGCCTTGGCTGCCGCCGCGCACGACCGGTCGTCCAGCCCCAGCTCGGCCAGCCGGTCGGCGGTCGGGGCGGCGTACGGCGCCTCGGCGAGGTCCCGCTCGATCGCCTGCACCGCCCGCTCGATGTGCGGGGGCAGCGACGGCCGTGCCTCGCCGGCCACGACCCGACCCTCGTGCAGCCGCAGGGGCGGGCGCAGGCCGGCGACCACCAGCTCCGGGACCGGCAGGCCGAGCCGCGCGGCCAGCGCCGCCGGCGGCACTCCACAGTCGAGGGGATGGGCCGCGTCGTGCTCGGCCACGGCGTCGCGGAGCGCGGCGGCCACCTCGTCGGCCCGACGCCCCGACATCAGCCAGTCGGCCGCGGCGACCGTGCCGTCCGGCAGCGCCTCGGTGGGCACGCCGATCCGGTGCAGCAGGTCCGCGGCCACCACGCCGCGCCGCTCCAGCTCGGAGGCCA